>NZ_JWLD01000001.1 GCF_000813725.1 Leisingera sp. ANG-Vp
CCTTCATTCCGCCCCCTCCCGGACAGCGTCCTGCGCAGGCACGATCAGCGCATCCACCGCCATTGCGCCGCTTTCCGTCACCATCACCGGGTTCACGTCGATCTCAGCCACCCGATCCCGCATCGCAGCACAGGCCACGGAAAACGCGCTCAAGGCTTGCGCCGCTGCCGCCATATCCCGCGGCGCATCGCCCCGCACCCCATCGATCAGCCTGGCCACCCGCAAGCGGCGGATCATCTTCTCGGCCTGCCCCGGCCCAAACGGCGCCCGGGCAAACTGGCGTTCATCAAACAGCTCCACCAGCGTGCCGCCCGGCGCCACCATCACCAGCGGCCCGAAATCCGGATCCATCACGCAGCCAAAGGCTAGCTCAACGCCTTTCGAGGCCTGTTTCTGCACCACCGCCCGCGGCCCCAGCCGCGCCGACAGCTCCGCATAAGCCGCCGCCAGCGCTGCCGCATCCCCAAGGTTGAGGACCACCCCGCCCAAGTCGCTCTTGTGGTCAATCCCAGCCTCGGCAGTTTTCAGAACCACCGGGAAGCCCAGGTCCTGACCCGCGGCAGCCACGCTTCCCGCGTCGCTGCACACCTGGCTGAGCGCGCCCGGCACGCCAAAGCCGGAGAGCACCTCCAAACTCGCCGCCTCATCCAGATGCGCGGGCAGCGCCTGCCCGAGAGGCACCTCAGGCGCGGTCTCAACCTCCACCTGCAAGCCATCGGCCCAGGCCTGAAACGCTTTCACCGCCTGCATCGCGGTTTCGGCCCCGTTCAGGCAGGGCACCCACGCTTCCGCCAGCGCCTCACCAATGCCGCGGTTATGGGTCTGGCCAAAGCTGGCATAGAAAAACACCGGCTTGTCCGTGCGTGCCCGCAGCTGCCTGGCGTGTTCCAGCAGCCCGGGCTCATAAACATAATCGTCGCGCAGATCCGCCTCGAACCCCAGCATCGACACCTCCGGCGCCTGCGCCAGAATATCGAGGCCCCGGTCAAACACCTTGGGGAACTCATCCGTCAGATCCGCCGCACAGTCGAGCGGGTTGGAGGGCTCCAGCTCCGGCGGCAAAGCCTCGCGCAGCGCGATGCGGGTCTTGCCGCTCAGCACCGCCAGCGGCGTGCCGGTCTCCGCCGCCAGATCCACCTGCATCTCGCGCAACCCGCCGCTGTCGGTCACCAGCCCGGCGCCGCCCGGCCCCGGAATGCGGCCCGAGGAGCACAACAGCGCCGTGTTCATCAGCGCATCGACCGTATCGACCGAGATCGCGCCGCATTCCTCGAACACCGCTTCATAAGCCGCATGGCTGCCCGCCAGCGCGCCCGTGTGCGAGCGCGCCAGCCGCGCGCTCTCCTCGGTGCGGCCCACCTTGCAGATCACCACCGGCTTGCCCGCCTCCCGCGCAAGCTTCAGCGCCTGCACCAGCCCTTCGGGGCTGCGGGCGCTCTCCATGAAAACCGCAATCGCCTTGGTGGTCTCGCGGCTGGCGGCATAGGCGATGTATTCATCCACCGTCGCGCCGATCTCCTGCCCCGGGGAGGCAACCAGATCGAAGCGGAAGCGCGGATCGTTCATCCCCAGCACGGTAAAGACGCTGCCGGAATGGGCAATCAGCGAGATCCCCCCGGCCTTCATGTGATCTGCCGGATAAAAACTGCCCACCAGCCCGGTTTGCGTGTTGATCACCCCCATGCCCGAGCCGCCGCAAATGGGCAGCCCGGCCTCAGCCGCAATATCCTTGAGCCGCGTCAGGATCGGCGTGCCATTGACCGTCTCACCCTGGCAGAGGTCGAACACCACCGCCGATTTCGCGCCCATCGCAATCGCATCCACCAGCGCCGCCTCCAGATTCGCGCCGCCGATCCCCAGCACCGCCACATCCGGCGCATGGTCCAGCTCCCGGATCGAGGACAGCGCCTGCCGCCCCGAAATCTCCCCGCCGCGCGGGTTGATGAAACTGATCCGCCCCTGAAACCCGCCGGACAATGCCGCCTCAGCCAGCCGCGCGCCAAAGGAGCCGGCCCGCGCCGAGGCGCCCACCACGGCCACCGAGCGGGCCTCGAACATCGGAGAAAGCCTGTGCATCATCTCAGCCCTTGAACTTGGGGTCGCGTTTTTCGGCAAAAGCCAGCGAGCCTTCGGTGAAATCCTCCGACCGGATCATCTGCTCGTAGATCGGCATATCGCTCCTGCCGACCCAGGCCCGGCGCACCGCCGCATGGCTTTCCTCAACCGAGCGGTGGCCATATTTGCGCATGTATTCCTTTAGCGCACCTGCAACCAAAGGCGCCCCTTGCGCAATCGTATCCGCCACCCCGCGGGCGTGTTCCATCAGCTGATCGACAGGCACCACATCACGCACCAATCCCCAATGTTTCGCCTCATCGGCATACATCTTGCGCCCCGTCAGGATCAGATCCATCGCCACATTCCACGGAATCCGGTGGTGCAGCTTCTGGATCGCGCCTGCATCAGGCAGGAAGCCGCGCTGCATCTCCGGCAGCCAGAAATAGGCATCCTCGGCGCAGATGATCACATCGCCCCCCAGCGCCAGCTCAAAGCCGCCGCCGATGGCGCCGCCCGCCAGCGCCACCACCACGGGTTTATAAAGATCGAAATACTCCGGCAATCCGCCCAGGCCGCCGGGGCCAAGGTCGAACCCCTGCTCCGCATCCGCGCTTTCGCCGGCGGCAAAGGCCTTCAGATCCCAGCCCGCCGAGAAAATGTTCTTCTCATTGCCAAGGCTCGACAGCAGCCCGACGCTGAGGCCCTCATCCTCGTTCAGCCGCTGAAACGCCGCATACATCTGGCGGCTCAGATCCAGATTGATCGCATTCACCGGCGGCCGGTTCATCGCCACTTCCAGCACACGGCCGCGCGTGTTCACCTCTATCAGCCCTGCCATATCGTCTCCCCTCATGCCTCCCGCGGGCTTCTGCCCCGCGCATTCCGCTTGATTTCAACGGCAAAGAGGCGGCAAGGGTAGAGAGAAAGCGATCATTCTATCATGAAGGAATTTCATGATGCATTACTGGAAGACCATCCCGCCGCTGAAGGCCCTGCTGGCGGTCGAGGCCGTGGCCCGGCTGCGCAGCTTCACCCGCGCCGGCGAAGAGCTGAACACCAGCCAGTCCGCCGTCAGCCACGCGGTGACCCAGGCAGAGGCTTTCCTGGAGACCAAACTGTTCGACCGCTCCGCCCGCCCCGTCGCGCTGACGGCGGAGGGCACCGAGTACATCGCCTCGCTCAGCACCTGCCTGGCGCAGCTCTCGGCCGACACCCAGGCTCTGCGCCGCCGCAGGGAAGACAACACACTGACGATCTCCTGCAACCTGGCTTACGGCAACTATTGGCTGCTGCCGCGGCTCAAAGGGTTTCACGCCGCGCACCCCGGCATCCAGGTCAATATGGTCACTGCCTTCCACGGGCTGTCCACGCTCGACCCCGGCATCGACGTCGCCATCCGCTTTGGCCGCGGCAGCTGGCCCGGCTGCCGCTCCCGGCTTTTGTTCCGCGAGCAGATCCTGCCGGTCGCCTCCCCGGGCTACCTCGAACAGGCGGGCGCTGCGCCGCACCCGCAGGACCTGCTGGCCCACACCCTGCTGCACGCCCGCTCCAACGACAAATCCTGGTACGACTGGGCGCAATGGTTTGCCTACTTCGGCGTCAGGCAAAGCGGTCCCCTGCCCGGCCCCGCCTTCGACAACCACCTGTTGATGATGCAAGCCGCTCTCAGCGGCCGCGGCATCGCGCTTGGATGGATCGGCACCGCCATCGACTTCCTGCAGGAGGGGCAGCTGGTGCCGGTCCTCGGCACGCCGGTGGTGCTGGAGGACGGCCTCTATGCCGTGGCCCGCGACCGGAGTTCCCCGCGCATTGCGGCTTTTCTGGACTGGTTCGGCAGTTACACCGAGACCGAGTTCCGGGCGCAGACGGAAGCGCACTGGCCTGGACAGATCGTCCCTTAGCCTTCCCCTTCCATGAAGAGCAAAGGGCTGCAGAGACCCGCGGAGTGGCGCTATTGCGCCGCCCCATGGGGGCGGGTCGGCGCAGCCCGGCCTGTCGGCCGGGCAAATGGCATCAATTGAGCGATAAATGCTGCATCAGCCGCTCTTAATCACCCCGGAGGCATCAAATCCGCCATCCACCGGCAAATTGACCCCGGTGATATAGCTCGACTGCGGCAGTGCCAGATAGACCGCCGCCGCGGCCACCTCCTCGGGCGTGCCGTAACGGTCCATCGGGATGCCCGCCAGATAGGCACGGCGGGTCTCGGCGTCGTGCATCTTCTTGACCAAAGCGGTCTCGATCCCGCCCGGCGCCAGCGCGTTCACCGTGACGCCATGCTTGGCCCATTCCATCGCCATCACCCGCATCATCGCCGACACCCCGCCCTTGGAGGCGCCATAGGCCGTGCGCCCGGTCCCGCCGCGCACCCCGGCCATCGAGGACATCGCGACAATCCGGCCATAGCCCTTTTCCACCATCACCCGGCCCGCCGCCTGCAGCATCAGGAAGCTGCCGGTGAGGTTCACGCCAATGATCCGCTCCCAGTTCTCCCGCGTGGTGTCCAGCACATGCTGCTCCAGCCCGATCCCGGCAAAATGCATCAGGATCTCCATGCCCTTGAACCGCTCCAGCGTGGCGGTGATCAGCGCGTCCACATCCGCAGCCTCGGCCACATTGGTGCGCAGGAACAAGGCCTCGGCCCCCTCCCCTTCCAGCTGCCGCACCGCGTCGGCGCCAGCCTCTTCATTCAGGTCGGCAATGACGATGTTCGCCCCCAGCTCGGCCAGCATCCAGACAGTGGCCAGGCCAATGCCGCTGGCGCCGCCGGTGACAATCGCTGTCTGCCCTTTCAATGAAAACATCTGCAGTCCTCCTTCAGGATATGACGCCCAGCTCGCGCCCCGCCTGGGCAAAAGCGGCAATGGCGCGGTCCAGCTCTTCGATCGAATGCGCCGCCGACATCTGGGTGCGGATGCGGTCCTGCTCCTTGGGCACCACCGGGAAAGAGAACGCCGCCACATAGACGCCCAGCTGCCGCAGCCGCGCGGCAAAATCCTGCGCCAGCTGCGGATCGCGCAGCATCAGCGGAATCACCGGATGCTCCCCCGGCAAAAGCTCGAACCCCAGCGCCGTCATCTCCCGGCGGAAATGCTCCGCGTTGCGCCGCAAGCGCGCCCGCAGCTCCGGCTCCTCCTCCAGGAGGTCCAGCACACGCAGGCTGGTCTGCGCAATCACCGGCGCCAGCGTGTTGGAGAACAGATAGGGCCGCGAGCGCTGCCGCAGCCAGTCCGCCACCTCCCGCCGTGCCGCCACATAGCCGCCGGAGGCCCCGCCCAGGGCCTTGCCCAGGGTGCCGGTCAGGATATCCACCCGGCCTTCCACGCGGCACAGCTCCGGCGTGCCGCGCCCGTGTTCGCCCAGAAATCCCACCGCGTGGCTGTCGTCCACCATCACCATGGCATCGTATTTCTCGGCCAAGTCGCAAATCTCCGGCAGCTTCGCGATATAGCCGTCCATCGAGAACACCCCGTCGGTGGCAATCAGCCGGTAGCGCGCGCCTTGCGCCTCTTGCAAACAGCGCTCCAGCTCCGCCATATCTGAATTCGCGTAGCGGAACCGCTGCGCCTTGCACAGCCGCACCCCGTCGATGATCGAGGCATGGTTCAGCGCATCCGAGATGACCGCATCCTCGGGCCCCAGCAATGTCTCGAACAGCCCGGTATTGGCGTCAAAGCAGCTTGGGAACAAAATGGTGTCCTCCATTCCCAGAAACCCGCTCAGCCGCGCCTCCAGCGCCTTGTGCGGGACCTGCGTGCCGCAGATGAACCGCACCGAGGACATGCCGAACCCGAACTGGTCCAGCGCCCCCTGCGCCGCCTCCACCAGCGCCGGATGGTTCGACAGGCCAAGGTAGTTGTTGGCGCAGAGGTTGATGCTGCGGCTGCCATCCTCCAGCACCACCTCGCCTTGCTGCGGCGAGGCAATCGGCTGCTCGCGCTTATACAGCCCTTCCGCCTTCAGCCCGTCCAGCCGCGCGGCGATATCCTGGTAAAACGTCATGTCATCCTGTCCTTAGTATCCGAGAACATAGTCCGGCAGCGCCAGCGCGACGTCCGGAATGTAGGTTGTGAGAAGCAGCGTCGGGATCCAGGCAAAGGCGATCATCAGCAGCGTCGGCTTCAGCATCGACTGCACGGATGTCTGCCCCACCCGCGCCCCCAGATAGAGCAGCGGCGCGGTTGGCGGAGTGATGTTGCCCATGCCCAGATTGACCCCGATGATGGCGGCAAACTGCACCGGATCGACGCCCAGATCCTGCACCACCGGCAGCAGCAGCGGCGCCGACAAAAGCACGCCCGAGACGTCGTCCATCAGCATCCCGATCGCCACCAGCACGATGTTGATCATCAACAGGATCACAATCGGGTTCTCCGACACCGAATAGATGAACTCCTGCGCCAGCGCCGGGATGTCCTCGAACACCAGCAGGCGGCTCACGATCATCACCATGAAGAACATCACCATCACCGCGCCGGTGGTGACACCGCTTTCAATCACCGCCTCCTTGAAGGTCTGCCAGTTGAGGCCGCGGTAGACCCAGAAGCCCACCGGCAGCGCATAAAACACCGCAATTGCCGCCGCCTCGGTCGGGGTCATCACCCCGCCGTAGATACCGCCCAGGATGATCACCGGCATCAAGAGCGCCGGGGTGGCAAAGGCGGTGCGGCGGCGGGTCTCAGCCATCAGCGACTGCGGCGCCCCCTCCAGCACGATCTCCCTGCGGGTCCGCATCAGCACCCAGTTCACCAGGCACAGCAGGGTGATCAGGATGATCCCCGGCACCACGGTGGCCAGAAAACACTTCAGCACCGACTGCCGCGTCACCCAGGCATAGATGATCTGGATCGAACTGGGCGGGATCAGCAGACCCAGCGGCGCCGCATTGGCGATCAGCGCTGCCGAGAACCCCTTGGGGTAGTTGTGCCGCTCCAGCCGCGGCAGCATCACCCCGCCGATGCAGGTGAGCGTTGCCGCCGCCGACCCGGAGATCGAGCCAAAAATGGCACTCGCCAGCACCGCCGCCGCCGACAGCCCGCCGCGGAAGCGCCCCAGGAACAAGGAGGCCATATCCACCAGCGGCTCCGCCAGCTTGCCCCGGTTCATGATTGCGCCGGACAGGATGAACAGCGGGATTGCCAAGAGCACGATGTTGTTCATCCGCCAATGGCCTGAGGACAGGAAATTGGCGATATCGGTCTCGGCCGCCCAGCCGAGGTACAAAAGCACCGCGCCAAAGGCAAAGGGCACCGGCAGCCCGATCACCAGCAGCAGGCACAGCAGGATGAAAACGATAGCCAGGGTCATGATGCAGCCTCCGGGCTGGCCGCACGGGCACCGCGCAGGGTCTGCAGCCCGTTCAGCAGCGCATGCAGGGTCATCAGCACAAACCCCGCGGCAAT
Organism: Leisingera sp. ANG-Vp; assembly: GCF_000813725.1. Classification (GTDB taxonomy): domain Bacteria; phylum Pseudomonadota; class Alphaproteobacteria; order Rhodobacterales; family Rhodobacteraceae; genus Leisingera. The sequence goes on from NZ_JWLD01000001.1 coordinate 7,461, forward strand.
GAAGAACCGCGGCACCGCCAGCGGGATCTTGTAAACGGTGGTGGCGGGGATGTTCGGCCAGCGGGCAAATTCGTTCAGAAACATGCGCACCGCGAAATAGGTCAGCCCGGCCAGGATCAGCGCCTCCACCAGCTGGATCACACCGGAATAGACCTGCCGCCCGCGCGGCGTTCGGATCATTTCCAGAATGATATCGGCCTTGATGTGGCTGTCGGTTTTCGAAGCCAGCGCGCCCCCTGCAAAATACAACAGAAAGGCCACGATCAGCGCCCATTCCTCATAGGCAAACAGATCACTTTCAAAGACATAGCGCATCAGCACCACCACCAGGAACACCGAGGCCAGAAACAGGCTGCAGGTAAACACGATGGCGCGCTCCAGTTTGACCAGAAGGTCCATGGGCTCCCCCTCCGCAAGGGCGCCGGGGCAGGCCCAAGCCCGCCCCGGCACATCATCAGTTCAGGTCGGCCTTGATCGAGTCGAGCAGCGCCTTGCCCAGCTTGTCCTCCAGCACCGGCCAGACGGTCTCGCGCACATGCGCTGCCAGCGCCGCGCGCTCGGCGTCGGAAATGCCCACCACCTCGATGTTCTTTTCACCCAGCCGCCCGATGTATTCGGCATCAACGCTCTTGCTCAGCGCAAAGGACTTGGCCGAGGCCTTGGCAAAGGCGTCCGCAATCACCTGCTGCTGATCGGCGCTCAAACCGTCCCAGGTGTTCTGATTGATGTAAAAGGCAGTGTTTTCGACAAAGGCGTTATAGGGGGTGAAGTATTTCACGCTGTCTCCGAACACGGTGTAATTCGACTCGGCAGTGCCGCCGATCACACCCTCGATCACGCCTTGCTGGATCGCCGGAACCACATCGCCCCAGTTCATCGTGGTGGTCTTGAAGCCGATCGCCTGTGCCGTCAGCCGGCCCACGTCAGCGCTCCACACCCGGATGTTCAGATCCTTGTCCCCGGTGCCGCCCGCATCAGCCGGCGCCTTGGTCGAACCCACGCCGATAAACCCTTCGGCAAAGACGCCCAGCAGTTTCATGCCCTGCGCTGCGATATGCTCGTCATAGATGCCATAGAAGGCAGAGCCTGCCGAATAGACCTTCTCCATCTCTTCGTAGTTGCTGACCAGATAGGGCAGCGAGTTGATTTCCAGCACCGGGTCCTTGTGGCTGTAGATGAAGGTATGGCCGATATCGATCACCCCTGCGGCAACGTCATCAAACACCACCTCGCCATTGCCCAGCTGGCCGGCCGGGAACAGCTTAATCTCGACGCCGACGCCGGCGCCTTCGATTTCGGCGATGGTTTCCTTCAGCACCTTGGTGGCGTTGTGGTCGACCGGGTGCTGCCCCGCCAGGCGCAGTTTCACATCGGCGGCCGCCGCGCCGGTGGCCGTCATCAGCACCAGCGCCGCAGCACCCAGTTTAAGTCCGGTAAAGAGTTTCATTGCATATCCTCCCAAGTTAGTGCCGGAAAATGAGGGGTAAGCCCCGGGCTGCTGCACCGGCGGCGGCAGCCGGGGCACAGGGGGTCAGCGGGGCGCCGCTGTGCCCCAGGTATCGGAAAGCGTGTAGCCCAGCGGGAACGGGTCAGAGGGATGCACTCCAAGCACATGGCGGCCATAGATCCAGGCCCGCCCGGCAACCTGCGGCAGGAGCGCCTCCCGCCCGCCGCAGGTGGTTGTCCCGGTGATCTTTGCGGTGAATTCGCCGCCGATGATCGAACACGACGACACCGTATCCGCCAGACTGATCTCCCCCCGCGCCAGCATCACCGCCAGCCGTGCGGAGGTTCCCGTGCCGCAGGGCGAGCGGTCGATGCGGCCCGGGTGAATGATCGTCGCATTGCGGATCGACGCCCCCTGCCCCGCGATGAACATCGGGTATTCCACCCGGTTGAAGGCATCGACCTCCGGATGCTGCACTTTGATCTGCTCCGCGGCTGCAGCCTGAATGCGCGCGCCCAGCTCCACCAGGTCCCGCGCCTCGTCCGGGGCAATCGCAAACCCCAGCTCCTCGGCTCGGATCAGCGCGAAATAGCAGCCGCCAAAGGCCACATCGGTCTTGATGGTGCCCAGGCCCGCCACTTCCAGCGGATGGTCGAAATGCTCGGCAAAGCTCACCGGCATTGCAATCTGCACCCGCTCCACCTTCTTGCCGTCCCAGAACGCGGTTGCCTTGATCAGCCCCGCAGGCGTGTCCAGCGGCACCACCGCCTCCGGCCCCTCGGCCTGCACCAGCCCGCTCTCCAAAAGCGCCGTCACCACGCACATGGTGTTGGAGCCGGACATCGCATGCGCCCCGTCCGCCTGCAGCGGGATAAAGCCATACTCCGCCTCCGCCCGGCAGGAGCGCTGCAGCAGGTTGATCGTCATCTGCGCCGCCCCGCGTGGCTCATAGAGGCACTGCTTCAGCAGGCTGTCGTCGGTGGTGTTGATGTACCCCATCTTCTCCACCAGCGTCTCACCGGGAATCTCCGGCGCGCCGGAGACGATCACCCGCCCGACCTCGCCTTCCGCATGCACGCCGAGAAGTTCGATTTCCCGCTCAAGTTCCATAAAACCGCCTTCGCTGTCAGATCCTGTTTGAGACAGGAAATTCCAGATTCCGGCAGGTAAAACTTGAATGATATGTTCATTTACTTGTAAAAACTGCGCATGACCGCCCCCCGCAAGCCCGAGGTGACCTTTGCGCTCACCATGACGCCGACCTTTTCGGTGCTGGCGCTCAGCGCTTTTGTCGACACCCTGCGCCACGCCGCTGACGACAATAACCGCAACCGGCAGATCTATTGCGGCTGGCAGATCTGCGGCCCCGACCGCAGCCCGATCCGCGCCAGCGCCGGCATCGACGTCACCCCAGACACCACCTTCACCGAGATGCAGGACCCCGACTACCTGATCGCCATCGGCGCGCTGATGCCCACCATCGACGACGTGCCGCAGGAGACGCTCGACTACATGCGCGCCTTCCACGCCCGCGGCGGCACCGTCATCGGCCTCTGCACCGGCAGTTTCATCCTCGGCCAGGCCGGGCTGCTCAAGGGCCGCAAGGCCGTGGTCCACCACCGCCACCGCCGCGATTTCCTGTCCCGCTACCCGGACGTGCAGATCACCAGCCGCGACATCCACGTCCGCGACGGCCGCGTCATCACCTGCCCCGGCGGCACCGCCTCCATCGACCTGGCAATCTCCCTGCTCACTCCGAAACTGGGCCGCCAGCGCGCATTGAAAGGCCTGGTCGAGATGAGCGTCGACCGCCACCGCCAGGCCACCGAAATGGCCATCACCCCGCTCAGCAAGTTCGACAGCCACGCCGACCGCCGCATCCGCATGGCGATCCAGCTGATGCGCGAGAACCTCAGCCAGCCCCTCACCACCGGCGAGATCGCGGACAGCCTCGGCGTCAGCCCCTCGCAGCTCTCCCGCGTGTTCCAGACGGAAACCGGCCGCAGCCCTGCCCGCTTCCGCCGCGCCCTGCAGATGGAACAGGCCCGCTGGCAGCTGGTCAACACCAGCCTGTCGCTCACGCAGATCGCCATGGAAACCGGGTTTTCAGACCTCGCCCATTTCTCCCGCGCCTTCTCGGCAATCTACGGCGCTCCGCCGCGCGACTTCCGCAAACAGCTGCGCGCGCGCGAGTAACCGCGGCGCCGATTTTACGTTAAAAGGGTGAAATCAGACCCTAACAGGGCCATATTGCTCTCAGGCCACAATGCTGCGCAAACAGCCGCAGCCTGCTTCCGCTGACCGGTCAAGTATAGAAAACACTTGCACGAATCCGCCTGTTTCGCCAATAGTCACGAAAAAGAGGCGGTAAACGCCAATTTCCGTGAACACGCTGCAGCAATACGAACTGCGCAGACCCACGGATATACATACGGGCAGCGAGCAGATGGATACTACACACACTCCCGAGGACCTCAACGCGGTAATCCGCCAGCATTCCGAATGGATTGCGGCGCAGCTGCATGCGCAGCGCGAGAGCCTGTTTCCGCCCAACGCCTCGAAAACCATGCGGAAATTCACCTCCGGCGAGGCCGCGGCCCTGCTGGGCGTGAATGATTCCTACCTGCGCAAGCTGCATCTGGACGGCAAGGGCCCCTCGCCCGAGCTGACCCCCGGCAACCGCCGCCAGTACACTGCCGACGACATCCAGGAATTGCGCGAACTGCTGGAAAAAACCGCCCGCAAGCCCGGCGACTATCTGCCCGGCCGCCGTGATGGCGACAAGATGCAGGTCATCGGGGTGATGAATTTCAAGGGCGGCTCGGGCAAGACCACCTCCTCCGCCCATCTGGCGCAGCGTCTGGCGCTCAAGGGCTACCGGGTGCTGGCCATCGACCTCGACCCGCAGGCCTCGCTGACCGCGCTGCACGGGGTGCAGCCGGAGTTTGACCTGCAGGACGGCGGCACGCTGTATGACGCGATCCGCTATGACGATCCGGCCCCGATCCAATCGGTGATCCGCAAGACCTATATCCCGAATCTCGACCTCATCCCCGGCAACCTCGAACTGATGGAGTTTGAGCACGACACCCCCCGGGCGCTGGCCCAGGGCAGCGCCGGATTGTTCTTTTTCCGGGTAAAAGAGGCTCTAACACAGGTGGATTCGGACTATGACGTGGTGGTCATCGACTGCCCGCCGCAGCTCGGCTTCCTCACCATGTCGGCGCTTTCCGCCGCCACCGGGGTGCTGGTCACCATCCACCCGGAAATGCTCGACGTGATGTCGATGTCGCAATTCCTGCGCATGACCGCCGACCTGATGGACGTGATCGCGGAATCCGGCGCCGATATGAGCCACGACTGGATGCGCTATCTGCTGACACGCTACGAACCCTCGGACGCGCCGCAGAACCGCATCGTTGCCTTCCTGCGCACCATGTACGGCGACAAGGTGCTGAACGCGCCGATGCTGAAGTCCACCGCAATCTCCGACGCAGGGCTCACAAAACAGACTCTATACGAGGTCGAACGCAGTGCCTTCACCCGCTCGACCTATGACCGCGCCGTCGAAAGCCTGAACGCGGTCAACGACGAGATCAGCCAGCTCATTCAGGAAACCTGGGGGCGCACATGAGCAACAGCAAGAAATCCCGCCTGTCGATGCTCGACAGCCTGGCCGCCGCCGGCGCGCCGATGGCCTCCCCTGGCCCGGCGACCTCGATGATGACCAGCAACCGCGCCCTGCGCTCGGCCCGCGACGCGGTGGACTCGCACCGGGTCTGGGAGCTGGAGCCGCATCAGATCGAAGACACCAGGATCAACGACCGGCTCGACCCGTCGGACGTCATCGACCTGCGCGACGCGATTGAGACCAACGGCCAGACTGTGCCGATCCTGGTGCGCCGCCACCCGTCGGAACCGGACCGCTACCTGCTGGTCTACGGCCGCCGCCGGCTGGAGGCGATCCGCTCCTCCGACAAGGTTGCGAAGATCCGCGCCCTGGTTGCCAATCTCGACGATGACGCCGCGGTGCGCGCCCAGATCTCCGAAAACATGGCCCGGCGCGACCTCACCTTCATCGAAAAGGCCCTGTTTGCGCAGGAGCTGGTCGAGAACGGCTTTGGCAACCAGTCGCAGGTGGCCGAGGTGCTGACCGTCACCAAATCCTCGGTCTCCATGGCCATCGCCATTGCCGAGGCCGTCGGCCCGGAGCTCGCCCGCGCCATCGGCCCCGCCCAGGGCATCGGCCGCCCGCGCTGGGACACGCTCGCCAAGGCCATCGAGGAAACCGGCGCCGACCGCGACGCCCTGATCCGGATTGCCGAAGCTGAGTACAGCAATTTCGCAGTGGAAGCGGTGGTCGAAGGCTCTGAGGCCGCAGCGGCGGATCCCTCGCTGCTGGCCTTTGAAGCCGTTTTCAAGGCCGCAGTCCCCTCCCCTGCCCCGCAGGCCGCCAAACCGGCAAAGAAGGTGCTGCAAGGGGCGCAGAAACTGACCATCGGCGGCAAACGCGGTGCCACCCTGCGCCGCTCCGCCAAGGGTTTGAACCTGGAGCTTCCCGGCGGCGAGTTTGCCGACTGGTTCGAGGCCGAGGCCCAGACCCTGATCGAAGAGCTTCACGCCCGCTGGCAAGAACGGGTGGAAGGTTAAATGAAAACAATAACTTAAGGAGGCACAGAGCAGACTAAAAAAGAAGGCCCCGCAAAGCCGGAGCTCCACGAGACCTACTTGTTTCTAGCACTCTCAAGTTAGTGGCCGGAGCCCATAACCGCAAGTCCAAAGCGATTCGCGGGCCGCTCTTTTTTTGTCTTTCGTGATGATGACATGGGATACATGCCCCTCACGCCTTTCGGGCGAACGGTGGAGGCTGTCCTGCTGCACCAGCAGGCCGCCACCGAACGGGCCATTGCGCCTGCTGCGGTGAACAAATGGGATGTGCTGCGCGAACTCGCCGCCGCACGTAAGCACTACGGCCTGAATGACCGCGACCTTACGGTGTTGCAGGCGCTGCTCAGCTTCCTGCCCGGCAAGATGATCGAACCCTCCGCCGGCTCCCCGGTGGTGCATCCGGCAAACCAGACCATCTGCGAGCGGCTGAACGGCATGCCCTGCTCCTCCATGCGCCGCCATCTGGCCAAGCTGGTTTCCGCCGGCCTTCTGATCCGCCGCGACAGCCCGAACGGCAAACGCTACGTGCGCCGTTATGGCGGGGAGCGGGTGGCCTATGGGTTCGACCTCTCCCCCCTCGCCCGCCGCTTTGCCGAAATCTCGGACGCGGCGGAAGCTGAGCGCGCCCTTCAGGCCCGTATCAAACAGCTGCGCGAAACCGTCAGCCTGATGCGCCGGGATCTTGCCAATCTTGCGCTTCTGGGTGAGGCGGAGCATCCGGACGTGCCCCACTGGACCCGCTTCCAGGACTGCGCCGTGCTCACCGCCCGTTCCCTGCGCCGCAAGCTTGGTTTGGACGAACTGCAGCTGATCGCCTCGGGTCTGGAACAGATGCTGACCGAGGTAAAAACCCTTTTAGAGCCTGTTTTGACCGAAGAACTGAGCACCAGTGACAGTCAAATTGAGCAGCACTATCAGAATTCAAAGAAAGACTCTTATGAATCTGAACAGGCGGCTATGGCTGCGCACGGATCTGAAACCATACCGCAAAAGGACATGGCATATGCTGAGAAGGCCTCAGCGCAGATCCTGCCGGACCACACAGTTTCTAACCAAACCCCAAGGAGCACCCCAACGGAACCGAACATCTCTCTCCGCCTGATCCTGGCATCCTGCGGAGAAATCCGAAGCTATGCCGAAGGCGGAATCACAAATTGGTCCAGCCTCCAGCGCGCCGCGGATACCGTGCGGCCCATGATGGGAATCTCTTCCCAGGTCTGGGAGGAGGCCAAGCGCGCCATGGGGGCAGCTGAAGCCTCGGTTGTGGTGGCTGCTATGCTGGAACGGTTTGGCGATATCCGTTCTCCCAGTGCTTATCTGCGGAGCCTCAGTGCCAAGGCTTTGGCCGGGACGTTCTCCAGCGGGCCGATGGTGGTCGCGCTCTCCCGCCGGGCGGCAGCGTGAGGAGTTCACAGCTGTGAACTTTGGCTGGTTGCGGCTGTGAACAGGGCCTGCGGTCTGAGAACTTTGCTTCGGAGCACAGTAGCCTTGCGGGCTTAACAACTACAAAGCGGTGCGTCCGGTGCCAACGCAACAGGTGGGGCGCCGAGGCTTGAGAGCGGTGATAACGGAGTTTTTGCAGGCAGATCAGAGCGAGGGAACGGCTCTTGATCCAAACCCCCTGCCCGGGTTTTCACGAGGCCCGGAGTAAAGTCCGGGGTCTTTGGGCCAGCCGCGATGACTGGCCCAGAGAAAGAGACTTAGATCCAGCCCATCTTATAGTGATGGTGGTCAAAGGAGAGATGCTGGCCGCAGCCGGCAAGGCCAGGACGGTGGTGGCGGTAAAGCGCGCGCCAATAAGGCTGAATGGCGACGCCCTCATCCTGGATCAGCTTCTGGATCTTGGCCATGACTGCGCGGCGTTTGCCGGCATCAGCAATGGCCAGGGCCTCGTCCAGCAGTGCGTCAAACTCCGGGTTGTCCCAGCCAAACTCGTTCCAGGCCTCGCCTGAGCGGTACGCCACGGTCAGGATCTGCACCGCCAGCGCGCGGTGGTTCCAGTTGGTGGCTGAAAACGGGTATTTGGTCCAGTCGTTCCAGAATGTCGAGCCGGGCAGCACCGTTCGTTTTACCTTGATGCCTGCATCGCGCAGCTGGGCCGCCACGGCATCGCAGGTGTTGCGGCGCCAGTCGTCGTCGATCGAGATCAGCTCATGCTCGAAGTCTCCCATGCCGGCCTCGTCCATCAGCGCCTTGGCCTTTTCCGGGTTCACCTCCAGCGGCGGCAGTACGGCATAGGCCGGATGCACCGGGGAGACGTGGTGGTTTTCGGCGGGCGCACCGAGATTGTTGTAGCCCAGTTCCAGGCAGACCTTGTTGTCGACGGCTAATGCAAGCGCCTTGCGGACGCGGACGTCGGCATAGGGTTTGACGCCGTTTATCTCGGCCTGCTGGTTGGGGCGGATCACCAGGGTTGAGGCGGTCACAACTTCGGACTTCTCCAGGCCGAGATCGTCGAGGATCGAGATGTATTCGCCGACCGATTCATGCAGCATGTCGACTTCCTCGGATTCCAGCGCCGCCAGCCAGGACGAGGGATCGGTGCCGAAGTCGAGATACTCGATGCGGTCGAGGTAGGGGCCGCCGTAGACCTCGGTGCCCCACCAGGTGAAATCCGCCTTGCGTTCGAGGATGCAGTTCACGCCGACCTGATGCTCGGCAATCACGTAAGGGCCGGTGCCGATGTTGTTCAGCAGGTCGGCGGTGTCGAAATTGGCGTGGATGATCTGCGCCGGGTAGTCGGCCATCGCCGGGATCAGCGAGATGTCAGGGCGGGGCAGGGTGAGTTTTACTGTCAGGTCATCGGCCACAGTGATGGCGCCGGGAAGGGCCTTGCCGCTGTCCTTGTCGACCAGGGTGGCCATTCGGCCGGCCATGGAGTTGCCCTCGACGGATTTGTCGCACCAGCCTTCGATATTGCGGGCGACGTCGGCGGCGGTGAAGGGATCGCCGTTGTGCCAGGTGACGCCGGGGCGGACGTGCAGGGTGTATTCGGTGGCGCTGTCGTTCACCTCCCAGCTTTCCAGCAGCATGCCGCGGAAGGAGCCGTCGTTGTTGTACTCGACCAGGTACTCAAAGGTGCCGCGGGTGATGTTGCCGATCTGCGACCAGTCGTAGACGCGGGGCTCCTTGAGGCCTTTCACGTCCATCTGGATACGCAGGGTGCCGCCCTGCTGGGGCACGGTTTCGGCGCGGGCCGGGGCGGCTGCTCCGATCAGCCCGTAGGCAGCCGTGGCACTAACGCCAAGCGCGGTGGCGCGGGACAGGAATTCGCGGCGGCTGAGCTTGCCGCCTTGAACTTCGGCGGCGTGCATGCGGGCCGCGGGGTGGATGTGGGGATGGGTCATTCTGGTCTCCCTGGAGTGATCTTGGCCTGCGCGCATCAGTAGGTCGCAAGCGATGGGCCGCCGGCCTGGGAGGCAGGCGGGAATTCGCGGGTGAGCTGCTCGGTAAACTGTTGTTTTTGTTTGGTATAGTCCGGATGAAAGTAAAGATTTACGTGTTCGCCCGGATCAGAGGCGAGGTGGAACATCTCGCCCCAGTCCGGATTTTCCGGATAAAGGGTGAAACGCCAGTCCGCGCTGAGCAGGGTCTGGTTGTAAGTGTCCATGCGGGTGCGCGGGTGGTACTCGGCATAGAAGGTCTCGCGGCCCGGTGTTTCGGGCGCGGGCAGCATGGGCTGGAAGGATTTCCCGTCTGTGTTCTGTTGGGGCAGGGCGAGGTGGTCCTGCAGCGTGGCACGCAGATCCAAGTGGCTGGTGATGCCGTTTCGCTCGCCGGGGGCGACGCCCGGTCCGGCCATGATCAGCGGCACATGCAAAAGCGGCCGGTAGGGGGAGGGGCCCTTGCGGATCAGCCCGTGATCGCCCAGCAGCTCGCCGTGATCGGAGGTGAAAATGATCAGGGTGTCCCCGGTCAGGCCCTGGGCGTCAAGCTGGGCGAGGATGCGTCCGATGCCGTCGTCGATCATCGAGACCATGCCGTAGGTATGGGCGATGGCCTGGCGCAGGGAGGCGTCGGAGAAGCGTTTGGTGGTCTGCATGAAGCCCTGCTCGCGCGGGGGGCCAGGGTTGCGCAGGAAGTCGACATAGCTGCTGGCGGCTTCCTCGCGGTCGTTGTCGAGGATGTAGGAGGGCATCGCCGCCAGTTCGTCCGGGACTTGGGCAGGGGCAGGGACCTCGGCGGGGTCGTACATGTCGCACCAGGGTGCGGGCGGTGAGAAGGGGTGATGCGGGTCAGGGTAGGAGACGAAGAGGAAGAAGGGCGCGTCGCCGGTTTGGTTCTGCAGGAAATGGCAGGCGCGGTCGGTGATCCAGCTGTTGTAGTGGAGCTCGGCCGGGATGGCGGACTTCCAGACCTCGTCCATGTCTTCGGGGGGCTGCTCCAGCGCGTTTTCGGGGAGGTAAAGCGCGGCGGCTTCGGGGGCGGTTTCACGCAGCCAGTTGGCGTAGTGGCCGCCTTCGGTGGCGCTGACGGATTCGCCGATCAGGATGTCGACGGAGTCAAAGCCGTAGAAGGGGCCGGTCCAGCCCGCGCTTTGCGGCAGATCCCAAAAGGCGTTGCTGTCGGGCATTTCGTGTTCGGCGCCTGCGAGGATGGGCTGGAAGTGGAACTTGCCCGCGCCGTGGGTGCGGTAGCCGGCCGCCTTCAGGTCATGGGTGATCAGCGGCAGGTCCTGGGGCAGGGCAACGCCGTTGCGGGTGAGGCCGGGGTGGCGGGCGAACAGACCGGAGAACAGGGTCGAGCGGCTGGGCGAGCAGATCTGATGCGGGGTGAAATGATTGCGGAACACAGCGCCGCGGGCGGCGAGGGCGTCGATCTGCGGGGTCTGCACAACCGGGTTGCCGGTGCAGCCAAGGCTGTCGGCGCGCTGCTGGTCGGTCATGATCAGGATGACATTCGGAGGCGTGGGGGGCGGCATAGGGGTCCTCTGCGGTTGCGGCGCAGGGACGGTAGCGGGCCAAAGAGATTTGGAAAAATACTATGTTTTTCCCATGATATTCGTAAAGTGAATATCATGTTCAGTCAGAAGCAGCTCGAAGTGTTCCGCGCGGTGATGTCCACCGGCTCTGTCTCCGCCGCCGGGCGGCGGCTGAACCTGTCGCAGCCAAGCGTCAGCCGGATCCTGGGCGATCTGGAGCGGCAGTTCGGGGTGCCGCTGTTTCAGCGCAAGAGCAAGGGCGTGCATCCGACGCCGGAGGCGGAGGCGTTTCTGGAGGAGGTGGAGCGGAACTATCTGGTGCTGTCGAACCTCGAGGAGGCGGCGGCGCAGATTGCCCGCAAGGAGCGCGGCACGCTGTCGATTGCCACCATCACCGCCGCCTCGCTGGAAATCGTGCCGAGGGCGCTGGAGCGGCTGGGGGTGCGGGAGAAACAGATCAAGGTGTCCTGGCAGGTGAAATCCTCGAAATGGGTGCTGGATTTTGCCCGCTCGGGGACGCTGAAAACCGGCTTTGCCAATGTGCTGCATATGCCGACCGGAATGCATCTGCTGTTTGAAGGCGCGGTGCCGCATATGGTGTTTGCGCCGGAGGGGCATGAGCTGGCCGGAGAGGCCGGGCCGCTGCTGTTGAGGGAGCTGCGCGGCGCGCCGCTGATCGGTCTGTTGGGGCAGGTGGCGGATGAGCTGGCGTTGCGCAATATAGGCTCTAATGCAGGGGCTCCGATGACGGCGGAGACCTCGCTGGCGGCGCTGACGCTGTCGCAGCATTGCGGCGGTCTGCCAGTGGTCGACGCCTTTACCGCGCATTACTGGCAGCAGCGTCATGGAGGGGCAGCGCGCATTGTGCCGGACCTGCCGGCCTACCGGTTTGCGGTGTTTGAGCCGCTGGGCAGCCGGGCGTCGATGATCGACCGGGAATTCCAGGCCTGCCTGATTGATGAAATCAAGCGGATCATGAGCTGGGTTGAGGCACAAACCCTAAGTTAGAGCCTGATTCCGGCGATCTCTTAGGCCGGGCCAGCACGCAATTCGGCCCGCTGGGCCATGACTTGTTCAGTCCTTGCGGAAGGCAAACCGGCACCGCTGGCCGCCCCTGACGATGCATTCGCGATGCTCGACCTGGCAGCCGGAGAGCCCGCGCAGCAGGGTGAGGTCCATTTCACAGACTTCCGGGTGCTCCTCTGCCACATCGTGAAAGACGCAATTGTGCGCAGCAATAACGGGGAGGCTGCCGGGTTCGGCGTCCTCCAGCGAGGCTTCATAGCCGAGACTGGCCAAGGCAGCACTGATTTCGCGGATCTTGTCTTCGGCGGACAGGCCGGCCAAGTCCTCCTGCAAGCCTGCGGCAAGGGTCCGGCCCAGATCCTGCAGCAGGGCCTTGGTTTCGTCTGTGCCCAGCCGGTCCTTGACCGCACTCACCAGCAGCGTGGCGATCAGCGAATAGGATTGCTTGAAGGTGGCCTGGCCCTTGCGGGTCAGCCGGTAGGTCTGGCCGGGGCGGCCCTTGGTTTTTTCCACCCGGTGGCTGGTGATCAGCCCGTCGCGCTCCAGCGTTTTGACATGCTGGTAGGTGGCGTTGCGGGAAATCTCCAGGCTTTGCGACAGGGCGTCGATATTGGCGCCCTCGGGCCGGTAGAGCAGGGTTTTCAGAATGGCAGACTGACTGGTTCCAAGCATCCGGAGCACTTTCCTGTGAGTGGGCAACACCTAGTGTGATCGCCGGTTTGACGCAACTTTGTAATTTAAGTAATTAACAAAGAGTGCAAAGAATCGCATGGCGGGTCCTTGCACCTGATTGATTGAAAGGGAGAGAGCTGTGAAACACCTGAAAATGACCGCCTTGGCGGCGGCCTGCGCGGCGGCAACGGCTGCTGGCGCCAGCGACAAGATGAATGATCTGGAGATTGCGCATACGGCCTATACCGCCGGGGCAATTGATATCCGTTATGCGCATCTGGCGCTGGCGGTGTCCGAAAGCCCGGAGGTGCGGGAGTTTGCCGCCGTCATGCTGCGCGACCATACGGCGGTGAACGAGGCCGCGGGCGGGCTGGTGGCCGAGCTGAATGTGACGCCGCAGGACAACGACCTGTCGCGGGCCCTGGTTTCGGGTGCCGCGGAGAAGCGGGCAGAGCTGGCCGGTCTGTCGGGCAAGGATTTCGACTGTGCCTATGCCGCCAACGAGCTGGCCTATCACCAGCTGGTCAACAAGACGCTGGAAGAGAGCTTTATCCCCTGGGCAACCGTGCCGCAGCTCAAGGAACTGCTGGGCGAGGGGCTGGTGACGTTCCAGGCGCATGAAAAACATGCGGAAAACATGGTGGCGGCGCTGCAATGCGGCTGAACCGGCGGGGCTTCGGCCTGTCCCTGACGGCCGCAGCTATGCTGCAGGCCGGGCAGGGGCGGGCTGCGGGAGCGGAGCATGCCGTGACCATCCGGCGGTTCACCTTCAGCCCGGCTGAGCTGGTGATCCGGCCGGGGGACCGGGTGGTCTGGGAAAACAGGGACTCGGCCCCGCATACGGCGACGGGCCGGGACGGCGGCTGGGACACTGGAGAGATCGTCAAGGGCGCGCAGGCCGGGGTGGTGTTTGAGCGGGAAGGGCGGTTTGAGTACCTCTGCGCCTATCATCCGCATATGACGGCGGTTGTGACCGTCAGGCGCTGACCGGCGGTCCGGCCGGGCGGGGGAAGCAGGGGCAGAAGGGGCAGCCGGGGGCCCTCTGCCATTCCAGGAAGGCGTTGAACAGCTGCTGCTGGGTGCTGATGCCCAGTTTGGCATAGGCGTTCCTGCGGGGGGTTTTGACGGTGGGCAGGGCGATGCCCAGGGTCAGGCTGATCGACAGGCTGGAGTGGCCCTTGAGAACCATCTGCACCACCTCCGCCTCGCGCGGGGAGAGGATGGCGCGGGCAAAATCCCTCAGCGTGCGGTCCGGATCAGCGGTTTCCGGAGCCACAGCCTCGCGGGACCAGAGCTGGCGGAAGGCGGCAGCGAAGAGGGGCAGGAAGGGGCGCAGGCGCTCCAGCAGATCGTCCGGGTAGCCGCCTTGGGCGGCGGGACGGGCAAAGCTGATCTCGCCCATGGCGCCTTCGGGCAGTTCCGCCAGCAGCGTGAGTTCCACCAGGCCCGCAGGCCAGCCGGGGGTGCGGTAGCCGATCTCCTCGGCGTCTTCGACCAGGATGCCGGGGGTTTCCGGCGCCGGGTTCCAGTTGTCGGGTGCGAGATCCGCCATCCGGTAAAGCCCGGGCTGCAGCCCGTCGAGGATGGCGTTGTAGACCGGGTTCAAGAGGTAGGTGCTGCGGGCGTAAAGCTGCACCGCGTCCTTGGCGGCGCCTTGCGGGTAGGTGTCTGCCAGGTACTGCGGGCGCTGGCCGGGGCGGTTCACCACGCAGAAGGCGGGGGAAAAGGGCAGCGGGGGGGGGGGGGCGGCAATCAGCTCAGCCGCGCCGCCGCTGCCGCCGATGACGCGGGCCAGCGCGCTGTTCGCGGTTTCGATGTCAGTGCCCTGATAGTCCACATCATCCTCCTGGTTCCGGCGGCATAACATGGCGGTGCGGCGGGCGCATCATCCTTGAGGATGATGGCGCGGGGTGCGGGGGCTCCTTAGGGTCGCGGGCAAAGAAGGAAATTGCCGATGACGACTCCCCCGATTGTTTTGGATGCCGAAGCCGTGGCGCGGCTGCTGCCGCAGGTCGATGTGCTGCAGGAGATGCGGGCGCTGTTTGCTGAACTGGGCCGCGGCGAGGCGATGCAGCCGGCGCAGACGCTGACCTTGTTTCCCGAAGGGCAGGGGGATTTCATCACCTATCTGGGCGCCGGGGGCGGTTCGTTTGGTGCGAAGCTGTCGCCTTATCTGGTGCGCGAGGGCGGGCCGGTGATCACCGCCTGGACGGTGTTGATGTCAATGGAGACAGGCCAGCCGCTGATGCTGTGCGACTCCGGGCGGCTGACCACCGAGCGCACCGCAGCCACAACTGCGCTGGCAGTGGATCTGCTTGCTAGGCAAGACGTGAAAACTGTGGCGGTCATCGGCTCTGGAGCTGTGGCGCAGGCGCATTGGCGGCATGTGCAGGGCTTGCGCGGCTGGCAGAAAGTGCGGGTCTTTTCGCCGGGGCTGGGCGCCGATGCGGACAAGCAGGCCGCCTGGCGCGGGATCTGTCCGGATGTGGCGTTTGCCGTCAGTGCGGAAGAGGCGGCGCGTGAGGCGGATGTGGTGATGCTGTGCACCTCTTCCGGTACGCCGGTTCTGGACACCGCGGCGGTGGCGCCGGGGGCGCTGGTCACCTCGATCAGCACCAATGTTGCCCAGGCGCATGAGATCGCGCCCGCGTTCCTGGCCTCGGCGCAGGTCTATTGCGATTACCGTGAGACCACGCCGGCAAGTGCCGGTGAGATGGTGCTGGCGGCGCGGGATCATGGCTGGAGCGCGGAACAGCTCCGGGGTGATCTGGCGGGGCTGGCCGCCGGAACATGTGAGGGGCCGGAGCCTGAGCAGCCGGTGTTCTTCCGCTCGATCGGGCTAGGGCTGGAAGACATCGCCATCGCCAATGCCATCTACCGCGCCGCAAGCGCTTGAGAGACAGGAGAGAGACCCATGCATATCGAACCTTTCGGCGTCGAAATCTGGATGAACGAGTGGGAGACCAAATGCGAATGGAACCTCGCCGAAACCTGCGTTGAGAGCCTGACGATTGAGGAGCTTCTGCAGCTGGCGGGGAGAAACTCCGCCGATCTGTCCGAGCTGTTGGCGATGAAAATGACCTATGGCGCCATCGAGGGATCGGACCGGCTGCGCAATGCGATTTCGGCTCTGTACAAGGGGCAGAGCCCGGAAAATGTCATCGTCACCCATGGCACCATCGGCGCCAATATGCTGGTGCACAAAGCGCTGGTTGAGCGCGGCGACCGCGTGGTGGCGGTGGTGCCGACCTATCAGCAGCATTACTCGATTCCCGCGAGCATCGGTGCGGATGTGCATCAGCTGCGCCTGCGCGAGGAGAACGGGTTTCTGCCCGACCTGGAGGAGCTGCGGGCGCTGGTGACGCCGGAGACAAAGCTGATTGCGATCAACAACCCCAACAACCCGACCGGCGCGCTGATGGACCGGGCGATGCTGGAGGAAATCGCGGCCATTGCCAGCGAAGCCGGCGTCTGGATCCTCTGCGATGAGGTTTACCGCGGCACCGATCAGGACGGGGACGGGATGACCGCCTCAATCGCGGATATTTATGAGAAGGGCATTTCTACCGCCGGCATGTCCAAGGCCTATTCGCTGGCCGGGCTGCGGCTGGGGTGGATTGCCGCGCCTGCTGAGGTGATCGAGGCGGTATCCATTCACCGCGATTACGACACCATCTCGGTGGGGATGATCGACGACCATTTTGCAGCGCTGGCATTGGAGAACCGGGAGGCCGTTCTGGCGCGCAGCCAGCGGATCACCCGCGGCAACCTGGCAATCCTGGAAGCGTGGGTGGAACAGGAGCCGCGGATCTCCTGGGTGAAGCCGCGGTCCGGCACCACGGCGCTGCTGAAATATGATCTGCCGATGAGTTCGCGGGAGTTCTGCGTGGCGCTGCTGCAGGAGACCGGGGTGATGTTCACGCCGGGGTCGGCCCTGGGTATGGAGGGCTATGTGCGGATTGGCTATGCCAACGGGCCGGAGGTTCTGAAACAGGGGCTGGGGCGTGTTTCGGCGTTTCTGGCGGCACAGAAGCAGTGAGGCCTGCGGCCCGCTAAGCTGCAACAAAACATGAGAAATTGAACAGCGCCGGAGGTCTCCGGCGCTGTTTTTGCTATAGAAGTCCGAAAGCGGTTCCAGCGCCTGCGCGCAGGGCTCTTGACAGAACAGCACGAATACCAAAAGGTACAGGTAGGAACAGGTACTATGACTCGCAAGCCAGTGAAACACGTCGGACTCCCAAAATCTGAGCAGGTGGCGCAGACCATCGAGCGCGAGATCCGCGAGGGCCGCGTTGGCCATGGCGACCAGCTGGAAAGCGAAGGGGCGCTGATGCGGCGGTTCTCGGTCAGCCGCAACACGGTGCGGCGCGGGCTGGAGAAGCTGTCGCGCCAGGGGCTGATCACCACCCGCACCGGGATCGGGTCCTTTGTGACCTATGACGGCGCGACGATTGACAGCAGCCAGGGCTGGACCGTGGCCTTGTCCGAAGGCGGCGGCAATGTGTCGACGCGGCTGCTGTCGCTGCGCAAGGATGGCTGCGCCCGCGCGGATGCAGTGCTGGGGGAGGTGCAGGACTACCTGTGCCTGGACCGTCTGCGGTATTGCGGCACCGCGGGGCAGGGCATTTCGCTGGAGCGCAGCCGGCTGCCATGGCGCGAGGGATTTGAGGCGGTACTGGAGCAGGGGCTGCAGGACGGCTCTTTGAATGAAACGCTGGCGGGGCAGGGTCTGGCGGCGGCCAGCGGCGAGGAGACGGCGGGGGTGATCCCGGCGCTGGAAGCGGTGGATGCGGCGATCATGGAGCGCCCGGCCGGCGCGCCGATGCTGCGGCTGCAGCGGGTGACCCGCTGCGAGGACGGCAGCGTGCTGGAGTTCGTGGAAAGCATCCTCGATCCGGACCGCTTTGGCTTGAGGATTTCGTTTTGACGGAACGGTTCGATAGGGCGCTTGGGGCGCTGGCCGGGGTGGCCCTGGGGGATGCCATGGGCATGCCGGCGCAGACCCTGCCGCGGGCGCAGATCCGGGCGGCCTACGGGCGGATCACGGATTTCATTGAACCTTTCCCGGATCACCCGGTGTCGCACGGGCTGCGGGCGGCGCAGGTGACGGATGACACCGAGCAGACCCTGCTGCTGGCGGGTCTGCTGCTGGAGAACCCGGAGGGGGTTGACGATCACCGCTGGGCGCGGGCGCTGCTGGATTGGGAAGCCGACGTGCGGGCGCGGGGATTGCGCGACCTGCTGGGCCCGTCGTCGAAGGCGGCGCTGGACGCGCTCTTGGCGGGCACGCCGGCAGATGAGACCGGCAAGGGCGGCACCACCAATGGCGCGGCGATGCGGATTGCGCCGGTGGGCATTGCCTGCCCCGCGCAGGATGCAGGCGCGCTGGCGGCCAAAGTGGCAGAGGCCTGCCGGGTGACCCATGCCACGCGCGAGGCCATTGCGGCGGCCTCGGCCGTGGCGATGGCGGTGAGCTGCGGCATTGACGGTGCGGATTTCGAGGCGGCATTGCCCGCGGCGCTGGAGGCGGCCCGGATCGGCAGCGCGCAAGGATATCCCGTCGGCGAAGAGGATATGGCCGGGCGGATTGCCCGCGCGGTTGAGGCCGCAGACAGCGGCGGCGAAGAGGAACTGCTGCGGGTGGCAGGCAACTCGGTGGCCAGCCGGGAGTCGGTGGCGGCAGCCTTTGGCATTGTGCGGCTGGCGCAGGGCGATCCCTGGCAGGCGGCGCTGCTGGCGGCGAATTTCGGCGATGACACCGACACCATCGGCGCGATTGCCTGCGCGATGGCGGGGGCCTGTGCCGGGATAGGCGCCTTTCCGGCAGAGAAGCTGGCGCAGGTGAAGGCGGCCAATGGGCTGGAGCTGGAACCGGTGGCACGCGGGCTGCTGGAGCTGCGCGCGCGGAGGGCTGCGGGATGAGCGCGCGGATGATCCAGCTGTCCGGGGTGATCATCGACATGATCTACTCGGTGGACGCGGTGCCGGCGCCCGGAACCGAGGCGGTGGTGCACGGCAGCGCCATTGCTGCGGGCGGCGGGTTCAACGCCATGGTGGCAGCGCGCCGGGCCGGATTGGACGTGGATTACGGCGGCACGCTGGGCAGCGGGGCGTTTGCCGGGATTGCCGAGGCGGCGTTGAAAGATGAGGGCATCGGTATTCTGCACCCGCGGCTGGACGGCCAGGATCAGGGCTGCTGCACGGTGCTGATCGACCGCGATGGCGAGCGCAGTTTTATCGCTTCCTCCGGGGCGGACGGGGTTGTGACGGATGCGGATCTGGCGCGGATCAAGCCCGGAGCAGGGGACTGGCTGCTGCTGTCGGGCTATGCGCTGCACTACAAGGGCAGCCGGGAGGCGCTGACGCGCTGGCTGCAGGCGCAGGCCGGGCGCGGGCTCGATCTGGTGTTTGATCCCTGTCCGCTGGTGGCGGAGCTTCCGGCGGCGGCTGTGCCGGCGGCCCTGGGCGCTGCGGCCTGGGTGACGGCCAATGCTGAGGAGGCGCGGGTGCTGACCGGCCTTGCCGGCCCGGCGGAGGCCGCTTGCAAACTGGCGGAGGGCCGCAAGGGCGGCGCGCTGGTGCGGGCAGGGGCTGCGGGCTGCTGGCTGGCGCTGCCGGACGGGGTGGTCTCGCATCTGCCGGGCCACAAGGTTTCGGCAGTGGACACCAACGGGGCAGGCGATGCCCATACCGGCACCTTCATCGCGCTGATGGCGCAGGGCTGGGCGGCGGCGGCGGCCGCGCGGGCAGCCAACATCAGCGCGGCGCTTTCAACAACCAGACGCGGGCCGTCAACGGCTCCGGCATGGGACGAGGTTCAAAGCGTGCTGGAGCGCGCAGAGGCCCCGGTCTGACACACCACACACATATCTGGGAGGATATCATGAAGAAACTGCTCGCCGCATCGGTGCTGGCCCTGGCTGCCCAGGGAGCGCTGGGTGATGAAATCCGGGTGCTGAACTGGCAAGGCTACGGCACCGATCTGGACTGGTCGCTGGAGGCCTTTACCGAAGCCACCGGCCATACCGTGGTGCATGAGTATTTCACCTCGGAACAGGAGATGCTGACCAAGCTGCGCACCAATCCGGGCGCCTATGACGTAGTGCTGATCAACGCGGCCTATACTGCGCAGGCGCAGGAAGAGGGGCTGATCGGGCCGGTTGATGCGACGCTGATCTCGAACTTTGCTGATCTGGACCCGAACCTTACGGGCAATGAGGATCTGAACCCCGGCGGTGCGCTGCATGGGGTGCCCTGGACATGGGGGCTGACCTCGCTGGCGGTAAACGCGGGCGAGTTTCCGGACGCGCCGACCTCGCTGTCGGTGCTGTGGGATCCGGAACTGAAGGGCCGCGTGTCGATCCGCGACGACGGGCTGGAGGCGGTGCAGTTCGCCGCAATGGCGACCGGCCAGAACATCAACGACATCCAGGACATGGATGCGGTGAAGGCGAAGCTGACCGAACTGCTGCCGCAGATCACCACTTTCTGGGGCTCGGAGAACGACTGGAACCAGTTCATGGCAGCGGGCGATTTTGCTGTCGCGACCTATTGGTCGGGGTCTGCTTCGCGGTCGATCTCCAAGGGGCTGCCGATCACCTTTGTGGTGGCGGATGAAGGCGCCATCGGCTGGCTGGACGGGCTGTCGATCCCGGCAAGCTCGACCCACAAGGAGGCCGCACACGCCTTTATCGACTGGATGGTCGATCCGGAGTTCTATGTGAAATGGGACGCCGAGGGCGCGCCGGCCACCTCCAACGCCAACGCGGCGGCGGCATTGCCCGAGACCAGCTTTAACCGCAAGGTGCTGGGCGATCCGGCCACCGTGGCCAAGGTGCAGTTCATGCGGCCGGTGTCGGAAGAGAACCGCGAAACCTACCTGAAGCTCTGGCAAGAGCTGAAGGCGGCGCAGTAGGGCGGGCCAAAGCTATCTGAAAGCAAAGCTGCATGCCGCTGGTGATTGCCGCAACAACAGGTTCGCGCCCGCCCTGGGGGGCGGGGACGGGCGCGAACCGGGCCGCAGGCGGCCCGGGGTTTCAGACAGACTGTTTTCAAAATGCCAAGACCCCAAGGGAAATGAGATGAGCAGCTTATCTGCCAGACAGGACCGGATACGGGCGTTCACGCTCCTTTCCCCGGCGTATCTGTGGCTGACGGTGGCGGTGTTCCTGCCGCTGTCGGCGATGGTGTTCTTCAGCTTTCTGTCCGATGTGCCTTTTGGCGATCGCGAGTGGCACGGGACGCTGGAGAACTATCAGGAGTTCTTTCAGACCAGCACCTATGCGACGCTTTTGTGGAAGTCGCTGAAGCTGGGGCTGATGGTGACGGGGATCTCGGTGCTGATCGGCTTCCCATGCGCCTATGTGCTGGCCAAGGTGATCAAGGGCCGCTCGCGCGAGGCGCTGTTCCTCTTGGTGATCCTGCCGTTCTGGTCCAACTCGCTGGTGCGGATCTTCTCCTGGGCGATTGTGCTGCGCGGCAATGGGGTCTTGGATTTTGCTGCCAATGCAGTGCTGCCCTGGGATGTGCGCATCAACCTGATGTTCAGCCCCACTGCCATCGTGATTGGTTTGGTGCATTCCTATCTGCCTTACGTGATCCTGACCTCCTACCTGGCGCTGCAGGCAATTGACGACAGCCTGATCGAGGCAGCGCGGTCGCTGGGCGCCAAGCGGCGGACCATCCTGACCCGGCTGATCCTGCCGCTGGCCGCACCTGGCATCCTGGCCGGTGCTGTGCTGATCTTTGTGCCCGTTGTGGGCTCTTTCATGGAGCCGCGTTTGCTCGGCGGGCGGCGCGGCACCTATTACGGCACGGTGATCGAGGATCAGTTTGTGGCGGTCTTCAACTGGCCCCTGGGGGCGGCGCTGTCCTTTATCCTGCTGGCGGTGGTGCTGGTGATCCTGGGCGCCTTCAGCCCCATCCTGCGGAGGGCACGGACGTGAGCAACCGTTTGCTGGCCCATCTGGGCAAGGCCTATCTGGGGCTGATCCTGTTCTTCCTTTATGCGCCGATCCTGGTGATGGCCGCGATGTCGTTCAACGCCTCGGAATTCTACCAGCTGCCGTTCAGCTTCTCGACCGAGTGGTACGAGCGGCTGTGGAAGAATGACGAAATCCTGGAGGCCGCCTGGCGCTCGGTCTGGATTGCAGTGGTGGTGACGGTGATTGCCACCAGCCTGGGCACCGCTGCGTCGATTGCGCTGTTCCGCTATGAGTTTCCCGGCAAGACCGTGCTGCAGCTGCTGCTGTTCCCGCCGATTGCGATCCCCTGGCTGATCACCGGCACCGCGATGCTGATCTTCTTCTTCGGCATCGGTCTGGACCGCGGCACGCCGGCAGTGATCATCGGCCATGCGGCGCTGGCGCTGCCTTATGTGATCGTGGTGGTGACGGCGCGGCTGGCAACCTTTGACAGAACCCTGGAAGAGGCGGCGCGTTCGCTGGGCGCCAGCGCCTGGAAGGTGACCATGGCTGTGACTGTTCCCTGGATCCTGCCGGGGATCATCGCCGGCGGCCTCTTTGCCTTTGCCGTCAGCTTTGACCAGTTCGTGGTCTCCTACTTCCTGTCGGAGCCGGGCGACAGCACCCTGCCGGTGCTGATCTACACTTCGATCCGCAAGGGTTTCACTCCGGAGATCAACGCGGTCTCCACCATCATCATCGCGGTCTCCATGGGCATCATGCTGCTGGCCGCGCGCTATTCAAATTTCGGAGGCGAACAGTAATGGGCGAAGTCCGGGTAGAGCATCTGGTCAAGACCTACGGCCCCGCGCGGGCGCTGGATGATGTGTCGCTGACCTTTCCTGACGGCGGGTTCTTTGGCCTGCTGGGCCCGTCGGGCAGCGGCAAGACCACGCTGCTGCGCGCGATTGCGGGCTTTGTGGCGCCGGACACGGGGCGGGTGATCATCGGCGGCGATCCGGTGGAGAATGTGCCGGTGGAGAAGCGCGAGATCGGCATGGTGTTTCAGAACTATGCGCTGTTTCCCAATATGACGGTGGCCGAGAATGTCGGGTTCGGGCTGGAGGTGCGCAAGGTGCCGGGCGCCGACCGCGCCCGCCGGGTGGCGGAGGCGCTGGAGCTGGTGCAGCTGGGCCATCTGGGGGCGCGCAAGCCGCATCAGCTGTCCGGCGGCCAGCGGCAGCGGGTGGCGATGGCGCGGGCAATCGTGACCCAGCCGCGGGTGCTGCTGCTGGACGAGCCGCTGTCGGCGCTGGACAAGGCGCTGCGCGTGGACATGCAGATCGAACTGAAGCGGATCCAGCGCGAGATCGGCATCACCACCATCTTTGTTACCCACGACCAGGAGGAGGCGCTGACCCTGTCGGACCGGATCGGCATCCTGAAGGACGGGCGGCTGGTGCGCCATGGCCCGCCGCGCGCGGTCTATGACGATCCGCAGGATGCCTTTACCGCACGCTTCCTGGGCGAGGCGAACCTGTTTAGCGGCACGCCCGAGGCGGGCGGGCTGCGGCTGGCGGATGGCGCCTTGATCGCAGGCTGCACCAGCTCTACCGCGGCGGTGCGGCCCGAGAACATCGCAATCACGCTGCAGGAGCCGGAGGCGCCGAACCGGCTGCAGGCAAACCTGGTGCAGCAGGTGTTCGGCGGTGCTATGGGCACCTGCATTCTGGACTGGCAGGGCGAAAGCCTGAAGGTGATCGGCCGCGATCAGGATATGCAGGGGCTGCCGGAGCAGGGGCCAGTGTGGCTGTCGTGGGACAGTGCCAAGACCATTGCGCTGAACGGTTAGAGGCGGGGAGGGGCGCTGCCCCTCTTGGCCTGACGGCCAATTCACCCCGGGGTATTTGAGACCAGAAAGAAGCAGGGGCCAGGCAGGTGATCTTGTAAATGCCGTGTGCAGGATATACATTTCATTTGTGATATCCATTGATGGAGGCAAGGGCATGCAAGTTGCAAAATGGGGAAACTCTCTGGCAGTGCGGCTGCCTGCCAAGCTGGTTCAGGAGATGGCGCTGAAAGAGGGCGATCAGATTGAGCTGCGGGCCGGGGAGGACGGGCTTGTGGTCTCCCGCCATGCCCGCCCCGAAGAGGTGCTGAAGCGCCTGCGCCGTTTCCGCGGCCGCCTGCCTGCGGCGGACCGGCTGACGCGCGACGCTGCAAATGAGCGGTGATTTCTTCGACACCAACGTCATTCTCTACCTGCTGGACGCCTCCTCCAAGGCGGATACTGCCGAGCGGCTGCTGCAGAAGGGCGGGCTGATCAGCACCCAGGTGCTGAATGAGGCGCTGGTGAACTGCATCCGCAAGGCCGGCATGTCCTGGGCGGAGGCAGGCGAGTTTCTCGGCGGTATCCGGGCCGTCTGCGATGTGGCGGATCAGACCGCCGAGGTGCATGATGCAGGCCGCGCGCTGGGGGAGCGTTACGGGTTCTCTGTCTATGACTCGATGATCGTGGCGGCGGCGCTGGTGAACGGCTGCAGCAGGCTTTATTCCGAGGACATGCAGGACGGGCTGATCGTTGAAGGCGCGCTGCGGATCGTCAACCCGTTTGCCAGCTAGGGTTCTGGCGCAGAGTTATTCCGGCTTCGGCAATGGATTGCTGGGAGTGCGGTATCAGAGCTCTGGCGCAGCGGTGCAAGCCGCGCAAAAATCATCTGAAATCATGATGCTGCAAGATCTGCTCCGCCCTGCCCTGCCAATTTGGCCGGGGCGGGCAGCCGGTGGCTCCAGCGGCACCGGACGGCTGCCTGCAAAGGGGGCGGAACACCTCCCGGCGGCCGGGGAGAAATACAATTCAGGGGTGAGTTTTTGGCCTTTGGCGCCGATGCGGCGCCTGAGGGCTGCCCGGTAAACTGAACCTGTGCCGGCATTGACCGGTGTTCAATTGACGGGAGACACAACATGACTGGATTTTTGAAGAAGATGCTGTCCCGCCTGCGCCGCGACGAGCGCGGGGTGACGCTGGTGGAATACGGAATTGCCATTGCCCTGGCGGTGACGCTGGGCACTGCGGGGCTGGCCACGCTGTCAACCGAAGTCGGCGGCGCGCTGACCGCGGCCGGCAATGAGATGCCGGATCCCTAAGAACAGCCTTTTGCCAGGTCCCGCCGGGTATTGCCTGCGGGCGGGCGTCCAGAGAATGCCGCGGCTGCGATGCGGCTGCGGCATCTTTCCTTTGACTTTTACATGGGCTGTTGCGGCCCGGTTGCCGGGTCCGGCCCACAGGCCTGCCGCCGCGCGGAAAGGATGCATGACATGAATATCTCATCGCTCTTGAGCATGATCTCCGGGCTGGCGCTGGCGGGCGGCTCTGCCTATGTCGCCAAGGATTACATCGATGGCCAGAATGTGGCCCGCGCGACCGAAGGGCCGGAGCTGGTCGAGGTGGTGGTGGCGTCGCAGGACATTGCATTCGGCGCGGCGATTACCGCGCAGACGCTGACCACCATTGCCTGGCCTGCCACCGCGCGGCCCGGAGGCACATTCACCGCCTATGACACGCTGCTGCCGGAAACCGGCAAACCGCCGCGCCGGGCCCGGCGCCCGATTGCGCAGGGCGAGCTGATCCGCGCGTCGCGGATTTCCAAGTTCGGCGAGAAGGTGACGATTGTGCAGAACCTGAGCCCGAACCACCGGGCAATGGCGATCAAGGTCAGCGCCGAGACCGCGGTGGGCGGTTTTGTAACCCCGGGCGACCGGGTCGACATCCTGCTGACCCAGGGCCGCGGTGCAGATCTGAAAACCGTGACCATCCTGCAGAACTCCCGCGTGGTGGGGGTGGACCAGGATGCCAATGAAGAATCGGAAACTCCGGGTGTGGCCCGGACAGTGACCGTCGAAGTCACTCCGGAGCAGGGCCAGCGCCTGGCGCTGGCGCAGCGGGCGGGTACGCTCAGCCTGACCTTGAGGACGCTGGATGCGCCGGCGGAGGAGGTGCAGCTGGAGTCGATCGGACTGGGCGATGTGCTGAACAACCTGCCGGCGAATGCCGGGGACGCCCCGGCCCGCAGAACCGTGCTGATCCGGCGCGGCACCGAGGTCACTGAAACCGAGATCCGCTGACTCTGGGGCTATCCGGCGCGGGGCAAGGGGGTGGCCCTGGACATCTGGAAAAGACAGCACCGGCGGAGCGGAGCCAAACCCGGCCCGATGATCCGGGCCGGGTTTGGTCAGCGGAACAGAAAGGACAGGCCGATGCAGGCTGAAACGCAATCCATCGTGGTGATTTCCAAGGACCCGGCTGTCAGTACCCTGGTGGCCAGCGTGGCGCAGTTCCGCCCGGGGACCGGGGTGCAGAAATGCGCGGCAGCCCTCTGCGACATCAACGGCACCGCGCTGCAGCTGGCGGAAGACAATGATCTGGTGATCTTCCGGGCTGAGGGAAATGCGGAACAGGACGCGGCTGCGGTGCGCGGAATGCTGCAGCGCACCGGCGGTGCCAAGCGGATCCTGGCGCTGGCGGATGCGGCCATGCCCTTTGCGGACCTGCGGCGCCTGATGGATGCCGGGGTGTGCGATGTGCTGCCTGACACGGTTTCGGCGGATGAGCTGTCGGCGGCAATCCGCAAATGCCTGGATCAGCCGGGCCAGCCGGACCCGCGGGCCGGGACCGGTGCAGAGCGCAGCCGGGAGGGCATGGTGATCCCGGTTGCCCAGTCCTGCGGCGGCGCAGGCGCCACCATGCTGGCGGTCAATCTGGCCGATTGCCTGACACGGCGCCGGGGCCTGCGCCGGAAGGAAGCGGAATTCCGGGTGGCACTGGTGGATCTTGATCTGCAATTCGGCGCGGTGGGCAGTTTTCTCGATCTGCCGCCGAACCGCTGCCTCTATGAATTGGCCAGCGAAGGGTTTGTGCCGGACCGGGTGTTTGCCGAACAGTCGCTGACCGAGGCGGCGCCGGGCTTGCGGGTGCTGGCCGCCCCGGCGGAGATTGCGCCATTGCATGCGCTGAAGCCGGAGCAGGTGCAGGCGCTGATCAGCCATTTGCGGCTGCAGTTCGACTTTGTGGTGATCGACCTGCCGCGGGCGCTGGCCGAATGGCTGACGCCGGTGCTGGAGGCGGCGGAGCGGCTGCTGATGGTCACCGGCAGCTCGGTTCCGGCGATCTGCCAGGCGCGGCGGCTGCTGGATTTCTACGGCGAGGCCAGCATGTCCTTGCAGACGGACATCGTGATCAGCCGCGAGCGCAAGCCTTTGATTGCCCCCAGCCATCACAAGGAAGCAGCCAGGCTGCTGCAGAAGCCGTTCAGGTACTGGCTGCCTGATGATGCATCGGCAGCCGCAGCGGCCGTGGATCACGGGGTGCCGCTGTCGGCGGCGGCCAGGCGTTCAGGGCTGGCCAAGGCGGTCAGGGGGATGGCGCAGGATCTGATTAAGGCACGGAATGCCCGTGCCGGGGCGGCGCAGCCCGCGCAGGGAAAGGCGGTTTGAGATGTTCAGGAATTTCGGCAAGAGAACTGAGAAGGCGCCGGATGCAGACACGGTTGTGCCCCTGTGGCCGCAAAACGGCAGCGCGGCGGAGGCTGAGCCTTCTGCAGAAGACAGGAAGCTGAGTGCTTTTCTTGAATTGAAAAGCCGGATGCATGAAGCGCTGATCGAGCGGCTGAACCTGGCGGTGATCGACAAGGTGGAGCCGGAGGAGCTGCGCCGCGAGGTGGCATCGCTGGTTGGCGACGTTCTGGCGGAAGAGAACAACCCGCTGCGCGCGGATGAATTCCGCCGCCTGGTGGATGAGCTGATCGACGAGGTGCTGGGGCTGGGGCCGCTTGAGCCTTTGCTGGCGGATCCGGGGGTGAATGACATCCTGGTCAACGGCCACAAGACGGTCTTTGTCGAGCGCGCTGGCGTGCTGGAGCAGACCGGGGTGCGGTTCCGCGATGAAAAGCACCTGCTGCGGATCATCGACAAGGTGGTGTCGCGGGTGGGCCGCCGGGTCGACGAAAGCAACCCCTGGGTCGATGCGCGGCTGGAGGACGGCAGCCGGGTCAATGCGATCATCCGGCCCTGCGCCATCGACGGGCCGTCGCTGTCGATCCGCAAGTTCTCCCGCGATCCATTGACGCTGGAGAAGCTGGTGGCGGGCTATGCGCTGAATGCCCAGGCCGCAGCTTTTCTGCAGGCACTGGTCGAAGCGCGGATGAACATTCTGATTTCCGGCGGCACCGGTTCGGGCAAGACCACGATGCTGAACGCGATTTCCGCCAGCATCGATCCGCGTTCGCGGATTGTCACCATCGAGGATGCGGCCGAGCTGCAGCTGCAGCAGGCGCATGTGGTGCGGCTGGAGACCCGGCCGCCGAATCCGGCGGGCGGCGGCGCGGTCAGCCAGCGCGACCTGGTGCGCAATGCGCTGCGGATGCGGCCCGACCGGATCATCGTCGGCGAGGTGCGCGGCGCCGAGAGTTTCGACATGCTGCAGGCGATGAACACCGGCCACGACGGCTCGATGACCACGGTGCACGCCAATTCCGCCCGCGACGCGCTGGGGCGGATCGAACAGATGGTCTCGATGATCGGGATGGAGCTGCCGCTGCCGGCAATCCGGGCGCAGATCGCTTCGGGTCTGCAGATCATCGTGCAGCTGGCGCGGCTGGCAGACGGCCAGCGCCGGGTGGTGAGCATTTCCGAGCTGACCGGCCTGGAGGGCGATGTGATCACCATGCAGGACATTTTCATTTTCCGGCGTCTGGGCAAGGCAGCGGACGGCAGCATCGCCGGGGAGTTCATTCCCACAGGCATACGCCCGCAGTGCACGGCGCTGCTGGAGGCCGCCGGGGCCAGGTTCGACCGGGCCATGTTCCTGCCGGAGGAAGCGTGAATGGCCTATGATCTGCTGAATGCGCTGCAGGGCTGGAGCGGTCGGCTGGGCGGGTTTGCAATCTACTGCGGCCTCGCCCTGGGCGTGCTGCTGCTCGCGTCGGGCCTGCGGCAGCTGCTGAGCCGCAAGAGCCTGGCTGAGGCCTCGCGCAGCCGCCGGATGCGGATGATCGCAGAGGGGCGGGCCGGAGCGGAACGGCTGGCGCTGCTGAAACCGCCTGCGCGCCGGACCGGATGGCAGCGGCTGCCGCTGGTGGGCGGGCTGGCGAAAACCCTGCGCCAGGCGGGCGTGCCGCTGAGCGCCGGCGCGTTCTGGATTGGCTGCGCGGCGCTGTCGGCGCTTCTGTTCATTGCGGCGTCGGTCTTTACCGCTCCGCTGAATGCCGCCGCGCTGGGGGCGGTTGCAGGGTTTGGTGTGCCCGTGGCGCTGCTGCAGGCACGGCTGCGCAAGCAGATGGACCAGCTGGTGCAGCAGCTGCCCGATGCGCTGGAGATGATGGCGCGGGGCCTGCGGGCCGGGCATCCGCTGAACAATGCAATCGGCATTGCCGCCCGTGAAATGGCGGATCCGGCGGGCACCGAACTGGGGATCATTTACGACCAGGTGACCTATGGCGAGGATCTGCCTGCGGCGGTGCTGGAATTTGCCGAGCGCTGCCAGCTGGAGGACGTGCAGTATCTGGCCGCAAGCATCGGCATCCAGCACGGCACCGGCAGCGACCTGTCGGGGATGCTGGAGACGCTGGCGCGGGTGATCCGCGGCCGGATCGCCTTGCGCCGCAAAGTGCATGCGCTGTCCTCGGAAGGGCGGCTGACCGCCTGGCTGCTGTCGGCGCTGCCGCTGGTGATCTTCGGATCGGTGTCGGCGCTGACACCCAGCTATTTCTCCGGGATCTCTGACGACCCGCTGTTCATGCCGATGATGGCCGGTATCGCCGTGCTGACGGTGCTGAACGCGGTTGTGCTGAAGAAACTGGTCAGTTTCCGGATTTGAAGGAGAGGTTTGCCATGGAACAGCTGCTTGCCGAATTTGCCAGCCGCACCGGCCTGTCTGCCGCAACTTTGGCGGCTGCCGGCGCGGCCGCGGCAGTGCTGCTGCTTTACTTCGGCCTGGCGGGCAGCCTGGCCGGAAAATCCCCGGCGGCGGCGCGGCTGTCGTCGCTGCATGAGGCCCGCCGCCGCCAGCGCCGCGACATGAATCTGCTGAAGGCGCCGGCCGGGCAGGCCGGCGGGCTGATGAAAGCCTTTGTGCCTGCGGATCAGCGGGAGCGCTCGGAGCTGGAAAACAAGCTGGCCCAGGCCGGGTTCTCGCAGGCAGGCGCCCTGCGCAAGTTCACCCTGATCCGGGTGCTGCTGGGGCTGGTGCTGCCGGGTCTGCTGCTGCTGGTCATCGCAGCCGGGCGGACGCCCGGGCTGCTGCCGCCGAACCCGGTGACCGGTTTTGCCGCGGGCTGGACCAGCCTGCAGGTGTTTCAGGCCCTGAGCGGCCTGGTGGGAGCGGGCTATTTCGGCCCGGTTTATGTGCTGAACGCCCGCGCCGCGGCCCGCCGCCGCCGGATCGAGGACGCCTTTCCCAATGCGCTGGACCTGATGCGGATCTCGGTGGATTCCGGGCTGGGGTTTGATGCGGCGATGACCCGGGTCGGCAATGAGCTGGCCGAGGTCTCGCCGGATCTGGCCTTTGAGCTGTTGAGCGTGCAGCGGCAGATCCAGGCGGGCCGCCAGCGCGAGGATGCATTGCTGGACATGGCGCAGCGGACCGGGGTGGAAACCGCCCGCTCCTTTGCCAATGTGGCGCTGCAGTCGATGCAGTTCGGCACCAGCATGGCCTCAGCGCTTGCGACCTACTCGGAAGATTTGCGCGGCCAGAGGGAAATGCGGGCCCAGGAAATGGCCAACAAGCTGCCGGTGAAGATGTCGGCGGTTCTGGCCTCGCTGATGCTGCCTGCGCTGATTGCAATCACCATCGGTCCGGTGGTGATCCGTTACATCCGGATGCTGGGCAGTTGATTCGCAAGTGGTTGAACAATCTTCTGAAAATTACGGAATTGACCCCCTAAGCCCCTCTCAAACGGCGCAATTTTTCTCCTTATGATTGAAAATTTGATCGCACCAGATCGATTAATGTCAAATTATTGACGTATTTGAAGAATGCCGCCAGCATGGGTGGAGGCAATAAGGGGGTAACTGTTTTTTGCGCTTGCTACGGCATTCAAAGCGCTAAGTTAATGAGTATACTTTGCTGTGGGGGGATGCGCGTTATGGGGACCAATGCGCTTTTTGACACCCGCACCATCCAGGCCGCTGAGGCCGGTATGATTGCGCCTATTGCGCGATGGTGTGAGTGCCTTCATGGCTGCGCGCCATTCCGGGACGCTTTGCGCGCCCTGGCGGCAGCCATTAATGGGGAAGCTGCTGCAGTTTGCAGAGTTTCGACCGGCAAGGGCCGGGCTTCAGGATCAGTGTTTTTCGATGCGGCCGCTGGTGAGCGCAATGGCCCGGCGCTGGACCGTTCCTTTGCGCGGGCGGTGCTGGGGGGCTATCTGGACAAGGCCAAGCCGGGGCTGATCTGGTACAAATCGATGAGCGACCAGAACAGCGATCCGGCACTGGACCGGTTCCATGCGTCGCGCAGGCTGGCAGAGCTGGCGGTTATTCCGCTGTCTTCGGGCCGCCGCCACACGGATTTTCTGGAGCTGCATTTTTCCTCCCGTCCGGGGGCGGTGCAGCAGGCGCTTTTGAACATCATTTCGGACACGCTGGTGCGGACCTGGACCAACCGGTCGCCGGGGCTGTACACCGAAGCCTGCCTGAGCGAGCGGCGGCTGCGCCGCAATGCCGAGGTGGAAGCGCATCTCTTGAGCATGGAGAACCCGGCGCAGCTGAGCCGCGCCGAATACCGGGTCTGCGTACTGCTGAGCAAGGGCCAGCCGGCCAAGCGGGTGCAGTCGGATCTGGGGATCTCGAAATCGACTCTGCGCACGCATCTGCGCAACATCTATGCCAAGACCCGGACCAGCAATCTGACCGAGCTGGTCTATCATCTGGTATCCGTGGACACGTTTGCCGGGCAATCGCCGCGGCGGGGCACGGCGGCATGAGCGGGCTGTCCGGGTTTCTGCCGCTGGCGGCAGTGCTGCCGCTGCTGATTTGGGCTGCGGCCAGCGACCTGCGGCATCTGCGGATACCGAATTGGCTGGTGCTGGGCATGGCGGCTGTGTTTGTGCTGACGGCACCGCTGCTGCCGCTGCAGGAGACCGGGCTGCGGCTGCTGGCGGCGGTGCTGGTGTTTCTGCTTTGCGCGGCCTTGTTCCACTGGCGGATACTGGCAGGAGGCGACGTCAAGATGATGGCGGCTGCGATGCTGTTTGTGCCCTCTGCGGCGCTGACCGGATTTGGCTGGTGCTTCAGCGCGGCGATGCTTGCAACGGTTGTTGCTGCGGCGGCGCTGCGGGTGGGCCGGCCCTTTGCCGCCGCAAACTGGGCGGTGGTTCGGGCGCCGGGAAGCCTGCCGATGGGGGCAGCGATAGCCTTGGCGCTGGTGCTGCTGCCAGCCGTCTCTGTGCTGGCTGGCTGATCCGGGGCCTAAGAAGGCAGCGGAAACACCGCAGTGCGTTTGACGGTGCCGTAGACAAAACTGGTGTCGATTGAGGCGATGCCGCCAATCGGGTGGATGCGGTTGCGGATGAAATCCTCGTAAGCTTCCAGGTCAGGCACCAGCACCCGCAGCTGATAATCCATCACACCGGTCAGCACGTGGCATTCCAGCACTTCTTCGATCATCTGCATCCGGCGTTCGAAATGCTGCACGTCGGTTTCGTTGTGCCGTTCCAGCCGGATGCGGACAAAGACGGTGATTGCAATTCCGTAGGCCTTGGCGTCGACCTCGGCGCTGTAGCCGCGGATCACGCCATTGGCTTCCAGGTTGCGGACCCGGCGCAGGCAGGGGGAGGGCGACAGGTTCACTGCCTCGGCGAGCTCCTGGTTTGTCATGCGCCCGTCGCGTTGAAGGGCGCGGATGATTTGTCTGTCCTTGTCGTCCATTTGAGCCTGAAAGTTAGCAGAATCTGCCAATCATGATAGCCATGGGAGCATAATTCGCAATCAGTGACCTGATATTGGGGCGCATTATGGCCGTAACACGATTGAGGAGACAGCCATGACCCGTTCCGCAGGCTTTGCCACCCGCGCCATCCACCACGCCTATGACCCGCAGGAGAACGAAGGCGCGCTGACGCCGCCGCTGCATCTGACCTCGACCTTTGCGTTTGAGACGGCTGAGGCCGGCGGCGAGATGTTTGCGGGCGAACGGGCCGGCCATATCTACAGCCGGATTTCCAACCCGACCTGCGATCTGCTGGAGCAGCGCATTGCAACGCTGGAAGGCGCCGAGGCCGGGTTGGCCTTGTCCAGCGGCATGGGCGCGGTGACGGCCGTGCTGTGGACGCTGCTGTCGCCCGGCGATGAGGTGATTGTCGACAAGACGCTGTATGGCTGCACCTTTGCCTTCATGCGCCACGGGCTGTCGAAATGGGGCGTGACCATCACCCATGTGGACATGACCGACATGGAAAACCTGCGCGCAGCAGTCTCGGACAAAACCCGGGTGGTCTATTTCGAGACCCCGGCCAATCCGAACATGCGGCTGGTGGATATTGCCGGCGCGGCAGAGATCGCCCATGCGGCGGGCGCGCAGGTGGTGGTGGATAACACCTACTCCACGCCTTATCTGACCCGGCCGATTGAGCTGGGCGCCGATATCGTGCTGCATTCGGCCACCAAATACCTGGGCGGCCATGGCGATGTGGTTGCGGGGCTGGTCGCGGGCCGCGCCGAGCAGATTGCCGAGATCCGCCTGGTCGGCATGAAGGACATGACCGGCGCAGTGATGGCGCCGTTCAATGCAATGCTGATCCTGCGGGGTCTGAAGACGCTGAACTTGCGGATGGACCGGCATTGCGCCTCGGCCCGGGTGGTGGCGGAGTTCCTTGCTTCGCACCCGGCGGTGCAGGCGGTGTTTTTCCCGGGACTGGAGAGCTTTGCCCAGCACGCGGTGGCCGAACGCCAGATGGATCAGCCTGGCGCGATGATCGCTTTTGAGGTCGAGGGCGGGCTGCAGGGCGGCATTGCCCTGATGAATGGTCTGCAGATGATCCAGCGGGCGGTGTCGCTGGGCGATGCGGAGACCCTGATCCAGCACCCTGCCTCGATGACCCATTCGACCTATACTCCGGAAGAGCGCGCCGAGCATGGCATCAGTGACGGTCTCATCCGCCTGTCCGTGGGCCTGGAAGAGGTTGAGGACATCCTGGCCGATCTGGAGCAGGCCCTGCCCGCGCCGATGCAGCACGCCGCCGAATAAGGAGAGAGCCATGCGCCCGGACCTGACCCATCTGAAAACCGTTGAACAGCGGCTGCTGTGGCTGTCGCATTGGATGATCCACAACGCCAATCACATCCGCCCCAATCCGGACGGGATCAAGGTTGGCGGGCATCAGGCGTCCTCGGCCTCGATGGTGTCGATCATGACGGCGCTCTATTTCTCGGCGCTGCGGCCTGAGGACCGGGTGGCTGTGAAACCCCATGCCTCGCCGGTGTTCCATGCGATGCAGTATCTGATGGGCAACCTGAGCCGGGAGAAGATGCAGAACTTCCGCGGCTTTGGCGGGGTGCAGAGCTATCCGAGCCGGACCAAGGACGTGGACGACGTGGATTTCTCCACCGGCTCGGTGGGGCTGGGTGTGGGCATCACCGCGCTGGCCTCGATGGTTCAGGATTTCATCGCTGCCAAGGACTGGGGGGCAGAGACCCGGCTGGGCCGCATGGTGGCGCTCGTGGGCGACGCGGAGCTGGACGAGGGCAATATCTACGAGGTTCTGCAGGAGGGCTGGAAAAACGGCCTGCGCAACACCTGGTGGATCATCGACTATAACCGCCAGTCGCTGGACGGGATCGTGCGCGAAGGCCTGTTCGAGCGGGTCGAGAAAGTGTTCGACGCCTTTGGCTGGGATGTGGTGCGGGTGAAATACGGTGCGCTGCAGCGGGCCGCATTTGAGGAGCCGGGCGGGGAGGCTTTGCGCGGCTGGATCGATGCCTGCCC
The DNA here is from genome assembly GCF_000813725.1 of Leisingera sp. ANG-Vp. GTDB lineage: Bacteria > Pseudomonadota > Alphaproteobacteria > Rhodobacterales > Rhodobacteraceae > Leisingera. Next base: position 42,077 of record NZ_JWLD01000001.1, read on the forward strand.
GAACCAGGAGTATTCGGCGCTGACCTTCATGGGCGGTGCGGTCTGGCGGCAGCGCCTGCTGGATGATCTGGGCGATCAGGGCGAGGTCTCGGCGCTGATCGAACGGCGCAGCGATGCGGAACTGGCAGAGCTGATGGAGAACCTAGGCGGCAACTGCGTGGAGACCATGGCAGAGAGTTTCGCCGCCATTGATCATGACCGCCCGGTCTGCTTCTTGGCCTATACGGTCAAGGGCTGGGGCACGCCGATTGCCGGTCACAAGGACAACCACGGCGGTCTGATGACCAAGGCGCAGATGGCAGAGTGGCAGGCCC
>NZ_JWLD01000010.1:0-29580 GCF_000813725.1 Leisingera sp. ANG-Vp
ACGTCGCAGTAGAGGTTGGCCTTTTCATAGTCCTTGTGCGGGGCTTTCAGGTCGATAACGCCAAGGCCCGCCTTCTTGCGGATCAGGGGCTCCCAGAGTTTCAGCCAACTGGAGCGGCTGGGCCCCATGAAGGTGCGATAGTAGAAGCCGACCGGCATGAAGCGGCCGAGCTTGTCCATGAAGGCGTCGCGGTCGTGGTCCAGCGAGCCGTTCACGTTCTGGGCGGTGACCTGCAGGCCCTCGGCAATCGGGGTGAGGTCGGCCTGGGCGTTGGGGTCAGACGGCAGCTGCACCAGTGTGTCGGCCTCGGCGCCGGCCATCGACATCAACCCTCGCGGGCGGTGGTATTTGAACGAGCGTGACAGCATCCACTGGCCGCCTGCTGCCAGGGCGGAGGCGATGACGTCACCCTCGAAGCCTTCGAAAAGTTTGTTTTCGAAGGAAAACCGTACGGGTTTGGCGCGGTTGATGCGGGAGCCGCAAGGGGCAGGAAGGCGGGTCATTGGGCGGCCTCCAGCTCGGACGGATCAAAGGTGCGGATCACCTCGTTGGTGGTGGCGTTGCGCTCGGCCAGGAAGAAGTAGTTGGACGGCACATGGCGCCACCATTCGGTGATTACGCCGCGCGTGTTGTTGGCGCGAAACAGGTGACGCGCCCAATCCTGATCGCTGGTCGTTTCCGGGTCCGGATCCGCCTTGAGCGGTCCGAAGCTTTGGAATTCAGTGATGTTGCGGGGCCCGTTCATCGGGCAGGTCAGGATCTTCATATCAGTGACTCGCAGCCGTGGCGCCCATTTCGTTGAGCAAATCGAAGCTGGCAAAGCGCTCCATGGTGAAGGGTTCGAGCACCGGCGCGACCTTCTGGTTGGCGATGGTCTGTGCCATGTATTTCCCGGCCACTGGTGTCGCCTTGAAACCCCAGGTGCCCCAGCCGCAGTCGAGCCAGAGGTTCTTCAGAGGGCTCGCGCCCATGATCGGCGAATAGTCCGGCGTCATGTCGGTGATGCCCGCCCACTGGCGCAGCAGACGCACCCCGTGCAGGAAGGGGAACAGATGGGTGGCGCCTTCGGCCAAGTGCTCCTTCATGTCGAGCGTCGAGCGGGTGGAATAGAGCTGATAGGGGTCCGAGCCGCCGCCGATCACGATCTCGCCGCGCGAGCTCTGCACCAGATAGGTGTGCAAGGAGACGGAGCTGACCAGCGTGTGCAGCCAGGGTTTCAGCGGCTGTGTGACCATCGCCTGCAAGGGGAAGCAGCGGATGGGCAGTTCAACACCGGCCTTCAGCGTCATGTCGTAATTCATGCCACCGACGGCGATCATCACCTGACCGGCGCTGATGGTACCGCGGTTGGTGCGCACCTTGGTGATGTTGCCGGCCTCGATATCGAAACCCTCAACCTCGGTGCGCTGATGGATCTCGACGCCCCGGCGCGAGGCCTGTGCAGCATAGCCCCAAGCCACCGCATCATGGCGGGCGGTGCCGCCGTCGGAGTGCCAGAGGCCGCCGATGATCTCCAGCGGGCCGCCTTCGTCCATGTTCAGATGCGGCGACAGCTCCTTGACCGCTTGGGCGTCGACCACCTCGATATTGGTGCCCGCATGCTTGCCCATCTCGGCGCGCAGGTGGAAGGAGCGTAGGGTCGCCTCGGTGTGGGCCAGCGTTAGCTGGCCGCGCTGGCTGAACATCACGTTGAAGTCCAGCTCCTCGCTCATCTCCTCGTAGAGCTGCACGCCTTCCTTGTAGAAGGCGATGCCCTCTTTGGTGATGTAGTTGGAGCGGATGGTGGTGGTGTTGCGGGCGGTGTTGCCGCCAGCAAGATAGCCCTTTTCCAGCACCGCCACATTGGTGATGCCGTGGTATTTCGACAGGTAATGGGCGCAGGCGAGGCCATGGCCGCCGCCGCCGACGATGACCACATCGTAAGAGGGTTTCAGATCGGGGGTCGCCGGAATATCGCCGGTGACCGGGTAGTCTTTGGACAACCCGTATTTCAATAGCCGGAGGGGCATGGCCGGTCCTTCGTCTGCCGCGCCGTTGGGCGGGGCTTTTATTGTTAACTAATTGGCGCGCCGCAGGTCAGACGAACCGTGCCCAAGAGCCATTTGCCCACGTGGGCTATACGAACAACATCTGGGCCCACGCCAGTTGCGATCACTTGCGCAGGGCGACACATCAGCCCTACAGAATGCGCGCCTCTCACCGAGATAGTGAGGCGTATGGGCCGGTGAAGTTTTTACTATGTTGCAAAATGACTCTACCACGTGCTGCCTGGTTGCTTTGTATCGAAGGCGATCTCACGAAGAGGTTAAGTGCAAATGAAGCGAACGGCACGAAAACAAAAGCAGGCCTATGGCACCTTATTTTTTGCCCAAAAGAACAACAGCAATATCTATAGCTAACCTAGACCAAGCTTGTATGACAGAGCTCTCCTGTTCAAACAGCTTTCATTCCCGGCAAAACTAAGGTTGCGCTAGACCATGATGAACCTTCCCCATCTTACTTTCCTCCGCTCTTTCGAAGCATCAGCACGTCATTCGAGTTTTACTAGCGCAGCAGAAGAGCTAAATTGTACTCAGTCTGCTGTAAGCAACCATGTGCGAAGCCTGGAGGAATTCATCGGGCGCCCGCTATTTGTGCGCCATCCCCGCTCACTTTCGCTAACGGATGTAGGGGAGGCTTATGTGCCCTCTGTCCGGCATGCGCTCCAGGAAATTGATGTGGCTACACAGTCACTTGTGCTGCAAAAACATAAACGTGAAGTAGTGGTTTCCTGTCCATTCAGCCTCGCTGAAAACTGGTTGCCTAAAGTTGTGCAAAGCTTTCGTAGAAAGTATCCTGAAATAGATTTGACCATTCATGGCACGATTTGGACTGACGTCGAGGAAAATGTTTCGGACATTTCGATTTCGACCAGCCATCTCGAAGACGTGACGCCAAACATGCTTCAACTTTGGGAAGAAAAGCTCACCATTGTCTGTTCGCCGAACTACTTGGTTGATGGACGTCCTTTTGATAGTGAAGGCCAATTGTGCCGAGCCGACTTGATCCATATTTTGGGGCGTCCCGTCTACTGGGAACTAGTTGCAAAGCATATCGACGCGCAAGAAGTGAATCTTAAGAGTGGGTTCAGCACGAATGCCTCAAACATCGCGTTGGAATTAGCGGCCCAGGGACTTGGATGCATTGCACTGCCTCGATCACTTGTAATGCCCTATATTCAGCGCGGCCTGCTGTTCGAACCATTTGAATTGGATGTGGTCTGCCCTTGGACATACTTCGTCAAAGTTGTGGACAAGATGCCAACCCCGTCGGTCAAGTTATTCCACAGTTGGCTGATGCTGGCAGCTGGCACTGTGGAAGGATGACAAGAGAATGGCGCCGTCTCGCGGCGCCGTCTTCATGGCTTGGCCGGACCATTAGGCCCGCAGACGTGCGCCCGAAGGGTCAAAGGCAGCCGCTTCCAGAATGCGCGCCTTGTGCGGCTTGCCCAGGATGTAGACCTCGACCTCATCCCCCGGCTTGGCCACTTCGGGGTCGGCATACCCCAGCGCCAGCGACTTGCCGACTGAGTAGCCAAAGGCACCCGAGGTGACCCGGCCCACCGGCTTGCCGTCGGGGGTAAAGATAGGCTCGCCGCCAGAGGCATCTGCGTCGTTCACAGCGTTAATCTCAAATCCGACCAGCACTTCGCGCGGGGCATTGTCCTTAACCTTCAGGTAGGCCTCCTTGTTGAGGAAGTCCTTATCCAGTTTGACAAGGCCGGCAAGGCCAACTTCCTGCGGCCAGTATTCCTGGCTGTATTCGCGGCCCCAGGAGCCGTAGCCCTTTTCGATCCGCAGGGAGCCAAGGGCACGGCCGCCGACCGGGCCGCCATCGAAGTCTGCGGCAGCTGCCAGCAACGCGGAGTAGAGCTTGACCTGATCTTCCTCGGCGCAATGCAGTTCCCAGCCCAGATCGCCGGTAAAGGACACGCGGATCGCCAGGCATTCCACGCCCGCCACGTCGATGGTACGCGAGCGCATGAAGCGGAAGGCTTCGTTCGACAGATCCGCATTTGTCATCCGCTGCAGCATGTCGCGCGATTTCGGACCGGCCACGTTGAAGCCGGCGATGCGGTTGGTGGCGACCTCGAAGGTGGTGCCTTCCGGCATTTCGATCATGTTGAAGAAACGCTGGTGATAACGTTCCGCCATGCCGGAGCCGACCATCATGTATTCGTCATCCGCCATCTTGGTGATGGTGAAGTCTCCCGCGACGCCGCCGCGGACCGAGATCAGCGGTGTCAGGCAGGACCGCCCGGCTTCGGTCGGCACCTTGTTGGCGACGAGCTTGTCCAGCCACTCATAGGCGCCGGGGCCTTTGATCACGTAGTTGGCGAAGTTCGAGATGTCGATCACGCCGACGTTTTCACGCAGCATGTTGACTTCGCGGCCCACCGGCTCCCACCAGTTCTGGCGGGTGAAGCTGTTGGTGTCAGTGGTGCCGGGCACACCGGAGAACCACAGGGGGTGCTCCCAGCCGCAGTTCAGGCCAAAGACGCAGCCCATTTCCTTTTGCATCTCGTACGCGGGGCGCACACGGGCCGGCCGGCCGGCGCTGCGTTCCTCGTTCGGGAAGTGGATGGCAAAGCGGTGGGCGTATTGGTCCTCGACGCGGGCCTTGGTGAATTTCTTGTCGGCCCAGTCGCCAAAGCGTGCGAGGTCCCAGGCGAACATGTCGTATTGCGGCTCACCCTCGATCATCCACTGCGCGGCCAAAAGGCCCAATCCGCCGGACTGCGAGAAGCCGGGGATGATGCCGGTGCAGCAGAAGTAGTTCTTCAGCTCCGGAACCGGGCCCCAGATCGCGTTGGAGTCGGGCGACCAGATCATCGGGCCGTTGATCACCCGTTTAACGCCGGCGGTCTCGGCGCAAGGCACACGCTCGGTGGCGCGGATCACGTTTTCCATGATCCGGTCCAGATCGTCGGGGAACAGCTCGTGGGCGAAATCCCACGGCGTGCCCTCTTCAGCCCAGAAGCGCATGTCCTTCTCATAGGCGCCGATCAGGAAGCCGTTGCCTTCCTGGCGGAAATAGTATTCGCCGTCGCGGTCAGCGATCGACGGCAGGCGGCGGCCCAGGTTTGCGACTTCGTCGATGGTTTCAGTGACGAAATACTGGTGCTCGGTCGGTTGCAGCGGCAGGGTGAGGCCCGCCATGGCAGCCACTTCACGGCCCCAGAGACCGCCTGCGTTCACCACCCACTGGGTGTGAATGTCGCCCTTCTCGGTCTTCACGATCCAAGAACCGTCAAGCTGCTGTTCGGTGCCGATCACCGGACAAAAACGCTCGATCTCGGCACCCATGGCGCGGGCACCGGCGGCATAGGCCATGGTCACGCCCGAAGGGTCGACGTTGCCGCCGTCGGGTTCATACATGATGCAGCGGATGTCGTCGAACTGGGCCAGCGGGTGCAGTTCCTTGGCCTGCTCGCGGCTCACCTCGTGGAAGTTCAGCCCGTAGTATTTGGCTTTGGCCTCCTGCAGGCGCAGCTGGTGCTCGCGCTCTTCGGTTTTGGCAAGGTACAGGCTGCCCGGCTGAAACACGCCGCAGCCCTGGCCGGTTTCCTTCTCCAGTTCCTTATACAGATTCATGGTATAGTGCTGGACGCGGGTGACGTTGTTGTTGTCGTGCAGCCCGTGGATGTTGGCTGCCGCGTGCCAGGTGGAGCCGGCGGTCAGCTCATCGCGCTCCAGCAGCACCACGTCGGTCCAGCCGAGCTTGGCCAGATGGTAGAGGATCGAACAGCCGACCAGTCCGCCGCCGATAACAACTGCCTGTGCATGGGTTTTCATGCGTCATGTTCCCTTGCCTGCGTGCCAGAAACGGCACCTCCTGCAGGCTGGGGCGGGCCGCTGTTTCTTTCCCGGCGACCCTAGCTGCGGGGGCAGAGGATGACCCGTGAAGAATTCAAGCCCAAAGGCCTTGGATTCGATACGTCATTGGAAGGGAAGCTTCCGAAAGCAAACTGCCCGGTCGGGTGGCCGGGCAGCGCCGCTGGATGGAGCAGTGTCAGCCGGTAATTTCTTTTCACGCCGAGAAACTTCACTGAATCCACCGAAAGCGCACCGTTCACGGTGAGCGAAACCAACTCTTCGCGCGCCGGGTTGCTTGTACCGCCTAGGATTGTGACGCCGTCCTTTTTCCGTCAGACAAGGCAGGTTGCCTGCGCCATGGACCATCGCGTCGGTTAGGGCCTTTTCGAGCGCGCGAATCGCCTCGCCCGAGACCACGAATTGCGCGCGCCGGTCCGCGATGTCACTCACTTCACCGCCAAGACACTCCAGATAATCGACCACATCAGACCGCGTCGCGTACCTGCGGGTGTTGCGGAAGCCAATTCCAGTTGTCTTCGGGTCCGTCAATCAGAGGGTTGTGCGACACACGGGTCAGCTAGTCCAAGAGCCAGGCCGGGCTGTAACCGTGGTGCGAGAAAATACTGTAGGGTGAAATCACATAGCCCTTGGCAAAGATCAGGCAATCAGGGGCAAATTTACGGATTAGGGTCGCAAAGGCAGCCAGATCCACACCCTTGCGTTTTACCAGCGAGGTATGGGCGATTGTTGCCACCACGGCACCGGGGATGACGGCCTTGGCATAGGCGTCGGCACTGAGGGTGCCGCTGGCGTTGTCATGCTTGATCAGCACATGTTTTTGCTGCGCTACTCCGACCCAGCGGGCACAGGCGACGCAGGTGGCGGAGCATTCCAGCGTCGAGCCCAGAACGGTGCCGACCCAAGCCGTGCCTTGACAGGCATTCATGATCAGGCGGAACAGCAGCCCGGTGCCGCATTCGCCCGCAAAAAGACTGACCGCCCGGTGTGTTCATGAAAACGCGCATTTCGTCCTTGACCTTGTTGATCACCCGCAACAGTTTGTGGTTGCCCGAGACGTCGCGGCCCTGATTGTCAGCACATTGCGCCGATGTCTCTACCACTGTTTTTAGCGTCAGATCGCCGCCAGCGTTTCAAAGAAGACACGGCTGCCCTGCCGCGGGCAGTGTTCCATTTGGGTAAAGCGTGCGTAGATCTGATCCAGCACGGCGTCAGCAAATTCAAGCAGCCAGGTTCGACCCGAAAAGTTCTGTTCGAAGTCACGGCAACGCTCGAACCACGCGCCTCGCGCGCAAAAGATTCAGAGGTTTAGCCATCAAAATATAAGTGTGATTTAAACGGGGCATCGCGATAAAAAAAGAGAGCGCAACAAGGTGTTTCGCCAGAACAACCTCATTCAGTACAGGTAACTCCGATGGAAAAGGGCGCCAAACCGCTAAAGTTCGTATTCGTTTTAGTGCCCGAGTACAGCAGCTTGTCGCTTTTTTCGGCTCTGGAGACACTGCGAGTGGCCAACCGCGTGCAAAATACTCCCTTATTTGATTGGGAGATATTGAGTGAAAAAGGCGAAACTATCAAAAGCTCTCTCGGTTTCGAGCTTCTGACTGAATCAGGACTTTATGATGTTGACCGCGGGTCAATCATATTAGTTTGCAGCGGTGAGAATGTTCAAAAAAATTGCACTCCAAAGTTATTGTCTTGGCTTAGGCATCAGCGTCGTAGAGGCATTGAAATGGGCGGATTATGCACCGCCGCGTATATTCTTGCCAAGGCCGGACTTCTAGGCTCTTACAAGGCCACAATCCATTGGGAGAACCGGCATGGATTTCAGGAGAGTTTTCCCTCGACCGAACTTTCCGACCAAGTCTTTGTAGCGGAAGGTGGGATTTACTCGACTGCGGGAGGCACCGCCTCAATCGACTTGATTCTGACACTGATTACTAAAAAGTATGAGCAAGATCTTAGCAGCGTGGTCTCTGGGAGATTAATGTACAGCCGCATCCACGATGTCCAGCGCAACACGCGTCTTAGTGCTTCTCACCGGGTCGGTATCCAAAATAAGAAAATCGCCGAAGTTTTAGACCTGATGGAAGCCCACTTAGAAGAGCCGCTTTCACCTCAAAGCCTTGCGGAAAAGGTACATGTTTCTGTACGGCAGCTTGAAAGGCTCTTCAAAAGCGACCTCGGCTGTCCACCTATGAAATTCTACAGGCAACTCCGGTTGGAAAGAGCTCAGGATCTGCTACTGCAATCCAATTTGTCGGTAACTGAAGTCACCACCGCATGTGGCTTTAGTTCCAATAATCATTTTGCGAAGCTCTACCGGGCTCGTTTCGGAGTGTCCCCCACGATGGCGCGAAAAAAATGATTTCCTTTAGGTTCAGGATCTGTAGTTTGCGGAGCTCGGCGGTGTCGGCCTTGTAGGTTTCAGGGATCTGTCTGCACTGATTGTTTTGAGAAGATCGAGCTGTATCGGGTTTCAAAAGGCCGAACGTTGCATTGGCTTGAAACGGGTTCCAGGACCCATCCGGCAAACTTCGCGGATCGTTAACTCCTGCGTTCCCTCTCGGGACACCGTTCTATCTCACCTCACGCTTCGAACAATGTAGCCGTCACGCAGCATCGCGTGCATGATAACGGCCAGCCGCCCCGGCAAGCGCCTCACGCGCCTTTCTCAGACCTCGGCGCTTGGCGATCTTCCGGGTCCAAGTTTTGAGGGCGAAGCTGCCACGACTGCGCGTTAGGATCAAAGTAGAAGCTTCGTAGATCAGCTTGAGGACTATGTTGTCGCCCTGTTTGGTGATGGTAACCGTCCGGCCTGCCCGCACTGACGGTCCTCGTTAGTGAGGGATAATGTCCATTAGCGAACAAGTGGACATTATCGAGGTTGGGCATGGCAAAGCGGCGCTGGGGTCGGAATTGGTCTGAGGGCGAGAAGCGTATGGTTTGCGCGCAGACGCGGGTAGAGCCTTGGGCAATCGAATGTCACATCGCTGGTCGAGCGCGTCAGTCGGTTCACAGTGCTGCTGAAGAATCTGAACTTGCGCACCTAGCCGCGCAAGTTCGACGAACGTATGGAGGCTTTCGCATGTTCAACTTTCAAGCCCCGCAAGTTAGCTTCATTTTTCGATAATGGCTAATGCAAACGGTCCGACCGAAGAAACGGGCATAGAGTTCTAAAACGCTCAGGCCAAACCTTTTAACACATAGAAATCTCTATATTTTTTAGAACCTAAGATTATGCAGACACGCCATCGAATTTTTTGAACCTAGGTCCGAAATCTTTCGTTTCCAAAGTGCTAAGCCCTAGTGCAGAAACTCGAACAAATAACATGTAACCCTGAACTCCTGCGGTCCACACCGCAAGACAACATCAATTTGAAGAAGCATGCCCTTGAGGTACAAAATGCACGACACACTTTCACCAGAAACGCAAACCGCAACAGCACTTGGCTGGATCGACCGCGAAACCGATGCTATGGCAGCGCCATTGCGTCCCTCGACATCGTTCCTACGCGATCCTGCAAATCCCGGTCGGGCTGGCCGCATATTTACACGCGATGACAACCCAACTTACGCTCAAGCAGAAGCCTTAATCAATCGTTTGGAAGGTGGCGCTGGTTGTTTGCTTTTCCCGTCCGGAATGGCAGCGATCATTACGGTTTTTCAACGCATGGCGCCAGGCGATCATATCATCCTCCCGAAAGCCGTTTACTCTGGTTTACGTGACTGGGCCAAGCAACAAGGTCAACCTTGGGGACTGGAGTTCACCTTTCTAGACTCCTACGATGCTCGGTCGGTGGCAAATGCTATTATTCCCGGAAAGACCAAGATCGTTTGGGTTGAAACACCAAGCAACCCAACATGGACCCTTACAGACATCGCAGCTGTGGCCGAGGTCGCACATTCCGCCAATGCCATGCTTGCCATCGACAGCACGGTATCGACACCAATCCTGACGCGGCCCATCGAGCATGGCGCCGACATCGTCTTACATTCTTGCAGCAAGTACATGAACGGACACGGTGATTTGATCGCCGGCGCGGCGGTCGTTGCGCCAGGAAGAGAAGATGTATTGAAGGAAATGGCGTCAAAGCGGAATGCCTATGGTGCGGTGCTTGGCAGTTTCGAGGTCTGGTTACTTCTTCGGGGAATGAGAACCCTGTCTCTCCGGGTCAAATCAAGTTCTGCATCGGCGTTGAAAATCGCCCGGTTTCTGGATACGCACCCTGCTGTCGCACAGGTTCTGTATCCCGGACTACCTGACCATCCACAACACGAAATTGCCTGTCACCAGATGACGGGCGGCTTCGGTGGAATGCTATCCTTCCGTATGAGGGGTGGCGAACAATCGGCTAAGGAAACGGCGTCGCGCGTGAAAGTGATCCGGCAAGCGATCTCATTTGGCAGTACTGAATCGGTTATTGAACATCGTGTTGGTATGGAAGGGGCCGATAGCCCGACGCCGCGGGATCTACTTCGGCTTTCGGTTGGCATCGAAAACGTCGAAGACCTCCTTTCTGATTTGAGACAAGCGCTGGATCATTCGGCGCCCATGAGCACATAAATTGCAGAGATAATGTCAATGAGGATCGAAGAACGCCTAGAACGATTAGGTCTTGTCCTGCCGCCTTCGCCAGTTCCGGCCGCACATTATCGACCTTGGGTCAGAAATGGTGACATTGTCTTTTTGGCGGGTCAGACTCCCAAGGTTGGAACCGAGCTGAAATATCGCGGGCAGGTTGGAACGGAACTTGATCTGAACGCAGCACGAGCAGCCGCCGAACTATGTGCGTTAAGGCTCCTCTCGGCGCTGCAGGAAGCGACAGGGGATCTGAACGAAGTGGCTCATATTCCAAAGCTTACTGTCTTTGTGAATGCCGTGCCGGGCTTTGCGAGCCACCCGAAAGTCGCAGACGGGGCATCAGATTTGATTTCGGCCGTTTTGGGCGAGGTCGGGCATCATGCAAGATCGGCCGTTGGCGTTTCGTCACTTCCCGGCAACGCCGCAGTCGAAGTGGAAATGATAGCTTGTTGCCCATAAGTAGCGAGTGATTAGGTGACCGTCCGGTGAAGGCGCTCTGGCACAGATCGGGCGGTGCCTGCTACGCTGCGGCAGCAACGTAGCGCCAGGGCATGAGCTCGTTCAGACGTGTGATCTTATGATCCGTGATCTGCGCCAAAACCCAGGCGAGCCACGCTTGGGGATCTATACCGTTCATCTTGGCGGTTTCGATCAGAGTATGGGCAATGGCAGCAGCTTTCCCGCCGCCTTCGGAACCGACAAAAAGGTAATTCTTGCTGCTTATGGCAATCGGCTTCATCACCCTTTCCGCTGTATTGTTGTCGATTTCCAGAATTTCTTGATCCAGATAGGGGCGCAGTTTCTTCATCCGCGTCAGGGCATAGCGGATAGCCTTCGCCAGTTTTGGCTAGCCCGGAATCCGTGCCATCTGCGCGGCCAGCCAAGCCTCCAAATCATCGAGTAAAGGTTTTGAGCGGCTTTGGCGCAACTGGACACGCCCTTGCGGCGTTAGTCCGCGGGCGTCCTTTTCGACGGCATACGTTGTCGTCCTGTCCCGTCGATTTCCCCGGATTTGTGAGGCTTGGCGAGCAATCCGAATTAGGTGTCGCGGTGCGGGATTGCCGGAAGCTGTTAGCTTGATCGATGGCCGCGGCGAAAGCGTCGGAAGTTTGAACGCCGACGTCAGGGACGCTCATGGGCTGCCCGAAGGCCAACGATTGCACCAACTTGTTGGCCAGCGCGATTGCGACCAGGATCTTGGGCTTGCGTGCTACCATGTGTGACAGCCAGCGCACCCAAGACAGTCCGGAGATCCCCTTCCTGCCCGCCGTGTACAGGCTGGCCGCATTCAACTGTTTGAGAAAAGGAGGAGGTCAATGCTGCAAAGCTCAGGCGCCAAACACTGCCTCGTCACTGGCCTCCGCGATGGATGGCGACAGGGTCAAAACAACAGTGCCGAGACGGTGAAGGCTTAGAAGTCATAACTCAAAAAGGAATGAGGGGCGGGTCTACACCCGCCCCTCATACAGAAGTACTAAGCTGTTAGAGGATGACGTCATTCTCGAGCTGACTGAGAGAAACCCCTTGGACGTCCAGAATGTCGCCGCCACCAAAGTCAAAGCGGGTAAATTTAATGGCGCCATCAGAGGAGTAATTCAGGTAGCTGCTCAGTTCTGCAAAATCCGCGAAACCGAAATTCGACAGATCCAGTGTGTCAACATCATTTTGGAAACCCTGGAATGTATCGAAGTCGTCGCCGTTACGATATACGAAGGTGTCCGCACCATCGCCCCCGTTGAGGATGTCATCGCCTTTCAGGCCTTGAAGCCTGTCATCGCCGTCGCCTCCATAAATGATATTGTCGCTGTTGTTTCCCTCGAGGATGTCATCGTGTTCAGAACCGATGATACCTTCAAATTCATACAACGTGTCCCCTGAGCCATGGCCTCCGTTTACACCGCCGTTGTATGCAATGTTTGCGGTGTTATTCCGGTTCCAACTTGCGTTCCCATCACCATCGAGGTCAATATACACGGCTGCATCCGAATTCTCGTAGGATACGAAGTCAAAGCCGTCGCCACCCCAAAGTTCGTCGCCACCATCACCCCCTTCAATTGTGTCGTCTCCACCTTCACCTTTCAAGGTGTCTGATCCGGATCCGCCTGAAAGGTAATTGCCGCTATCATTTCCATGAAGCCGGTCGTTGTAAGAAGAACCGATCAAGCCTTCGATGTCTGTAATCATATCATTATAAGCATGCCCGCCATTCAGCCCGCCTTCAGCTGCGATTACGGCGTTACTGGTGTAATAATTCGGGAATGCGTCTCCATCGTCGTTGATATTGATGAATACCGCCGAGTCGGAACCTTCGTATGAGACAATGTCAAACCCGTTGCCACCGTCGATCATGTCTTCGCCAGCTCCGCCGTAAAGCGTGTCATCACCGCCTTTGCCCTTCAGTGTGTCGTTGCCATACCCTCCTTTAAGGACATTGGCGCTTGAATTTGCGACCAGCCGGTCATCGTAAGAAGAACCGATCAAGCCTTCGATGCTGTCAAGCTCATCGTTAGTGGCATCCCCACCGTTCAAACCGCCTACCCACACGCCATCGGCGTCATTGCGATTATCCTGGTCGGCGTCTCCACTTTCGTCGAGGTTAATATACACTGCCGAAGAAGAAGCCTCATAGGATACAATGTCCAATCCATCCCCGCCGGAAATCGTATCTCCGCCTCTTCCCCCTGTGATAGTGTTATCCTTTGCGTTCCCGGTTAGCACATCGTCATAGTCTGACCCGATGAGGATCTCGAAAGAACCATCGATGTCGTCGCCTTGCGCATGGCCGCCTGACGCAGTCTGAGTTTGCAGGTTAACATTAACTGCTGCGTCTGATGAGATGTAGGAAAGGGTGTCCACGCCCTCCTCGCCGCGCAGTGTGTCTGCACCCCGTCCGCCTTCCAGCGTGTTGTCGAGGCCGGTGCCCTCTATACGGTCATCAAAGGCCGTGCCAATAATTCCGTTAATATACCTTAAGGTATCGCCTTCTGCATCGTTGACACCAATTTGTGCACCCTGGGCATTTAGCAGATATTCTGAATAAAGATATCCTTCTCTGCCGGCATTAGCGGAATTGGCAGTCCAATTAGCGTAACCCGCACCCGAAAGGTTTACCGAAATGGCAGAATTGGCATGCTCGTATGATACTGTGTTAAAGCCGTCACGGCCTTGGAACTCATCCGCGCCGCCAAACCCAATGAAGAGATCATCGCCTAGACCGCCATAAAGCTTGTCATTGCCATTACCTCCGACGAGTGTATCATCGCCTTCAAATCCGAAAGCTCTGCTACTGTCGTTGCGGGATCTGCTGTATTCAACCCAGTCCGTTACAAGAGTCCCCGTCCCGGCGCCAATAACGCTGCCGGCAAAGAAAATGTCGTTCTTGTCGCTGCCCAAATGGAAAACATCGCCCCCGACACTTCCTTCGGTGAAATGACCGCCGGGGGTGGAACCAAGGATCTTCCACCCAGCCTCGTCATCAATGCCCCAGTCGCTGGTATCAACCCCGGCATTTTCAAGCCCAGACTTAGACAAATCCATTACGGAATGCTGATAAGAATTCAGCGCGGCCGCTATATCCGCCGTCGTCATTTCATTGCCTGTTTCGGTCTCCACTGCTTGCAGAATGTCTTCTCCCAGGAAGATTTTTGCAAATGACGTGTCGTTATAAGCCGTGCTCAGGTATGGCGTGTTTCCATCAGAGGTGACTTCGACTTTCAACCGACTCGCATCAAGAGAAGGGAACATCAGAATGTCATACCGAGGGTCAAAATCCAATACCGTAAGCGCATCATCATGCAGGCCCAGAGATTCAAGATCTACAGTTTCCGCGCCTCTTATCATTTCTGCGATATCTGAAACAACAAAGCCGATGATGGCATATTGAGCAGTAACTTGCAGCGACTTCAGAAATGCATCCGGTGCAGTTGGGATATATCCATTGGTTGCCCACCCAAAGGAACCCAGAAAGGTAGATGCAATGGTGGCATCACTGGGACCTGATGTGCTTTCGGGCAAAAATGGTTGCCCTACCATGACAACGTCGTGCCCGCTTCCCGTCTCAACCAGATCATTGTCGCCAGAACGAAGGGTGCCAGCTTCAATCGTGTCATTACCCTCTCCGCCAAAAATCTGATCATCCCCATTGCCGCCAATAATAAAATCATCACCGTTGCCAGCATAGATGGTGTCATTACCGTCAGCGGACATAATATAATCGTCTCCAACTCCGGCATCTGCACGGATCCCAAGATCATCGATGATCACGAGTATATTGTCCCCATCCCCTTCGAACTTTACGTGATAGTCTCCGCTCAAAGAATCCCAACTATTCCATTTACCCATCACCACCAAAAGATCGTCGTCTTGCTCGAAAACAATAGTCTTTTCTCCACCAGCGCCATCTAAAATATCTTCATTAATTAGAACGGAATGATATTCCCCGCGATCACTAAAGTAATCTGGATCCCAGCGATCATCGTAGTAGCTACCGACAGAATTTTTAAGTAGTTGGTTTACATCTGTATAATCCCTAGCAGTATTCGAGGACCAGTCCGTATCCAGTGTTATATAATATCTGTGACTCTCAGAGCCGTCGATATCGATTTCACCAGATTTGTTGGTTTTGTAAATAGGCATTCTTCTTCTCCGTCAGTGGTTTTCATTGGTTCGCGGTTTCCACGAACCCATTGATCTTCGCGACTATTGGAATTGGTGTTATCCAGCTTTTCTGGACAAATTTTCATTTTCCTTCTCTTCACCAAACCCACTCTGAGAGTGAGGCCGTGATTCCAATGCACTCTTGATTGTTGCGTTGTTGCGAATTTGGTCGAGTGTAGACAACATTTGCACAAATCCGGATATCGGCATAATCATCACTTCTGTCCCAGAAACTCTAATGCCGGGTTTCATCAGCTTACCGTCCTCATTGTCTTTGGGACGTACTGGATCTACGACGCCAAAATGCATTTTTACATGGCCGTCGTGAATGGTGATTGAGGAGCACAAATCAGCCCAGTTGTGTTTCATTGCCATTGCTCTCTCCTTAGATGCAGTGTATTTGTGCGGACGCTTGGAACATGGCCTGATCCAAAGAGTCGTATGATGAGTGGTGTGCAGAAAGCTTATGGATTTGAGAGCTGAAAGCACGTGAAAGAAGCGTACTCAGGTCGTTAGAAATATTTTCATAGAGAGACCAATCTTTGATTGGTTCCAAAACGCTCTGTTGTGCAAATTCCGTGATGGATTCATTTGTGAATCCAGAGTGATAGCAGGATGGCAAGAGCAGACTGGCACCTCTTACTTACAAGACCGGAAACTGGCCCGCCTATAACGAAACGCTCAAGCGCCTGGACTCGCTGACGATCTGGTAAAACCCCGCGATGAACTGGGAGGCCGCCCCAACTGGCAGGCGCGGCCGTCGGCAGACCTGCAACGATACCGCCATTCAGACCTGCTTCACGATGCAGGTGCTGTCCGGCATGGCGTTGCGGCAGACGGCCGAGCCTGCTGCGGCTGGTCAGGCTGGATTGGCAGGTGCCCGACTTCAGCACCCTCGCCGTCAACACCCCCTATCGCGGCTCGCGGGGCCTGCTGCACCTGCTGATCGACAAAGGTGGAGGGCAAATGGCATGCGCGCAGGCTAGGTGGCTTCAAACGCCGCGTCTGGCGCAAGTTCCGCCTAGGGGTAGATTAGCAAACCTTGGAGATCCGGGCAGTCGAGATCACCGGGAGCCATGCCGGCGATGCGCCTATGCTGCCCGAATTGCTCGATCAGATCCCGTCGGATCGGGAAATCGCCAGCGTCCCGGCTGACAGGGCCTGCGAAACGAGGAACTGACGCGATGCCATAGCGGCTTAAGGCGCTCATTCCGTCATTCCTCCCGCTGGAATGTAAAACCATGGAAGACCTCCACCGCCAGTGCGGTTGCCAGAAACGAGGTGCTGAGGGCCTTGGAATACCACCGCCGGAGCCGCGTCGAAACAAAGCTGCACTGAATGAAACTTCTGGGGCAGGGCCTCATGGCACGGGACGTCGACCGCTGGGTCGCCGAGATCCTCAGTCCGTATCGCCGTCCTGAACGGCTACACCGCGCTAGGCATGCCCGCTACTGAGGTCCTCGGATAAGTCTGTCCGGGGAAGGGTATAGTTCGGCTATCATTCGATTTGCACAACAGAGCCACCCAGGATTGCCCCCATTTTTCCTTGTTTAGTTATGTCGATACATTCACATCTTCAGCTTTCGCGGAAGGCTTTCACGAAGTAGTCTGTCAGCGGCTTGACCAGATAGGCCAAAGGCGAGCGGTCCGCCGTGCGGATGTAGCTTTCCACCGGCATCCCCGGGATCAGCACGGTTCCGGCCGGCAGACGGCCGCGTTCGCCGGGGTTAAGTTCAATCTCGGCCCGGTAATAGGACAAGCCGCTGCCCTGATCCTCAAACGCATCCGCTGATACCTGGGTGACATGCCCGAACAGCTCGGGTGTGCTGCGCTGGTCCAGCGCCGAAAACCGCAAGGTCACCTCCTGCCCCGTGTAAAGCTGGTCAATGTCCGTGGGCGCCACCTGCGCAGCGATCACCAGAGGACGGTCCTGCGGCACCAGATACAGCACCGGGTCTGCCGGGCGGATCACCGAGCGCGGGGTCTGCACCTGCAGCCCGTAGACAATTCCGGAGACCGGTGCGGTAATATCAAGCCGCGCCAGCCGCCCTTGCAGCGAACGCCGGGTCTCGGCCAGTTCCAGTTCCTGGTAGCGCAGGTCGCGCAGGCGGCTGATCGCCTCCTCGCGCTGGCCGGAGCCCAGTTTCAAGATCTCGATGTCAATCTCGGTGATGCGGCCTCCCGCCTGCGCTTCGGAGGCCACAAGCTCACCCAGCTGGCCGTCAAGGCTGGCCTGGGTGCGGCGCAGGTTCAGCACCGTCGCAGCCTGCGCCAGGCCGCGGTCCAAAAGGGACTGCTGATTGCCCAGCTCCTCGCCGATCAGATCCAGCTGCACCTTCAGTGATTGCTGCTGCGCCTGGATGCCGCGGATCTGCTCCTCGATCTGCACCCGGCGCTTCTCCAGCTGCTCGATCTCGCGGGCAGTGGTGTCCTTGCGAGCCTGGAACAGCCGGTCCTGGCCCTGCACCAGATCCATCACATCAGGTCGGTCTTCGGCAATCCTCAGCAGCTCCGGGTCAAAGATGATATCAGCGGCGGTGTCGCGCTCGGCTTCCAGGCGGCCGCGGCGCGCCATCAGCTCGAACAGCTGGCCTTCAGTGATCAACAGCTGCGAGGTGAGCTCGTTGGCATCGAGCCGCAGCAGCGTTGCGCCTTCGGCCACGGTGTCTCCCTCGTCGACCAGAATCTCGGCCACGATGCCGCCGTCAAGATGCTGCACCACTTGGCGGTTGCGGTCGACCTCGATCTTGCCCGTCGCCACCACCGCGCCGGAAATCGACGACAGCACCGACCAGGAGCCGAAGCCGCCAACCAGGATTACCATTGCCAAGAGGCCGATGATCAGCGGCCGCCGCGCGGGCCAGTTGCTTTCCACGCTCATCGCACACCTCCTGCGCCAGTGGCCTGGCGGATATTCTGATGGTTGGCGACCATTTCCTGCAGCACCTTGTCCTTGGGGCCGAAGGCCGTCTGGGTGCCCTTGTCGATCACCAGCAGCATATCACACTCCTGGATCGCCGCCGGCCGGTGCGCCATGATCAGCACCGAGCGCCCCTCGGCCTTGATCTGCTTGATCGCCTGGTTAAGGGCAATCGAGCCTTCATTGTCGAGGTTCGAGTTCGGTTCATCCAGAATGACGATAACAGGATCGGCATAGAGCGCCCGCGCCAGCCCCACCCGCTGCATCTGTCCGCCCGAGAGGCGCCCGCCGGTGGCATTAACCCGCGTGTCATAGCCTTCGGGCAGCTTCAGGATCATCTCATGCGCTGCGGCCTTCCGGGCCGCTTCCACCACCTTTTCAGCGTCCGGCTGCTGCTGCAAGCGGGCGATATTCTGGGCGATGGTGCCATCAAACACCTGCACCCGCTGCGGCAGGTAACCGATATGGCCGCCCAGCACATCCGGTGCATACTGGTCCAGCGCGGCGCCATCCAAGCGCACAGAGCCCGCCGCGGGGCGCCAGACCCCGGTCAGTGCCCGCGCCAGGGTTGATTTGCCCGAGCCCGAAGGCCCGATCACCCCGATCGCCTGCCCCGGCTGCACCCGGAAATTCACATTTCGCAGCAAAGGCGTGTTGCTGCTCGGCGGCACAATCGCCAGCCCCTGCACTTCCAAAAGCGCCTTTGGCTTCGGGAGCGCGGTGCGTTCGGCCTCTTCCGGCACCTTGTCCAGCAATTCGGCCAGGCTGTGCCAGCCCTTCATCGCCCGCTGCACCAATGCCCATTGGCCCAGCCCCAACTCGATCGGCGCCAGCGCCCGGCCCATCAGGATCGAGCCGGCAATCATCGCACCGGGTGTCACCTCGTTCTGCAGCACCAGATAGGCGCCCAGGCCCAGCATCGCCGACTGCAGGAACAGCCGCAGCGTCTTGGTCAGCGTGGTGAAGCCGCCGCCGGTGTCATTGGCAGCCACGCTGTCCGTCAGCGCCGCGTCACGGGCCTGTTTCCAGCGTTCGAACGAGGCGCCGCGCATGCCCATCGACTGGATCATCTCCGCTTCGTTGCGGATTTCTTCGGACATCAGGTTGGCCTTATGGCCGGTCATGTTGGCCTTTTGCATCGGCAGCCGGGTGAACAGCTGGTTAAAGATGGCAATCACCACCAGCACCGCGCCGCCCGCCAGTGCCAGCAAGCCCAGCCAGGGGTGGAACAAGGCGATGCCCGCCAGGAACACCGGCGTCCAAGGCAGGTCGAAGGCAGCGGTCAGCACCGGTGAGGAGATCAGCCTCTGCACCGATTCCAGATCGCTGAGGCCGGTTTGCGCCGTCTGATCCTGTGCCACCGCTGAACGGCGGATCATCGCATCGAAAACCCGTTTGTCGAGCGCCGCCTGGAACCGTGCACCCACCCGCGCCATGATCCGGCCGCGGGCATAATCCAGCAGCCCCATCATGCCGTAGAGAAACACCACCAGCAGAGACAGCGCCAGCAGCGTCGCCTCGGAGCGGCTGCCGAGCACCCGGTCATAGACCTGCATCATATACAATGGGCCGGTCAGCATCAGCAGGTTCACAAAGAAGCTGAAGATACCGGTGAACCAGTACAGTCCCCGGCTCTGCTGCCGCACCCGGCGCAGCTCTTCATAGCCGTTCTTATAAATGCTTTTATTCATGGGCCATCCGTAGATCTTAGAGCTCTTTCTATTGTCCGCGACCATTTACATCTTGGATGGATATTCGCGTGAACAGCCACTCCGCAAGAAAACGGGATTAGTCGAAGTGCAACTAAAATGAGAGTTTTGCGAAGCAATAAACAACTCCTGATTATTCAAGGAGGGGGGGGGTGATCGGCTATATTCTGCTAGCATTTCGCCGTTTTAACCAATCTGGGTCCATTTCCGGCACTGAACTCAACAGATGGCGAGTGTATTCTGGGTAGGGAGGCGAAAGCACTTTGTTCTTTTGGCCCTGTTCTACAACACGGCCATTCAGCATAACCACAATCTCATCCGAAATTGCTTTCACCGTTGCAATGTCGTGAGTGATGAACAGATAGGAGATGTTGCGTTCCTCCTGCAATCTCATCAACAGTCGCAGGATCCCTTCTTGAACGATCTGATCCAACGCAGAGGTTACCTCGTCACAAATGACGACTTCCGGGTCCGCCGCTAAGGCACGAGCGATACAGATGCGCTGTTTTTGCCCCCCGGAAAGTTCACTTGGCAGGCGATCGAAGAAGCTCTCATTCAGCTCGATCTGCTCTAAAAGTTCGATCACCCGCGATTCTCGGTCGAGCCCCTTAACTCCGTGGTAGAATTCTATTGGGCGCCCGATGATTTCACCCACGGTCTGACGCGGATTCATCGCCGTATCCGCCATTTGGTAGATCATCTGGATCCGGCGCAATTGATCACGCGATCGGTTTTTCATTTCTGTTGGCAATATGTCGCCATTAAAGCGTACTTCGCCGTTACTCGCTGGTAGAAGCCCGGTTAGTACACGTGCCGTCGTGGATTTTCCCGAACCGCTTTCTCCAACAATAGAAACAGTCTTGCCTCTTGGAAGACGGATTGAAACATTGTGCAGGACCTGGACCGACTTACCATAAGAGGCGTCAATTTCGTCGAGTTCCAGCACGATGTCCTCCGAAGTTTCCGGCTCCTTATGCAAAGCGCGCACTGACCAAAGTGATTTGGTGTAATCCTCACGAGGAGCAGTCAACATCTGGTGAGTTTCCGCCTCTTCAATCTCTTGCCCATAGCGTAAAACCTTGATTCGATCTGCCATCTGCGCAACCACCGCAAGGTCATGTGTGATATAGATTGCGGCTGTATTGAATTCGTCCACGACCTTACGCATGGCGGACAAAACCTCAACTTGGGTGGTTACGTCCAGAGCAGTGGTCGGCTCGTCGAAGATGATCAAATCAGGGCGCGGCGACAAAGCCATAGCGGTCATAATCCGCTGTAACTGCCCTCCCGAAACCTGATGCGGATACCGGTTGCCAATCGTCTCGGGATGGGGCAGCGCCAGTGAGTCAAACAATTTTCGGGCATCCGTCCGCGCGGCTTCCGCGCTTTGCAGTCCTTCGCGTACAGTGGCGGCGACGGTCTGGTCAATCAGCCGATGTGCCGGGTTGAAACTAGCCGCGGCGGATTGTGCCACGTAGGTGATACGGCTGCCCCATATGTGTTGCAGTTCGCTCTGGGCTTTGGCTCGCATGTCTTCGCCATCGAAAATGATTGAGCCACCTGTGATACGGCAACCTGGTTGGGTATAACCCATCGCAGCCTTGCCCAAGGTAGATTTTCCAGCGCCACTTTCTCCAATTAATCCAAGCACCTCACCCCGTTTCAAGGAAAGGTTGATCCCCTTGATTATCGGGTTCCATTTTTCTTCAGTATAACCTTCTATGCGAATATCGCGCATTTCAAGCAGCAGGTCACTGGATTGGGCCGTTCTTTGCAAACCAATTGAAGCTTGGATCATTTCTAAAGTCCCTATACGCCGCTACTCAATACTCATCCCGCAGGCCACTGGCCTTGTGGAGAAACCAATCGACCACAAAATTCACGGCTACGGTGATTAGCGCGATTGCAGTGGCAGGAAGAAGCGGCGTCAGCCCTGCCTTAAGGTCAAATTTGGCAAATTGCACCATATTAGCGTTTTCACGAACCATGGTTCCCCAATCTGCAGTCGGGGGCTGAATTCCGACTCCCAAAAAGGATAGAGCTGCAATGGTCAGGAACACGAAGCAGAAGCGCAAGCCAAATTCGGCCACCAGCGGCGGCATGATATTGGGCAGGATCTCCCGCCGCATCACCCAGCCCACTCTCTCACCGCGCAGCACTGCGGCTTCTACGTATTCCATCACCGCAACGTTCACGGCCACTGCCCGTGTAAGGCGAAACACGCGCGTCGAATCCAACAGCGCTATGATCAGGATAAGCGACAAGGCTGAAGAGCCAAAAATTGACAGCAGCATTAGCGCAAAGATCAAACTTGGGATTGCCATCAGGACATCAACGCCTCGGCTGATCAATTGGTCTAGCCAGCCGCGATTTATTGAGGCAACTAGACCCAGCCCCCCGCCTACTACGAATGCAAGCAGTGTGGTAACAAAGGCGATGCCTATTGTATTTCGAGCGCCATAGATCAACCTTGAAAGGATGTCACGGCCAATCTGGTCGGTGCCTAACCAATGCTCGTTCGACCAAGAGCCATAGGGTTGGGAAAAGACCTGGCTTTCTCCGTAGGGAGCAATCCAAGGCGCCCCGATGGCTATCATCACATAAAATGCAATGACAAAAAGCCCAAATAGGGCCGTGGGCGGCGCCTTTCTCAGCTCAAACCACAGGCTTTGACGATAGGTGCGACGGCTGCGGTCAACCTCGGCCACGGCAGAATAGCTGTTTCTCTGATAGCTCATTTCGGATACAAAAGCCTCGGGTTGGTCATGATGCCGATGACGTCGGCGAACAGATTAAGCAGGATATAAGTGGCGGCAAAAATCAGCGCGCAGGCCTGAACCACCGGAATGTCGCGCGTGTTGACTGCATCAACCATCAACTGTCCAACACCGGGGTAGACAAAGACCACCTCTACCACGACGACCCCCACCACCAGATAGGCAAGATTAAAGGCAATCACTGTTGCAATCGGCGCCCAGGCATTGGGCAGGGCATGTCTCAAAATAACGCGGGTGGCGCTTTCACCATTCAGGCGCGCCATCTCAATATAGGGCGAGGCAAGAAGGTTAATTAGCGCGGCGCGGGTCATGCGCATCATATGCGCCACAATTACCAGCGTAAGAGTCATAGCGGGTAAGAGGCATTTCAGAATGCGCTCACCTAACGGCATGCCCGGCTCAACAATGGCCAGTGTCGGCAACCCGATCCAAAGTGTGCCTAACAGCAGGATCAGGATATATGCAACGAAGAACTCAGGAAAAGAAATCGCAGTGAGTGTGCTCGCACTCGCCAGCTTATCATACCGGGAGTTGCGCCACAGAGCCGTGGTAATACCAAGGAGCATTGCCAGTGGGACCGAAATCACGCCAGCAAGCCCTGCTAGAAACATGGTGTTCCACAAACGCGGCGCCACCAGCTCGACTACAGGGCGAGAACGGTCCACACCAGAACTGGCCCGCCCTGAGAAAGAAGTGCCAAGATCACCCCTAGCGACAGATCCAACCCAATCAAAATAGCGCAGCCAAGCTGGCCGGTCGAGGCCAAGCTCAGCACGAAATGCAGCAACAGCCTCTTCGGTTGCCGCCTGCCCCAAAACCGCCTGCCCGAAGTCGCCGGGAAGCATCTGGATAGAACTGAAGATGATGATTGAAACAATGAAAAGAGTCACGGCACCAAGAGCTAGACGCTTAAGTACAGTTACCAGTAAGGGATGCATAGGCGCTCCTAGAAACTTCACCTCGCGGGACTTGAAGGCTGGCGCTTATTTTACCAAAGCAACTAGCGTATTGTTGCAAAGAAACCAGACGCCTGGCAGCTGTTTTCTTTGCTTGAGCAGAGAGGCGCATCAGCTTCATACATTTACATACTGGCTCTTGATCACTTGTGTTCATCGCGTTCGCCGCCGAGTTCATCTCTGCGGAGTGTCGCAGGTTTTGCAATGGCTGTGCCAGTCGTTGTGTCTCTCATGGCGAAAACAAAACGAACAACAGTGGAGGATCTTCTATGATCGCCCGGAAGTCTGGATCACACTTCACTCAGTTGCCGACCTCGTCCCGAGGCGGGCTTTCGCGCCGAAGCTTCATAGCCAACACCCTTGCCGTCGGCCTCTCGGCCTCGGTTAACTCGAGTCTGGCTGGGCGAGCAATAGCCTCGACTCCTCGAAAGGGTGGCACTTTTAAAATAGGTTTCGGTAGTGGTTCAACTACCGACAGCCTTGATCCTGCTACTTACGAAGGCACCATCAACACTGCGATGGCTTACCTCTATGGCAACAACCTAGTGGAAGTTGACGCTGACGGTAACCTCCAGATGGAATTGGCCGAGAGCTATACGTCTGATGACGCCGTCACCTGGCTATTCAAAATACGGCGGGGGATTGAGTTCCACAATGGTCAGACGTTGAGCCCTGACGACGTCATCGCCACTATCGACCATCACCGAGGAGAAGGATCGAAATCAGCGGTGAATGGACTGGTGTCGCAGATCAAGGAAATGCGAGCTGAAGGAAATAACGTAGTCTTCGTTCTTGATGGGGCCAATGCCGACTTCCCATATGTCCTGTCCGATTACCACTTGATCGTCCTACCCTCGAAAGACGGTGCTTTAATCGATCCGCAGGGCGGCATCGGCACTGGCGGTTATGTGATCGAGACCTTCGAGCCAGGTGTGCGCGTCAAAGCCAAGCGCTTCCCAAACTACTTCAAATCCGATCGAGCGCATTTCGATGAGGTGGAGTTCCTTTCAATCATCGATCCGACCGCACGACAAACAGCGCTTCTGAACGGTGATGTTCATGCGATCGACCGGATTGACCCGAAAACCGTGTCTCTGTTAGGCCGAGCGCCTAACATAAACATCCTCGAAAAGACATCGACACTTCACTACACCGTGCCTATGCGCGTGGATGCCGCGCCCTTCGACAATTACGATCTTCGCATGGCACTGAAGCTGGCAGTAAAACGTCAAGAACTTGTGGATAAGATCTTACTGGGTCATGGTTCGCTAGGTAATGACCATCCGATTTCGACAGCGAACCGCTATTTCAACACCGAATTACCTCAGCGCGAATTCGACTCGGAAAGGGCAGCGCACCACTACAAGAAGTCGGGCCATAGTGGTCGGATACAGCTGTCTTCTTCGGATGCGGCCTTTACCGGTGCGGTGGATGCGGCCCAGTTGATCGCCGCCTCCGCGGCAGAAGCCGGGATTGACATCGAAGTGGTTCGTGAACCCTCGGATGGTTACTGGTCCAATGTCTGGAACAAGAAGCCCTGGTCCTTCTCCTACTGGTCGGGCAGGCCAACTGAGGATTGGATGTTCGCTTCGGCTTACACAAGTGATACGGAGTGGAACGAAACCGCTTGGCGTTCCGGGGAGGCAGCTGATCGCTTCAATTCAGTTGTGCTTGAAGCCCGTGCCGAGTTGGATGACACGAAACGCCGCTCACTTTACGCAGAGGCCCAGACCTTGGTGTATAATGATGGAGGCGCTCTGGTGCCAATGTTCGCTAACCACATCATGGGTGTGGCCAAAACCGTGGCCTATGGCGAGGTTGCCGCAAACTGGGAAATGGACGGCGGCAAGGCTCATGAGCGTTGGTGGTTCGCCTGACGTAAACGTCTTGGGTTGCAAATCTCGAAGCCCATGAAGTGTAGCTGGCCCGGCAATTCTCCCAACTAGCTGACCCGGCCGTAGCTTGGTATCCGAACGGTCTTCGTCGCTCTTGGGTTCGCCAATCATTTTCGGAAATGATGCCCAATTGAGCTTGAGCAAGGTAAACAACATGAAACACAGCTTCATTCCCAAACGCCTCGAGCGCCGCGCAACAGGGTGCGATCTGGTGCCACATTTCTGATGTCACGCCCTTTTCGGGGCGGAGCAAGAATCGGAATACTACCTAAGGAATGACCCATGACATCACCATCTACTGGCGCCAAAGTGGCGCTGCGCCTTGCCATTGATATTGGCGGCACCTTTACCGACACCGTGCTGGTGGCGGGTGAAGACACTATTCTTGCCTCGACCAAGACCCTGACAACGCATCAGAACCCGGCTGACGGCGCGATGGAAGGCGCGGCGCGGGTGATGGCGCAATCGGGCCGGTCTTTGGGCGAGGTGACCGGCTTCATCCACGGCACCACCCTGGCCACCAACGCGCTGATCGAGCGGCGCGGCGCCACGGTGGCGACGGTCACGACCGAGGGCTTCCGGGACATTCTGGAAATCGCCTATGAGCGGCGCTACTCGCAGTATGACATCAACCTGGAAAAGCCGGACCTGCTGGTGCCGCGCGAGCGCTCTCTGACCATCCGCGAGCGGATGTCGGCAGAAGGCGACGTGCTGATCGGCATGGAAGACAGCACGGTTGAGGCGCTGATTGAGGAGTTGGACGCCTGCGGCGCCGAGGCGGTGGCAATCTGCCTGATGCACTCCTATGCCAACCCCGATCACGAGCGCTGGCTGCGCGATACATTGGCCGAGCGGCGCCCCGGCCTGACGGTCTCGATTTCTTCGGAAGTCAGCCCCGAAGCGCGGGAGTTCGACCGGCTCTGCACCACCGTGGCCAACGCCTATATCCAGCCGCTGATGGAGACCTATCTGGCGCGCTTTGCCGAGCGTTTTGCGGCGGAAGGTGTGACCTGCCCGATCCTGATGATGACTGCGGGCGGCGGCATGTGCACCATTCAGACCGCGGCGCGCTTCCCGATCCGGCTGGTGGAGTCCGGCCCCGCAGGCGGCGCCATTCTGGCTGCCCGCATCGCGGCCCGCGCCGGGCTGGACCAGGTGCTGTCTTTTGACGTTGGCGGCACCACCGCCAAGCTGTGCTTGATCGACAACGCCCGCCCGCAGACCTCGCGCCAGTTCGAAATCGCCCGCGCGGCGCGCTTCATCAAGGGCTCGGGCATGCCGGTGCGCATTCCGGTGATCGAGATGATTGAGATCGGCGCCGGCGGCGGCTCAATTGCCGGGGTGGACCGGCTGGGGCGTTTGACCGTGGGGCCGAAATCGGCGGGTTCTGAGCCCGGCCCGGTGGCCTTTGGCCGCGGTGGCACCGAGCCGACGGTGACCGACAGCGACATCACGCTGGGCTACATCGTGCCGGACACCTTTGCCGAGGGGCATATCAAGATCGACCCGGAAGCGTCAAAAGAATCGCTGGCCCGGGTGATCGGCAGCAAGCTGGATCTGGACGGGGTTGGCTCGGCCGACGGCGTCAGCCGCATCGTGGATGAAAGCATGGCGAGCGCCGGCCGGATGCATGCAGTGGAATCGGGTAAGGACCTCGGCCCGCGCACAATGATTGCCTTTGGCGGCAACGGCCCGCTGCATGCGAGCCGGGTGGCGCGCTCTGCTGGTGTGTCCCGCATCGTGATCCCGCCGAACCCGGGCGTGGGCTCAGCCGTGGGTTTCCTGTTTGCGCCGGTCAGCTTTGAGATTGTGCGCTCGCGCTATTCGCTCTTGGAAACCATGGATATGGGCAGCATCAACGGCCTGTTCACTCAGATGATTGATGAGGCGAAATCGGTTGTGGCGCAGGGTGCGGGCGATGCGCCGACCGAAGTGCAGCGCACCGCCTTCATGCGCTATAACGGGCAGGGGCATGAGATCGAGATCTCCCTGCCGGACCGTGACCTGGCGGCGGAGGATCTGGGGCCGCTGACGGCAGCCTTTGAAACTGAGTATGCCAAACAGTTCTCGCGCCCGGTACCGGGGATGAAGATTGAGATCCTGAACTGGGCGGTGCGGGTGGCCACCCCGGATGCCGAGGCGGCAGCTGTGCCTGAGACACCGGAGCTGAAGAACATCTGGGCCGAGGCCTTCCGTCCGGTCACCTGCGACGTGGACGGCACAGTGAAACAGGCGGCCTTTGTGCCGCGCGACAACCTGAAGCCCGGCGACCGCGTCTGCGGCCCCGCTCTGATCACCGAACCGCAAACCACCACGCTGGTGTCGGCGGATTTCTCCGCCCATGTGGATGCAATTGGTAACCTCGTCCTGATCCAGGATCAGAAAGACGACCAGAAAGGAGGCGCATAATGGCTGCCGATCTTTCACAGGCCCTCTCGTCGGCCCGCCTTCAAGTCATGTGGAACCGCCTGCTGGCGGTGGTCGAGGAGCAGGGTCAGACCCTGATCCGTGCCGCGTTTAGCCCCATCGTGCGCGAATGCGGCGACATTTCGGCCGGTATCTTTGACGTGCAGGGCCGGATGCTGGCTCAGGCTGTGACCGGCACTCCGGGCCATATCAACACCATGGCCGAAGCCGTCATGCACCTGCGCGAGCGCTTCCCGGTGCAGAACATGAAGCCCGGCGATATCTACATGACCAACGATCCCTGGCTGGCTTCGGGGCATCTGAACGACTTCCTGCTGATGATGCCCGCGTTCAAGGACGGCAAGGTGGTCGGCTTCACCTCCTGCACCTCGCATCTGGTGGACCTGGGCGGCCTTGGCATGGGGCCGGAAGGCTCGGATATCTACGACGAGGGCCTGCTGATCCCGCCCTGCAAGCTGGTCGAGGAAGGCGAGCCGAACGCGCTGCTGATGGACATCATCCGGGCCAACAGTCGAGAGCCGATTGCCAATGAGGGCGACATCTATGCTTTGATTGCCTGCTGCGAGGCCGGGGTGACGCGGCTGGTCGACATGATGGAGGAGTTCCGCATCGACGATCTGGATGCGCTGGGGTCCTATATCATCGACACCTCCCGCCGCGGAACGCTGGAGGCCATCGCCGAGGTGCCCGAGGGTGTCTACAAGAACGTCTTGAAAATGGACGGCTATGAGAACGAGCTGGAATTGCACGCCACGCTGACCGTCACCAAGGACGGCATGCATGTTGATTTCACCGGCACTTCGGGCTGTTCGGGCAAAGGCATCAACGTGCCCCTGAACTATGCCACCGCCTATACGGTGTTTGCGCTGCGCTGCATTGTCGGCCCGGATATTCCGAACAATGCCGGTTCGCTGGAGCTGTTTACGGTGGACGGCCCCAAGGGCTGCATCCTGAACGCCCAGCGTCCGGTGCCGGTGGCGATGCGCCATACACTGGGGCAGGTGACGCCGGATCTGGTGCTGGGCTGCCTGCATCAGGCGCTGCCGGATCAGGTGCCGGCCGAGGGTGCCAGCTGCATGTTCGACTTGCCCATGCGCCACGCGCCGGAAGTGGCCCGCGACGGCGGCCGCGAGTTTGCCATCGAGCCTGTCCACAACGGCGGTACTGGCGCGCGGCCCCATGCGGACGGGCTGTCGGCAGCGGCATTTCCCTCTGGCGTTTATGGCTCTCAGGTGGAGATCACCGAGGCAGTGGCCCCGGTGGTGATGTGGCGGCGCGAGCTGCGGCCCGACTCCGGCGGTGCCGGCAAATACCGCGGCGGCCTCGGCCAGCGGATCGAAATGACGGCCTCCAACGACGCACCTTTCATCGTGTTCCTGTCGGTGGAGCGCTTGAAGTTCCCGGCGCTTGGCCGCATGGGCGGGCAACCCGGAGCCCCGGGCCGCATCCGCTTCCGCGACGGCGAGCAGGACATCCCCGGCAAAGGCGAGTTGCGGGTGGAGGCAGGCGACTACCTGATCTTTGAAACCCCCGGCGGCGGCGGCTTTGGCGACCCGGCGGAACGCGATCCGGATGCCCTGGCACTGGACCTGAAGTGTGGGTTGGTGACTGAGGAAGGCGCAAGCACCTATGGAGGTTCCAAATGATCCGCGCGGTTCCCCATGTTGCCGCCATGGCGCCTTATGCGCTGGCGGATCTCGGCGGCGAGGGGGTCATTTCCCTCGCCCAGAACGAAAGCGCCTTTGCCGCCAGCCCCGCCGCGATTGCGGCGGGCAAGGCGGT
>NZ_JWLD01000010.1:29898-57300 GCF_000813725.1 Leisingera sp. ANG-Vp
AAAGGACCCGCGGGGTTCCCCATGTTGCCGCCATGGCGCCTTAGGCGCTGGCGGATCTCGGCGGCGGGGGGGTCTTTCCCCCCGCCCAGAACGAAAGCGCTTTTGCCGCCAGCCCCGCCGCGATTGCGGCGGGCAAGGCGGTGCTGGAGCAGATGCCGCTCTATCCGGACCCGGAGTGGCCTGACTTGCGCGCGGCAGTGGCCGAGTTGCACGGCCTGGACCCGGCCAAGATCCTGTGCGGCGCAGGCTCGATGGAGCTGATCGGCTGCCTGATCCGCGCCTTTGCCGGCCCGGGCGACCGGGTGCTGGGGACTGATTACGGCTATGCCTTTGTCTCGTCCGCTTCGGCCCAGGTTCAGGCGGATTACGTGAAGGCGCGCGAGCGGGAGCTGACGGTATCTGTGGATGATATCCTCGCTGCCGTGACACCGGAGACTCGGATTGTCTTTGTCTGCAACCCGGGCAATCCCACCGGCACGCTGATCCCCAACGGTGAAGTCTTGCGGCTGCGCGAAGGCCTCTCGGCGGATGTGCTGCTGGTGGTCGACCAAGCTTATGCCGAGTTTGCCGATGCGGACAACGACCCCGCCGAAATCTTCGCATTGGTGGAGCGCGGCGACACCGTAGTGATGCGTACTTTGTCCAAGGCTTATGGGCTCGCGGGCGCGCGGGCCGGCTGGGGTTATTTCCCGCCGGAAATTGCGGGTGAAGTTCGCAAGCTACTGAACCCTAACAACATTTCTATCCCGTCGCAGGCCATGGCGGCAGCGGCGATGCGGGACCAAGCGCATATGCAGGATGTGGTCGCCAAGACCGCCGCCATCCGCGACGGCTTTGCCGAGGGTTGCCGCGCGCTGGGGCTTGAGGTGCCGCATAGCCATACCAACTTTGTGCTGATGCGCTTTGCCTCACCTGAACAGGCTCTGGCGGCAGATACTGCGCTGCGGGTGGACAAGCTGCTGATGCGCGGCATGGGCGGCTATGGCCTCAATGACTGCCTGCGCGCCACAATCTGCAGCCAGGAGATCATGGACCGGGCCCTGATGGTTCTGAAAGGAGTGCTCAAATGACCCCGGAATTCAGGCATGAGACCCGCACCCGCGCGAAGATCGGCGTACTGGTGCCGTTCACCAACACAAATCTGGAACCGGACATGATGCTGATGCGCTGTCCCGGTACCACGGTGCATTTCCAGCGCATGGGCGGCTATGACGTGGATGAGATCCCCGGCTCCGACCAGATGGCAGGGCTGGGGGCGTCCGATATTAGCCATGACCTCAGGATGATCTCAGGCGTGCGCCCGGACGTGGTGCTTTACGGCTGCACCTCGGCGACGCTGACCCACGGGCCGGGTTTTGACGCGGACCTGGCGGCGCAAATCAAGGAAGGCTCCGGCGCGGTATCCCTGACTGCCGCAGGCTCGCTGGTCACTGCTATCCAAGTCCTGGGCGCAGCCAAGGTTGGCTTCTCTTCTCCCTATCTCGGGGAGATCAACCAGCAGGCCATGGACTTTCTCGCGGTAAACGGCATCGAAACCGTCACATGCGCTGACATTGGCCGTGAGCTTGGCAACTACGGTCAGGGCGAACTCACTCCGGACGAGGTTTTTGACCTTGCCTGCCAGGCCGACCACGCGGAGGCCGAAGCCATTGTGCTCAGCTGCACCGACATGCGCTCGGTCGAGGCGGTGGAGCGGATTGAGGCGCATCTGGGCAAGCCGGTGGTCACTTCGAACCAGGCCATGATGTTCTGTCTGATGAAGGCCTTGAACTTGCCGCGCCATAAGGCTCTGCCAGGACGGCTGTTCGCCCGTCTTTAACCCCAGCCCGGCGCTGCAGCCGGTGCCAGGTTTGCTTCTTTCTGGTTTCAAACACCCCGGGGAGCGCGAGGGGCGGGCCCCTCGCTCCCTCCGCAACGGCGAACGATGCGGAATCAGCTGTCCATATTCTTTTCCGCAAAGGCCCGGGCAGCCTTCACGGCTTCCGGGTCGGGTTCCACGCCGGTAAACCCCAGAAGATAGCCCTCCAGCCGGGCGGTGCGGAGTTGTCTAGCAGCAGGGATGAACCCCTTCCTCGGCAAAAGTAGTGGCCCAGGTTTAGGGGGCAAAGACACTGCCATCTGCCACTCCTACGAAAACCAAAGCTCAAACTGCAATCAGTCCCCGGCTCGCGGCAATCGCCACAGCCTGAGTTGTGTTCGCAGCGGAGAGTTTGCTCCGCGCTGTTTCAATGTAAGTCCGCAGCGTGCTTTCTGAAATTCCCAGTCTAACTGCCGCTTCCGCCCGGCCGCATCCTTTGGCCAGCAACCCCAGAGCTTCTATCTCCCGCCTCCCGAGACGGGGTATGGCTTGGAGAACCAGGTCCGGCTGCAAATGCAAGACTCTTTCGTTGAAGGCATGCGCTGTCAGTATCAAATCCCTAGTCCGCTGTTTGATGAACTCATGCCAAGTTTCATCGCTGCAAGACTTGTTTACCGAGAGCACAGCAAACTGACCTTGAGGGCCGCGTAAGGGTATTGAATACCCCTGACCCCCAATTCCGTGCGCTTGCGCATCAGCTAAAAAATTCTGCACAGATTTATGGGACCAATCCAAACGTCTCCAGTCAATCGGGTGGAAACAATTACGGCAGCTTTGGAATACAGGATCCACGCTTATATAACCCTGCTCGAGGTAGCGTTGGATCCATTCTCCCGGGTAGGTACCCCAGCCGAACTGGTGCCCGGAACTGCAAATCCCCTGGTAGTTGGTATGGTCAGCATTAAAGTACTGGCTGACCAACGGTGTGATCTGATGGCGAAGCGCATCCAGCGAGGCGGTGGTTTCTATTTCATCCAGAAGTTCTGCTACTGAACCTGACATCCCGCGGGCGCTTCGGGCATCCTGTTCCACGTCCTGGGCTTTCTCGGACGCAATGTTCGGGCGGCTAGGGAACGGAATCAAGGATGACATGGCAGAAGTCCAAATATCTAAGAGCAAAGTGCCCTTAGGTAACTCACGTAAAGAGAGAAACATAGTTACTGATCCACCCTACACCGAAATAGCGAATGTTTGCAGTGCAAGTAATTGAAATTAATAAATTAGACAACTTTCATGCCATTTTGACTTAGGCCAAATTGGCAGGTTTCGCGAGTGTATCAAATTGCCTTATCAATAGAGTTCAGCAGCCATAACCTGCATAACATCACTCAGATTTTGCCCTTCTATGAACATTCAAACCTAAACTTTGGCGCACTCCCGACGCGTTTCGAAGGCTGAACACACACCCTGATGCCGCCACTTGCGTGGTACAACAGCACCCAGCCTCTCCAACTAGCGTCCACCACCCACCTTTCAAAAAACCGCTCCGCATAGAGCGGTAGCCCGCGGTTCTCGCTGCGGCGTGTCCCTCGTGCATCCACTAAAACCGAAAGGATTCTAAATATGCACACTTCGAAGAACCTGAAACTTGCAACCGTAGCTGCTGTGCTTGCAGCGATTGGAACCAGCGCGATGGCTGCCGGTTCAGACACTGGTGTTGAAGCAGGTTTCTATGCTGCTGGCCAGGATCTGCAAACCATCGTCGAAGGCGCCGGTGGCTACCTGATCATGATTATCTCGATCATCATCGGCGGCATCACCTTGGCGGTGACTGGCCGCTGGAACCAGGTTGCCATTGCCGTGGGCGTTGCGCTCTTCCTGGGTTACGGCCTGCAGACCGTGACTAGTCTCGGCGGTGTCACCGCGGACACCGGAATGCTGGATCTGCCGGCTGTCGAAGTTCCGGCCGCCGCGTCCATCGTTCAGTAATCCGGATTGGCTTCCCGTGCCTTCTCTGCGCGGGAAGCACCCTCTGGAAGGAAGTGTCATGAGCCACGTCGTCAAAGTGGAACAAAGGCTGCAAGATCCGCCTCAGTTCTTTATCGTGCCTGCTGATGAGGCCGTGGCGGGGCTGCTCCCTGTCGTCATGGGTCTGCTCGGGCGGCAACTGTTTGCAGGATTGGCCGCCGGGCTGTTGTGCTATTTCGTCTGGAAACATGTGAAGGGTGAGCGGGGTATCCAAGGGATCCTGGCACTTCTCTATTGGATCACTCCAAAGGAGATGACCATTTACCGTTCTTTTCCGGACAGCGCCGTTAGTTCCTGGAGGGCGTGATGAATTTCCAGAACATGAACAAAGCTCTGAGCCGGTCCCGGCGCGCCGTACTTACCCTTGGTGTCGTTTCCGCCGGTTTGGTTGCAGCCAACGTGATGCTATCAGCCAAGCTTTATTCGCAGTCCAATCAGGTTGTGCTTGTACCTACTACTGTCAGCGACGGGATGGTTGCGCGGGGCTCAGTGGATAGAGGCTACATCGAAGCCCTGGCGATGGATGCGGTCTATGCGATGTACAACAGTTCTCCCCGAACCACTGATTACGGCCGCAGTGTTCTGGAGCGTCTGAGCGGACCGGCTGAACGTGCTGGCATTCTCGAAACGTATGATGAGATTGCTACCGATATGCGGGAACGCAAAATCTCCACGACCTTCTATCCCCGGAAGATGGAGCACAACTTCGCCAATTATGAAGTGGTGATTGAGGGGGATCTCGCCACTGTCCTGGAAACCACCGTTATCACCCGCGAAAGCCGCCGGATTTTAGTCCGGTTCAAGCCGCAAGCCGGATCTGTCCGGCTGGCTGAAATCGGGAAACTCTCCGAAGAGGAGTGAAGCAAAACATGTTGAAGTCTATGAAACTGGCTGCGGTCTTCGCAGCCGGGCTGGCGGCGGCTTGCCCCGTTTATGCGGCAGATCAGCGGTTTACCGTCTCGGAGGATGGCCTTGTTCGCTTCAAGGCATCAGTCACCGGAATTACCCGCGTCAGCGTAGTGGGTGACCGGATCACGTCGATTGTCAACGACAATGAGGCGTCGGTTTACCAGGTCCGCAATGACGAAAAGACGGGGGATTTGTTCCTCAAATACGCAGGCCCGGACGGGATGCCGGAAAAGGAAGGCGGCTATCTGGTTACGGAAAAGGGCCTGACTGTCGCCTATGAAATCCTACCAATTAAAGCGAGCACGCAAACTGCGCTGATCACCGTCAGGAGCAAGAACCCTGAACCGGAGGCCGCTGCTGGCAGCGGCAGCTTTGCGGACACTTCTCTTGGCGGCGGCGACGGCCTTGCAAGTCAGCTGACAGCCGCGACCCGTGACACCATCAGATCGAAGATCCGCAGCCCTCACCCGGGCAGCGCTCGCCATGGTGCGCTGATTACCTCGCACCGCACCGGTGAGCTGGTTGGCGAGGTTCGTGTGGCGGCGGCTGGCAAATCGCCTCGGCAGGTTCGGGAACAGGAGTTTTACCGGGCTGGCGTGCTGTCGGTCTGGGTTCAGAAAAAGAGCCTTGCTGCCGGTGAACGGTCCTGGGTTGTTGTTGTGAGGTCGAAGTGATGGCGCAGAAAGACCGGAAGAAGAACCAGGTTATAGCGATTGCTGTAGTTGGCGGCGTTGTCGTGGCGGGATTTGTCGGGCTTGGGGCGCTGATGAATGGCGGGGCAGGGGGCGCGGGGCTGCCGAACCGCGCCAGCCGCACAGTGGACGAGACGATTATTTCGGATCGGACTGCTGCAGCCTCGCCGGAAATGTCCTGGATCACCTCCGGGCGGATTCAAATGGAGCGGCTGCAAAACGAGCTGGAGGAACAGCGCAAGCTGGTCGAACAGTCCCGCCGTGAGGCAGAGCAACGGGCAGAGGCAATCCGCCAGGAATATGATGAGCCTATCCTTCAGCTGATCGAGAAAATCTCGGAACTGGAAAATCAGCTGGCAGAAGCCAAAAGCAGCCCGGCTGCAAATGGCCCGGAGCAGACTTTCAACGCTGCGGCTCAATTGCCCGGCAAGGATTTTCTGACGCAGGGGCCTACGGAAATCGGGCCGGGGGATGATTTTATCGAGCGCCGGACACCTTCGCACACTGCAACGCGCCGACCGGGGCAAACTGCAGGTGACGGCGAAAATGCTGCGGCACGCAGCAACTTCGGGCAGAGTTTCACCCTCGCAACTATAGAGCAGCCGGAGACAGATGTACGCGAAATCCGCCGGTTGGGCAGTTATCTCCCGGCGGGCAGCTATGCTCCAGCGGTGGTGCTCTCTGGCGCTGATGCGGCGACGAATGTTTCCAACCGGGACAATCCGATCCCGGTTCTGTTCCGAATTACCGGCTCGGCGGTGACCGCGGCGCTTGGAAACAGCCAGCCTGCGCGAGTGAACCTGAAGGGCTGCACCGTGCAGGGGTCGGCCACCGGGGATTTGTCCTCTGAGCGAGTCAAGGTGCGTCTGATTTCCATGACTTGCGTTAACCGGCAAGGAGAAGTCCTGGAAACCAAGGTCGCGGGCTATATGGCGGGATCCGGCAAGGAAGGTGCGCGCGGACATGTTGTGAGCCGTGAAGGGGCCAACGTCCGGAATGCGGCCATCGCCGGCGCATTGGGCGGTCTGGGCAAAGGTCTGAGTGCCGGAGCGACTGCCTCTCTCAGCCAGGAAAACGCCTCTGTCAGCCAGCTCCTCCAGAGTGCAGGCGCAGGCACGCTGGCTGGCGGGGCGGAAGAAGCCGCCAGCACGCTGGCCGATTACTACATCAAACGGGCCGAACAATATCAGCCGGTGGTCTCGCTCTATGGCGGAACCAAGGTCGAGCTCGTGTTTCTCGAAGGGGTGGAGCTGGGCCAATGAAGAAAATCACAAGTCTTATGCTGATCGCGCTGGCCGCAGGCTGCGCAAATCCAAACACGGAAAAAGACTTTCTGTGTGAAGCGCAGCAAGGGTCTCCCTGTACCACCATCGGCGCTGTGGATGGCACTGGTGCGGCAGCGGTTACGTCAGTCCAGGAGCGTCCTGAAGATACTGCTGTGAAAAGCCTGGCACAGAACCCGCTGTTCTCCGGAAAGGGGTCTGTCACTGGCCTGCCGGACGGCGGTTTTCCCTATAACGCTGCAGCCTACCGTTCCCCGGAAGTCGTCGGAACGCTTTGGATTGCGCCGATCCTCGACGAGGGCGGGATCATGCATGAGGCACGCTTTGTGCATTTCGTGATCCAGGAAGGGCAGTGGCGCCAGTGATGAGCGGAACCAACGCACAAGAGCTGAGCGTCAAAGCGGCCCGCATGGCCACCATCAGGCAGGAGCGCCGCCAAGCCGGGTTTGTCGAAGTGACGGTGTGGCCCCCTGTGGAGAACGTTCGCAGCTTCCGCAACCTGGCTTGGAAAGCCGTTGAAGCCGTAACCCGGTCTTTCCCACGCAATACAGAAATAGGCAAGCAACGCCGTCAGAGAGGCAGGAAATGACATTCATTCGTGACATGATGGCCGGTTTGTTCGGGGATGTTCCATGGACCGATGATGAACCGGATCTGATGGAAGGCGATGTGCTCTCCGACATTCTGCCGTGGCGGGCTTATGACCCGGAACACAACCTCTACCACTTTGCCCACGGCAGCGGCTTTCTGATGGAAGTGGGGGCGTCGATCGGGCAGAACGAGCTGGCGGAAAACATCGGCGGCATCATTGCCTCCAATCTGCCATCCTCTGCCACTTTTCAGGTACTGAACTGGACTTCACCGGCGATTGAACCGGTTGCGGGGCGCTGGAAGTCAGCGCGCCTTGGCCGGTCGCCACTGATTGACGAAATGGTGCGCCAACGGGTGTCCCACCTGCAAGACATGCGGTTTGGCATTGAAGGGGACGGAGCGCGGGCCATTCCGTTCGACAGGCATACCTTTATCGCCGTCTGGCTGGAAGGGGATGACCTGGGCATTGAGGACGAAAAGCGTCTGAAGTCGATGCGGACTGCCCTCAAGAATGTGTTCAGCACCGCCAGCTGGTCGATGGATGTGGAGCCGCCGCGTTTCCTCGCGCTGCTGCGGGAACTGTTCCACGCAGCGCGGCCGGAAGGCAGCGGCGGGGACTGGGACGAGGAAGCCTACGACGACAATATGCCGCTCAATTACCAGCTGCCCGGCGCGTCTTTGCGTGTTGGCAGCCAGGCTCTGCAATTTTCCGGAACACCTGAGCTGGCGGCTACAGTCTCCTCGGTGAATGCTTATCCGCCGGAATGGGTCTTTGGCCTTGGTATGGCGCTCAACGGTGATCCGGCCCGGCTGATGGACCGCCCGCTTGGTCCGGTACTGACCTCCTTCACTTTGAAAGCCATTCCAGGGCAGAAAGCTGGCGCCTTCATCCTGAAAAAACGCGGTATGGCGGAACACGCGGCCAACAGCGCCTTTGGCAAGTTCATTCCGAACTTTGGAGAGAAGAAGGCGGAGCTGGACAACCTTGCCGCTGAAATCCAGGCCGGTGAGCGGCTGTTTGAAACGCTCTATACCATCGTGGCCTATGCCAAGGGCGGTGCAACAGAGGCGCAGATGGCGTCCGGTGAGGTGGAATCCATCTACCGGCGCCAGCGGATCAAACTCTCGAAGGATACCTACCTGCAGCTTCCGCTGTTCCTTGCCAGCCTGCCGTTTGGCTGTTCGGGAAAGATGATGACCGATTTCGGGCGCCAGATGCGTATGCGGTTTATGAAATCAGTCGCCGCAATGGCATTTCTGCCGGTGCATGGCGAGTGGATGGGCAATTCCCGCGGCTCCGGAATGCTGCTGGCAGGCCGCCAGGGACAGATTTTTCAGCTCGATAACTTCCGCTCCTCGGGGAACTACAACACCGCAGTGGTCGGCAAATCCGGCGCTGGCAAGTCGGTGTTCATGCGGGAAATGGCTGTTGGAATTTACACGTCAGGCGGCAACGTCCTGGTGATTGATGACGGCTATTCGTTCAAGACGACTGCTGAGATCCTGGGCGGCAAGCACATTGCATTTGATGGCCAGACCAAGAACCGCCTCAACCCCTTTTCCCTGCTTGATGCGGGTTCCATGGGACAGGACGAATACAAGACCGATGCCATCGAGCTGGTTACCCGTGTTGTCTCCTCAATGGCTGACCTTGGCGGCCATACCGGCGGGCGGGTCGAAGGGGTTGAAGAGGATTACATTCGCGCGGCGATTGCCAATGTCTGGGATGAAAAAGGCCGCGACGGAGAAATCACTGATGTGCGCGACCGGCTGAATGAAGCGGCTAAAAATGAGCCGCGGCTGCCTGATGTGGTGCGCAAACTCGACCGGTATTCCCGTGGCGGTGCCTACGGCCACTATTTCGAAGGCGAGGCCAATATAGCATTGGACGCCCCGTTTACGGTGGTGGAGCTGAGCGACATCAAAGGGCAGGCCGGTCTTGAGGCGACCATTCTGCAGATCGTCATGTTCCTTGGCACCGAACTGATGTTCAAAACCTCCCGTTCCACGCCAACGGCCATCGTGATTGATGAGGCTTGGGATCTGCTGAAGGGCGCCGGGACTGCCAAGTTCATCGAAGGTGTTGTGCGCCGGGCGCGGAAATACACCGGAGCGCTGATCACCGGCACGCAGTCGATGCAGGACTATAAGGCCAACCCGGCCGCCAGTGTTTGCCTGGAAAACTCCGACTACCGGATCTTCCTGGCTCAGAAGCCGGAGAGCATCGACGCGCTGGATAGCATTGATCCGCCGGTAAAAATGCTTCTGAAGTCGCTGACATCGGTTCCAGGGCGCTTTTCCGAACTCGCGATCCAGATGCCGGAGGGCTTTGCTTACGGGCGGCTGCTGCTCGATCCGTTCTCACTGGCGGTGTTCTCCTCCAAGGGCTCCACGGTCGAGCGGATGAACCAGTACAAGGCCCAGGGAATGAGCACGGTGGATGCCATCAAGACCCTTGTTGAACGGGGGGAAGTGGCATGAGCTGGCAAAAAAAGACTTTCATCGGGCTTGGGTGTGTTGCGATGGCGCAGGCCGCCGCCTTTGCTTTCTTGCTGCTGCCGGATGTGTTCCCTGATGCACCGCCCGCAGTGGCGATGTTCGACCCGGAAAAGAGTCTGACCATGTATGTGATCTGGTCAGACGGCAGAGTGCCGGATGAGAAATTCAGTAAAAGCCTGCCAGCATTTCAGGAGGCTGTGAAGCAGGAGATAGACCGGCTGTCAGTTCAGACGGGCCAGATTGTCATCCGCAAGAGTGCTGTTTTGTCAGCTGCAGGCCTTCAGGCAGCAGATGTCACTGAAAGCATCATGGAAAAAGTGCTGACCGATGCGGCGTTCTAAGCTGCTGCTGATCCTGCCGGCAATCGTTGTGGCCGCCGCCGGGTATTACACCCTAGCTTGCGGGCGGCTGGTTGTGAATGCGACCAGCAGCCTGAAAGGCAATGCTTATGCAATGGTGACCTGGCCGCTGATCCTGCGGCCGGGAGCGATTGTCGCGGTGGAAATGCCGGAGGTTCTGAAAGGGAAACTCAGCGGGCATGAGCTTTATCTGACCAAGCGGATAGCCGGTGTTGCCGGGGATCCGGTCCAACGGTTAGGAAACAGCATCTGCATCAATGACACCTGTGTTGAGGGTCAGCTGAAGGACGGCGCGCCGGTCGCACCTCTTTGGGACGGCGAAGTCGTGCCAGAGGGCACGATTGCCGTGTTTGGAGACAGCCCGGACAGCCTGGACAGCCGCTATGCGGTGATCGGCCCGCGGCCGGTGGCGGAGGTCGTCGCTGCAGGATTTGAGATTCCTTTTCCCCATTGGACTGAGATTGCGGAGCGCAGAAAATGACACATCACCGCCGCCATCTACTTGCTGCCGTTCTTGTGCTTGCTGCTTCAGGGCAGGGGGCGGCCAAGGATCTCGGCACCCACGGGCCGTTGTTCGAGGTAGCTGAACCTTCGCTTCTGGACACAATCAAAAACCGGCTCGCGGAAATGGAAGCCGCTGGCGAGCTGGATCAGATGCAGCAGGAAATGCAGGACACCACGCGCGCCTATGTGAACCGGCCGCGTCCGGTTCCTGGCATCGGCAAAGCAGAGGAATACGCAGTCTGGGAAGTCGATATGTCGATCACCCTGAAGGAAGATCTGGCAGACCATCAGGGCCGGATCTTTGCCCGCGCCGGCACGGTTGTGAACCCCTTGGCCTATTCCCGATTTGAAAAGCGCATCGTCCTGCTGGACGGCGACGATCCGGATCAGGTGGCCTTTGCGCTGGCGGATGGCGGTGAGCTGGACACGCTTCTGGTGCTGGTGAACGGCGATCCGCTGGGCCTGATGCGCGAGCACGGTCGGCGCTTCTACTTCGATCAGGATTCTGTGCTGGTGAAGCGTTTCGGCATCCGCAATGTGCCCGCCGTGGTGCAGCGCGCAGATCCCGTCATGCAGGTGGAAGAAATCGCGCTCGGAAAGGGCGGGGAGGTGCTGCAATGAACCTGCGCGCTCTGATCCTCGCCTTTGTCTTCGGTCTTGCCGCCACCCAGGCGGCTGCAATCTGCAACAAGCGGTTCCTGAACCCCATCACTGAGGTGTGCTGGGACTGCATCTTTCCTATTTCCATCGGCGGTTTGAGCCTGAGTTTCGGTGCCAGCCGCCCGGATACAAAAAACCAGACTTTCCCGCTCTGCGTCTGTCCTGGCGTTCCGCCCCGGCTTGGCCTGTCCATTGGCCTTTGGGAACCGGCGCGGCTGGTCGATGTGGCGAATGAGCCCGGCTGTTTCGTGAACATGGGCTTTGAAATGGATTTCGGGCTGCTGTCGCTCGGCAAGTCCTCGGCCACCCAGCAAAACGGCGGCAGCACCGGGTCGCGCTGGCAGGCACACTATTACTTCTACCCGCTGATTTCCTGGCTGGGTGTGATCGTTGACGGACTGTGCATGCAGAGTGCGCAGTTCGACGTCGCCTATATCTCGGAAATCGACCCTCTCTGGCAGGATGCGGAGCTGAACAACCTGATCAATCCGGAGGCAATCCTGTTTGCCAATCCGATTGCCCAGGCGGCTTGCGCTGCAGATTGCACAAAGGCCTCCACCGGCAACCTGCCTATGGATGCTCTGTTCTGGTGCACCGGCTGCGGCGGCTCGATCTATCCCATCCAGGGCGATGTAGCGGCGCACGTCGGCGGGGTGATGGCAAGTCAAGTGGTTGCAACCAAGATGGTGGCCCGGATGCACCGGCTGCTGATCGCGCGGAAAACCGCCTCTGAACGGCCTTTTTGCCAGACCCAATCGCAACCGGTGATCAAGAAAAGCCAGTACCGGATGCAGGTGACGCGCCCGCGCCCGAAAACCTCGGGCCGGTACGGCTGCGGCCCCATCGGCTTTTCATCTCAATACGTGGACCGGCTGAGAGAGTTCCCCTTTCAAGGGGAATCCTTCGGCTGGCTGTTCTGGAGGAAGAGAAATTGCTGCGCACTCTGACTTTTTCACTGGCGGCCGGAACCGCTTTGGCTGCCGCTCCGTTGCCCCTTGGCGCACAGGAGGCCGGGGAAGGCGTTACCGAATATGCACCGGGCAGCACCGGGCGGATTACCGCTCCGCTTGCGACCATTGTTGATAATGCCAAGCAGCAAGGCGAGGCGTTACGGCAGACCCTGCGCCCGCTCGATGCCACTGAAGGGGCCTTTTCCGATGTCGATTTTGACGGGCTGCGCACCCGCGCACTGTCGGATCCTCGCGTCCGCGCCTTGCTTGGTGCGGATGTCGCCGGAGGAACGGCCAGCGAGGCGGAAGAACAGCGCTATGACGGTGCAACCATTTTCCTGCTGGCGTCCTTTTCGATGCCCAAAGAGTCGCTGCAGCAAATGATGGCAGAGGCCCGGAAATACGGTCTGCCCATCGTGTTCCGCGGGTTTGTGAACAACTCGGTCTATGACACTCAGGCCGCCCTGGAAGAGACGTTCGGCTCTTTGGATGATGCCGTGGGCTTCTCCATCGACCCTACGGTGTTCACCCGTTTCCGTGTCACTTCGGTGCCGCAAGTCATCGCAATGAGCGAGGCGGTCGATGTCTGCGAAACCCCCGGCTGTGAAGCGGATCCGGTGCCGCTGCATGACCGGGTGGGCGGCAATGTTCCTGTAGAATTTGCCCTTCGCCTGATTGCGGA
This sequence comes from Leisingera sp. ANG-Vp, assembly GCF_000813725.1. Classification (GTDB taxonomy): domain Bacteria; phylum Pseudomonadota; class Alphaproteobacteria; order Rhodobacterales; family Rhodobacteraceae; genus Leisingera. Next base: position 42,854 of record NZ_JWLD01000010.1, read on the forward strand.
ACAGGGGGAAGCCGGAGCTGTTGAGGCCCAGCGGCTGCTCGCACAGCAGGAGGCCGCGGATGCTGAGTAGATCGCTTTCCCTTGCTCTCCTGGCCACCCTGCTCGGCAGCGGCGCCTTTGCCCAATCCTTCATGGACCGTGCTGCGGCTGCAGCCGACGGAGCCGTGGACACTGGCAGTACGTTCCGGAATCAGACGATCAACGAGGTGGTGACGCCCTTTGAAACCTCGCGGCCGCCAGAGGCGGGCATGAGCCACACCACCTTTGAGGATCGTATTCTGGAAACCCGCGATGCGGACAACGACCAGGGGCGGGTTCTCCGGGCAACAGAAGACAGCGCGCTCATCCGCCCGGACATCGACATCGACGGACAGGGGGAACTGTTTGATGACGCCAATTGGGCGCATGAGAACGCGGAAGCCATTGCCGGGCAGTATTTCACCAGTGAAACCGGCAGCTGCACCACGCCGGAGCTGCCCGTCTCTGAAGTGCGGGACGAGTTCTGCGAAAGCCTGCCTGCGCGGGAAAACAAATCCTGCCGCCTGATCCGGAAAATCTGGGTGGACCGCACCGACACTTACCGCTGCGACAGGCGGGCCTCGAATTTCGTGCAGGTCTGCGAAAAGACCAATAGATACCAATGCAAAGTCAACTCGAACGCAGCTGCTTGCATCCGGAACAAAGTCCGGATCACCGGCGGTGATGTGACCTGGAGCGGAAAGACCGCGACCATCAGCTTTCCAGCTCCTTCAGCAACGCCGAACGACGGCAGCAGCCATCTGGTCAAGCATGAGTTTTCCATAGCAATATCCGACCGGTTTGCCCCGGATGAAGTTATTATGAACCGCGTGGAGGCCAATGGTGTTCTGCAGGTTTTGGCCGGGTCTACAGTGATCGGCACGTTCTCCCGCTCCCGCTCCGGAAACTTCCTGAATGGCGTTGGCAATGCGTGCCCGGCCAATGACACAGACGGTTTGCTCGTCCCCATGGTGAAAATGGGGCCACCCGCCAATAATCATCCTGACTATAGAAGATGTCAGTGGGGACCGCCCTGGGGCGGGACAGTCCAGCCCTTGGCAGCGCTCATCAAGACACCTCTGGCGGGCGGTCAAGCTCTGCAACCGCCGGCTACTGGCCCATCGGTACTCGAAAGCGGCTGGGATATGCCTGAGGGCCCGACCTATTGGCGGGCGAAAATCTACAGAAAAACCGAACATGGCAACGACAAGATCTTGCGTTGGTACATTTGCAATCCGATCCCGCATGATTTCTGCCACCAGATGCAGGTCCTTTCCCTGAACGAAACCATTTCGAAGAATGTGCTTCGGTTCTTCAGCCTGAACACCTATCCGAGGTCACGTCCTGACAGAGGCCAGCGGTTCCGCAAGACCGACTTCACCGCCCGCGTTGTCTACGCAGGCGGCACCTCCAACGGCGGCAGTGCCAAGATCCGTATCAAGTTCGATGGTTCCTGCTGTGACAGCTTTAGAAACGTCGGAGCGGAGGTTTGCGAATGAACCGTTTGATCCTTCTGCTGGGCGCTTTGTTGCTTTGGTCTGCTCCCGCTGCCGCCGAAGTCACTTGCGAGGAAGCCGAATACAGCTGTGTGGAAACAGACACTGCATCCACAGGCGGCATTCAGCTTACCAGCTATTGTTCCCGCGAGGCTGGCACGCGTTCCTGCCGTGACAGCGCTCCGCTTGATGAATGCGTTGCTCCCCGCGGAAGCACGATATGCGACAGAACCAACCGCCGCTGTGTAGACTACCGGAACGGTGAATGCCGTCAGTGGCGGCTCACCTATTCCTGTCTGAATGAAGACGACGACATGAGCCCTGCGCGGCTTGTGAAGACCGAGTTCGGACCTACGCAGGAGGAAATTATCAACCGCTGCGGGGCCTATGAAAACAACGATGAGTGCGAGCTGGTTGAAACCGTCACCGAGGAGGGGGCGGAGGTCCGCGACATCAACAGAAAGAACTTCTCCCGGAGCTGGTGGAAACGGAAACGCACCTACAGCTGCCTGTCTGTTGGAGAGGGCGAAACCACTTGCGGTGCGCTGGAAAGCGATCCGACCTGCATCCTGCAGAGCAACACCTGTATTGCCAGGCGTAACGGAGTTTGCACGAACCGGGAGTTTCACTACCGCTGCGGTGTCGACTCCGGGGAGCTGGAAACCAGCTGCGAGCCGATCAACGTCTGTGTCGGAGACAACTGCATCGGGGTCGAGCAGGAAACCTCTGATGACTTCGGCAGATCTGCTGCTTGGCTGAACGTTCTGGCTCAGATGCAGGAAGAATACCGGGAGCAGGCGGCCACAGATCCGAACGATGTGCGGTTCTTCCAAGGCACCAAGATGACGTGCAGCAAGGCGCCAGGCCGAAATTGCTGCGGAATCGGCGGTCTCTTCGGCGGCACCTGTCCGGAGTCTGCCGCGATCCTACGCGATAAGCGGGAAGCTGGCGCGACCCACTATGTCGGCGTCACTTGCCAGCAGAGGGTTTTGGGTGCCTGCGTCAAGAAACGCTACCACTACTGCACCTATAACTCAAAGTTCGGCCGCGTCTTCGTCGAGGAGTTCAAAAAGCAGGTTGGCGAGGAATGGGGCACAGCGGGCGCAGCAAACTGCGGCTATGTCACCATCGAAGATTTCGGAAACGTGGACATTGAAGCAATGGATCTGTCGCCTGTCTTTGGCGACATCATGAGCGATATCCAGGTTCCGGTTTCTGAAGACCTGCAGGATTTCTATGAAGACCGGTTCCCATCGGCAGACAGTCAGGCGCGGGACGCATTCGGGGAGCTGGGCCAATGAACCGGCGTTCCTTCCTTCTGTCCAGCCTCTGCGCAACCGGTGCACCGGCTTTGGCTGCCGCGCAGGAAACCCCCGGTGTTGGCGTGATCTTCATCGGTGCGTCCTGGTGTACCTTTTGCAAATCCGCGGCACCTGTGCTGGCCGCCATGACCCAGCCAGCCGGCATTCCTGTCCTGGTTGCATCGCATGATGCGCGGCCGATCCCGCCGTTTGCAGAGGTGACCGACGCCAGAACCCACCCGGTTGCCGCGCAGATCACCGAGTTCCCGACCACGCTGATTTATTCGCGCGCGGCGGGAAACATCACAGGCCAGATCACCGGTTTCCGCAATGCTCGCCACTACGCGCAATCGGTGCGGGCCGCTGTTCTTGCTGCAGCCAGGAGGACAGGCTGATGCTAAAAACATTGACCCTTGCCGCATTTCTTGTCTCTGCAGCGTATCCCGCCAGCGCCGGGCTGATCTGTAATGGTGAAGAGGTGGACGGCTGGCATTTCTATTGTGATCCGGAGCCCGAACCGGAACCGGCCAAGCCTGAGCCCGCACCGGAGCCGGAACAGGAAGCCAGGGAAGAACCACAGGAGTCGGAAGAACCGAAAGAGCTGACGGCCACCGAAGAGATCGAGGCGTTCCGGAAATACGCCGACGAGCTGAAGCACCGCGCTATTCTCGACCCAACGCCGGAAAATGTGCAGGCCTATATGGAGGTCAACAAACAGATGGCGCAACAGGCGGCGCGTTTCGCAGCCGTCTGGCAGCGTGTGCTGTTCGGCGCACCCCACCTCGATGCCAACACGCGCCGCCCGCTAACCCAGATGGGTACAAACATCTATCAGGACCAGCGCAATGCAGCGGAACAGGCAGCACTGCGCCGGGCGGCGCAAGAGGCCGGGCTGATCTTTGTCTATGACAATCCCGCTGACTGCCGTCTGTGCCTTGCGCAGGCGCAGATCCTCGACGGCATCCGCAACGCCTATGGCGTGGAAATTCTTGCTGTGTCCACAGATGGCAGCCCCATCGAATACTTCCCGAATGCGGTTCAGAACGCAGGCCAGCTTGAGGCCCTGCAGCTTGCTGACAAGCCGCGCCCCTTCATCGCCATTGTAGATGCGGCCAGCGGGGAGACCCAGCTGATCGGGGGAGGACTGCTGACTGAGGATCAGATCCTGGAGCGCGTTTACGTGGTCCGGGAAGTGCCTTTGGGCGAACGGTATGAGTGAAGGGAAAAGCAGAATGGCGTATTACATCGGCAATATTCCCGTGGATCCGGCGACAGAGGACGGCCAGAACCTTCTCGGCCGGGCGCACCAGGAACACAGCCGCATTACCTGCGGCTGCTGCAAACCGGCTCCGCAAATGTATGTGGCCTGCGTGAATGGCCGGTTCATTCTGAAGCGGATGCCGGGCACCGGTGCGGAACATGCACCGGGTTGCGAGTCTTTCCTGCCGCCGGAAGATCTCTCTGGCCTCGGCCAGGTGCAGGGCAGTGCAATCAAGGAGGACTTGGACAGCGGCACCACGACGCTGAAGGTCGATTTTTCTTTGACCATGGGCAGCAAGCGCCCGGCGCCGCCCGCACCCTCTGGGAAAAAACCGGCTGAGGCCAAGGCCAGCCCGCGCAAGCTCGGCTTGTCGAGCCTGCTGCAGTATCTGTGGCATGAGGCCGACCTGGTTAAATGGACCCCGGCGATGGAAGGCAAACGCTGGTGGGGACCGGTGCAGCGTGCGGTATTGAATGCGGCGGCCGGGAAATCCGCAAAATCCCGTGACCTGCGGGATATCCTCTATGTTCCCGAATACTGGAAGGCTGATCGGAAAGACGAAAATGCCGCGCGCCGGTCCCGGCTCCTGCGCGGCCTTCAGCCGCCCGCCCGCGGCACAGCTCCGCTTGGCCTGGTGGTGACGGAGTACAAAAGCCATGAGCCCACCCGTATGGGTGCGCGCTTCCTGTTCAAACACGCGCCGGACTGCGCCTTTTTTGCGGAAGAGGATTTGGTGCGGAAATTTGAAAAGGTGTTTGCCGATCAGCTGATGCTCGCGGATGCCCTGGGCGACGTGCATGTGATGGTGATCGCAACCTTCAGCGTCGCCAAGGCCGGATACCCGGTCCTGCGTGAAATCGGGATGATACTGGTCACTGCTGGCTGGATCCCGTTTGAAACCATTCGGGACTATCAGCTGATCAAGGCCCTGACGGAAAACAAACGGGCTTTCCTCAAGTCTCAGCGCTTCACCCTGGGCCATGAAATCCCAATCGCCTGCGCGGTGCTGACCGACCTGAACACCCCTGTGTCTCTGTTCGTGGCTGATCCCGCAGCGGACACCAATGCATTGGCGGCCCTGCGCGAAGTGGCTGCTGAAGGCACCTATCCCGCTTGGCTCTGGCTGGATGAAGACGGCCTTCCTGATCTCCCTGGACGCGATTTCCTTACTGCAGAAGAAAGGACCATGGCATGAAACGCTTTGCTCTTTCCGCCCTTTTCGCCGCCGCTGCGGTCATTTCACCTCAACCATTGCAGGCAGATGTGGGCGATGATCTGAAACAGTTCTGGGAGCGCACTGGCGGCGGTGTGAACGTCACCAAACCAACGGCATACAAGGGTCAGCAGGCGGGGTATGCCACATTGGGCTCTCTCTACCTGCGGACCCGTCCGCGCAACAGCCAGCTTGCTGCCATTCAGCTGCCCTCGGTGCGCGCTGGCTGCGGCGGCATCGACATCTTCGGCGGTGCTTTCTCCTTTATCTCAGAGGAAGAATTGATCGCATTGATGGAAGCCATCATGCAGAACGCTGCCGGGTTTGCATTCGAACTCGCTCTGGAAAGCCTGTCTCCTTCCGTGCAGGAAATCGTCGCCAAACTGCGGGATCTGATGCAGCAGGTGAACGCTGGCAACATCAACTCCTGCGAGGCCGGTCAGCTGCTCACCGCCTCTCTCTGGCCGAAAATGGATGGTGCATCCCAGCACGTCTGTCAGACGATTGGCGGATACACCGGCCGGTTTGCAGACCGTGTGGCCTCCCGCCACGGCTGCGGAACCGGCGGCCAGCATAGCTCGACCTTGGGACGGGCTAGCGGCGCGCTGGCTGAGCAAGTGCCAACCGACGTGAACTATGCTTGGCGGGCGGTGAAGAAAAACAATTTCCTGTCCTCTAACCCGCGCATCGCTGAATTCTTCATGACGCTGACCGGGACAATCATCACCGTGTCAGCGGAAAATGATGATGAAAGCCCGACCCACCGCACCATCCCGCCGCGTGCTCTGACGCCGGATGCCGCCATGGCGATGGTTGAAGGCGGCTCATACAAGAGCCTGCGCTGCGATGAGACCAATGACTGCCTGCGCCCGGTTCTCAGGGACCGGACCCTGACTCGATCTAAAGCGCTTTTTGCGGTCACGGCTGACGCGATCCAGGGGCTGTCGGACGCCATTACCAACGACACTGCGCCGCCCGATGAGGCCATTGCACTGATCAACCTGACCACCATTCCGGTCTACAAGCACCTGGTTACGGCCAAGAGCTACAAATACCAGTTTGTCCAGGATGACATCAACTCGATGGCGGAGCTGGTCGCCGTGGATCTGGCGATTGCTTACATCGATGAGGGCATGACCGAGATCCTGAACTCGGCCGCCAACGTCGATATTGCCGGTGACATCAACCGGGAATTTCAGGACACGGTGCGCGATTCCAAGGCCGTGCTGCAGGATCTGCGGGCCTCCGCACAGCGGAAATACGCTGAAGCTCTGCGCAATCTGGAGCGGTTGAGCCTCGCCCGCGGGGAATCGGCCGCGTCCTCCAACGCAGTGTTCGGCAACCTCATCAATCAGACCGGAGGGCAGTAACAAATGCCCGAACTCGAAATCCACACTGTTGGCGGCGGCTACTATCTCTACTACGTCTTCAATTACCTTGCGGCATTCACCGGTTCTGCGAACTTCAGCACGCTCCTTTATGGCGCCCTGGCTGCGGGTGTCCTGGTCGCCAGTTTCCAGCTGGCACTGTTCGGAGCCGCGCGGCAGGCGCTGACTTACTTTATCGGCGTCATCTTGTTGGTCACCGTCAGCCTTGGCCCCAAAGCGCGGGTGATCATCATGGATTCCACCGTGCCGCTTGGCATCTATGGAACCGTGGATAATGTGCCGTGGTCCGTAGCCTGGGTGGGGTCTCTCACATCGAGGGCGGGCGCATCGCTAACCGATGTGATGGAAACACTGCTCGCCGCTCCCGACAACCTGACTTACCAGAAGTCGGGAATGCTGTTTGGCTCCACCATTTTGAGCCAGGCCACACGCTGGCGTGCGGTTACACCTGTTGTTCAGGAATCTCTCGTGAATTTCATGGAAAACTGCATGGTCGATGGCTCGAACATCGGCATTGTCGATGTGGGCGAATTGGGGCGGACAGGCCATCTCGCAAACTACATCGCCGCCAACCTCCCGCAGTCTCTGGCCTATTACGACCCGGTTCTGGGAGAAACCACCACCTGCGCCGAAGGCTGGCCGCAGCTCTACACCCGCATCAATACTGAAGTTCAAAACGTTCTCTATCAGAAGGCCGCTGCGAAAGACCAAAGTCACTTTACAAGCGACCCCAATGCTTCGGCCCTGGATATGCGGCGGACGCTCTACCAGTTTCAGAATTTCATCGGCATGACCGCGCCCGGTGCCCTGAACACCATCCGGCAAAGCATGATGGTCAATTCTCTGGACGGTGCGGTCCAGCGGCTGATTGCGTCTTCCGGCAACAACGCTGCCATGACCTCGTATCAGGCGGCCCGGACAGAAGCGCAGACCTCTGCCAGCTATTCCGCTGTGGGGATCACCGCGCTGAAATGGGTGCCGCTCCTGAAAATCGTCTTTGAAACGATCTATTACGCGGCCTTCCCGCTGGCGATGGTCATGATGATGACGCCTTTGATTTGGACCGTCATGAAAGGCTACTTCGGCGGCTTCCTTTGGCTGGCCGCCTGGGATCCGCTGTCAGCAATCCTGCATTCCATCCTCATGCACTCCAGCTCCGGTTACTACCGCGAGGCAATGGGTTCCTACAGCAATGGTGCTCTCGACTATTCCCTGACCTTCGCCAACCACCTTGGCGTGCGTGCTGTGGAGCAGGATGTCGGCACCATGGCCGGCTACCTGATGATGTCGGTTCCCTTCATTTCCACCGTGATCCTGTTCGGCGCGAGCCGCATGGCAGGCCTTGCAACCTCGATGCTGAACGTGGGGCAGGGGGCGGCCATTGAATCAGGCCGCGAAGCTGCCACCGGAAACATTTCCCTCGCCAACGCCAGCTTGAACAACTTTGCCGCCAACAAATGGAACACCTCTGCCGTGCATGATGCCGGGGCATCCACCGTGCGGATGGCAAACGGCGCGATGCGGACAGTCAATGCGGATGGTTCTGTGACCTTTGCCACCGGCACAGCCCAATCGACCAGCGGCATGTCGGCTCGGGTGGGCCAGACCATCCGGGAGGAAGTGTCAGACCGGAAAGAGGCAGCAATCCGAAATGCTACTTCGCTGCGTGAAGAGTGGAGCACTGCACTCAACCAAACCGCTGCCAACTATGCGAATTTCTGGCGCACGCTCTCGGAGGGAACGTCTGTCGCCAATGATCGCAGCACATCTGACAGCGTGCGCCAGAGCCGTGAGGCCCGGGAAGCACATACCGCTGTCGAGAACTTCGCAAAGGAACACGGCATTTCGGTTGATGCTGCCTATAAGGTGGCCTTGTCAGCAGGTACCCCGGGTGGATCTGTCCTTGGAGCACAAGGCAGTGTCAATGGTACGGGTCTCGACAGTGACGCTTACCGCCGCGCTGTCTCTGCAGCCCGCGACTCTGGCCTGACGGAAACTGTTTCCAAGTACGGTGATGCGGTAAACGCGCTCCGGGCCAGCCAGCACAGCAGCTTGACCAATACGGAAGACGGCGGAAACCGCTGGAGCGTTGAAGATGTACAGCGCAAGGGCGAGAGTTATGCGGAAGCCCGCGAGGAAGCTGAAACCCTGTCCTCTGCGGAAAGCAATCTATATTCGCACGGCATCAGCTATGACGGTCAGCTGACCGACGCGGTTATTAGCGAATGGCGCGAGGCTGGGTACAGTGATCAGCAGATCTCCGGGTTCCTCAACCCGAAATCCACCTCTGGTGTGAAGGCCCAAGAGGCCGCCGTGGAGTCGGTCCTGCCCAGCCTGCTTCAGGAACTTGGTTTGGACAGGCCAAATCCGGATTTAGCACAGGCCCACACGCTCACCCGCCCGGATCCCCAGATCACGGAGCAACCGCTGCCTTCAAATGGAATGGATCATCGCGCAAATTACGGCAGCGCCGTCGCAGCCCATGGCACCGTAAGGGAAGCTCTCCAGGATCGCCGGGAAGATCTGTCAGGGCAGGCGATTTCGAGAGCCAGTGAAAACGAGCGGGCTGTGGTTGATGGCCAGGACTTCGGAGTTGTTCCGGGCGCTATCGTCAAAGTCGGCACAACCGCCATGGACGTGGCAGACAGCGCAATGGATGCAGTAGGCGGGATTTCCTCAGCAATCAAGGGCACGCCGCAACTTTCAAATTATGACCGGGACGTAATGATCCGGACGATCGCTGGAGAAGCCGGGCGGGAAAGTGATGCAGGTCAGGCAGCTGTGGCTCATGTCATCATGAACCGTGTTGCGGATCCTCGCTGGGGCGACAACCCGGCTGAGGTCAGCCTGCAGCTAAAGCAGTTCTCCGCCTGGAACATCGGGGTTGGCGGAAACAACCTGCCAACAAAACTCGAAGAAGGCAGCGAGGAATACGAGCGGATCGGCCGGATTGTCGATGGGGTCGCCGCCGGGCAGATAGCCGACGTGACTGGCGGGGCCACACATTACTATTCACCCAAAGGCATGGCAGCTCATGTTGCCGCCGGAGAGCAAAGCAATCTGGTGCCCACCTGGCTTGGCAGAGAGTCAGAGGCTCGCGGACACCAGAACGTGCAGATTGGCGGCCACATCTTCACCGGTCTCAGGAGGGAAAGCGAATGATGCTAGTGCCGATGGTTGTAGTCCGAGTATTCGCCATGCAGCCCCCGCGAGTCGATCAAATCAGGCTCGGGGTCGTAGGTTCCATCGCTGTTCCGAAGCAGCCAGACGACAAACCAAACAGTCCCAGCCAGGCCATAGCCCAGGAACAGGCCCTGAAACGGGCTGAAGGTCAGCAGAACAAAGCCCACGGCGTAGGCGATTTCTTTCCAGAATTTCGTCATCAGGCGTCGCATAGGACTTCTCCCTTAGGGCGAACAAGCATAGCAAAACACTCTTAAACAGGCAATGAAACCGCCGCAATTTGAAGAACGGAAAGGAAACGAGCAATGATTTTGAGCAACAAACCATGGCGCAAGGCAGTTTTGGCGGCAGCAGTGGGTCTCACCATGACCACGGCCCCTGCTGCCGCTGAAACGCTGCAGACCGATGCAGAGTTTGATAAGCGCGTGCGTGACGTGCTTCTGCGCAATCCGGACATCATCCTGGAAGTGTTTGCGCTGCTTGAAGCAAAGGAAGAAGCCGCCAAAGCCGTGAAAGATCAGGAGCTGATCGCCAAAGTAGCGGGCGAGCTGTTTGAAGGGCTCGATCCGGAAAAGCCGATCCTGGTGGAGTTTCAGGACTACAACTGCGGCTATTGCCGCCGGGCGCATCCGGTTGTTGCATCGCTGAAGGATACCATGCCGGACCTGCAGCTGGTGCTCATGGAAACCCCTGTCCTGGGTAAGGAATCGACCTTCACCGCCAAGGCGGCGCTAGCGCTGAAAGCGCTTAAGGGCGTGGAAGCCTACCGCGATTTCTCCGATGCGATGATGTCGGTCCAGGGCAAGGCCAATGCCACCACCACGATCCGGACACTGATCGAGCTGGGGCATAACGCGGAAGAAATCACGGCGGCGGTTCAAGCGGGTGTTGGCGCCGAAGATCTCAAAAAGGCAAAACGCCTGGCAGCGGCACTCGGCGCCACCGGCACTCCGTATTTTGTCGGCCCCGGCGGCATCATCCGCGGCGCGGCCCCGGCGGATCGCCTTCAGGCCATCACCTCCGCAGCTGGAACCGGCTCACACTGAAGAAGGGGTTAGCGGCGGGCCATGGCGGCAATACCACAAGCAGGATGAGGCCCACAGCCGGGCATTCACAGCCCACCACTGGCGGACACGTTACGCAAAAAGGCTCACGAGTAAAGGCGGGCCGCAGAGTCCGGGAAAGGAATTTTCAATGAAGACAATTAAGCGAGCAGTTGCAGTTGCGGGCCTGATGGGACTGGCGGGGTGCATGGGAAACACGTCCCAGACCTCGGCCAGCATCATGGGTTTGCAGTCTATCGCAGGCGTCCAGCGCGCGGCCCAGGCCCAGCCCTCGGAAAAGGATCTCGCCATGAGCTGCAGCGAGGTACAGACCGAGTTGGACACGCTTTATGCGCGCAGCGAGGCAATCAACAAGGCAGAACGGAAACGGGAGCGCAAAGCCAACTTGACCGGCGGCCTCATGGAGGCGGGCCTTTCTGTCCTCGGCGCCGGTGCTATTGCCAACGCGGGATCCGCCCAAGCCATTTCCAATGTGGGCACCGCTACCGCTGTAGCCGGCACCGCCGCCAGCGGCGTGCGCGGATCCGGCGGCCCGGACGCCCAGACCTACAATTCGGCGCTGGCGATCGCAGAACGCAGCGCGCTCCTGGAGCGCGTTAAACTCGCCAACGGCTGCTGAAACTTCCCCAAGATTTCCCCGGAACACAGGACACCACGAGTATGAAACTCAAGCACTTTATCCCCGCAATCTTCGCCGCAACGGCGCTTTCCGGCTGCCTGAATGACGGCTCCGTACCGGACAAGCACGCAATCACCTTCGAGAAACCCGTTCCGGAGGGCGGGCCGTCCAAGGCACAGAGCATGGCGGCCCTGCAGCAATGGCTGGTTGCAAATGTCCCGGATGGCAGCACCGCCAAAGATGTGAGCGTGGGACCGGTCCGCTATGCGGCCGTCCTGTGGCCGTTCCCGGAAACGGATTTCTTCGTCTGCGCCCGCTTCACCGCCAAGAACCGCTTCGGAACCTATGAGCCGCCGCAAAACGCTCTGATGACCATGCGCGTCTATGATGCCGCCAAGGGCTGGGAACCGGCTCTGGTCAAGGGCGTGGAGCATGATGCGTACCGGCAATACTGCATCGGTCAGCCGCACGCTTAGCAAGCGGAATCCAGGTCAGATAACCTGATTTATTTAACATAAATCCGATTATGACGCAGAGCGCTCGCAGCGCGGCCCAGGGGACATCCGGGCCGCGGCACCCCGGCTATTGCCGTTTAGAAACAACAATTTGCGAAGTGCCGCGGGTGTCCCGAGCTACCGGAAGCTCGCGTTGCAACGAAACGAGGGAATACGTCATGGGCAACAGAGGACACACTCAGCTTGTCAGAGGCGGCCAGACAACACAACATTGGACCCGCATGGCAACACAGGTGCTCAAGTACAGCACCTCAATGGCCGCCGCCGCCTTCACCATCACATTTCTGGTCCTGGTCGCCCTGAATTACGAGCTGGAAAAGGTACGGCTTACCGGCATCTACTGGATTGCCGAATTCAATGTCGAACAGCGCGGCACTGAAGACAGGAAACTGAAGTTTGCGGATCTTGACGGGCAGCGCGTGAAGCGCACCGCTGGACAGATCTATGCAGACCCCGATTTACGCAAGGTCTATGAGCTTTACGCGGCCAATGCCTGGCGCTTCCTCTATTTCTCACTTCTGCCCGCTGCCGCAGCATTCGCCATCACATTCGCTGTCTTCGCAATGGTCGGCCGGTCGCTGAAGGAGGAAGAGCATATCCGGGGCGCCCGCCTGGTTACGGCCAAGGAGCTGAAAGCCTGGTCCAAGCGGAAATGGCGCGACTACGAAAAGCGCTTTGGCAAAGGTTCGAAGACCGGCCCCCGCTACACGCTGGCCGGGATCGAGTTCCCTCCCAATGCTGTAGAGGCACAGATCGGCATTACCGGCACCGTCGGTGTTGGCAAGACCAACGCCATGCACGAGCTGCTGAACACCATCCGCGCGGCAGGCGGCCGGGCCATCATCTATGACCGTATGGGCGGCCTGCTGCGGGACCACTACGACCCGGAACAGGACATCATCCTCAATCCCTTCGATGAGCGTTCTGCGGGCTGGTCTCCCTTCAACGAGGTGGTTTCACCGGAAGGGTTCGCGCAGATCGCCGAGGTGATGATCCCGGATCAGCAAGGCGCCATGGACAGTTTCTGGACCCAATCCGCCCGGCTGGTCTTTCAGTACGCCGCCCGCGAGCTGGCAAAGGCCGGAAAGACCACCAACGCAGATCTCCGCAAGGCCATAATGAACATTCCCTCCGAGGAGCTGGGCAAGCTGGTGGCAGCGACACCCGGCGCGCATTTCTTCGGAGAGCATGTTGCCAAAACTTCCGGCTCGATCCGCGCCAACATGATCACCGAGCTGCGGTTTCTGGAATACCTGCGCGATGATGCCGAACCTTTCTCGATCCGGGATTGGATTGTGCAGGACCGGCCCGGCTTTGTGTTTCTGACCGGCAACGCGGAGCAGTCTGCAGCGGTGCGCAACATCGTCTCAACCGTCTTTGAGGTGGCCGCCAACGCACTGATGACAACCGAGGAAAGCCGCGACCCCAAGGTCTGGTTCTTCCTGGATGAGGTGCCGACCCTCAACAAGATGCCCTTCCTGCCCAAGAGCCTTGCGGAAATCCGGCAGTTCGGCGGCGCCTTCGTCGTCGGCTACCAGGTGTTTTCCCAGCTGGAAGACATCTATGGCGGCAAGGCGGCTGAGACAATTTCCGGCGTCCTGAACAACCGAGTTGTCTTCAACACCCCTGACTACAACACGGCGCAACGCTCTTCCCGTTCGCTCGGTGAAGAGGATGTGATCGAGCAGCAGGAAAACATCACCCTGGGCGCGCATGACACCCGCGACGGTGTGGGTATTGTCGGCCGCCGCACCCAGCGCGCGATTGTCACCCCAGCGGAAATCCAGTCCCTGCCCCAGTTCGTGGCCTATTTCCGCCCGGCCTATGACGCCCCCACCGCCAGAGTGCGCTTTGAGCCAGTACCGACCACGGCCACCGCAGAAAAGTTCATCCCCTATAAGGGCAGCGGCTTCGATGCGGGTGGAATGCAGGTTGCCGCCTTGAACGTGGAGATCAAAGAGGGCGAGGCTGCGGAAGAGGGCTTCGCAGCCCTGAAGCCCGAGGACCAGAAGGCTGAATTTTTCCGCTTCCTGGACCGCGTGCGCCCTGAAAGTGCGGCTCTGATCGAAGATCCCGCCAGCATCTCGGAACGGGATTGGTACTGGCAGCACTTTGCCACAGCCCGGGTGCGCGGCCGCGATGTGAAAGAGATCGGCCCGCCGGATCCCTATGCAGGCTTTGTCAGCAACGGCACTGCCAAGGCCCGTGAAACCGCCGCGCTCCCCTACCCCGGCACCGCGCCGGCGCGGTCTGACCCGGAAACGGCACCGGAGGATCCGGCCCAAGCAGCGGATACGGCGGCCGAAACCGTCAGCCCCCCCCCCCCCCCCCCCGCCCGCCCCCCCCCCGCCGCTGGCCCCACCCCGCCCGACAGGGACAACACCCCACG
>NZ_JWLD01000100.1 GCF_000813725.1 Leisingera sp. ANG-Vp
CCCCGCCGGTGCAGGGAGAAGTGGTGATGGTGGCGGCCGGCAGCAGCTTCGACCAGGCCACCGGCCAGTCCTATTACCCGGTGCATATCCGCATCAAGGAGGCGGATCTGGCCGCCCTGCCCAATGTCAAGACGCTGCCCGGCATGCCGGCCCAGGCGATGATCGAAACCGGCCGCCAGACCCTGGCCGATTATCTGATCAGCCCGGTGCTCGCCAGCATGTCGCAGGCCCTGAAGGAGGGCACCTGACAGAAGGCAGCTAAAAGAACGGCAGCGGCTGAGGGGGAGCCGCCGCTAAGGAAGGCCGCAGCCCAGGGGGGAGGGCCGCAGCCTGTCCGGGCCCGCTTCAGCCGCAGGGGCTGAGGCGGGCCTGTTAGTTTATTCCGGCCCCCTCCCCGCGGACAGCCCGCCTGTCCCTTGGCAGGCAGCGGATAGCCCTCAGCACCCCGGTCCTATCCTTTGGTACAGCAGCATCGGGCCGCGCGTCCTGTTAAAAAGGGGCAGCACAAAGTTCACCGAAAGGACATCGGCATGGCCCTGATCAGCACTCTTACCGGCACCGCAGCCGCCCTGACCGCCATCGCCGCCAGCAGCGTCTTCATCACCCTGGCGCCGCTTCTGGCCCTGTTCCTGCTCTACCCGCTGGCCACCGCCGCCGCCGGCCGCGCCATCGGGTATTTCTTCGACCGCCAGGAGCAGCTGGCCGCCCGCCCGGACCTGCCCTACTACAACCCCAAGCCCTATTTCGGCTGATCCCTGCTGCGCCATCTCTCCCAGCGGGCCCTCCCCCGTCTAACTCCGCCCTGACCTCAGCCCCTGCACCCCCTTCCCCCGCCGGGGGCTGAGGCGCGGGCCCTTCCAAACCGCTGAAACACATCTCCCGCAGACAGGTCCGGACCGGACCCAATGTTTCGCGCGCGAAACATTGGG
>NZ_JWLD01000101.1 GCF_000813725.1 Leisingera sp. ANG-Vp
CTCGGCGGTGTTGCCCGCAGTGCAGGCGACGGTCCCCTGGCAGAGGCGGCAGACCGCCTGGCCCGCGCCCGGCGCAAGGGCAAACCGCTGAGCCAGGACACCGCTACCCTTGCCGGCCTGGTCCAGGAGCGGCTGGAACGCCGCGCGGCAATCTGACATGGTGGAAGCCTTTCTCATCGCCCTGGCCACCCTCGCCATCGTGCTCTACGGCCAGACCCGCCTTGAAGCCCGCGAAATCCGCCGGAACCGGCGGCAAGCCAAAAGCCACCCGCTGGTCATTCATCCGTCTCAGCGCTAGACCTTAGCCGGCGGCCCCGAGGTCTCGTTTAAGGGGCCCACCAGCTGCTGCTCTCCAGACCTGCGCTTATTAAAAAACTGGAAGTCCCCCGTTTACAGGTTCACGAACGGGCGAAGCGCCTTTCAAAATGCCGGCCGCTTTGATGGTTCATACCCGGCTTCCGGCGTTGCAGACGCAGGGCACGGCACCCGTTCTGCAGTAAAATAGCCCAGCAGCCACAGCCCTTAGCACACCTGCCCCCCTCTCCTTGCCGCCAGACGCAGCCTGCAACAGCATCCGGGCGTCTTCCCCTTTTGCCTGCGATCCCTTCCCGCGCCCGCAGCCGCAGGGCTTGCGCCCAAGCGCCTTGGCGGCCTTGGGCCCGGCACCGCCTTCCAGGCGGTGCCGGGCCCAACGGAAGGAAGCCTGTTTGCAAAACAGTCTGACGACGGGCGGGAGCCATTCGCCTGGACAGCCTGCGTCGAAAAACACACGGCGCTGCAGCCTCCTCTGCCTCTGCCCGCTGGAGGCAATCAGACGGCAGCGGCTTACAACAGCAACCCAGGATCCTCTGCCATCTCCAGCCCGGGAAACACTCTGGTCTCCAGGCCGCTTTTTCCGGCTTGCATCAGACCGTGCAGCAGCCAGGCCAAGTGGCTCCGCACATCCCCTGTCGGCATCAGGTCGCGCCGCGCGTAGAGATCCGCCTCAGCCAGCCCCGGCCAGCGCCCGAACACCCGGCCGCCGCGCACCGCGCCACCCGCCAGCAGCATCGCACCGCCGGTGCCATGGTCGGTGCCCCCCGTGCCGTTTTCCCGCACGGTCCGGCCGAACTCGGTCACCGCGACAACCGCTGTCTTGCCCCAGATTTCCGGCCCCAGGCCGCTGTGCAACTTCAAAACACTTTCCGAGAGGCGTCCCAAAGCGGCCTTCAGCCCCCGCGCCTGGCCGGAATGGGTGTCCCAGCCGTTGATGGAAAAAGCCGCGATCCTTGTGTCGCCGCGCAGTTGCCTGGCCGCATATTCCGCAATCTCCGCATGCGCCCCGCCCGCCGGAGCCCGCCGCATTGCGCCTGTGTCCGCATCATCGCTGCCGAACCCCTGGGACATGTCCTGGCGGGTCAGTTCCAGCGCCTCGTCCAGTGCCCGGTGGAACAGAGGATCCTCCTCCATCAGGAGGCCTGCCAGCCGCTCTGCCTGCGGGCTCATTGCCAGCCCCGCGCCCGGCGCCCATTGCGTGACTGGCGCCGCGCCGTCCATCAGCAGCATTCGCTCCCGGCCGATGGCAAAGGCAGTGCGCGCCTCTGTCCCGGGCATCTGCTGCAGAACCCGGTTCAGCCAGCCGCCTTCTGCTTCCCCCAGCCCTGCGGTTCCGGCTTCCAGCAAATCCTGGCCGTCGAAGTGGCTGCGCCGGTCACGGTAGGGCGTGGACACGGCTTGCACAAACGCCAGTTCGCCCTTGCGCCAGAGCGGCAGCAGCGGCGCCAGCGCCGGGTGCATGGCATAGAAGCCGTCCAGATCCGCCGCTCCGGCCTCCGGCCCGCCAGAGAGGCCAGGCCGCAGCCCGGCAAACTCCGGATCGCCATAGGGCTGCACCGCATCCAGCGCATCCATGCCGCCGCGCAGGATGATCACCACCAGCCTGCTGTCCCAGGGCGCCGCGGCAAAAGTGACCGGCGTGATCAGCGGGCTGGCCGCCAGCGAACAGCCCAGCGCGGCGGAGCGGGTCAGAAGAGAACGGCGGGTCAAAGGCATGGGAACTCCTCCAGTCAGCGGCGCTGAAATGCGGGCGAGGCCAATACCAGGCCGATCCCCTCGGCTCCGGTTTCGGCTGCGCTTGCGGCAAACTGCACCCGTTCATTGGCAAACCCGCCCAAGGCCGTGCGGGCAAAATCACGCGGATCCGGCAACGCCTTCTGCAGCCGCTGCGGTACGGCCATCGCCCACTGCAGCCGCGCAGCCAGTGCTTGCGGGGTGATCCAAGCTTCGTCTTCCTCAGCCCAGCCGTCCGGTCCGCCGGAAAACTCCCAGCGCTGCCCCATCTGTGCCAGCGGCCGCAGCAGCAGGCGCCGGATCTGCCCCGGCCTCAGCGCGGCCATGCGCGCGTCCGGCAGGTTCAGCGCCCTGCAAGCAGACGCTACATAATCAAACGGCGGCTTCACATTGCCCAAGGCCGGCTGCCAGGCCTCAGGGTGCTCCAGCAGCGCCGTGTAGACCGGCATCAGCGCACCGCCGGTTTCCTCAAACCGGGCGGCCAGATGCGCAACCAGCGCCGGCGCAGGCGTATCGGAGACAAAATGCACGGCCAGTTTCCAGGCGATATGCCGGGCAGTGGCCGGGTGGCGGGCCAGATCCCGCAGTGCCGCAAGAACCTGCTTCAGCGAGGGTTTGCCGCCGCCATATGTTTCGCCCAGCACGGTTTCCGAACCGGGTTCCGCCATCCCGCGCCGGTACACGAACCCCTGCTCGCCCGAGCTAGTTAAACCGGTGAACAGCTCCGCCAGCTGCCGCACATCCGTCTGGCTGTATGGCCCGTCCACCCCCAGCGTATGCAGCTCCAGAACCTCCCGCGCCAGGTTTTCGTTCAGCCCCCTCAGCCGCTTGCGCCGCTGCGCGGCCCGGCTGTCCGGCCCTGCGGAGCGGTTCTGGTCCAGATAGTGAAGCATCAGCGGACTGGTGACGGCAGCGATCAGCATGTCCTCGAACCGGCCCGCCAGATGCGGCCGGATCACGGTTTCCGCGTAGGGTCCCGCTAGCGCCCGCATCGGACCGGACTTGCCCTGGGCAGTAAAGTGATCGGCCCAGAACAGCGCCAGCCGCTCGCGGAACCCATCCTTGGTCAGGACATGGCGCTGCAGCCTCTGCCGGTGCCAGCCCAGCCAGGTCTCGTTCCGCTGGCGGCGGTAGCTTTTGAAAGCGTCATCTGCTGCCTTGTAACCCGGAAGGCCTCTCTGCTTTCTGCGGGCACGGGCCAGCTGCCGGAATTCACGGGCCGCTTCAAATGCATCATCAAAGCTGCTGACCGGAAACCGCTCTGCCATGAGATCGCGTCCCTGCAAGCGGCTGAGCATCTGTTCGGCCGAATCCGGCGGCTGCAGCCGCGGCGACAGCCCAGCACCGAACCGGATCTCTGCCAAGTCTGAGTCAAACCGCATTGCCCCGGCCTCCCTCGACGCCCCGTCTGCCGCAACACTACTTCATTGCCTGCAGGGCGAAAGCTGAATTTCAGGTTATACGCAGGAGATTGCCGGTTCCGCCGCAGGCAGCTGCCGCCGCAAGCGCTGCTACATGTTGCCCGGAACGAAAACGGCCCGGAACACGTCCGGGCCGGTCTGCATTCTTGTCTGCCGCTTACTGATCCTGCGGGATCACGCGCAGACCCAGTTCCATCAGCTGCTCGCTGAGCGGCTCGGAAGGAGCGGACATCATCAGATCTTCGGCGCGCTGGTTCATCGGGAACATGATGACTTCACGGATGTTGGCCTCGTCGGCCAGCAGCATCACCATGCGGTCAATGCCGGCCGCGCAGCCGCCATGCGGCGGGGCGCCGTACTGGAACGCGTTGACCATACCGCCGAACCGCTTCTCGACCTCTTCCTTGCCGTAGCCGGCAATTTCGAAGGCTTTGAACATAATCTCCGGCTTGTGGTTCCGGATCGCACCGGAGACCAGCTCGTAGCCGTTGCAGGCCAGGTCGTACTGGAAGCCCTTCACGGCCAGCGGGTCGCTGAGCAGCGCGTCCATGCCACCTTGGGGCATCGAGAACGGGTTGTGCTCGAAATCGATCTTGCCGGTTTCCTCGTCCTTCTCATAGATCGGGAAGTCGACGATCCAGGCAAAGGCAAAGCGGTCCTTGTCGATGAGGCCCAGCTCTTCACCAATGACGGTGCGGGCTTTGCCTGCGACGCCTTCAAACGCCTTCGGCTTGCCGCCCAGGAAGAAGGCCGCGTCGCCGACACCCAGGCCCAGCTGCTGGCGGATGGCCTCGGTGCGCTCGGGGCCGATGTTCTTGGCCAGCGGGCCTGCAGCCTCGATGCCTTCGCCCTGGTCGCGCCAGAAGATATAGCCCATGCCCGGCAGGCCTTCGCCCTGGGCAAATTTGTTCATCCGGTCGCAGAACTTGCGGGAGCCGCCGGTGGGTGCCGGGATCGCACGGATTTCGGTGCCTTCGTTTTCCAGCAAGTTTGCAAAGATTGCAAAGCCGGAGCCGCGGAAATGCTCGGAGCAGTCCTGCATCTTGATCGGGTTCCGGAGGTCCGGCTTGTCGGTGCCGTACCATTTGGCGGCATCCTTGTAGGAGATCTGCGGCCAGTCGGCGGCAGCATCCACCTTGCGGCCCTGCCCGAATTCCTCGAACACGCCAGCCATCACTGGGGCGATGGTGTCAAAGACGTCCTGCTGGGTGACAAAGGACATTTCCATGTCGAGCTGGTAGAAGTCTGCGGGCGAGCGGTCTGCGCGCGGGTCTTCGTCGCGGAAGCAGGGCGCGATCTGGAAGTATTTGTCAAAGCCCGACACCATCATCAGCTGCTTGAACTGCTGCGGCGCCTGCGGCAGTGCGTAGAACTTGCCCGGATGCAGGCGGCTCGGCACCAGGAAGTCGCGCGCGCCCTCGGGGGAGGAGGCGGTGATGATCGGGGTCTGGTATTCGTTGAAGCCAATGTCCCACATGCGCTTGCGGATCGACTGGATCATGTTGGCGCGCAGCACCATGTTCTTCTGCATCTTCTCGCGGCGCAGGTCCAGGTACCGGTAGCGCAGGCGGGTTTCCTCCGGGTATTCCTGCTCGCCGAAGACCATCAGCGGCAGTTCCTCGGATTTGCCCAGCACTTCGATGTCGCGGATGAAGACTTCAACCTCGCCGGTCGGGATCTTGGGGTTCACCAGGCTCTCGTCGCGCGCCAGCACATTGCCGTCGATGCGGATGCACCATTCGCTGCGGACCTTTTCGATCTCGGCAAAGACCGGGCTGTCGGGATCTGCCATCACCTGGGTCACGCCGTAGTGGTCGCGCAGGTCGATGAACAAGAGGCCGCCGTGGTCGCGGACGCGGTGGACCCAGCCCGACAGGCGGACGGTTTCCCCAACGTTGGATTTGTTCAGTTCGGCGCAGGTATGGCTGCGGTAGGCGTGCATGGCGTGACCTTTCATTGTTCCGGGCGCTTGCCCGGGCGGGCCGTCATTCGGGAGATGCGCCTGACCGGCGCTCAAATTCGTCCGGGGTGGTACACAAGGTTGCGGCTCTGTTGTCAAGCAAACCGGGCGATTTCGGCGGCATCTGGCAGCAGTTTCTGCCCGATCCGCACAACAGCGGGCGCCTCCCGCCCCTTCCGCGCCCCGCCGCTGGCGCGGAGGACCGGTAAGCGTTGGGCGTGGCACCCGGCCTAACGGCCGGGCGCGGGTGGTATTATGCGGCAGCCGCAGCGCGCCGCAGGCGCGCTGCCGGGCCCAAGGGCAAAGGCGGCTTGGCGCAGCCAAGCGGTTTTTGCGCGCGGGAGCCCGCCGCCCTCAAATCAGTGTGACGGAGATCAGCCCGCGCAGGGAATTTCCCATGTAGATAGCCTGCGCGCTGTGAAGATCTGGAAGCGTCAGAACCTGTTCCCGGCACTGGCCGCTCTCCAGCATCTCCTGGCGCAAAACCCCCGGCAGCAGGCCCGAGCCAAGCGGCGGCGTCAGCATCTGCCCGTCAGCGCGGGTCACAAAGAGATTGGTGATCGTGCCTTCGCACAGCTCGCCGCGCTCATTGAGAAACAGCAGCTCATCCGTGCCATCCGGCAATGCCGCCCGTGCCTGATCATACAGCTCACGCCGGGTGGTCTTGTGCTGCAGCCAGATATCTCCGGCAGCCAGGCGGGGTTTGGCGATGCCCAATCTCCACTCCGCCGGAGCGCCTCCCAACGGCGCCGCAGTCAGTTCCAGCTGTCCGCCAGCATCCAGCGTCAGCCGGCAGCGCAAGGCGGTTTCGCCCGCAACTTCGGCCAGCATGCTCTGTGCACGCTGTGCATTGAAGGGAATGCCAAACTCCGCCGCACTGCGCCCCATCCGGGCCAGATGCGGCTGCAGACGCCGGAATCCCTCGCCCGGGTGCCAGCCCAGCGTCTCGATCAGGCGGAAAGCGGGATCGTTCTGGAGGGCGTCACGCGGGCAAAGCGGGCTTTCCATAGGGCTTCCTCATATTCCGACTCGGCGGTGCTGTCCCAGACCACGCCGCCGCCGACATTCAGCGTCGCGCGGCCGTCTTCCAGCATCAGCGTGCGGATCGCCACGTTAAACTCGGACGCGCCGTCCGGCGCCGCCCAGCCGATGGTGCCGCAATAGATATCGCGCACCCAGGGTTCGAGTTCCGCCAGGATCTCCATCGACCGGATTTTGGGCGCGCCAGTGATGGATCCGCAGGGAAACAGTGCGGCAAAGATCTCTGCCAGCCCGGCATCAGGTCGCAACTTGGCGCGCACCAGCGAGACCATCTGATGCACCGTCGCGTAACTTTCCACCGCAAACAGCTCCGGCACATGCACCGAGCCGGTCTGCGCCACACGGCTGATGTCATTGCGCAAGAGGTCGACGATCATCAGGTTCTCGGCGCGGTTCTTCTCGTCCTGACGAAGGAAGTCGCGGCGGCGGGCATCCTCGACCGGATCATCGCTGCGCGGCTGGGTGCCTTTCATCGGGCGGGTCTCAATGACGCCCTCCGCATTGGTGCGAAAGAACAGTTCCGGTGAGCGTGACAGCAGGTCCGGCAGACCGTCCTGTTCCACCAGCACACCATGGCCGACGGCCTGCTTGGCCTGCAAAGCCGCGTAAAGCTCTTCGGTTGTGCCGTAGGCCTGCGCATCGATCGGGAAGGTCAGGTTGGCCTGATAGATATCGCCCTTGCCGATGTTGCCGTTCACCTCGGCGAAGGCCTCGGCGTAACGCTCATAGCTCCAGCGGGGTGCAATGCCATCCAAACCGGCACAGCCCGGCTGCAGGCCGGGCAGCGCCCGACCCTCCCAGGGCCGGGCCCTGCCCTCTGCGTTCTGCGGCAGCGGTTCCTTATAGACCCCAAAACAGATCAGCGGCAGCCGCCGCTCCTTTGGCATCCGCGCAGCCAGTTTCGGCTCCAGCGCATAACCCAGCTCGTAAGAGGCATAGCCCGCCAGCCAATGCCCCGCGTCCCGCGCCGCATCCAAAGCGGCCAGCGAGGCAGGCACCTCTTCCGGCCCGTCCGCGCGGATCATGCGCAGCGGCTGGTCGAAACATGTGCCGGCCCCCATGGGCCCCTGATCAAAGCGAATCCGCACCGGATTTGACTCCATGAGCTGTTGGGCTCCACATATATCCGTTCGCTATGCGAACAAAAGGGGTGGATGCGGCATTTTCATTTCCGTTTCCGATCCCCCTTGAACCTTTCTGCGCGGCCCCTATAACGCAGGACAATTTGGGCGCACGCCAGCGCCCCTGATTCAAAGCCTGCCCGCGCGAAAACCGAAGGAAGCCTGCCATGCCCAAAAGAACCGACATCCAGTCGATCATGATCATCGGAGCGGGGCCCATCGTCATCGGGCAGGCCTGCGAATTCGACTACTCCGGCGCCCAGGCCTGCAAGGCCCTGCGCGAAGAGGGCTACCGGGTCATCCTGGTGAACTCCAACCCGGCCACCATCATGACCGACCCGGGCCTGGCCGACGCCACCTACATCGAGCCGATCACCCCGGAAGTCGTCGCCAAGATCATCGAGAAAGAACGCCCCGACGCGCTGCTGCCGACCATGGGTGGGCAGACCGGCCTCAACACCTCGCTGGCGCTGGAAGAGATGGGCGTGCTGGACAAATTCGGCGTTGAGATGATCGGCGCCAAGCGCGACGCCATCGAAATGGCTGAAGACCGCAAGCTCTTCCGCGAAGCGATGGACCGCCTGGGCATCGAAAACCCCAAGGCCACCATCGTCACCGCGCCGAAGAAAGACGACGGCAACGCCGATCTGGACGAAGGCGTCCGCATCGCGCTGGACGCGCTGGACGACATCGGCCTGCCTGCGATCATCCGCCCCGCCTTCACCCTGGGCGGCACCGGCGGCGGCGTGGCCTATAACCGTGACGATTACATCCATTTCTGCCGCTCGGGCATGGATGCATCGCCGGTGAACCAGATCCTGGTCGATGAATCGCTGCTGGGCTGGAAAGAATACGAGATGGAAGTGGTGCGCGACACCGCCGACAACGCCATTATCGTCTGCTCCATCGAAAACGTCGACCCGATGGGCGTGCACACCGGCGACTCGATCACCGTGGCCCCGGCGCTGACGCTGACCGACAAAGAATACCAGATCATGCGCACCCACTCGATCAACGTGCTGCGCGAGATCGGCGTGGAAACCGGCGGCTCCAACGTGCAGTGGGCGGTGAACCCCGCCGACGGCCGCATGGTGGTGATCGAGATGAACCCGCGGGTGTCTCGCTCCTCGGCGCTGGCGTCCAAGGCGACCGGCTTCCCGATCGCCAAGATCGCCGCGAAACTGGCGGTGGGCTACACCCTGGACGAGCTGGACAACGATATCACCAAGGTGACCCCGGCCTCGTTTGAGCCGACCATCGACTATGTTGTCACCAAGATCCCGAAATTCGCCTTCGAAAAATTCCCGGGCTCCGAGCCGTACCTCACCACCGCGATGAAGTCGGTAGGCGAGGCGATGGCCATCGGCCGCACCATCCATGAATCGCTGCAAAAGGCACTGGCGTCGATGGAATCCGGCTTGACCGGCTTTGACGAAGTGGAGATCGAAGGCGTCAACGCAGGCACCTGGGAGCCCGCAGGCGACAAGGCCGCGGTGATCAAGGCGATCGGCCAGCAGACCCCGGACCGGATGCGCACCATCGCCCAGGCGATGCGCCACGGCCTCAGCGACGATGAAATCCAGGCCGTCACCAAATTCGACCCCTGGTTCCTGTCCCGCATCCGCGAGATCGTCGAAGCCGAAGCGGGCGTGCGTGAAAACGGCCTGCCTGGCGACGAGAAGGGCCTGCGCGCCCTCAAGATGCTGGGCTTCACCGATGCCCGCCTAGCCAAGCTGACGGGCAAGAAAGAAGCTGAGGTCCGCAAGGCCCGCCGGGTGCTGGGCGTCAACGCCGTGTTCAAGCGGATCGACACCTGCGCCGCTGAATTCGAAGCGCAAACCCCCTACATGTACTCCACCTATGAAACGCCGGCCTTCGGCGACGTGGAATGCGAGGCGCGCCCCTCGGACAAGAAGAAAGTCGTCATCCTCGGCGGCGGCCCCAACCGGATCGGCCAGGGCATCGAGTTCGACTACTGCTGCTGCCACGCCTGCTTTGCGCTGACCGACGCGGGCTTTGAGACCATCATGATCAACTGCAACCCCGAGACCGTGTCGACCGACTATGACACCTCGGACCGGCTGTATTTCGAACCGCTGACGTTTGAACATGTGATGGAGATCCTGCGCACCGAGCAGGACAACGGCACCCTGCACGGCGTCATCGTGCAGTTCGGCGGCCAGACCCCGCTGAAACTGGCCAACGCGCTGGAGGCCGAGGGCATCCCGATCCTGGGCACCTCTCCCGACGCCATCGACCTGGCCGAAGACCGCGAGCGTTTCCAGGCGCTGGTCAACCAGCTGGGCCTGAAGCAGCCGAAGAACGGCATCGCCTCCACCGACGAGCAAGCGCTGGAAATCGCAGGTGAAATCGGCTTCCCGCTGGTGATCCGCCCGTCTTACGTGCTGGGCGGCCGGGCGATGGAAATTGTCCGCGACATGGACCAGCTGAAGCGCTACATCGCCGAAGCCGTTGTCGTTTCCGGGGACAGCCCGGTGCTGCTTGACAGCTACCTGGCCGGCGCGGTTGAGCTGGACGTGGACGCGCTCTGCGACGGCAAGGACGTGCATGTGACCGGCATCATGCAGCACATCGAAGAGGCCGGCGTGCACTCGGGCGACTCTGCCTGCTCGCTGCCGCCCTACTCGCTCGAAAAAGATGTGATCGCGCAGATTAAGGAACAGACCAACGCCCTGGCGCTGGCGCTGAACGTGGTCGGCCTGATGAACGTGCAGTTCGCGATCAAGGACGGCGAGATCTACCTCATCGAGGTGAACCCGCGCGCCTCGCGCACCGTGCCGTTTGTGGCCAAGGCCACCGACTCCGCCATCGCCTCGATCGCCGCCCGCGTGATGGCCGGCGAACCGCTGTCGAACTTCCCGATGCGCGCGCCTTACGAGCCGGACGCAGGCTATGACGTCAACACCCCGATGGCCGACCCGATGACCCTCGCGGACCCGGACATGCCCTGGTTCTCGGTTAAAGAGGCGGTGCTGCCCTTCGCCCGTTTCCCGGGCGTCGACACCATCCTGGGCCCGGAAATGCGCTCCACCGGCGAAGTCATGGGCTGGGACCGCTCCTTTGCCCGCGCCTTCCTGAAAGCGCAGATGGGTGCCGGCATGGTGCTGCCCTCCTCCGGCCGTGCCTTCATCTCGATCAAGGACGCCGACAAGGGCCAGCTGATGCTGGACGCCGCCAAGATCCTGGTAGAGCAAGGCTTTACCCTGGTCGCCACCCGCGGCACCCAGACCTGGCTGGACGGCCAGGGCGTGGCCTGCGAGCTGGTCAACAAGGTCTATGAGGGCCGCCCGCATGTGGTCGACATGCTGAAGGACGGCGACGTCCAGCTGCTGATGAACACCACCGAAGGCGCCCAGGCGGTCGAGGACAGCAAGGAAATGCGCTCGGTCGCGCTCTATGACAAGATCCCCTACTTCACCACCGCCGCCGGCGCCAACGCCGCAGCGCGCGCGATCAAGGCCCAGGCCGAAGGGGACGTCGAGGTGAAGTCGCTGCAAGGCTAAAGCCGGTTCCGCAGCATGAAGGAAACAAGAAAAGCCCCGGGATCTCCCCGGGGCTTTTCCTTTCTGGCGGAGACTTTTGCTGCACTTGAAGCCTGTTCCGGACAGAGTGGAACTGCTCTGCCCGGAACACGTCTCCGGCCCCTGCGAAATTCCGAAGGCCCTACCCCGCCTTGCGCATCAGGTCCTGCAGCGCGTGGTTCACGCCTGTGGCAATCGACACCTTTTTGCCGCCCATCCGGGCCTTGGCCGAAATCACCGATACCAGCCGCGGCGGGCGGCCGGGCTGCAGCTGCAGCACCGGAGAGCCCGAGGCTCCGAAATCCACTAGGCAGGTGGTGACCAGCATGGCCTGCCTGGCGGCCAGCACCTGGCAGGCGTTCTGCCGGTTCAAAGTTGTCGCCTTGTGATAAGAATAAAACAGCACATCAACCTGATCGCCCCGGCCCGGCGCCGCGGCCAAGGTCAAAGGGCGGATCTTTTGAGGGCTGATCGGCCTGTCCAGGCGCAGCACAGCCAGGTCGTAGCCGGTCTGGGCGCGGCCGCTGGTGCGGTGCTCATAGCCTGGATGCTGCACCGCCTTGACGACCTTGCGCGCAGCCTTGGCCCGGCGGCCGTTCAGCCCGGCCTCGAACTTGATCCGGCGCGGGTTCACCTTGCGCCCGTCGTGCGGGCTGTAGAGGCAATGGGCCGCTGTGAGCACCAGATCCGGCGCTATCAGGCTGCCGGTGCACATGCTGCGCCCCGAGATATTCAGCCGCCCGACAGCCTCCCAGCCTGGCACAGATTGCACGCTTGCCGGTCCCGCCGAAGCAGCTCCGGCACCGCATGTGATCAAGGCCGCAGCAGCAATCCCTAGTAATCGTCTCATGACCCACTCCATGTTCCCACATCGCCATGCTGGGTGACTCCTGGGGCCGGAATTGGGCCTGCCGCGGTGCCGCGCGGGCAGAAAGATGGGCAGAATGAGGCAGGATTAACAAAGGGTTAATACTGCACTTCAGCGCAGCATGCGGGTACGCAAATCCCCTTATTTTCTTAACGATCCAAGACGGTTTTCGGAAAAACCCCTTAAAAACACTGGAAAAGCTTAGAGGCTTTGTTAGGAGGCCTGCGCGGGATTATCCCTGTTTCGCCGGGTTTTGCGCAGGCGGCGGTAACTTCGCGTCCCAAATGCGGCACAAATGAGCCTTAACAAACGCCTAACCTGCACAAAACCCGCCGCCCAAATCTTTAACGCGGCCAGGCCTGTTTCCGCCCGGCGAAACTGCAGCGGGGCTTGCCGCAGCGTTCTCTCCGCGGCACAGTTGCCCTGGACAAGAGCAGCAACAAGGAGCGCCCAATGCGCCTTCCCATTATCCTGACAGCCCTGCTGGCACTCGCCGCCTGCGACGTGCCATTGATCCCGCTGATCTGAAACTGAAAAAGCCCCGGCAGCAACGCCGGGGCTTTTCACATCCGAACCGGGCAGGCTGCCCTGCCGGGTTATTTCTGCGACACCCGCTTGTGCACCTCGGCAGCGCTTTCCACCCGTTCGGAATAGCGGTCGGTGAGGTATTCCTTGCGGCCGCGCACCAGCCAGGTGAATTTCACCAGCTCTTCCATCACATCCACCAGGCGGCGGTAGAACGGGCCCTCAGGCAGGCGCGCCCCCTCCGCGAATTCCAGCCAGGCCTTGGGGATCGAGCTTTGGTTCGGGATTGTCACCATCCGCATCCAGCGGCCCAGGATGCGCATCTGGTTGACCGCATTAAAGCTTTGCGAGCCGCCCGACACCTGCATCACCGCCAGGGTCTTGCCTTGGGTGGTGCGGATGCCGCCTTGCAGCGACAATGGCAGCCAGTCAATCTGCAGCTTCATGATACCGGTCATCGCACCGTGGCGCTCCGGGCTGGACCAGACCATGCCTTCGGACCAGACCGCGAGATCGCGCAGCTCCGCCACCTTGGGATGCTCCGCGGCCCCCGCGTCATCGGGCAGCGGCAGGCCGGAGGGATCAAAGATCCGTGTCTCGCAGCCCAAAGCCTGCAGCACCCGCGCCGCCTCTTCGGCGGCTTTGCGCGAATAGCTTACCTCGCGCAGGGAGCCATAGAGCAGCAGAATGCGCGGCGGATGCCGCGGATCGCCGGGCGCCGCCAGCGCGTCAACGTCAACCGGGTGCAGCTGATCCGCCGCCGCCGCGGGCAGATCGCTCACATCAAGGGTCTCAGGCACTCTCTTCTTCCAGATGCAGTTTCATATCGAGAAGAACCTGCTGCAACAGGACCGTCTCGCGCAGCAGACGCTTGGCCTCATTGACGGTGATGATGCCGTCCTCGATTGCCGCCTGATACTCGCTCATCAGCTGGGCAAAGCGCTGGCTCAGCGCAATCACATCCGAATTCACCCCGCCGCTGCGCCCGGTCTCCTCGGCAGAGCCGTTGCCGTTATAAGACAAGGTGATGTTCTTAAGATCCGCCAGCGCCGAGGTCACATGCGGATAGGACGCCGCGCCCTCCAGCTTGGCCACCGCATCCACCGGCATGAACCGGTCCGCGTGCTCGGCATTGTCCGAGTAGTAGCGCCCCAGTGTTGCCTTGGACTTTCCGGTGATCTGGCATGCCGCCTCGATGCCGACATCCTTCACCAGTGCCTCGGTGTGTTTCTTCAGATACGTCCCGATTTCAGCCATATACTTCCTACCTGGCTAGACCGCCGCTCCCTTGGGGGAACGAACTGGTTAATTTCCCATGTTCGAGTTGTAGAGGAATTGCGATACCTTATCCATCCCTCAGGTTTTCAGGGATTTAGCGAGTGACTTGGTGCAATTGGTACCTGTTGTCCAGTGCAAAGCAGGGCTGGTGAGTGAAGCTCTGTTGTTAGGGTAATTGGTCTGCCCGGAACCTGTGCTCTCCGGGGCAACCGGCCACGGCTGTTTTTTCAGGGTTAGTTCCGCCCTTGCCGTGCCAGCCCCGGCGGGCCTTCCTGCAAAGCCTTTGCAGGCTGGCCCGCTGCCTTTGCGGCAGGCAAAGGGCCCTGCCCGCCAGCTTCCTGAACGAATCCGGTTTTCCCCGCCACCTTGGACAGGTAAACCCGCCGCCATGGCCAAGCTTTATTTCAACTACTCCACCATGAACGCGGGCAAGTCGACGGTTCTGCTGCAGGCCTCGCATAACTACCGCGAAAACCATATGGACACCTATCTGCTCACGGCCCGGCTGGATGACCGGGCCGGCACCGGCAGAATCGCCTCCCGGATCGGCATCGGCGAGGAAGCGGACATGTTTGCAGCCGGCGACGATCTTTATGTCCGTATCGAACAGCGCCTGGCCCAAGGAGCGGTGGCCGCCGTCTTTGTCGACGAGGCCCAGTTCCTGGAACCGGACCAGGTCTGGCAGCTGGCCCGGGCGGTGGACGACCTGCGGGTGCCGGTGCTGGCCTACGGGCTGCGGGTGGACTTCCAGGGCAAGCTGTTCCCCGGCTCCGCCACCCTCTTGGCGCTGGCAGACGAGATGCGCGAGGTCCGCACCATCTGCCATTGCGGCAAGAAAGCCACGATGGTGGTGCGCCAGGATGATCAGGGCCGGGTGCTGACAGAAGGCGACCAGGTGCAGATCGGCGGCAATGAAAGCTACGTTTCACTTTGCCGCCGCCACTGGCGCGAAGCGGTAGGAGATACCGGCCAGGCCAAGGCTGCCGCAGAATAGCCCCCGCATCCGGGAAGCTCTTTTAAACGCCGCCGCGCCGCCGGAAACGCTGGTTTGAGTTGCTGCTCCATGCAGCCGCTGCAAAGCAAAACAGCAGCGGTTCTCCCCGCTGCTGCTTCTTTCTGGTTGAAAATACTCCCGGGGGTCCGGGGGCAGAGCCCCCGGCCTGCCAGGGTCAGCTTACACCCGGTTCGGCAGTGCCTCGCCGGCCAGATAGGCCGCAACATTGTCCAGCGCCATATGGCCCATGTTGCTGCGCACCTCCTCCGTGGCCGTGCCCAGATGCGGCAGCAGGGTTGCGTTATCCAGATCGATCAGCGCCTGCGGCACCTTGGGCTCGAACTCATAGACATCCAGGCCTGCGCCGCCGATGCGGTTGTTCTGAAGCGCCTCGATC
>NZ_JWLD01000102.1 GCF_000813725.1 Leisingera sp. ANG-Vp
TTGACGTGCGGTTTATTACGTTCAAACTTTTCCTTAGCCATGATGGCCTCCTTTTGTTTCGAGGGGGGCCCGCAGCCTGCGAACCCCCGATTTTCTGACGCTTACGCGTATTTCGCCTGGATCTCGTCGGAGATGTTCTGCGGCACCGGATCGTAGTGATCGAACTGCATGGTGAACTGGGCGCGGCCCGAGCTCATCGAACGCAGGGTGTTGATGTAGCCGAACATGTTCGCCAGCGGCACAAACGCATCGATGGCGATTGCGTTGCCGCGGTTCTCCTGGCCGGACACCTGGCCGCGGCGGGAGGTCAGGTCGCCGATGATGCCGCCGGTGTATTCTTCCGGGGTGATCACTTCGACCTTCATGATCGGTTCCAGCAGCTTGGCGCCGGCTTTCTTCATGCCTTCGCGCATACCCATGCGGGCAGCGATTTCAAAGGCCAGAACGCTGGAGTCAACGTCGTGGAACTTACCGTCGATCAGGGCAACCTTGAAGTCGATCACGGGGAAGCCGGCCAGCGGGCCGCTGTCCATGACGGACTGGATGCCTTTTTCAACACCGGGGATGTATTCCTTCGGAACCGCACCGCCGACGATGCGGGATTCGAAGGAGTAGCCTTCGCCGGCTTCGGTCGGCGAGATGATCATCTTCACTTCGGCGAACTGACCCGAACCACCCGACTGTTTCTTGTGGGTGTAGGAGTGCTCGACCTCTTTGGAGATGGTCTCGCGGTAGGCCACCTGCGGCGCACCGATGTTGGCTTCAACCTTGAACTCGCGCTTGAGGCGGTCAACCAGGATGTCCAGGTGAAGTTCGCCCATGCCCTTCATGATGGTCTGACCGGATTCCAGGTCGGTTTCCACGCGGAAGGACGGGTCTTCGGCGGCCAGACGGCCCAGACCCTGGGACATTTTCTCCTGGTCGGCCTTGGTTTTCGGCTCAACCGCGATCTCGATCACCGGATCCGGGAAGGTCATGGTTTCCAGAACAACCGGGTCGTTGACGGCGCAGAGGGTGTCACCGGTGGTGGTGTCCTTCAGGCCTGCCAGCGCGATGATGTCGCCTGCGAACGCTTCGGTGATTTCCTCGCGGTCGTTGGAGTGCATCATCATCATCCGGCCGACGCGCTCTTTCTTCCCCTTGGTGGAGTTCAGAAGCGTGTCGCCCTTGTTCATGACGCCGGAGTAGATCCGGGTGAAGGTCAGCGAGCCGACGAAGGGGTCGTTCATGATTTTGAACGCCAGGCCGGAGAACGCCATGTCATCGTCCGCGCGGCGGGCAATGTTACGCTCTTCGGTTTCGTCACCGGGTTTGAAGCCCATGTAGTCGACAACGTCCAGCGGGCTGGGCAGGTAGTCGATCACGGCGTTCAGCAGCGGCTGCACACCTTTGTTCTTGAACGCGGAACCGCCCAGAACCGGAACGAAGGCCAGTTCCAGAGTACCTTTGCGCAGCAGTTTGCGCAGGGTCGCAACGTCGGGCTCTTCGCCTTCCAGGTAGGCTTCCATGGCGTCGTCGTCCATTTCGACGGCCGCTTCCACCATTTTGCCGCGCCATTCGTCAGCCATGTCCTTCAGGCTGTCGCGGATCGGAGCTTTGACCCAGGATGCACCCAGATCTTCGCCCTGCCACAGCCATTCTTCCATGTTGACCAGGTCAACCAGGCCTTCCAGCTCGGTCTCTGCGCCGATCGGAACACCAACCGGAACCGCGCGGGCGCCGGTGCGGTCTTCGATCATGTTGACGCAGTTGAAGAAGTCGGCGCCGATCTTGTCCATCTTGTTGACGAACACCATCCGCGGAACCTTGTAGCGGTCAGCCTGACGCCACACGGTTTCGGTCTGGGGTTCAACACCGGCGTTGGCGTCCAGAACACAGACTGCACCGTCGAGAACCGCCAGCGAACGCTCAACTTCGATGGTGAAGTCAACGTGGCCGGGGGTGTCGATGATGTTCAGGCGGTGCTTCGGAGAGTCGGCGGTTTTACCGTCTTCGGTGCGTTCCCAGAAAGTGGTGGTCGCAGCCGAGGTGATGGTGATGCCGCGTTCCTGCTCCTGCTCCATCCAGTCCATGGTGGCTGCACCGTCGTGCACCTCACCGATGTTGTGGGATTTGCCAGTGTAGTACAGGATGCGCTCGGAGCAGGTGGTTTTGCCTGCATCGATGTGCGCCATGATACCGAAGTTACGGTACAGTTCGAGCGGATATTCGCGTGCCATAGGTCTGTGTCCTCCGGCTTACCAGCGATAGTGCGAGAAGGCTTTGTTCGCCTCTGCCATCTTGTGGGTGTCTTCGCGCTTCTTGACCGCGGTGCCACGGGACTGGACGGCGTCCAGCAGCTCGCCTGCGAGGCGCTCTTCCATGGTGTTCTCGTTGCGGCCGCGGGCGGCGGTGATCAGCCAGCGGATGGCCAGCGCTTCACGGCGCTCGGGGCGGACTTCAACCGGAACCTGGTAGGTCGCACCGCCCACACGGCGGGAGCGGACCTCAACGGACGGTTTGACGTTGTCCAGGGCTTCGTGGAAGACTTCAACCGGAGCGCGCTTGATCTTGGCTTCAACGCGGTCGAATGCGTTGTAGACGATACGCTCTGCGACCGACTTCTTGCCGTCGATCATCAGGTTGTTCATGAATTTGGTCAGAACGCGGTCGCCGAACTTGGCGTCGGGCAGAACTTCGCGTTTTTCAGCGGCGTGACGACGTGACATATCAGCCTCTCCTTCTTACTTAGGACGCTTCGCGCCGTACTTCGAGCGGCGCTGCTTACGGTCTTTGACGCCCTGGGTATCCAGAACACCGCGCAGGATGTGGTAACGGACACCCGGAAGGTCTTTTACACGGCCGCCGCGGATCAGAACCACGGAGTGTTCCTGAAGGTTGTGGCTTTCACCGGGGATGTAGGAGATCACTTCGTAACCGTTGGTCAGGCGGACCTTCGCAACTTTCCGCATAGCGGAGTTCGGTTTCTTCGGAGTGGTGGTGTACACGCGGGTGCAGACGCCGCGCTTCTGCGGGCACTGCTCGAGGTGCTGGGACTTCGAAACTTTGCGTTTCGGCTGACGCGGCTTGCGGATCAGCTGCTGGATCGTTGGCATTCAGGTATTCCCCGTTTAGCAACTTGTCATGCACGCCGGCGCGTGCGGGTTATTTCGCTGCACTTGTGCGTCCACAAGCGCAAAAACCGCAATCGCTCCCATTCCGAGGTGAGACGACGCGGTGAGGTTACAGAGGGCCAGGGTGATAAAAGTGCCCAGGCCTTGAGACACTGCAATTTTGAATTCGGCTTTCGAAGACGTACTCCGGGTGCCGGATAGGCGCGCGTATATGGGGAGTCGCGCGGGTTGTCAACCGCTGCCGCGGCAGCCGGGGGAGCCTGAGGAACAGGCT
Source organism: Leisingera sp. ANG-Vp (assembly GCF_000813725.1). Lineage (GTDB taxonomy): Bacteria > Pseudomonadota > Alphaproteobacteria > Rhodobacterales > Rhodobacteraceae > Leisingera. The sequence goes on from NZ_JWLD01000102.1 coordinate 3,388, forward strand.
GCTTGCCCGGCGGCGGGCATGGCTTCATAGTCACGGCGGCAGCACATTGGCAAGAATTGGATTTCAGCATGCAGGTCATCGGTTTGTGCCGGTTTTCCTATCCGGCGCTTGGCGGCTTCCAAGTCGAGCACGACAGTATCGAAGACCGCATTGCCTATCTCTATGACGAGGCGCGGATGGAGGAGCGGTTCCGGCTGCTGGAAGCCATCGCCCTGCCCTGTCTGCGCGAACAGACAGACCCGGACTTCGACCTGATCATGGTGATTGGCGACAGCCTGCCCCGGGCATACCGCGACCGGCTGCGGGATCTGACCGCGGATCTGCCGCAGGTGCAGATCCGTGCCGAGCCGCCGCGGCGCCACCGCGAGGTGATGAAGGAGATCCTGAACAGTGCCCGAAAGGATCCCGGCCAGCCCTGTCTGCAGTTCCGCTTTGACGATGACGATGCGGTCTCCGTCGATTTCGTCGAGCGCTTGCGCGCCGCAGCCGGAGACTGCAGCGGGCTGATGCGCCGGAACAAGAGCGTGGCGATTGATTTCAACCGCGGCTACCTGGCCGAGGCCGGGCCTGACGGGATTTCGGCGGCAGAAGGGGTTTATTCCTATTTCACCGCGGCCTTAGGCATGCATGTGCGCGGCGGCTGCCCGCTGACGATCATGAATTTCGCCCACAACAGGATCAACCGGTTCATGCCCACGGTCACCATCACCGATGCGCCAATGTTCGTGCGCACCCACAACCGCTTTAACGACTCGCGGCAGAAGGCCGTCAAGTCGCCGGACCTTGCCCCGCTGACCGCGGAACAGGCAGGCGAATTCGAAGCCCGCTTTGCGATCCGCGCCCCGCAGGTGCAGGAGGTCTTTCAGCGGTAGCTTTCAGGCCTGTCCACGGCGGGACTGCCGGCGTTCGCGGTAAAGTGTGAAGATGCCGGCGCCGGCGACAATCACGGCGCCTGCCAGGGTCAGGTAGTCCGGCCATTCTCCGAACACGGCCCAGCCGAGGATCAGCGCCCAGATAAGGCCGCTGTAGCGGAACGGCGCTACAACTGCGACTTCCCCCACCCGCATGGTCATCACTGAGCACAGGTAGCCGGCCAGGATAAACAGGGCTGCGCCCATCAAGGCCAGGAACTCGGTGCTGCCCATCGGCTGCCATTCTGTTGCGGCCGAGGCCGCGATGCCGAACAGCAGCACCGAAACCGAGGCCGACAGGGTCACCGTCATCGACGGCACTTCGGACGGCATCCGGCGGGTGACCAGGTCGCGGGCAGTAATGCAGGCGACGGCGGCCAGCGCGTAAAGGGCGCCCTCGCTGAAGCCCTCCGGCCCGGGGCGCACGATCAGCAGCATGCCGCAGAAGCCAACGGCAATGGCCGCAAGCCGCCGCCAGCCGACAGGCTCCTGCAGGAACAGCGCGGCGCTGAGCGTGACCGCCAGCGGCAGAACCTGCAGGATTGCTGTCACATTGGCGATCGGCATCAGCATCAGCGCCGTGAGGAACAGGTAGGTGTTGGCAACCTCGAAAACACAGCGCAGTCCCAGCATGGCCCAGGCGCTGCCAGAGAGGCTGAGGCGCAAGCTGCCGAGCCGCCGGGCCAGCAGATAGATCAGGACGCTGGCCGCCAGCCCGCGAATGGTCAGGATCTGCGGCAGAGGCAGAACGCCGCCTGTCAGCTTGACCAGCACGTCGTTGAAAGTATAGGCCGCCATGCTGCCTGCCATCAGCAGGGCCCCGGTCTGGTTCGGGGTCATCGCAAGAGGTCCCTGAGCCCGTCTGCGGTGAAGCCGAAGTGCTCCTGCAGGGCGGCTTCGACCTGGTTCGGGCGCCATTTGCCGGTCAGTCCCATTTTGGCCGGGTTGGACTTGTTGTCGCCATGGATTGTGCGCACGAAGGCAGGCACCGTTGTGTCCGAGAATGTGTTGTAGTGCTGGGCGATCTTGCGGTGGTTGAAGGTATAGGGGTTGCCGCCGTGCGCGACAGGCGCCACCAGGGCCAGCCCGGCAGACAGCGGCGCGCGTTCGCAGGTATCAAAGACTTTGGTGCCGTCTTCGGTCTTTTCCAGGTACAGCCCGCGGTTATGCGCAATAACAAAGGGCGTTTCGCCTTCCCCTTGCAGCGGGATCATCCCGCGGGCAAAGGCCTTGGTTCGTTTGACAAAGTCCTTGTCCACCGCGTCATCGTCATCAAGCCGGAACAAAACATGGTGGGTGGCCCGCCGCAAATGCACAAGGCTGTAGGCCTCTTTCAGCTGCCGGTAGTGGGTCATCGGTGCCGCACCATGGCAATAGACATTGCTGTAAGGCTCGGTCAGTGCCAGCAGCCGCTCCAGATACTCCTCAGGCAGGTCTTCGGAGGTCAGCACAATCAGCCGGAAGCTGGGATCGCTCTGCTGGGTCAGGGAGCGCAGGCACAGCTGTTCGAACAGCCGGAAGCGCAGTTCCATCCGCTCGGGCGAGAACAGATGCTCAGCCTTTTCCTCAAGAGAGTTGAACCGCTCCGAGTAATAATCCTTGCTGAGCACGGAGAACCGCACCAGACCGACCATCCGCAACCTTAAGTCCATTGCTGCTCCCTTGCCCGCTGGGCTTGTGTTTTTCCCGGGCTGCACGCCCATTGCACCACAGATACCCGGGGTGCGGAAAATGAAAAAGCCCCCGCATGCTGCCATGCGGGGGCTTTTCCGAATGTGTTCAGCCGGGGCTTAGTCGCGGCTTTCCGGGGTTTCGACCAGGATGTCCAGATCATCGCCGCCGCCCATCACGTCCTCGTCCATCACCGGTGCGGCCAGGGCTGCAGCGGCTTCGGCTTCTTCGCGGCGGGCTTCCAGAACCACGTTGTCGCGGCCCTGTGCAATCGAGCGCACAGCCTGGGTCGCGCCGCCGGTGCCGGCCGGGATCAGGCGGCCCACGATGACGTTCTCCTTGAGGCCGACCAGCTTGTCCTTCTTGCCCTGCACCGAGGCCTCAGTGAGAACGCGGGTGGTCTCCTGGAAGGAGGCCGCCGAGATGAAGGAGCGGGTCTGCAGCGACGCCTTGGTGATGCCGAGCAGGATCGGTTCGCCTTGAGCGGGGCGCTTGCCGCGGGCCAGCGATTTCTCGTTGGCTGCGTCAAACTCCTGCTTGTCGACGTGTTCGCCTTTCAGCAGCGTGGTGTCGCCGGAGTCGGAGATCTCCCACTTTTGCAGCATCTGGCGGACGATCACCTCGATGTGCTTGTCGTTGATCTTCACACCCTGCAGGCGGTAGACGTCCTGGACCTCGTCGATCATGTAGTTCGCCAGTGCCTCGACACCCATGATGGACAGGATGTCATGCGGCGCCGGGTTGCCGTCCATGATGTAGTCGCCCTTCTGGACAAAGTCGCCTTCCACAACCGGGATGTGCTTGCCTTTGGGCACCATGTATTCGACGGGCTCCAGCGACTCGTCCACAGGATCAATCGCGATACGGCGCTTGTTCTTGTAGTCGCGGCCGAAGCGCACGTGGCCATCGATTTCGGCGATGATCGCGTGATCTTTCGGACGGCGGGCTTCGAACAGTTCCGCAACGCGCGGCAGACCACCGGTAATGTCCTTGGTCTTGGCGCCTTCACGCGGGATACGCGCAACAACGTCGCCAGCCATGACCTGCTGACCGTCCTCGCAGGACAGAATCGCATCCACGGACATCGGGTAGGTGACCGGGTTGCCGTTGTCGTTGCGAACCGGCTCGCCGTTGCTGTCGACCAGGATGATCTCCGGCTTCAGGTCGGAGCCCTTCGGAGCCGCACGCCAGTCGATCACGATCTTCTGGGTCATGCCGGTGGCTTCGTCGGTCTCGTCGCGGACTGCCAGGCCCGAGATCAGGTCCACGTATTTCGCGGTACCCGGCTTCTCGGCGATGATCGGCAGGGTATAGGGGTCCCATTCGAACAGCTTGTCGCCGCGGGAGACGTTCTGGCCTTCCTTGACGAACAGCTTGGAGCCGTAGCCCAGCTTGTGGCTGGCGCGCTCTTCGCCGTGCTCGTCCTGGATGATCAGCTTCATGTTGCGGCCCACAACCAGGGTCTCGCCGTTGGCGTTGACCAGGGTGCTGGGCATCTCGAAGACGATCTTGCCTTCCTGGGACGCTTCCAGGAACGACTGCTGACCGCCCTGGGCAACGCCGCCGATGTGGAAGGTCCGCATGGTCAGCTGGGTGCCAGGTTCACCGATCGACTGGGCCGCGATGATGCCGACTGCCTCGCCGGTGTTCACCTGCGTGCCGCGGGCCAGGTCACGGCCGTAGCACATGGCGCAGACGCCCTCTTCCGACTCACAGGTCAGCGGCGAGCGGATGCGGGTCGACTGAACGCCCGCCTCTTCCACGGCATCCGCCATGCGCTCGTCGATCAGCTGGCCGGCGGCCACGATGATCTCTTCGGTGCCCGGGCGCTTGATGTCATCCGCAGCCACACGGCCCAGGATGCGCTCGCCCAGCGACGCCACCACCTCACCGTCGTTGACCGCAGCTTCAGCGGTGATCGCACGCTCGGTGCCGCAGTCGTGCTCGCGCACGATGCAGTCCTGAGCCACGTCCACCAGACGGCGGGTCAGGTAACCCGAGTTCGCCGTCTTAAGCGCGGTATCCGACAGACCCTTACGGGCACCGTGGGTCGAGTTGAAGTACTCGAGAACGGTCAGGCCTTCTTTAAAGTTCGAGATGATCGGGGTCTCGATGATGTCGCCGTTCGGCTTGGCCATCAGGCCGCGCATACCGCCCAGCTGCTTCATCTGGGTGACCGAGCCACGCGCACCGGAGTGGGCCATCATGTAAACCGAATTCGGTTCCATCACGGCGCCGTTTTCGTCGCGCTTGTCGGCAGAGATGGAGCCCATCATCGCCTCGGTGACCTTGTCGTTGCACTTCGACCAGGCATCGACAACTTTGTTGTACTTTTCGCCCTGGGTGATCAGACCGTCCATGTACTGCTGTTCAAAGTCTTTCACCTGATCGCGGGTGTCGTCGACGATGGTCCACTTGCCGTCCGGGATCACCATGTCGTCCTTGCCGAACGAGATGCCGGCCTTGAACGCTTCACGGAAGCCCATGGTCATGATCTGGTCGCAGAAGATAACCGACTCTTTCTGGCCGCAGTAGCGGTAGACGGTGTCGATGACCTGCTGAACCTCTTTCTTCCGCAGAAGGCGGTTGACCAGTTCAAACGGAGCCTTGGCGTTTTTCGGCAGCAGCGCGCCCAGGCGGACACGGCCCGGGGTGGTCTCAAACCGCTGCAGGACTTCGTTGCCCTCTTCGTCGATCTGAGTAATCCGCGCGGTGATCTTGGAGTGCAGATGCACTTCGCCGGCGTCCAGCGCGTGCTGAACCTCGTCGATGGTGCCAAAGATCTTGCCTTCGCCGGGCATGCCTTCGCGCTCCAGGGTCACATAGTAGAGACCCAGAATCATATCCTGCGAAGGAACGATGATCGGCGCGCCGTTGGCAGGCGACAGAACGTTGTTGGTCGACATCATCAGGACGCGCGCTTCCAGCTGGGCCTCAAGGCTCAGCGGGACGTGCACAGCCATCTGGTCGCCGTCGAAGTCCGCGTTGAACGCCGAGCAGACCAGCGGGTGCAGCTGGATTGCCTTGCCTTCGATCAGCGTGGGTTCGAACGCCTGGATGCCAAGGCGGTGCAGCGTCGGTGCGCGGTTCAGCATCACCGGGTGCTCGCGGATCACCTCATCGAGGATATCCCAAACTTCGGGACGCTCTTTTTCGACCAGCTTCTTCGCTTGCTTCACGGTCGAGGACAGGCCCTTGGCCTCCAGACGCGAGTAGATGAAGGGCTTGAACAGCTCCAGCGCCATCTTCTTGGGCAGGCCGCACTGGTGCAGCTTAAGCTCAGGACCGGTCACAATCACCGAACGGCCGGAGAAGTCGACGCGCTTACCCAGAAGGTTCTGACGGAAGCGGCCCTGCTTGCCTTTCAGCATGTCAGAGAGCGACTTCAGCGGACGCTTGTTGGCGCCGGTGATGACGCGGCCGCGGCGGCCGTTGTCGAACAGAGCGTCAACGGATTCCTGCAGCATCCGCTTTTCGTTGCGGACGATGATGTCAGGTGCGCGCAGCTCGATCAGACGCTTCAGACGGTTGTTCCGGTTGATCACGCGGCGGTACAGGTCGTTCAGGTCGGAGGTCGCAAAGCGGCCGCCGTCCAGCGGAACCAGCGGGCGCAGTTCCGGCGGGATAACCGGGATCACAGTCATGATCATCCATTCCGGACGGTTGCCCGATTCCAGGAAGGATTCCACAACTTTCAGACGCTTGATGATCTTCTTGGGCTTCAGTTCGCCGGTGGCTTCGGCCAGTTCGGCGCGCAGCTGCTCGGCTTCCGATTCCAGGTCGATCTGGGCCAGCATGTCACGGATCGCTTCAGCGCCGATGTTGGCGGTGAAGGCGTCCATGCCATAGGCATCCTGGGCGTCCATGTACTCTTCTTCGGTCATCATCTGACCATAGGTCAGGTCGGTCAGGCCCGGCTCGATGACAACGTAGTTTTCAAAGTACAGAACACGTTCCAGATCGCGCAGGGTCATGTCCAGCATCAGGCCGATGCGGGACGGCAGCGACTTCAGGAACCAGATGTGCGCAACCGGTGCGGCCAGCTCGATGTGGCCCATGCGCTCGCGGCGCACTTTCTGCAGGGTGACCTCGACGCCGCATTTCTCGCAGACGACGCCACGGTACTTCATCCGCTTATATTTGCCGCACAGGCACTCGTAGTCTTTGATCGGGCCGAAGATCCGGGCGCAGAACAGGCCGTCGCGCTCGGGCTTGAAGGTCCGGTAGTTGATGGTCTCGGGCTTTTTGATTTCGCCATAGGACCAAGACAGGATCCGTTCCGGCGACGCCAGCGAGACTTTGATTTCATCAAAGACCTTCGGCGGGGTCAGCGGGTTGAACGGGTTGTTGGTGATTTCCTGGTTCATTTTGATACCTCAAATCTTGCGGAAGGGGGGACGGGAGAAGGGCGCGGGGCCCTTACTCCTCAACCTCCGCATCCAGGAGTTCCATGTTCAGGCCGAGGCCGCGGACTTCTTTGACCAGAACGTTGAACGATTCCGGAACGCCCGCTTCGAAGTTGTCCTCGCCCTTGACGATCGACTCATAGACCTTGGTCCGGCCGGCGACGTCATCCGATTTGACGGTGAGCATCTCCTGCAGGGTGTAGGCGGCGCCATAGGCTTCCAGAGCCCAGACTTCCATCTCACCGAAGCGCTGGCCGCCGAACTGCGCCTTACCGCCCAGCGGCTGCTGGGTGACCAGCGAGTACGGGCCGGTGGAACGCGCGTGGATCTTGTCGTCCACCAGGTGGTGCAGCTTCAGCAGGTACTTGATGCCAACGGTCACCGGACGCGCAAACTGCTCGCCGGTGCGGCCGTCGAACAGGATCGACTGGCCGGACTGGTCAAAGCCCGCACGCACCAGGGCGTTGTTGACGTCATCTTCCTTGGCGCCGTCAAAGACCGGGGTCGCAATCGGCACACCGCGGGTCACGTTGCCTGCAGCTTCGATCAGCTCGCCTTCGGACATCGAAGCGATGCCTTCGTCATAGACGTTGTCGCCATAGGCGTGGTGCATCGCGTCACGGACCGGGGTCAGGTCGCCCGAGCGGCGGTATTCCTGCAGCGCGTCGTCCACCTTGATGCCGAGGCCGCGTGCGGCCCAGCCCATGTGGGTCTCCAGGATCTGACCGACGTTCATACGCGACGGCACGCCCAGCGGGTTAAGGCAGAAGTCGACCGGGGTACCGTCGGCGAGGAACGGCATGTCCTCCATCGGCACCACTTTCGAGATCACACCTTTGTTGCCGTGACGGCCGGCCATCTTGTCGCCCGGCTGCAGCTTGCGCTTCACGGCGATGAAGACTTTGACCATCTTCATCACACCCGGCGGCAGGTCGTCGCCGCGGCGGACCTTCTCGACCTTGTCCTCGAAACGGGCGTCCAGAGCACGTTTCTGTGCTTCGTACTGCTCGTTCAGAGCCTCAACGACCTGGGCGTCCTGCTCGTCCTCAAGGGCAAGCATCCACCACTGGCCGCGGGACAGGCTGTCCAGCAGGGCTTCGTCGATCGGGGCACCGGCGCGGACGCCTTTGGGGCCTTTGACCGCGGTTTTGCCCAGCAGCATGCCGCGCAGGCGCGCATAGATGTTGCGGTCCAGAATGGTCAGCTCGTCGTCCCGGTCACGGGCCAGACGCTCGACTTCCTCACGCTCGATCTGCAGCGCACGCTCGTCTTTCTCGACGCCGTGACGGTTGAAGACGCGAACCTCGACCACAGTACCGTAATCGCCCGGTTTGACGCGCAAGCTAGTGTCGCGCACGTCAGATGCTTTTTCGCCGAAGATGGCGCGCAGCAGCTTCTCTTCCGGGGTCATCGGGCTTTCGCCCTTCGGAGTGATCTTGCCGACCAGAATGTCGCCCGGCTCCACATCGGCGCCGATGTAGACGATGCCCGCCTCGTCGAGGTTGCGCAGGGCTTCCTCGCCGACGTTGGGGATGTCGCGGGTGATTTCTTCCGGCCCAAGCTTGGTGTCACGGGCGGCGACTTCGAATTCCTCGATGTGGACCGAGGTGAAGACGTCGTCGCGCGCGATGCGCTCGGAGATCAGGATGGAGTCTTCGTAGTTGTAGCCGTTCCAGGGCATGAACGCGACGACCACGTTTTTACCCAGCGCCAGTTCGCCCATATCGGTCGACGGGCCGTCGGCGATCACTTCGCCTTTCTGTACGGTGTCGCCCACCTTCACCAGCGGACGCTGGTTGATACAGGTGTTCTGGTTGGAACGCTGGAACTTGCGCATGCGGTAGATGTCAACGCCCGCGTCGCCCAGCTCCAGATCGGAGGTGGCGCGGATCACGATACGCTGCGCATCAACCTGGTCGATGATGCCGGCACGTTTGGCCTGGATGGCCGCGCCGGAGTCGATTGCGACCTTTTCCTCGATGCCGGTGCCGACCAGCGGCGCCTCGGCGCGCAGGAGCGGAACCGCCTGACGCTGCATGTTCGAGCCCATCAGAGCGCGGTTGGCGTCGTCGTTTTCCAGGAACGGGATCAGCGAGGCTGCGACCGAGACCAGCTGCTTGGGCGAGACGTCGATCAGGTCGACGGTTTCGCGCGGCGCCAGGGTGTAGTCGCCGGACTGGCGGGTCGACACCAGATCGTTGATGAACTTGCCGCTCTCATCCAGGGTCGCGTTTGCCTGCGCCACGGTGTGGCGCATCTCTTCGGTCGCCGACATGTAGTGCACTTCGTCGGTCACCTGGCCTTCATTGACAACGCGGTAAGGCGTTTCGATGAAGCCGTATTTGTTGACGCGCGCAAAGGTGGCCAGCGAGTTGATCAGACCGATGTTCGGGCCTTCCGGGGTCTCAATCGGGCACATCCGGCCATAGTGGGTCGGGTGAACGTCGCGGACCTCAAAGCCGGCACGCTCGCGGGTCAGGCCGCCCGGGCCAAGCGCCGAGAGACGGCGTTTGTGGGTGACTTCCGACAGCGGGTTGGTCTGGTCCATGAACTGCGACAGCTGCGAGGAGCCGAAGAATTCACGCACCGCAGCTGCGGCCGGTTTCGCGTTGATCAGGTCCTGCGGCATCACGGTGTCGATCTCGACGGAGGACATCCGCTCTTTGATCGCACGCTCCATGCGCAGCAGGCCGACGCGGTACTGGTTTTCCATCAGCTCGCCGACGGACCGCACGCGGCGGTTGCCCAGGTGGTCGATGTCGTCGACATCGCCGCGGCCGTCACGCAGGTCGACCAGCGCCTTGATACAGGCGACGATGTCTTCCTTGCGCAGGGTGCGCTGGGTGTCCTCGGCGTCGAGCGCCAGACGCATGTTCATCTTCACGCGGCCAACCGCGGAGAGGTCGTAGCGCTCGGAATCGAAGAACAGGGTGTCGAACAGGGCCGACGCGGCTTCGACGGTGGGCGGCTCGCCCGGGCGCATCACGCGGTAGATGTCCATCAGCGCGCTTTCGCGGCCCATGTTCTTGTCCGCCGCCATGGTGTTGCGCATGTAGGGGCCGACATTGACGTTGTCGATGTCCAGAACCGGAATGTCGGTGATGCCTGCGTCCAGCAGCTCTTTCAGGGAGCCGCCGATCAGTTCGCCATCCTTGTCGTATTCCAGGGTCAGCTCATCACCGGCTTCGACGTAGATCGCGCCGTTGTCTTCGTTGATGATGTCCTTGGAGACATATTTGCCGACGATGTGCTCGAAGGGAACCAGCAGCTCGGTGATGGTGCCTTCTTCGATCATCTTCTTGACGGCGCGCGGGGTGACCTTCTTGCCCGCTTCGCAGATGATCTCGCCGGTGCCTGCGTCAACCAGGTCGTAGGTCGGGCGGGTGCCGCGCACGCGTTCCGGGAAGAACGGGGTGACCCAGCCGCGGGATTTTTCCAGCTTGAACTGCACGGTGTTGTAGTAGGCATCCATGATGCCTTCCTGGTCCAGGCCCAGAGCATAGAGCAGGGTGGTCACCGGCAGTTTGCGGCGGCGGTCGATACGGGCAAAGACGATGTCCTTGGCGTCGAACTCAAAGTCCAGCCAGGAGCCGCGGTACGGGATGATGCGGCAGGCAAACAGCAGCTTGCCCGAGGAGTGGGTCTTGCCTTTGTCGTGGTCGAAGAACACGCCCGGCGAGCGGTGCATCTGGGACACGATCACGCGCTCGGTGCCGTTCACGATGAAGGTGCCGTTCGGGGTCATCAGAGGCATGTCGCCCATGAAGACGTCCTGTTCCTTGATGTCCTTCACCGACTTGGCGCCGGTGTCTTCGTCCACATCAAAAACGATCAGGCGCAGGGTGACCTTCAGCGGCGCCGAGTAGGTCATGTCGCGCTGCATGCACTCTTCGACGTCGTACTTCGGCTTCTCGAAGGAATATTTCACGAACTCCAGAACGGAGGTTTCGTTGAAGTCCTTGATCGGGAAGACCGACTGGAAGACGCCTTTGATGCCTTCGCCGTCAAGCGGCTCGGCGGCATCGCCGGAGCGCAGGAACAGATCGTAGGAAGATTTCTGCACCTCGATGAGGTTCGGCATCTCCAGCACTTCGCGGATTTTGCCGTAGTATTTGCGTAGACGTTTCTGGCCAAGGAACGATTGAGCCATGTCAGATGTCACCTTTCGAGTTCTCACCGGTCAAGGTTGCCGCCGGGCCCCGGCACCTTGCCCATACGAGACAGCGTGTTCGGATCAATTCATGGCCACCGTCCCGAAGGCAGCCTCCCGATCCCTTGAACCTCGCCTGAAAAAACGCCCCGGAATTTAGGGCCCTTTCTAAGACAGGTTCGGCTGGGCCCGGAAAAATCCGGACCCAGCCAAATGTCGATGCATCAGCGATGCACCAGAAGACGGGCTTAGGCCAGCTCGACTTCTGCGCCAGCTGCTTCCAGCTTGGCTTTGACTTCTTCGGCTTCGGCTTTGTCGACGCCTTCTTTGATCTTGCCGCCTGCTTCGACCAGCTCTTTGGCTTCTTTCAGGCCCAGGCCGGTGATGCCGCGGACTTCTTTGATCACGTTGATCTTGGAAGCGCCGGCGTTCTTCAGAACGACGTCGAATTCGGTCTTTTCTTCTTCAGCTGCACCGCCGGCGTCGCCGCCAGCTGCCATGACAACTGCGCCGCCAGCTGCGGGCTCGATGCCGTATTCGTCTTTCAGGATGGTTTTCAGTTCTTGTGCTTCCAGCAGGGTCAGACCCACGATGCTTTCTGCGAGTGCTTTCAGATCAGCCATTGTATCAGCTCTTTCCGTTTACAAGTGTGTGTTCCAACGTGCGGGATGTTTCCCCACGCCAGTCATTCAGTGCCAACCGCTTACGCAGCTTCCGCCTTCTCTTCGATGGTCGAAAGGATGCTTGCGATGTTGCTTGCAGGTGCGCCAATCGCGCCGGCGATGTTCGAAGCAGGTGCGCCAATGCAGCTTGCGATCTGAGCAATGAGCTCGTCGCGGGACGGCATTTTCGACACGGTTTCGACACCGGCACGGTCCAGAGCGTTCTCACCCATTGCGCCGCCGAGGATTTCAAACTTTTTGTTATCCTTGGCGAAAGCCTCGGCCACCTTGGCGGCGGACACGGGGTCTTCGGAGTAGGTCAGAACGGTCATCCCTGTCAGCAGGCCGGCCATGCTTTCACACGGCTTACCCTCGAGGGCGATTTTGGCGAGCCTGTTCTTGGCAACACGCACGGAACTGTTCGCTTCGCTTGCACGCGCGCGCAGATCCTGCATCTCGGCAACTGTCAGACCGGCGTAGTGAGCTACCACCACGACGCCAGAGCTTTCGAAGATCTGGCCGAGTTCCTCGACCACTTTCTCTTTCTGGGCTCTATCCACAGTTCTCTCCAAGTTAGGGATGCGAGGCATCCCGGCTCATATTTGCCGAACCAGATGGCCCGGCGTTCAGGTCCGTTTTACGGGATGAGCCAAAGTCGCCCGAGGGAATGAAAACCCTCGATCTTCCTGGTCTTACCCGTCTCAGGAGGGAAATTAAGGCCCGATCGAGAGGCCACCCACCATCTTGGACGAAATGCAAAACAGCGCACGACGAATCGCACGCTGGGCTGCAGGAGTGTCTTTAGAAGGTTTTAGGGAGTTTTCCAACTCCTAATCGGGCCCCCCGCAAAGCCGGGCGCCCTGTATTTTGAGGCGGGACCCTAGCACGACTCCGCGAAAAACGCAAAAGAGCGGCTGGCAGCGCCCGCGCGGCTCCAAAACCGATGAGCAGAACGGATCGCGCAAAGCGAAACAAAAAAGACCCGGGCTGCTTGCGCGGCCCGGGCCCTGAAAGGGTAACGCGAGGGTCCGATTACTCGGAAACAGCGTTGTCCACGTCAACCGTGATGCCCGGACCCATGGTCGAGGACAGGTTGATCTTTTTCATGTAAGCGCCCTTTGCGCCCGACGGCTTGGCTTTGGCCACGGCCGACACAAATGCGCGGACGTTTTCGACCAGCTTGGCTTCGTCGAAGGAGGCTTTGCCGACGCCTGCGTGCACAACGCCGCCTTTTTCCGCCTTGAACTGGACTTCGCCGCCTTTGGCTGCTTCCACGGCCGCTTTCACGTCCATGGTCACGGTGCCGACTTTCGGGTTCGGCATCAGGTTGCGCGGGCCCAGGATTTTGCCCAGACGGCCGACGATCGGCATCATGTCCGGGGTTGCAATGCAACGGTCAAAGTCCAGGTTGCCGGCCTGAATGGATTCCATCAGGTCCTCGGCGCCGATCACGTCTGCGCCTGCTTCCTTGGCTTCGTCTGCTTTCGGGCCGCGGGCGAAGACTGCAACGCGCATGTCTTTGCCGGTGCCGTTCGGCAGGCCGACCACGCCGCGGACCATCTGGTCTGCGTGGCGGGTGTCGACGCCCAGGTTCATGGCGATTTCAACGGTCTCGTCGAATTTGGTGGTTGCGTTGGCTTTCACCAGGGCAACTGCTTCTTCCACGGACAGGTTTTCTTTGCCTGCGAAAGCTTCGCGCGCGGCGCGGGTGCGTTTACCGAGCTTTGCCATCTTACTTCACCTCGATGCCCATGGAGCGGGCGGAGCCCAGGATGATCTGCATTGCCGCATCGATGTCGTTGGCGTTCAGATCTTTCATCTTGGCTTCGGCGATTTCTTTCACCTGGGCCACGGACACGGTGCCGACGGTTTCACGCGACGGGTTGTTCGCGCCGGATTTCACCTTGGCCGCCTTCTTCAGGTAGTAAGACGCGGGCGGCGTCTTGATGTCCATGGTGAAGGACTTGTCCTGATAGTAGGTGATCACGGTCGGGCACGGCGCGCCGGGCTCCATGTCTGCGGTCTTGGCGTTGAACGCCTTGCAGAATTCCATGATGTTGATGCCGCGCTGACCCAGGGCCGGGCCGACGGGCGGAGAGGGGTTTGCCTGACCTGCAGGAACCTGCAGCTTCATCGAACCAACAAGCTTCTTAGCCATTTGGTTGTCCTTTCAACGAGAGTGAAACGCGTTTCACCCAGTGCATGTTGCGTGGTCGGATGCCGGGATCGCGATCCCTTGATCTCCCACGAGAGAATCTCGCCCGAAGACGATAGAGGCGGCATGTACAGGGGAACGCTGGGGTTGGCAAGCCAACAGGGACAGAAAGCTGCAAGCTTGGCTTCCGCTGCCTCCTATGTGAGATTTGCGGTGCATTCAAACCTGGAAAACTGCATTCTTAAGGAGATTTGAAGTGGTTGATACGAAAATCGTAGTGCCCAACAACTCTCAAATTTCCTTCAAAACTCTAAAATCCCATCTCGGAAGTCTATCCGGCATAAATGACAGCTTTATCAAATGTGATAGGATCAAATCCATTCTGGAAGAGCTCCGCCTGGCCGAAGACATTCACGAAGATTACCTTCTGCAAGACCTGATGACCTTTGCTTACGCGGCAAATGATCTGAGAGCCGGTTGCGAAGGCGACGACGTCATCTGGAACCGCCAAAGAGCCGTGTGCTTTCGCCGGATGGGATTTGACCAAGCAGCAAATGTTTTTCAGGACTATGTGGATCTGGTGGTCCGCGTTTCTGAAAGCGCAGCTGACTACCCGGACCTATCGACGGAAAATTTGGCCGGACTTCAACCTGAACTGGATGAACTTCACGTCCGTATGACTGCAGCCGCCGAACAGATCCCGTTTGATTTAATGGTACCTGCTGCGATCAAATCTTATGGCTTTCAGCTCCTGCCTCACAAGGAGGCCATCAGTTATTGGATCAGCCTTGTGACCCAATCTGATGCCTACCAAGAGACACTTTCTGCTGCCCAATCCGACAAAGCCTTCGGCAATGGTTTTGCCCCTGAGCAAGTTAGAGAACTTGAAGAACAGGGGGTGCGTTGGTGCTTTTACCTTTTCGAGTTTCAAACCGAAGATGGCCAAAACTCACCGCGGCAGCTATGGCAAACCAACAAGGGAACTCTGGCCACTCCCTATTCCCCCCTAAACCATGACGGCGTAGTAGAGGTGAAAACTTGGCCTTCTGACGAATTGTTTGCATCCCTTCCCGGCAAGAAAAGCATAGATGCTTCAAGGGCAGAAACCCAAACGAACATTGCAAAATTTGTTGACGCCGGGAAACGCACTTCCTTCGACTACCAATCGGGGCCGTTGCAAGGGGCGCAAAAAATTCCTGTCATCGGCCCTCTTTTGCAAATCACAATGCTGGCGCTCAGGCCACGCGCAAACTTCAGGTTCTTCAGAGGGCTTGCACAGCAGGGAGTGAAGAGCAGCTTGATCCTACGCCATTCCGGCCGGGCAGTTCTCTGGGCTGCCCTTCTCTGCATTTTGAGTGCATCAGACATGTCGCGATCCATCTTTAGGGACGTGGCTGCGGGCATCAGATCTTGGAGCGACATCGCATTTGTTATCGGCTTTTTGATAGGTGCTACTCTTTTGTGCCAGGCAGTCCCGACTGCCCTTGGATTGATCATCGGATCGTTTGACCGCCGCAGCGGGCGCATCAGATGGAATTCCAATCTACCCAACACCGGGCATGAGAATTTCATTACCCGGCCCGGCTGACTTAGATGAAAAATTACGGCAGCACGCTGTCTTGATGAGCCCTCCACCTGACTGGAGCAAGCACCAGATGCCGCCCGAAACACAAAAGCGCCGCGTTGCAAAACAACACGGCGCTTCGATTTTTTCTGGAAGGCCCAATCACCCCTGTTTGGTCACCTGGGTATTGGGGCCAGCGGTCAGGCTGCGGAGCTGTTCGGCCCGAAGTCCTGTTCCCAGTCGTCCTCTGCGTCAAAATTGATCGCAGCCCCAGGCGGCACGCTGTCATCAGGGCCCGGCAGCGCGTTCGGAACCGGCGCGGCCTGATCAAGAGTGAACTGCTGAACCAGTTCGCGGAGATCCTGGGCCTGTTCCGATAGAGAGGTCGTGGCGGCAGTGGTTTCCTCTGCCATGGCGGCATTCTGCTGAGCCATCATTTCCAGCTCATTCACCGCCTTGTTGACGTCGCCCATTTGCGAGGACTGCTCTTTCATGTTGCCTGCGATATCCACAACCAGACCGGAAATCTCCGTCACCTGGCCGCTGACGTCCGCCATGGCGCGGCCTGCCGCGTCGACCAGAGCGGCGCCGTTCTTGACCTGTTCAGAGCTGCGCGCGGTCAGCTCGTCAATCTGCTGAACGGCATCGGCACAGCGCTGCGCCAGCATGCGGACCTCGCTGGCGACAACCGCAAAGCCGCGGCCGGCCTCGCCCGCACGGGCGGCTTCGACCCCGGCGTTCAGCGCCAGCAGGTTGGTCTGGAAGGCAATGTCCTGGATCACCTTGGTGATCTGGGAAATCTCCTGCGAGGATTCCTGCAGCTTGTCCATCGCCGAAATGGTGTTCTTCATCACGTCGTCGCAGGACCGCACGCCATCCTGCGCGGTGCAGGCCAGCTGCTCGGCGTTGCCGGCATTCTCCGCCGACTGCCGCACATTTTCGGTCAGCTCGCTGATCGCATGCGTGGTCTTCTCCAGCGTTGCGGATTCCGCCTCGGTGCGGTGCGCCAGATCCATGGAGGCCTCGGCGATGGACTTGGTGCTTTCGTCCACGCTGCTGGTCAGCTCGCCGATATTGGCGATGGCCGCACTCAGCGCCGCAAGCGACTCGTTCATGTCCATCCGGATCGATTTGAACTCTTCCGGGAAAAACTCGGTGACCGGCTTGTTCAGGCGTTTGTGCTGGAGGTCCGTCAGCGCTTCACCGATCCGGCTGGTGACGGTCATGATCTCCTCGCGGCGCTCTTTTTCTTCCTGCATCCGCTCCTCCTGCCGCCGCTGGGTCACAGAGCGCAGGTCGACGACGTTGCGGGCAACCGCCCCGATTTCGTCGCGGCGCGCGGCACCGGGCACTTCGACTTCGGTTTCACCGCTGCCCAGCTTCTGCAGCGCTACGTTCAGAACCGCCAGACCTTTGGTCATGTTGCGGGCGACGATCAGGCTGAGGATCAGCACCGCAGCCAGCAGCACGGCCGTCAGAACTGCCATCTCCGCCAGAAGGAGCTTGTTGCGGGCATCGAAGGCCGCCATGTCCCGCTCAAGATGCTCAATCAGAATCACTTCCTTCTTCTGGAGCACTTTCAGAGCGCTGGTAGCAGCGGCAAACCATTGCTCCGGCGTCATATCCGTGTTTGCACCGCCGCTGAGGATCGCCTTGCGGATCTCCTCGAACTTCTGCATCTCCGGGGTTTTGAAAATTCCCTCCAATGCCTGCCGGTCTTCGGCGGTTGCAAAGTCATTGAACAGTGACAGGCGCTCCTTGAACAGCTCATGATCCGCAACAAAGGCTTCCCGGTCCTCAGGCTTCCATCCGTGGGTAAAGCCAACGGCGCCTGCGGCCCGCTCCAGGCCAGCGGCGTCGATTGCGCGCATGAAAAATGACAGCGCGACCGCTTCTTGCGAAATCTTCGGATTATCGATGGTTTTCGCCAGGGCGAGGCCCGTTTGAATGAGAGCCTTGTTCAATTCGGTATAGTAACCCAGCGTGCGCTTCAGCGAGAGCGTGTGGCCGTCAATCTTGGCACGGATTTCCTTCTTCTTCGCCAGCTCGGCCTGAGCAAACTGGATTGCCTGCACGGCTTCGACGGGGAGGAGGGATTTGTCGATATGGCTGATCTCATCCAGATAAGCATCCATCGCCGTGTTGTTCTGCAACCGGACCTGGGCCAGTTTTTCGGGAACCCGGGTGGCGGTGCTTTCCAGGTAGGCTGCGCTCAGCCCGCGCTCAAGCTGCAGCTTGTGCACCAGCTCGCTCATATGCTCGAGCACCTCGCCGGCCTCGGTGGTGTTGACCTGGGCATTTTTGTACAGCCCCAGCAGGGTTTGCCCCATAAACCACATCGAAAGCATCAGAGGCGCGGCAACCAGCGCCGCGATCTTTGCACTGACTGACAAATGGCCCAAAAACCGCATATTCATATTCAGAATCCTTGCTGCAAAATTCCTGGAGTGGCGGTGAGCGTAAAAAAAACGCGTTAAGAATCAGCTACCCGCCCCTTCCAAGCCCTCCGGAAGACCATGGTTCCGGCAGCGGCTCAGAGCCCGGTTCCGGCGTCCGGCTCCGGATCGCAAACAGCCGGCAGCTGCAGCCGCGCAGCAAGGCGCAGTCACGAATTTTCCAATGCTGCCACAGCAGATTGCGGAGAGCATGGCAGCCGGCCGGTGACCCGTTTCACGGGGCCGCAGGTTGCCGAACCGGCCGCAGGGCGGCGGCGGCCTGCGGCCCGCAGGGGTTCTGCGGCGGAAGGCGAACCGCTCCGCAAAACCGGCAAAAAAATAGCCGCGCTGCATTGTGCAGCGCGGCGTCATGAATTCCACTGAGGGAGCTGTCAGCCCTGTTTGGTGACCTGGGTAAAGTCCAGCTCGACCGGGGTTTCGCGGCCGAAGATCGACACGGTAACCTTGAGCTTCTGGTTGTCGTCGTCGACCTCTTCGACCATGCCGTCGAAATCCTCGAACGGGCCGTCGTTGACCTTGACCTTCTCGCCCACTTCAAAGGAGATCAGGGTGCGCGGCGCCTCGACGCCTTCCTCAACGCGGCCCAGGATGCCCTGCACTTCTGCATCGCGCATCGGCATCGGGCGGCCCTGCGGGCCCAGGAAGCCGGTGACGCGGTTGATCGAGGAAATCAGGTGGTAGCCGCGGTCGGACATTTCCATATGCACCAGCACGTAGCCGGGCATGAAGCGGCGCTCGGTCGAGACCTTCTTGCCGCGGCGGATCTCGATCACCTCTTCGGTGGGGACCAGGACCTCGTCGATCTCATCCTCAAGGCCCTGCTCTGCGACCGAGGTGCGGATCTGCTCTGCGATTTTCTTTTCGAAGTTCGAAAGAACGCTGACCGAATACCACCGTTTCGCCATGAACCGTTGTCCTTGTTTGCCGGGCCGGCCGTTTGCCGTGCCGCCGCCTAGATCATCCTGTTGCAGCCGAAAAGCTGCGCTCTTCAACAAAAAGCGGCGTGCAACCCGATTCGCCGCACGCCCGCCTCAATAGTTACGGCTCACCTACCGTCCATTGCTGCCGAGATCAAGTGCTGCGCAGCAACAGCGGACGCCAAGCCATCGCCCTGCTGCAGGCTCAGCCGCCGAACATCCCCAGGATGCCCTGCAAACCCCAGCGGATCAGCAGATCAACCAGTGCGAAGAACACCGCAGTGAGCGCCGCCATGATGAACACCATGACTGTGGTCAGCAGCACCTCGCGCCGGGTCGGCCAGACGACCTTGGACACTTCGGCACGGACCTGCTGAATGAACTGAACGGGGTTGATAGTCGCCATACTGGGGGTGTCTCTCTGCTAGCAGTGGAGGCGATTTAACCCCTGGCGCAGGTAAATTCAAGCCCTGCCCCGGCGGCCTGGATGCACAGAGCGGCCCGGTAAATCCAATTTTAATCCACTTCCTGCAAAACTGTAGCCAGCAGCCCCGGCCCCCAAAGCGGAGCGCGGGCATAACCCGTGTGTTTCAGTGAGACCAGATGCCATGATTCCAGCCTTTTCCATGTCCCAAGCGGAACAGCTTGAACGGGATTCCAAACTCGAAGATGCCGTGCTTGCCTATTCCGGCATTCTTGCCCGCAACCCCAAGAATGAGCGCGCCGTCGAAGCGCTGGAATCACTGCGCGGCCGCCTGCGCGCCCAGCGGGAGCCCTCTGCCGACACCAAGGCGGAACTGGAAGCGGACCTGGCCGCCGGGCGCCACTTCGATGCGGCTGAAAGCTGCGGTGCGCTGCTCAAAACCTTCCGGGAATCTCATTTCCTGTGGGATTTCCTGGGCCGCTGCCACCTCGCCGCAGGCCATCTGGACAATGCGGCAACCTGCCTCAACAAAGCCTGCGGGATGGACCCGAAGGCGGCCGGCACCTATGCCGCCATGGGCCGTGTGCATACTGCTCGCGGCGAATTGGACAATGCGCTGGCCCTGTTCCAGAAAGCACTGACGCTGGATGCAGACTGCCTGCTGGCGCTGCGCAGCATGGCAGAAGTGCTGCCGCTGCTGGGCCGCACCGCCGAAGCCACCGCGGCGTTGCAGCAGGCGGTTTCGCTGGCCCCGCAGGATGCCACCGTGCATCTGGCTCTGGCCGGGCATTTGCGGGCGCAGGGGGCAGATGCGGACGCCGCAAATCACTACGGGCAGGCTGCCAGCCTCAACCCCGGCCTGACAGAAGCGCATTTCCAGCTGGGCCTGCTGCACAAGGAGGCAGGCCGTTATGCCGATGCGCTCCCCTGCTTTGACCGGATCCTGGAGATCTCCCCGTCCGATGACCGCGCCCGCACCCAGCGCCTGCATGTGCTGGCTATGCTCAATGACTGGCGCTGGGAGCAGGAATACGAAGACTGCCGCCGGCTGCTCGGGCTGAGGGGCGGCGGCTGCGACCCAAGCGCGCTGATGCTGATGGAAGACAATCCGG
Organism: Leisingera sp. ANG-Vp; assembly: GCF_000813725.1. Classification (GTDB taxonomy): domain Bacteria; phylum Pseudomonadota; class Alphaproteobacteria; order Rhodobacterales; family Rhodobacteraceae; genus Leisingera. The sequence goes on from NZ_JWLD01000102.1 coordinate 23,816, forward strand.
ATCTGCTGCGCGCCCGTGCCCAGGCTTATGCCAGCGACCTGTTTCACAAAGCGGAATTGCTGGCCGCACCGCCGCTCCAGCAGCGGCCGCAGCGGCTGCGGATCGGCTACATTTTCGCCAGCTGCGACGCGGCGGCGGTCCTGGAGCAGCATTCCGCTATGCTAGCCGCACACGATTCCGAGCGCTTTGAGATCTTCGCCTATGCCATCGGCCCGGGGCTTGCCCCGGAGGCGGCCGCGGAAATCAGCCGGACGGTTTCCTGCCTGCGGAACCTGGACAGCACGCCCCATGAGGCAATGGCAGATTCGGTCAAGACAGACAGCCTGGACATCGCCGTGGATCTCACCGGCTTTGCGCGGGGCAGCCGCCCAGCGCTCTTCGCTGCCCGCTTGGCACCGCTGCACATTGCCTGCCCGGGCTACCCCGGGACTATTGGCACCGCCGCCTATGACTATCTGGTCAGCGATGCCACCGTGTGCCCGCCGGGCAGCGAACGCTACCACAACGAGTTTTTGCTGCGCTTGCCGGAAGGCTATATGGCCGTGGCTCCCGCAAATGCGGGCTCGGACAGTCTTGACCGGACCGGCTGCGGTTTGCCGGCAGAAGGGTTCGTATTCTGCTGTTTTGCCAGCGGCGGCAGCATCTCACAGCGCGAATTCGGTATCTGGATGCGCCTGCTCGGCAAAACCCCCGGCAGCGTGCTTTGGCTGCAGGACAACGGCGATCATGCCACCTCGAACCTGCGCCGCAGCGCCGCTGCCTGCGGCATCGACCCTGACCGGCTGGTCTTTGCTCCGCCAATGCCGCCGGCAGAACAACTGGCCCGCCTGCCGCTAGCAGATCTGTTCCTGGACACTTTCACCGTCAATGCCACTGCCTCTGCCCGTGCGGCACTGGCCGGCGGGCTGCCGGTTCTCACCCTGCCCGGCCAGCAGTTTGCGGCCCGCACCGGGGCCAGCCTTCTGCAGGCCGCCGGCCTGCCGGAACTGATCGCCGCCAGCATCGGTGAATTTGAGGAAATGGCAGCCCGGCTCGCGTCCGATCCAGAGGCCTGCGCAGCCCTGCGCGGCAAATTGCTGGAACAGCACAAAGCCGCCCCGCTGTTCAGTCCGCAGCGCTTCACCCGGCAGATCGAAGCCGCCTTTGACGCAGCCTACAGCCGTCATTTGCAAGGACAAGCGCCAGACCATCTGACACTGTCCTGACCCGCGCATGGGCAGCCTGGCTGTGCGCAGCCGGGCCTGCCTGAACAAGCAGGTGCACGAGAACCGGATTGTGGCTTGAAACTGGCAGGGGCAGCAGGGTTCGAACCCGCGACCTACGGTTTTGGAGACCGTCGCTCTACCAACTGAGCTATACCCCTGTAGTGCGGCATGTCCTACGGCAGGCGAACTGCGCTGGCAAGAGGAAAAAGCGGATTTTCTGCGCATCGCAATCCGGTTTTCCGGCCGCAGGCTTTGCCCCGGCCGGACCATGCAGTAAGACGGGTTCAATTACCGGGCCCGCCCCCGGTCTCCTTGTAAGAATGAGCCGGATTCCGTGAGCCTGAGAAAGAAAATCGCCGACAGCCCCAAGGTCAACCGCGCCATTGAGGGGCTGTTTGCCGCCTACGTGCGATTCGCCTTCCGCACCTCGCGCTGGACCCGCAGCGGTTTTGAGGAAATGGACGCCTGCGTACGCCGCGGTGAGCCGGTGATCTTTGTGCTTTGGCACCAGAGGCTGATCATGGCGCCCTATCTGTTTGACACCTCTCTCGGCCGTATTTGCGCACTGACCTCCTCGGCACGGGCAGGACGGCTGGCCGGGCAGATTCTGGTGCGGCTCGGGTTCGAGACCATTCCGATGTCGAGCCATAAGCGCCATGTTGCCTTGTCGCGCGAAGTGCTGCGCCGCACCAAGGAGGGCTGTTCTATCGGCATCGCCGCAGACGGGCCGCGCGGGCCCGCGCGCATCTCCTCCACCGTGCCGATCGTCTGGGCACGAATGACCGGCTGCCGGGTGTTCACCGTGGCTTTTGCCGAGAAGAAGGTGATCAGGCTGCCAACCTGGGACCGGCAGATGCTGCCGCTGCCGTTTTCCCGCGGCGTGCTGATGTGCCAGGAATGGACGGATGAAGTCCCGAAAAAGCCCAGCGATGAGGACGTGGAAGCTTTACGGCAAAGCCTGGAAGCATCGCTGGACAAAATCACCGACACCGCCGACAGCGCTGCCGGGCGGAGCAGCGGGAATTCCAAGGAGCAGCACCCCTGAAAAACTGCTCACCCGGGTGTTTCCGGCGGCTAAATGGAAAAGCCGCATAGAAAAAGGGCCGCT
>NZ_JWLD01000103.1:0-1243 GCF_000813725.1 Leisingera sp. ANG-Vp
CATCGCCCAGAACCGCGGCCGAGACCCGGCGCGGGCGCACCGGTTTCTGCTCTGCGGTGCCTTCATCGATGCGCTGGGCGGCTACCAGCTTCAGAGGGGCCGGGCGGGCAGCGGTGCTGGCCGGGCGTTCCGAGCTGCTTTGGCGGGATTCCGGGCGACGCGGGCGCACCACGCTGGCCAGGTCGTCGCGGTAGGGTTTTGCGTCGTCGCTGCCGGTTGTGCCTGCGGGACCATCCGCCTTGGTGGCGGCGACTGCGGCCCGCAGCTGGCTGTAGGCTTCGCGCGATGAGGCGGAGTCCGGATCTTCCAGCTTCTCGTCCGCCGCTGCCATCAGCCGGGTGACATCGCTGTCGGCCAGGCTGGAAGCGGCAGGTTCTGCTTCGCCGATCTCTTCTTCGGTATCGGCGCCGACGCCTTCTTCCGGCAGTTCGGAGGCGGCCAGGATTTCCGCTTCGACCTCTGCCAGCTCGCGCATCAGATCGGCTTCATCCTCTTGCGAGAGCGCGTCTTCTGCGGTCTCCGCTTCGGCTTCGCTGGCTGCGGCTGCAGTTGTGCCGGCGGTTTCCTGAAGCTGGCCGGAGGCAACGGCCCTGTCGAACTCGCTGCGTTTGACCTTGGCGATGCGCACGCGCACGGGCTTGCGAGCCGGTGCAGGCGCGGGCTCTTCCGACAGCAGGTTTTCCGAACCGCTGTCCTGATCCTCTGCGTCCGTGTCTTCCGCTGTGGCCGGAGCTTCGGCGCTGTCAGACCGCAGGTTTTCGAACAGGCTGTCGTCGAAGGCTTCGTCCGGGTCGCCCAGAGCCTCCGCCGGGTCGGCGGCTTCGGCCGGTGCATCTGCGGCAGAGGAGGTCAGGTCCAGGCGGTCCAGCGCCTTGGCAATCTCGTCATCGCCTTCGTCATCGAAATCCGGGTCGCCTTCGCTGTCGTCAGCCAGGAGCGCGCTGGAGATTTCCTCGGCAGCGTCTTCCAGCACATCATCGGCGTGCTCGTCTTCGCTGAATTCCTCTTCGGGGGCCTGGGCCACCACGGCGCGGATGCGCTGCAGCTTCGCGGCGATGCTATCGGCAGCGGGCACGGTGTCTTCTGCAGCGGCAGCCGGAGCCTCGGCGGTGTCCTCTTGCTGGTCTGCGTCTGCCTCATTGACTTCCAGCAGCTCCACTTCCGGAGCTTCCGTCTCGGCAGCGGCTTCTTCGCTTGCAGTTTCCATCACAGCGGCGATGGTTTCTTCGGCTTCGGCTTCGGC
>NZ_JWLD01000103.1:2296-2651 GCF_000813725.1 Leisingera sp. ANG-Vp
GGCCGCGGTTCTGGGCGATGACGCCGGTGATGCCGGCAACGGCTTTGCCACCTATGCCGCCGAGCGCGGCGCCGCCGAGCTGCACGACCTGCTGGAAGCCGCCGCAGCCTACATGAGCTTTGTCGAGGGCCGCGACCACTTCTCGCGTCCGCAGCTGATCAGCAAGGTGCGCAGCGCCGGCGGCGGCGACTTCAACCGCGAAGACGGGCTGCGCTCCTTCGGCCAGCTGCTGCGCGACGGCAAGATCGAACGCTCCGGCAATGGCAAGTTCACTGCCTCCGGCGACATCGGCTTCAAACCCGGCAAACGCGCCGCGGGCTGACCCCTGCAAAGCACAGAAGCAGAAAGGCGGCCC
>NZ_JWLD01000104.1 GCF_000813725.1 Leisingera sp. ANG-Vp
CCGGCCGCCAGCGCCGCTGCGGCTGGTTCGACGCCGCACTGGTGCGCCAGACCTGCGCCACTTCGGGCATCAAGGGCATTTGCCTGACCAAACTGGATGTGCTGGACGGGTTCGAGACCCTGAAGATCTGCACCGGCTATGATCTGGACGGCGAGCATCTGGACTATCTGCCGACCGCCGCCGACCAGCAGGCCCGCTGCAAGCCGGTTTACGAGGAAATGCCGGGCTGGAGCGAGTCGACGGAAGGCGCCCGCAGCTGGAACGACCTGCCGGCCAATGCGATTAAATACGTCAAGCGCGTGGAAGAACTGATCGAATGCCCGGTGGCGCTTCTGTCCACCAGCCCGGAGCGGGACGACACCATCCTGGTGACCGACCCGTTTGCCGACTGATGGCTGAGCAACAAGGCCTGAGCTACAAGGCCCGGCGGCGCTGGGCCCTGGTGATCCTGCTGGTTGGCATGCCGCTTTACATCGTGGCCGCGGTCACGGTGATGAACTGGCTGGACCGGCCGCCGCTGTGGCTGGAACTGGTTGTCTATGTGGGGCTGGGCATCGCCTGGGTGCTGCCGTTCAAATTCGTCTTCCGCGGCGTCGGCAAGGAAGATCCGAAGGCGGATCAGGACTAGGGAAGGGGCGCTGCCCCTCTTG
>NZ_JWLD01000105.1 GCF_000813725.1 Leisingera sp. ANG-Vp
GAAAGCCTGATGGCGCTGGGACGGCTGGTGCTGACCTCGATCCTTCTGGGGGCAGTTTTCCTGGTGCTGGGCTATGCGCTGTCGGCGCTCAGCAGCGGCGCAACGGCTGCTGCGGGCCTTTCAGCGGGTGTGTGGCTCGTGTTTGTTGTGCTTTATGATCTGGGTCTGCTTGGAGCTGTGGTCATGGACAGCGGCGGGGTCTTTACCCAGAAAATCTTCCCTTGGGTGATGGTCGCCAATCCGGCGGATGCGTTCCGGCTGTGGAATGTTGCGGCCTCGGAAAGCGTGGCCTTGTCCAGCGGCATGGCAGGGGCGGCCAGCGCCTTGCCCGGATGGGCGGCACCGGTGTCGCTCTTGTTGTGGCCTGCTTTGGGTTTCCTGCTGGCCTGTGCCGCTTTCCGGAGGGTTGAGCCATGAAACGTCTGGTCGTTTTTGCCGCGCTGGCGCTCGCCGCCTGCCAGGAGGAAGAGGCCAAGGCGCCGCCTGCGCCGGTGGAGCTGACTGAGGCGGCGCTCAGCTACTTCTGCCAGATGAATGTCGCGGAACACGGCGGCCCCAAGGGGCAGATCCATCTGGAGGGTTTCCCGGCCCCCTTGTTCTTTGCTCAGGTGCGCGACTTGGCGGCTTATGTGAAAAGCCCGGAGCGGGACGCGGAGATCACCGCGATCTATGTCAGCGACATGGGGGCGGCCGCCAGCTGGGCGCATCCCGGCAGCAAGAATTGGATTGCCGCGGAGGGAGCGCATTTTGTGGTGGGATCCAACGTGGCGGGAGGCATGGGGGCGCCGGAAGTCGTGCCCTTTGCTTCGCCTGAAGAGGCCAGCCGGTTTGCTGCCCGCTATGGCGGCACCGTCGCGGGGTTTGAAGGCATCCCTGATGACGCAGTGCTGGGGCCTGTGGATCTGGACCAGCATTTGGAGACGCCGTCCTGAGCGTCTCCTTGCGCCGTTCGGGCTGAATGTCAGACCAGCTCTGGCTGCAGGCGCAGGTCTGCGGCGATGGCGTGGCCTTCCATGCCTTCCATCCGGCTGATGCGGGCGGTGCGCTGGGCGAGCTCGTGCGAGGCCGCGGCAGTGCAGCGCTGCCAGGTGACGGTCTTGGTGAACTTGTGCACCGAGAGCCCGCCGGTATAGCGCGCGGCGCCGCTGGTGGGCAGCACATGGTTGGGACCGGAGGTTTTGTCGCCGAAGGAGACGGTGGTTTCCTTGCCCAGGAACAGGGAGCCATAGGCCGTAAGACGGTCCAGCCACCAATCTAGGTCCTCGGCCTGTACCTGCAGATGCTCGGGTGCATAGCGGTCGGCGGTTTGCGCGGCTTCCTCGCGGGTGTCGCAGAGGATCACTTCTGCGCGCTCGTGCCAGGCGCGGTGGGCGGCCGAGAGATTGGGTTCGGGCAGGGTATCGATCAGGGACTGGGCCCGGGCCATGACACCTTTGGCCAGGCTTTCGCTGGTGGTGACCAGCCAGACCGGGCTGTCGGCGCCGTGCTCCGCCTGGCTGACCAGATCCCAGGCAACGGTTTCCACATCCGCGGTGTGGTCGGCGATCACCAGTGAATCGGTGGGGCCGGCAAACATGTCAATGCCGACCGTGCCGAACAGCATCCGCTTGGCCTCAGCCACAAATGAGTTGCCAGGACCGACCAGGATGTCGGCGGGCTTGGCGCCGAACAGACCCTGGGCCATGGCCGCGATACCCTGCACGCCGCCCAGATTCAGGATCAGGTCGGCACCGCAGAGGTCCATGGCATAGATGATAGCATCGGGAATGCCGGTGCCGGGGCGCGTGGGGGACACGGCGGTGATGTGCGGCACGCCGGCGACCTTGGCGGTGGTGATGGTCATCAGCGCACTGGCGATATGGCTGTAGCGGCCGCCGGGCACGTAGCAGCCGGCACTGGAGACCGGGATCTGTTTTTGGCCTGCAATCAAGCCCGGGATTACCTCGACCTCGCATTCGCCCATGGTGGCCTTTTGCGCCTCGGCAAAACGGCGGATGTTGGCGTGGGCGAACTGGATGTCTTCCTTCAGCTGATCTGAAACCCGGTTGCAGGCTGCGCGCCGCTGAGCGTCGGTCACCACGATCGGGCCGGTCCAGCCGTCCAGCGTTTCCGCATAGCGGCGCACGGCGTCCTCACCCTCGCGCTGGATATGGGCGAGCATGACGGCAACCGTGTCGCGGATGTCGCTGTTCTCGGTGGCGGGGCGGGGCTGGGCCTGTTTCAGATAGGTGATTGCCATTTGGGTCAGCTCATTTCCGTTAGAGGGCCGCCGGAAGTGCAAGCACGGGCTCGGCGCGGGTTGCGCCTAAAACAGCGTCTGGCGGGCCAAACGGTCAAGCCGCTGGCAGGTGATTTCGAAAAACACGGATGTTTGTTTCGAATTGCCGAAGCGGTGCACCCGCGCGGTTATTAAGCCGGAAGGGTGCGGAATTCCTCGGCCAGCCAGGGAAAACGGGTGCTGATCGGATCCGTGAAGTGATGGCGCAGGGATTTTTGCAAGGCTTCGTGAATGAGCTGTGACGTGGCTGCCGGGTAGACGTTGGTGGTGAACAGCGACACGGTGCGGGCAAAGTTTTTGCCGGGGAAGCGCACCACTTTGACCTTGTCGTGAAAGCGCTGGGCGCGGTGGTAGCTGGCGGCGGTGGTGACTGTCCAGCCGCTGCTTTCCGCAACCAGGCCGATGATCGACTGGTTGCACTCCAGCTCGAACCGGTTGGGCAGCGAGATCTTGAGCCGGGTCAGCTGGGTTTCGATTTGCTTGCCAATGGTATGATCGCGGGAGTAGCGCAGAAAGGGCAGGGAGGCGTCGGCCTTGGTCAAGTCCTTGACGTCGCCGGAGAAACCCACAGGAACCACCAGGATGAACGGGTCGCGCATCAGCGGGTATTCGATCAGGTCGGGCAGCAGGCCCGCGGGCCGGGTGGCGACGCCTGCATCCAGTTTCTGCTCCTGCAGTTTCTCGATGATCTCATGGCTGGGCCGGGTGTAGTGGCGGAAGCTGCAGCGGGGCAGGGCGGTGGAGAGGAACTGGAACAGTTCGGGGCCGACCTCATTGTCAAAGTCATCCAGCAGCGCCATCCGCAGATCGGTGGCATGCTGCCAGCTGCCGGAGCGGATCTCCGCCTCGCCGCGTTTCAGGGTCATCAGCCCGTCATAGACATAGCGGGCAAAGACCACGCCGGCCGGAGTCAGCCCCATCGGACGGCGGGTGTGGTCGACCAGATCAACACCCAAGGCGCTTTCCAGGCTGCGCAGGTGGTTGGAGACGGTGCTGATCGACAGGCCGGTCTCCTGGGCAACCTTTTGTATTGACCCGGACTTCGAGATGAGCTGGAACACTTCCAGCCACCGGAGGCTCAGAGATTTCTGCACTGGCGGGTCCTTCCGTTTAGCGTCATCATTCCGTAAAAAACGAAACTAAGTTTTACTTTGCCCGCAAAAGTAACTTTATTCTACTGTGGAATTGCTTCCCGGATATGGTTTGCCGTGCAAAAATACCTGTCCGAGCTTCGCAATGAACGAATCCGGATTTCAGCTGGGAGGAGAACCAACATGATCAAGAAGTATTTGCTTTCAACAGTCTGCGCTGCGGCCGCTGCAATTTCCGCCACTTCGGCCTCGGCTTTGGATGAGATCACCGTCGCCTACTTCCTTGAATGGCCGATGCCGTTCCAGTTTGCCAAGGCCAACGGCACCTATGAGGAAGAGCTGGGCGTCAAGATCAACTGGGTTTCCTTCGACACCGGCACCGCCATGTCGGCAGCGATGGCTTCGGGCGACGTGCAGATTGCGGTGAGCCAGGGCGTGCCGCCGTTTGTGGTGGCGACCTCGGCGGGCCAGGATATCCAGACCGTGGATGTGGCGG
>NZ_JWLD01000106.1 GCF_000813725.1 Leisingera sp. ANG-Vp
CCGCCCGCCTGCAGCTGTATCAGGTGCACGCGGTCACTGAAGGCACTGATGCGCAGGCAACTGTGTCTGTGCGGCTTGAGGAAGACGGCAACATCGCAACCGGCGAGAGCGCCAATACCGACACGGTTGTTGCTTCCGCCAAGGCCTATGTGAATGCGCTGAACCGCCTGATCGTGCGCCGCGGCCGCGTTGGCGAAGGGGCCGATGCCAAGGAGATTTCCTACAAGGATCTCGCCTGAGGCCAGGCTAATCTAAAGCAAAAGGGCTGCTTTCCGCCGGGAAGCAGTCCTTTTTCATTGTTGCCTTCAAACCTTACTCAGGGGGACCGGGGAGCGCTCCCGCCGCTGAAGGCGCCTTGCGGCGCATTCCAGCGTTGGGCCGGGCGCCGCGCAAAGCGCGGCGCGGGCGCGCCCTGATCCCCGGCTTGCGCATTCAGGCGACGGCCGAAAACAGGGCTGTCAAACGCTTGGCCTCTTCATCAGCCCCGAACGGCGCGTTGACCACAAACATGCCTGACCCCACCATCCTGTGCCCTTCGCGTGCAGGCGGGAAGGACACCTCATGGCGCAGCGCGCCGGGCAGCTCCTGCGCCTCCAGCGCCTTCAGCATTTGCCGATGCGTCCCGTCTTTCAGGACCGGGTACCAGAGCGCAATCACCCCTACGTTCCATTTCTTGTGCAACCGGCCGATGATGCCCGGGATACGGGCGTAATCCGTCTTGATCTCAAAGCTCGGGTCGATCAGCATCATCCCGCGGCGGGGAGACGGCGGTGCCAGGGACATTGCCAGCTCAAAGCCGTCCTGCTGGTGCACCTTGGCCTTCCAGGGCTTCAGAGCCGACCGCAAGGCCATGTTTTCCTGCGGATGCAACTCAGCGAAATGCATCGTGTCCCCTGGACGCAGAAGGGAAGCGGCAATCAGCGGCGAGCCTGGATAAGCAGCTTCCCCATGCCGGTCACGGGTTGCCGTCAAAGCCTTGTACAGCGGGTGGTCCGCGGCAAGCGATTGCCCTGCCAGAACCCGGGAAATTCCCTGCTCCGCCTCACCGGTCTTGACCGCCTCGGGCGCGTCCAGCTGGTACAGCCCCCGCCCTGCGTGCGTCTCAATGTAGCTGAGCGGTTTGTCCTTGCGGGTCAGATAGGCCAGCATCCAGGCCAGCAGCGCGTGCTTCTGAACGTCAGCCAGGTTTCCGGCGTGATAAATGTGCTGATAGGAAAGCATGCTCCCCCTCTAGCCGCATTTGCCAGGCTGCGGAAGAGGGCCCACGGCGGGATAAACGGAATCTCAACCCGCACGATGCAGACTGCTGCTGTTCCACCATTGCAGAATGCAGGTCCATATGCCCCTCAGAACGAGCGCCGTCGCTTTAGTCCTTACCTGTCTGGCCTTGTTTCTGTGTGCTGCCGCAGCCGTCAGCGCGCAAGGGTACTCCCTGGTGGGCAATCAGTTCTTTCTGCACCAGGCCTCGGCACCGCAGCCCGGGCCGGCATCGGAAACTGCGCCGCAATCGGTGGCCAGCCTGCTGCCTGACACCCTGCCCGGCACAGATCCCGGGCGCGGCGCGGTGTCGCTCAACCCCGGGGCCGCCAGCCTGTTCCGCGGCCGCAGCAGCGGCGGGCTTTTTGCCCCCATTCTCAGCGCGCCGCCCAGCGTCAAGCAGCTGTTCGACCTGATTGCCAGCGCAGAGGCCGGCAAGGCGCAATACGACGCCGTGCAATATGGCGCCAAGCGCAAACCGCCGAAGAAGCCGACCCAGATGACCATTGCCGAGATCAATGCCTGGATCGATGCGACCCCAGGCCAGCCCCATGCCATCGGCCGCTACCAGATGATCCCCGCCACCCTCCGGCGGCTGGTCAAGCATCAGGGCGTAAAACCGCAGACCCGTTTCTCGCCAGAGCTGCAGGACCAGCTGGCGCATCAGCTGGTTGAAGAAGCGGGCTACAGCGCGTTTCTGCAAGGGGAGATGCCGCGCAAGACCTTTATGCTCAACCTGGCCAAGATCTGGGCCGGGCTGCCGACCTCCAGCGGCAAGTCCTATTACGAGGGATATGCGGGCAACAGCGCCAGCCTGACCTGGCGCCATTTCCAAGCCGAAATGCAGCGGATCTTTCCAAGCTGACGCCAGCATCCGGCGCGGCGCCTGCTCCGGCCGCGGCGTGGTGTAACCGATGGCCGGGAACAGCTTAGGAACGCAGCCCTCCTGTGACCCCACGAACTGGGCGGAAAGGCGCTGTTTCACCATAATACGCCCTTTCGCGGCCCCCTTGTGCCGCTTATAAGGTTTGCGACGCGGCTTCTTTGGAGTCGCCCCAAAGGTCTACGGCAGCTTTCACAGGATCCCTTCTATATGGCGCTTTTCGGAAACTTAGGCGGTCTGTTCTCGTCGGACATGGCCATCGACCTCGGCACAGCCAACACCCTGGTCTATGTCAAGGGCCGCGGCGTCATCCTGTCTGAGCCGTCGGTGGTTGCCTATCACGTCAAGGACGGCGTCAAGAAAGTGCTGGCCGTGGGTGAAGATGCCAAGCTGATGCTGGGCCGCACCCCGGGGTCCATCGAAGCGATCCGGCCGATGCGCGAAGGCGTGATTGCCGACTTCGACACCGCCGAAGAGATGATCAAGCACTTCATCCGCAAAGTGCACAAGCGCTCGACCTTCTCGAAACCCAAGATCATCGTTTGCGTGCCCCACGGCGCCACCCCTGTTGAAAAACGCGCGATCCGCCAGTCGGTTCTGTCCGCCGGCGCCCGCCGCGCCGGGCTGATTGCCGAACCGATTGCCGCGGCTATTGGCGCCGGCATGCCGATCACGGACCCGACCGGCAACATGGTTGTCGACATCGGCGGCGGCACAACGGAGGTTGCCGTTCTGTCGCTGGGCGACATCGTCTATGCCCGCTCTGTCCGGGTGGGCGGCGACCGCATGGACGAGGCGATCATCAGCTACCTGCGCCGCCAGCAGAACCTCTTGGTCGGTGAAGCCACCGCCGAGCGCATCAAGACCTCGATCGGCACCGCACGGATGCCCGATGACGGCCGCGGCCAGTCGATGCAGATCCGCGGCCGCGACCTCTTGAACGGCGTGCCCAAGGAGATCGAGATTTCCCAGGCGCAGGTCGCCGAAGCACTGGCTGAACCGGTGCAGCAGATCTGTGAAGCCGTGATGACCGCGCTGGAAACAACGCCGCCGGATCTGGCTGCCGATATTGTCGACCGCGGCGTGATGCTGACCGGCGGCGGCGCGCTGCTGGGCGATCTGGATCTGGCCCTGCGCGAGCAAACCGGGCTGGCCGTGTCGATTGCCGACGAAAGCCTGAACTGCGTGGCTTTGGGCACCGGCAAGGCGCTGGAGTTCGAAAAGCAGCTGGCCCACGCCATCGACTACGACAGTTAACAGCCCCTGCCCGCCGGAACGGCGCCAGCTGAGCGGCTGGAAGGAGAGACGTGGCAAAGGACCGGTCACAGCGCGAAGATTACGCCACCCCGCTGCGGCGTCTGCTGACAGTGGTGCTGTGCCTGTGCCTGTTTGCCGTGTTTATCATCTGGCGGATCGACAGCCCGCGGGTGGAGCGCTTCCGGGCCCAGGTGGTGGACAAAGTGGTGCCCAGCATGGACTGGGCGATGGTGCCTGTCACGGCTGCGGTCAATCTGGTCCGCGATTTCCAGAGCTACCAGCGGCTGGCCGAGCAGAACCGCGAGCTGCGCAGCGAGCTGCGGCAGATGCGGGCCTGGAAAGAGGCGGCGCTGCAGCTGGAGCAGGAAAACGCCCGGCTGCTGGACCTCAACAACGTGCGGCTCGACCCGCAACTCACTTATATCACCGGAGTGGTGATGGCCGACAGCGGCTCTCCCTTCCGGCAGTCGGTGCTGCTGAATGTGGGCAGCCGCGACGGTGTGCATGACGGCTGGGCAGCAATGGACGGGATCGGGCTGGTCGGCCGGATTTCCGGTACCGGGCGCGATACCGCGCGGGTGATCCTGCTGACCGATGCCGCCAGCGCAGTGCCTGCCGCCATCCAGCCATCCGGACAGACCGCGCTGGTCACCGGCGACAATAACGCGGCCCCTTTGCTGAGCTTTCTGGAAAACCCCGATCTGGTGCGCCCTGGCGACCGGGTGGTTTCCTCTGGCGATGGTTCGGTGTTCCCGGCCGGGCTGCTGATCGGCCAGGTGGCCAAGGACCGTTCCGGCCGGATGCGCGTCCGCTTGTCCGCCGACTATGAGCGGCTGGAGTTCTTGCGGGTGCTGCGCCATCACGGAACCCAGGTGATCGAAGACCCCGGCGGGCTGGTCGGCGCAGTTCCGGGAGACCCGGTGCCGCAGCCGCGTCCCGAAGGGCTGGGCAGCGGCAGCGCAGAAGGCACCGCTGAGGCAGGCAATGGCTAACACCTCGCCGGCACGGATCTGGACCATGCGGCTGGCCTTCCCGGCCCTGGCGCTGCTGATCATCTTCTTCCATCTGCTGCCGCTGGACACCACGCCGCGGTTCTGGGCACCGCCGGATTTCCTGCTGCTGCTGGCCATGGCCTGGTCGCTGCGGCGGCCCGATTTCGTGCCAGCCCTGTCGATTGCACTGGTGATGCTGCTGGCAGACCTGCTGTTTCTGCGCCCGCCGGGCCTGCTGGCCCTGCTTGCTGTACTCGGTTGCAGCTTCCTGAAGGCCCGCGCCGCGCCGCACCGCGAAAGCACATTTGCCAGCGAGTGGCTGGCGGTGGCGTTGGTGCTGATTGGCATCGCAACACTGAACCGGCTGATACTGGTGCTGTTCGGCGTGGCGCAGGCGCCGCTCAGCCTGACAGTGATCCAGATTGTGATGACAATCCTGGCCTACCCGCTGGCAGTTTGGGTCAGCCAGTCTATTCTGGGCGTGCGCAAACTCTCCCCTGCTGAAGCTGAAACACTGGTGAGCCGCCGATGAAACGCAATTCCAAAGACCAGGATGCCTCGCACGGCAGGATGACCCGCAGGGCGCTGTTCCTGGGCGGGCTGCAGCTGGCCTTTGCCGGCGGGCTGGCGGCCAGGATGCGCTTCCTGCAGGTGGACCAGGCCGATGAGTTCCGTCTTCTTGCCGAGGAAAACCGGATCAATTTCGAGCTGCTCCCGCCTGCGCGCGGGCGGATCTTTGACCGCAACGGAAAAGTTATTGCGCAAAACTCGCCGTCTTACCGGATCGTGATCGTGCCCGAGAACACGGACGACATTGAACTGGCGATTGCCAAGCTGCGCAGGCTTGTCGATATCCCGGACGAGGATATCGCAGACGCCTTGAAGGACATCAAATCCTCCAAGCCCTTTCACCGCATCACGCTGTCTGATCAGGTTGCATGGGAAGACATTGCCAAGGTTGCGGCCAACGCCCCGGCCTTGCCGGGCATTGAACCTGACGTCGGCCTGACCCGGGTCTATCCGCAGCTATCGGATTTTGCCCATGTGGTGGGCTACGTCGGACCGGTGTCCGACTATGACCTGTCCAAGATGGAAGCACCGGACCCGGTTCTGCTGACCCCCCGCTTTCAATTCGGGAAAGTCGGGTTTGAAGCCAAGCTGGAAGAACAGCTGCGCGGCAAGGCCGGCACCAAACAGGTGGAAGTCAACGCCTATGGCCGGGTGATGCGCGAGCTGGGGCGGCGCGAAGGCGAGGCCGGCGCCGATATGCAGCTGACCATTGATGCGGACCTGCAGAACTACGTGCAGGCACGGCTGGGCCGCGAAAGCGCTGCCGCTGTGGTGATCGACTGCGAGGACGGCGGCATCCGCGCAATCTGCTCCTCCCCCAGTTTCGACCCAAACCTGTTTGTACGCGGCATTTCGGTAGCGGATTACCGGATGCTGACCGAGGACAACTACCGCCCGCTGTCAAATAAGACGGTGCAGGGCACTTACCCGCCCGGCTCCACTTTCAAGATGATCACTGCGCTCGCCGCATTGGAAGAGGGCGTAGTCGGACCGGAGGAAACCGTCTGGTGCCCGGGCCACCTGAAGGTTGCCGGCCGCCGCTTCCACTGCTGGAAACGCGCAGGCCACGGGCATGTGGACCTCAACACCTCGCTGAAACGCTCCTGCGACGTCTATTATTACGACGTGGCAATCAAGACCGGGATCGACAAGATTTCCGCCATGGCCAACAAGTTCGGCCTCGGCATCAAGCACGACCTGCCGATGTCGGCGGTTGCACAGGGGATTACGCCCACCAAGGAATGGAAAGAGCGCTCCTATGGCAAGGACTGGCTGATCGGCGACACCGCCAATGCCTCGATCGGCCAGGGCTACATGCTGGCATCGCCGCTGCAATTGGCGGTGATGTCGGCGCGGCTGGCAACCGGGCGCAGCGTGACACCGCGGCTGCTGAAATCCATTGATGGTGTTGAACAGCCCAGTGGAGCCGGTGAGCCGCTGGGCATCAGCGAGAACAGCCTGCGCATCGTGCGCAAGGGCATGTATTCCGTCAGCAACGACCGCCGCGGCACCGCCTACCGCTCGCGCATCATCGGTGACGGCATGCGCATGGCCGGCAAGACCGGCACCAGCCAGGTGCGCAACATCACCGCAGCCGAACGCGCCGCCGGGGTGATCCGCAACGAGGATCTGCCCTGGGAGCGCCGCGACCACGCGCTGTTCGTGAGCTTTGCCCCCTATGACAACCCGAAGTACGCGGTGGCAGTGGTGGTGGAACACGGCGGCGGCGGCTCCAAAGCCGCAGCCCCGATCGCCCGCGATGTGATGCTGCAGGCGCTTTACGATGGCACCCCGCCGCTGGAGGCCTACCCCAAAGCCGACCGCAGCCGTATCAAGGCACAGCAGGAACGGCTGGAGCGCGAGCGGGTCAAGCGCCCTCTGGGCAGCCGGAGCAGCCGGGCATGAGCTATCTTGAATACCATGCCAAATCGACGCCCACCGGCTTGCGCAAGGTCCTGCACCTGAACTGGGGACTGCTGCTGCTGCTGATCACGGTCTCCAGCGTCGGTTTCCTGATGCTGTACTCGGTGGCAGGCGGATCCTTCTCCCCTTGGGTGGAACCGCAGGTCAAGCGTTTCGGCCTGGGCCTTGGGGTCATGTTTGTGGTCGCCATGATCCCGATCTGGTTCTGGCGCAATGTCTCGGTGCTGGCCTACCTGGGCTCGCTGGGCCTTTTGGTCGCGGTGGAGCTCTTTGGCACCGTCGGCATGGGCGCGCAGCGCTGGATCGACATCGGCTTCATGCGGCTGCAGCCCTCGGAAGTGACCAAGATCGCCCTGGTGATGCTGCTGGCCGCCTATTACGACTGGCTGCCCGCCGAGAAAACCTCGCGGCCCTTATGGGTGCTGCTGCCGGTGGCGCTGATCCTGATCCCAACCGCGCTGGTGCTGAAGCAGCCGGACCTGGGCACCTCGATCCTGCTGATGGCGGCAGGCGGTGGCGTGATGTTCCTGGCTGGCGTCCACTGGGCCTATTTTGCAGCGGTGATCGCCGCCGGCGTGGGGCTCGTCAGCGCCGTGTTCCAAAGCCGCGGCACCGAATGGCAGCTGCTGAAAGACTATCAGTTCCGCCGCATCGACACGTTTCTGGACCCCTCGCAGGATCCGCTTGGCGCGGGCTACCACATCACCCAGTCCAAGATCGCATTGGGGTCAGGCGGCTGGTCCGGCCGCGGCTTCATGCAAGGCACGCAGTCGCGGCTGAACTTCCTGCCGGAAAAACACACCGACTTCATCTTCACCACGCTGGCGGAGGAGTTCGGCTTCATCGGCGGCTTTACCCTCTTGTTCATCTACATGCTGATCATTCTGTTCTGCATTGCCTCTGCCATTGCCACCAAGGACCGCTTCTCCTCGCTGGTTATTCTCGGCATCGCCATCACCTTTTTCCTGTTCTTTGCCGTGAACATGTCGATGGTGATGGGCCTGGCGCCTGTGGTTGGCGTGCCGCTGCCGATGGTGTCCTATGGCGGCTCCGCAATGCTGGTTCTGCTAGGGGCTTTCGGCATTGTGCAAAGCGCCCATATCCACCGCCCGCGGCAATCCTCACGATAAAAGACAGGGAGTTTCCATGACCGCCAATGTGCTGTTTGCAGGCCGCCCCGATGCCTGGCCAACCTATGAGCCGCTGCTGAAGGCCGAGCTGGCAAGACTGGGCGTGGACGCTGACCTGCGTAACGACTTCGCACCGGCGGAGGTGGATTACATCGTCTACGCCCCCAGCGGGCCGGTTAGCGATTTCCTCCCATTCACCCGGCTGAAGGCAATCCTGAGCATGTGGGCCGGGGTTGAGAAAATTGTGCCCGTGGCCCCTGCTGATGTGCCGCTCACCCGGATGGTAGACAGCGGGTTGGAGCAAGGCATGACCGAGTGGGTGGTGGGTCACACCCTGCGCTATCACTTGGGGATGGATGCACACATTCAAGGGCAGAACGGGGCCTGGGAACCCAAGGCTCCCCCCCTTGCCAAAGACCGCCATGTGACTGTTCTAGGCCTGGGTGCACTGGGAACGGCTTCGGCCAAGGCGCTGGCGGCGCTTGGGTTTCGGGTTACCGGCTGGAGCCGCACCCAAAAGGACATCGAAGGTGTTGCGTGCCTTGCCGGGACAGACGGGCTGCAGGCCGCACTTGCGCAGGCTGAGATCGTGATTCTGCTGCTGCCGGACACGCCTGCCACGGAAAACACGCTGAATGCAGAAACGTTGGCAATGCTGCCCAAGGGCGCAAAGATCATCAACCCCGGCCGCGGGCCGCTGATTGATGACGCTGCACTTCTGGCAGCGCTGGACAGCGGCCAGGCCGGCCATGCAACCTTGGACGTGTTCCGCGTCGAGCCGCTGCCACCGGAGCACCCCTATTGGGCGCATCCCAATGTGACCGTTACCCCGCATATCGCCTCTGAGACCCGGGAAAGCACCGCCGCCGAAGTGATTGCCGAAAACATCCGCCGCTTTGAGGCAGGCGAGCCGCTCTTGCACCTGGTCGACCGCAGCCTCGGGTATTAGGGGCTTTGCCCCTCGCGCCTGCGGCGCTCACCCCAGGGTATTGCCGACCAGAAAGAAGCGGAAAGCCACTCTGCTTCTTTCTGGTCTTAAATACCCATTTCCAATACCGCGCCCAGCGGGGCGCCTGCTATTCTGCGGCCAGCCCCCGGCCCTTCAGCAGCGCCTCAACACCCGGCAGGCGCCCGCGGAAAGCAGTGTAGAGCTCTGCCGGATCCACGGACCCGCCGGTGGAGAGGATAT
>NZ_JWLD01000107.1 GCF_000813725.1 Leisingera sp. ANG-Vp
GATGGCAGAGTGGCAGGCCCATATGGGGGTGCCGGAGGGGCAGGAGTGGGAGCCTTTTGCAACTGTTGGGGATGTCTCTGCGCTGCAGGCGTTCCTAGGGCAGGTGCCGTTTTTTGCCGAGGGCCCGCGGCGCTATTCCGAAGCGCCCTTGGCGGTGCCTGCGGTGGCGGTGGACACCACCCGCGAAATCTCGACCCAGATGGCCTTTGGCAAGATCATGGACGCGCTGGCCCGGGGCGAAAGCGAATTGGCGTCGCGGATCCTGACCACCTCGCCGGATGTGACCGGCACCACCGGGCTGGGGCCCTGGGTGAACCGGCGCAAGCTGTTTGCACGCGAGGCGCAGAAGGATGCCTTTATTGAGCACCGCATCCCCTCGACCGCGAAATGGAACTTTGCCCCGGACGGCCAGCATCTGGAGCTGGGCATTGCCGAGATGAACCTGTTCCTGCTGCTGGGGGCTGCCGGGCTGGCGCACAGCCTGTGGGGCAAGCGGGTGATCCCGGTGGGCACGGTCTATGACCCCTTTGTCTGCCGCGGCCTCGATGCGCTGAACTATGCCTGCTACCAGGACGCGCGCTTTATGATTGCGGGCACGCCCTCGGGTGTCACGCTGGCGCCCGAAGGCGGCGCGCATCAGTCGATCGGCACGCCCCTGATCGGGATGAGCCAGGACGGGCTGGCGGCCTTTGAGCCTGCTTTTGCCGATGAGCTGGCGGTGATCATGGAATGGGCCTTTGGCTATCTGCAGCGCGATGGCGAGGGCGACCCGGATGAGCGCACCTGGCTGCGGGATGAAACCGGCGGTTCGGTCTATCTGCGGCTCAGCACCAAGCCGCTGGAGCAGCCGGGCAAGCGGGCGGATGAGGATTTCCGCCAGGGTGCAATTGATGGCGCCTACTGGCTGCGCAAGCCCGGGCCCAACTGCTCGGTTGTGATCGCCTATCAGGGCGCGGTTGCCGATGAGGCGATTGCCGCGGCCGGCATGATTGGCGAGGTGCGCCGCGATGTGGGGGTGCTGGCTGTCACCTCGGCGGACCGGCTGAACGCGGGCTGGACCGCTGCCCAGCGGGAGCGCGCCCGCGGCAATCCGGCGGCGCTGTCGCATATCGAGCGGCTGCTGGGGGATCTGCCTGACCACTGCACGCTGGTCACCGTGATCGACGGCCATCCGGCAACGCTGGCCTGGCTGGGCGCAGTTGCCGGCCACAAGACGATCCCGCATGGGGTGGAGCATTTCGGCCAGACCGGCACCATTGGCGACCTGTCGCGGCATTTCCGGATCGACCGGGAGGCGATTGTGAAATCCGTGGGCGGTCTGACTGCAGGGCGCACGGCGGCGCTGATGCCGGTGAGCCACGGCTGATGAGTTTGGCCGGAGCGGAGAGCTGCGCTCCGGCCTTGCCACGGTCAGCCGTGGGTGCGGGTCTTTTGCGGATCGTAGACGGGGCTGTTCACAACGGTGGCCGTGGTGTCCAGCGCCTCGCTTTTGACCTGCAGGACAGCTCCGGCTGCGATCCCCGGGCGGATATGGGCCAGTGCCAGCGATTTGCCTAACCGGTGCGAATAGCAGGGGCTGTTGACCACCCCGATTTCCTCACCGTCCAGCAGCAGGGTCTCGCCGCCCTCAACCATGTCTGAGTGGTTGATATCGAGGCAGACATTGCTGATCTTCTCACGGCCTTTCGCCGCCATCACCGCATCCTTGCCGCGGAAATCGCCCTTGGCGCTGCTGACGGTGAAGCCGAGACCGCCCTCCCAGGGCGTATGCTCCTCAGTCATGTCGTAGCCGTAAAACAGCAGCCCCGCCTCGATCCGCACCTTGTCGAGCGCAGTGAAGGAGCAGGGCATCACGCCAGCCTCTGCCAGCTTGTCCCAGATATCCGTGACCACTGCGGCACTGGCAAAAATCTCATACCCGCGCTCGCCCGAATATCCGGTGCGCGAGATCCGGCAGGCATGGCCGAACAGGGTGGCAGGGGCGTGTTCGAAGTAGCCGAGAGCAGCCAGGTCGGTATCGCAATGGGTGTTCAGGATCTCCAGCGCGGCGGGGCCCTGGACAGAGACGTCGTGCAGGTCGTCGGTGAATTCCAGCCAGACGTCGCGGCCTTGGGCAGAGGCTGCGAGCAGCGCCATGGTGCCGCCGGAGCCATGCACGATCATCCACTCATCGCCGCCGTTGTTTGAGACAATGGCGTCATCGGCAATGCCGCCCGCATCGGTCAGCACGCAGAGGTAGGCGGCTTTGCCCGGCGCAAGTTTGGACAGGTCGCGGGTGGTCAGGTGGTCCAGCACGGCCAGTGCATCCTTGCCGCGGACAAAGACCTTTTTCAGCGGCGACATGTCGAACATGCCGGCATGTTCGCGCACCGCGTCGTGCTCGTCGTTCGGGTCGGTGCTGTAGCTCCAGGCGGTGCCCATGCCGTTCCAGTCCTCCAGCCCCGATCCCAGGGCGGTGTGGCGGGAGGCAAGCGCCGAGGGGCGGCTCAGTTCTTCGGTCATCTTCAGTTGTCCTTTCTTAATACCATTCGTCGGGCATGGCGGCTTTGCGCGCCGCCACGAATTCGTTCAGGGCTGTGCGGGTGGTTTCCGGCATTGCCGGCGGCTGATACTCCGCCAGCATCTGCCGCCAGCGGGCCGCGGCGCGCTGGTCTGCGGTCTGGCGGCCGCTCTCGTCCCAGGTCTCATAAGGGCCTGCCTCAGGCACCTGAGGTTCGAAGTTGGCGGTGGTGTAGTGGCGCAGGGTGTGGCCGGTTGAGAGGAAGTTCTCGCCCGGTCCCGCCTCGCCGTAGGCATCGCGGCCAAAGGCCTCGTCATCGGTGGTGAATCCCTGCAGCATCTTCAGCATGGCGCCGCAGTGGTCGAGGTCCATTACGAACTTCTCGTAGGACATCACCAGCCCGCCTTCGAGCCAGCCCGCCGCGTGCCAAACCTGGTGGCCGCCGGATAGAAGCGTCGCCCACATCGCACCGGTGCTGTCCTGCATGGCCTGGCCGTCGGCGGCATTGGAAGCCGTGACCTGGCCGCCGCCCGAGCGCACCGGCACCCCCAGCCTGCGGCCCAGCTGGCTGAGCGCCATGGTGGTGAGGTTGGCTTCCGGAGAGCCGAAGGTCAGCGCGCCGGTGCGCAGGTTCATCGAGGAGTGGAAACTGCCGAAGACCACCGGGCAGCCGGGGCGCACCAGTTGCGTCAGAGCAATGCCAACCATCGCCTCGGCCAGGGTCTGGGCAGCGGTGGCGGCGGGGGAGAGCGGCCCCATGGCGCCGGCAAAGATGGCGGGCGAGATGCAGACGCATTGGTTGGCCTCTGCATAGATGCGCAAGGAAGCCGACATCACCTCGTCATAGATGAGCGGCGAGTTGACGTTGATATTGGCCTGCATCACCGCGTTCCGGTCCAGAAACTCGGCGCCAAAGGCCAGCCGGGCCATTTCGACACTGTCCTTGGCGGCCTGCGCCGAGGTGACGCCGCCCATGAAGGGTTTGTCCGACAGGGTCAGATGCGCCAGCATCATATCCAGATGGCGCTTGTTCACCGGGATATCCGTCGGCTCGACCACGGTGCCGCCGGAGTGATGCAGGGCGGGCGACCTATGGGCAAGCTTCACAAAACTTCCGAAGTCCTCCAGCGTGGCATAGCGGCGCCCCTGGTCCAGGTCGCTGACAAAGGGCGAGCCGTAGCCGGGCATCAGCACCAGATTGTCTCCGCCCAGCGTGACCGTGCGGGCTGGATCGCGGCCGTGCAGCTGGAACTCGGCAGGGGCGGTTTCGCAAAGCTGCCGGACATGGCCCGGCGCAAAGCGGACCCGGACGCCGTCGACACGGGCTCCGGCTTCGGCAAAAAGCGCCAGCGCCGTGCCGTCGCCGCGGAATTCAATGCCGATGTGTTCCAGGATCCAGTCCGCCTGGGCTTCGATGCGCAGAAGTGCGGTCTCGTCCAGCAGGCCGTACGCAGGGATCTTGCGGCGCTGGTACACTGGTGTTGCCTGCGGCGCATTGTGCCGGGTCAGCCGTCCTCTGCGCGATTTTCCGCGCTGGGTGATATGGGTCTGAGTGTTCATATTTCCCAACGGAGCCCCTCCCTGACAATGTTGCAGGGCTCATATTTTAGGAATCCGCCAGTTCAACAATCGATTTTATTTGCTCTAAGCGTTCAGGAAATTTATACGCTAAGGCCATGCCTGTAGAATTCCGCCACCATGACAGCCTGCGCCTGTTTGCCGAGATCGCCCGCTACCGGAGTTTTTCCGATGCGGCGGAGGCGCTGAACATGACCAAAGGCGCGGTCAGCTATCAGGTCAAAACGCTGGAGATGGATCTGGGGTTTGCCCTGTTTCAGCGCAGCGCCCGCGGGGTGGAGCTGACGCCGGGCGGGCTCAAGCTGCTGGCCGCCTGCCAAAGCCACTATGAAGAGATCGAGGCCGAAATCCTGGCCCTCAAGGGGCTGTCCACCAGAACCTTGACGGTGGGTGTCTCCACCTATTTCGCCGCCCGCTGGCTGTCGCCGCGGCTGATGGCCTTCATGCAGGATCACCCGGACATCCAGCTGCGGCTGCAGCCGATGATCCGGCTGTTTGACCTGGAAGCGCAGGGCGTCGACATTGCCATCCGCTGGGGCAGCGGGCAGTGGGACGACTGCGAGATCATCCCCTTCTTGCCCTGCCCGGCCTTTCCCGTCGGAAATGCCGCGGCGCTGGAACGGGTGGAGAGGCTTGGCTGGGAACAGGCGGTGTCCACCTTCACTTTGCTGCGCGACCATGATGACAGCAATGCCTGGACCGAGTGGCAGGACACGGCAAACCTGCCGCATCAGGCCCGCCGAGACACTTTGATCATCCCTGACCCGAATGTCCGGGTGCAGGCGGTGATAGACGGCCAGGGCATCGCGCTGATGGATTCCCTGATTGCGCGCGAGATGGAGGAAGGCAAATTGTTCCGCCTGTCACCGCACGCGCTGCAGGACTACGGCTATTTTTTGGCCCGCCCGCGGCGGGGCGGGGCGCAGAAAAGCGTCCAGGCCTTTACCGGCTGGCTGCAGGGCCAGCAGCCGCCCTTGGCAGGAACCTAGCGGGGCAGAACCGCAGCAGACACGAAATCCTGCAGCCCTTTCAGCGCCTTGCGCATCGGGACTTTGCTCAGCACGCAGCGGTAGGCGCTGCCCTCTGCCGCCTCGATGATCAGATGCGCCGTTTCCTGCGGGTCAGGCAGAGCGCGCAGATCTCCCTCCGCAATGCCCCGCTTCAGAACTGCGGTGAGGGCGGCCGCCAGCTGGTCCCGGTTCTCCATGAACATCGCGGCGATATCGGGTTTGCGGATGGCCTCGCCGGAGATTTCCAGCGTCAGGATCACGGTATCCGGGTCCGCCAGGTATTTGGCGTAGGCGGTCAGAAATTTCTCCAGCACCTTGGGCGCAGGGGCGGGTTTGGCCAGGGTTTTTAGGAACGGGGCCATCTCAAGCCGCTCCAGCGCCGCGATCTCGGCCAGCACGTCGTGTTTGCCGGGAAAATGGTTGTAGAGATTGCCGAGGCTCACCCCGGCTTTCTTTGCAATGTCGCGCACCCCGGTCTGATGGTAGCCGTTTTCCAGAAAGCACTCGAGCGCAGCCTCCAGGATTTGGGCCCGCCGCTGGGCGATGGCCTTGTCGCGTTTGGATGCGGCTTCGTTTTCCCCGGCCGGCATTTTCGGCGCTCCCTCTTGAACGAACGATCGTTCATTGTATATGCGGAATAGCCGCGGCTTGCAAGACGCTGCGGGATTCTGATGACGGCGGAAAGGGCTGGCCATGACGGACGCAACAAAGGAAACCCCGGCCTCCCGCGGGCGGCAGTGGCTGTGGCTGGTGCTGTCGGTGATGGTGCTGGCAGCGGTGGTCCTGCTGCTGTTTGAAACCGAAGACACCGCGGATGTGGAGGCTGCAGCCGCGCCGCCGCCTGCCCCGCAGGTCTCGGTTCTGACGGCCGCCGCCGGCCCGGCCCGGGCTGTTGTTTCCGTCTTTGCAGAGCTGCGTCCGCGCTGGGATGCGGAACTGCGCTCTGCCGTGTCCGGGCGGATCCTGATGGTGCACGAAGGGGCCTTGGCCGGGACCAGGGTGGCCGAAGGCACGCCTTTGTTTTCCATAGAGAAAACCCGTTACGATACGGCTGTTGCCGCGGCCGAGCTGGCACTGGAGCAGGCCAGGCTCACCCTGCTGCAGGCCCGCAACAAGGTGACCGTCGCCAAGCGGCAGTTTGCCCGCGACGGGGCCAGCCCGCCGAACGACCTGGCGCTGCATCTGCCGCAGCTGCGGATTGCCGAGCGGAATGTGGCGTCGGCTGAGGCCCGGCTGCAGGCGGCGCTGCGCGAGCTGGAGGATACTGCGGTCACCGCGCCGTTCTCCGGCTTTGTCACCCGGCGGCTGGCCAGCCTGGGTCAGACCGTCAGTGCGGGCGACCCTTTGCTGCAGCTGTCCGACGATCATCAGTTCGAAATCACCGCCCAGCTGAGCCAGGAGGATTGGAGCCTGCTGGAACAGCCGCTCAGCGGTCAGATGGCGGATCTTTTCCACCGGGATGGCCGCCCGCTGGGGCAGGCCCGGATCCGCCGGGGCGGCGGTTTCCTGGATCCGAAAACGCGGCAGATGCGGATCTTTCTGGATGTGGCGGAGCCGCAGGACGGGGTTCTGGCGGGCGACTTCCTGCGCGTGGCTTTCCGCGGGCGGGTGCTTTCCGGAACCCTGACGCTGCCGGAAAGCACTCTGACCCGGGCCGGGCATGTCTGGCTGGTTGGCGGCGAAAGCCTGCTGCAAAGGATCACGCCCAAGGTGCTGTTTCGGAGCCAGGGCACAATTACCATTGCCGCGCCCGAAGGCGTCGGCCCCTGGCGGGTGGCGAGAACGCCGCTGGCCTCCTTCCTGCCGGGCCAGCGCGTCAGCCCGAAACCGGCGGAGGGCTGACCCATGCGCGCTCTGACTGCCTGGTTCATCCGCAATCCTGTCGCTGCCAACCTGATGATGGCGCTGATCCTGTTCCTTGGGGTGCAGACCTTGATGTCGATCCGCATCGAGGGCTTTCCGCGCATCCCGCCGGAAAGCGTCGAGATCTCCATCGAATACCCCGGTGCCACTGCGGGCCAGGTGGATGAGCTGGTGACGCAGAAAGTGGAACAGGCGCTGGAGGGCCTGGAGGGCGTGCGCAGCATCACCTCTTTGTCGGCCAATGGCCTCAGCACCATTTCGGTCCGGCGTGCGGGCGGCGAGAAACTGCAGGCGGTGCTGGACCGGGTGCGCATCCGCATCGACGGGCTGATCGATCTGCCGGACAAGGCCCGCCGCCCGGTGATCGAGGCGTCGGGATTTGATTTCCCAGCGCTCTACGTGAACCTGCATGGGGCAGCCGACCCGGCCACCCTGCAGACCCTGGCGCAGCGCCTGAAGGAGGAGCTGCTGGCCCAGCCGGAGCTGTCGCGGCTGAAAATCTGGGGCCTGATCCCGCGCGAATTGCGGATTGAGGCCGATCCGGAACGGCTGCGCCAGTACGGGCTGACTGTCAGCGATGTGGCTGCTGCAATCCAGTCCAACTCTTTGACCTTTCAGGCGGGCCAGCTGCGCACCGAGGGCGGCACCATCCACCTGCGCGCCGACAACCGTGCCCGCTATGCGCCGGAATATGGCGCCTTGCCGGTGATCGAGCGCGATGACGGCTCGCAGGTGCCGCTGCGCGACATTGCCACTATCGAGGACGGCTATCTGGAGGGAGACTTCCTGTTCCGCCTCAACGGCAGCCCCACCGTCGGCATGGAGGTCCTGGTCGGGCAGAAGGAAAACCTGCTGGAGATCAGCCGGGTTGTCCGCCGCGTGGTCAAGGACTTTGAACGCCAGCTGCCGCCCTCGGTTCAGGCCGAAGTCTGGGGCGACAGTGCAGGCTATATTGCCGACCGGCTGGCGCTGCTCAAATCCAACGGGGTGCAGGGGCTGATCCTGGTGGCGCTGATGCTGTCGGTGTTCCTGAATGTGCGGCTGGCGTTCTGGGTGGCCATGGGCATTCCGGTCTCGGTGATGGGGGCGATTGCGGTCGCGGGCTCGAAATGGGTGGATTACTCGCTGAACGATGTGACCACATTCGGCCTGATCCTGGCGCTTGGGATCCTGGTCGACGACGCGGTGGTGGTCGGTGAAAGCGTGTTCGAGGAACGCCGCAAGGTGAAGGACCCGGTTGAGAGCACCGAAAAAGGCGTGCACAAGGTTGCGGTGGCCACCGTTTTCGGCGTGCTGACCACCATTGCCGCCTTCTTCCCGATGCTGCTGATCGACAACCCGCTGGGCAAGGCGATGGCGGGGTTCTCGGGGATCGTGATCCTGGCGCTGATCTTCTCGCTGATCGAAAGCAAGTTCATCCTGCCCGCGCATCTGGCGCAGGTGCCGCTGGCGCCGCGCCGCCGTTATCTTCTCAGCCGCCTGTGGGGGCATGTGCAGGACGGCGCACGGGGCGGGCTTTATTGGGTCCGCGACCGGGTTTACCACCCGGTTCTCGTAGTATCGGTCACCTACCGCTATGCGGTGCTGGTGCTGTTCATCGCGGCGGCTGCTTTGGGCCTGGGGCTGATGGTCAAGGGCAAGGTCCGCACCGTTTTCTTCCCCGAGGTGCCGGGCCAGGTGATCACCGTGAACCTGGAAATGGACGCCCGCGCGCCCTTTGCCCTGACCCGCGCCAATGTCGACCGGATCGAGGCCGCAGGCCATGCGCTGAACCGGGAGCTGGCCGAGCAGGCGGGGATGGAGACCCCGCCGGTCAAAACCTTCTTCACCATCATCAACAGCGCAGGCAGCGCCCAGATCTATGCCGAGATGCTGCCGGTGGCCGACCGCCCGCAGGTGTCGATCCTGGACGTGGTCCGGTTGTGGCGCGAACGCACCGGTGCCGTGGAGGGCGCAACCGAGCTGGAGTTCACCGGCTCCAAGGAACTGGCGGGCGGCTTCCGCATCCGGCTGATGTCCAAGGACGAGGACCTGCTGCGTCAGGCCAGCGCAGAGATGCGCCGCTTCCTTGGTGGTATCGAAGGGGTCGCCAATATCCGCGACGGGATGGCCGGCGGGCAGCCCGAGCTGAAGCTGCGCCTGCGCCCCGACGCCCGCAGCCTCGGCTTCACCGCTGAGACCCTGGCGAGCCAGATCGGCAACGGCTTTGGCGGCGCTGAAGTGGCCCGCATCCGCCGCGGCGGGGGTGAGGTCCGGGTGCTGGTGCAAAATGCCCGCACGGCGCGCGACACCATCAGTGATCTGATGCAGCTGCGCCTGCGCAGCAGCACCGGCGCCTGGGTGCCGCTGGGCATCGTCGCTGATATCGAAGGCAGCTATGTCTCCGGCGCGATCCACCGCCGCGACGGGCGCCGGGTCAATACCGTGGCGGCCACCGTCGACCGCTCGGTGGTGGCGCCTGAGGAAATCGGACAGGCTGTCTTTGAACAGCTGGTGCCGCAGCTCGCCGCCAAATACCCAAGCGTCAAAGTGGCTGCCGGGGGCGAGCTGGAGGAGATGGGCGAGATCCGCGGCGGCTTGCTGCGGGCGCTGCTGCTGGCTGCGGTGCTGATCTATGTGCTGATGGCAGTGCCGCTCAAAAGCTACTGGCAGCCTTTTGTGATCCTCGCCATCGTGCCCTTTGGCTTTGTCGCCGCTGCGGTGGGGCATCTGATCATGGATGTGCCGCTGTCGATCCTGTCGTTCTTCGGCATGCTCGCCCTCACCGGCGTCATCGTGAACGACAGCCTGGTGATGATCACCCGCTACAATCAGGCCCGCGGTGAAGGCGAGCCTGTTGCCAGCGCCCTGCATCAGGCCGGGATTGGGCGCTTTCAGGCGATCTTCCTGACCACCGCCACCACCGTCATTGGTTTGCTGCCGCTCTTGTCGGAAACCTCGGAGCAGGCGCAGTACCTGATCCCGGCGGCGGTCTCGCTGGCCTTTGGCGAGCTGTTCGGCACCGCACTGATGCTGATCCTTGTGCCGGTGCTGATCGCCATTGCCGAGGACGTGATCAGCATTTTCCGGGCGGATAGTAGCCGGGAAAGGCACGCCGGAAGTGCGGCGTGAGCCGGCGTGCCGGACAGGATGGCGGTGGGCTCAGGCCGGGCGGGCCTGCGGCAGCAGGAACGGCACGCCGGGCGGGGGTGCGGTGTTCACCGGGACGGGGCAGCCATAGACATGCTGCAGTGTATGATTGGTCAGCACCTCCTGAGGCGTGCCTGCGGCGGCAACCGTGCCCGCATGAACCAGCGTGATCCGGTCGGCAAACATGGCCGTCAGATTCAGGTCATGCATCACCGCCACAACGCCGCCGCCGCGGGCGGCATAGCTGCGGGCCAGATCCATCACAGTAAACTGGTGGCCGATATCAAGGCTGGCAACCGGTTCATCCAGGATCAGCCAGCGGGGGGTGCCCTCCGCCATGGGCTCCCAGACCTGGGCCAGCACCCGGGCCAGCTGCACCCGCTGCTGCTCGCCGCCTGAGAGGTCCTGGTAGAAACGGCCCGCATAGCCCGCCAGATCCACCTGCTCCAGGGCCCTGAGCGGCAATGCGCTGTCTGCTGCGGCCAGCCCGGCGGAGAGGCCGAGGCGGACGATTTCCAGCACTGTGAACGGGAAGGCAATGGCGGCGGACTGCGGCTGCACCGCGCGGATGGCGGCCAGCTCCCAGGGTTTCATGGTGCTGGTGTCCCGGCCGTTCAGCAGCACCCGGCCGGTGAAAGGCACCTCACCGGTCATTGCCCGCAGCAGCGTGGTCTTGCCGGAACCGTTGGGGCCTGCGATGGCGGTGACCTCGCCGGGTTTTGCCTCGAAATCCACCCCGTGCAGGATGGTGCGGCGGCCAAGGGTTACAGTGATATCAAAAGCTTGCATGACGATCCCTCAAATCCCCATGTGGCCGAAGCGGCGCAGCAGGATCCACAGGAAGAACGGCGCGCCCAGCACGGCAGTGATGATGCCGATCGGGAGCTCGGCCGGGGCAACAATCACGCGGGAGATCATATCGGCGCCGATCAGCAGAGAAGCACCTAGCAGGGCTGCGTTGGGCAGCAGGCTGTGGTGGTCCGGGCCGGTGGCGAGGCGCAGCAGATGCGGCACCACGATGCCGACAAATCCGATGCCGCCCGAGACCGCAACAGCGGCGCCGGTGGCGGCGGCGATGGCCAGGATGGCGATGTTCTTGACCCGCTGCACCGGGATGCCGATGTGGCCGGCGGCGGCTTCGCCCAGGGCCAGGCCGTTCAGGCCGCGGGCCAGGAAAGGGGCCGCCAGCAGCGCCGCGCAGATCACAGGCGCGGCAGCCAGGACTTTGGTCCAGGTGGCGCCGGCCAGCGAGCCCATGTTCCAGAACGTCAGGTCGCGCAGCTGCGCGTCATCGGCCATATAGGTGATCATGCCGGTGCCGGCATTGGCCAGCGCGCTGATGGCGATGCCCGCCAGCAGCATGGTGGCCACAGAGGTCTGGCCGCCGCGGGTGGAGATCCGGTAGAGGATCATGATGGCAACCCAGCTGCCCAGAAACGCAGCGATGGACACCAGATAGCCGCCGGCCGCCTGCTGGACCGCCGCCGGCAGCGCCGTGCCCAGCACGATGGCAGCCACCGCCGCCAGGCCGGCGCCGGCGCTGACGCCAACAATCGCCGGATCGGCCAGCGGATTGCGGAACAGCCCCTGCAGCAGCGTCCCGGAAACCGCGAGCGCCGCACCGACCAGCAACCCCATGAACATGCGCGGCAGCCGGATATCAAACAGGATGATCTGGTCCAGCCGGCTCAGTTCGCGCCCCGCTGCCAGATCGGTGAGCGCGCCCCAGAGCGAGGCGCCCGAGGCGCCCCAAGCCAGCGAAAACACCGACATCACCGCCAGCAGAGCTGCCAGCACAGCGGTCAGGCGCCGGGCCTGAACCCGGCGGTCCGTCACGCCGGCCGCAGCAGGAGCGTCAATGGCCAGCGACATGTCAGCTCCCTCCGCCGTAGAATTCCGCGCTCAGCTGCGCAATGGCCGAGGCGGTGCGCGGTCCAAAGCCGACAAGATGCAGCCCGTTCATCCGGACAATGGCGCCGTTCTGTGCTGCCGGGGTCGGCTGGATCGCCGGAATCGCCAGCAATTCCTCGGTGCTGACGCCATGGTCGCCGCCGCGGGTCATAAGCAGGATGACATCGGGGGCGGCCTCGGCAATGGCCTCGTCGGTCATCGGCTTGTAGCCCTCGAAACCGGCGGCGGCGTTGACGCCGCCTGCGAGGCGGATGATGGCATCCGCGGCCGAGCTGCTGCCGCCGGCCATCACCCTGCCGCCGCGTACCGACAGCACAAACAGCACTTTCCTGGGGGTGCCGTTTGCTGCCTGCGCGGCCTTGGCCTGCGCCTCGGCCACTTCGCGGATCACGTCTTGCGCCAGGGCCTGGGCTGCTGCCTCCTGCCCCAGGGCGGTGCCGACAATGCGGATTTTTTCGGCGATGCCTTCCGCTGTGTAAATCTCCGGCACGCTGACAAGCGCGACCTGGGCTTCTTTCAGTACCTCCAGAGTTTCCGGCGGCCCGGCGCCTTCGGTGGCCAGGATCAGATCCGGCGCTACCGATAGAACGCCTTCGGGCGCCAGCGCGCGCTGGTAGCCGATATCGGGCAGCTGGGCCGCTGCTTCAGGGTAGGTGGAGGTGGTGTCGCGAGCGATCAGCCGGTGCTGCTGGCCCAGGGCATAGACGATCTCGGTCACCGCGCCGCCAACCGAAACGATGCGGCCGGGCGCCTCCGCCAGCGCCATGTGGCCGGCAAAAACTGCAGCGATGATCAGGTTCAGACCCAGATAGAGGCGGGAAAACAAGGACATCACGCGGTCTCCTTTGCGGGCAGGGAGGTGAGGCTTTCGACGATGGTGTTCCATTCCGGGCGGTGGTCCTTGGCTTCGGTGCGGCGGCCGAAGACCTGGAAGATAATGCCGCCATCGGCGTCAAAGGCCTCGACCGAAACGGCGTCGCCGCGCTGGGTGGGTTTGGTGACCGCCCAGACCTCGGCAATATGATCGAGCCGCAGGTGCAGATCGAAGCCGGGGTCGAGGATGTTCTGCCAGGGCCCCATCTCGCGCAGGGTCTTCACGGGGCCGCCGTGGATCTCGATGCAGCCCATGTTGCCTACGAAAATCATCACCTCGACACCTTGGTCGCGCACTGCAAACAGCATCTCATTGACTGCGGAAGGGGTCAGTTCCCGCGCCAGCGGGGCGCCGGCGATGCGGTAGGCGCCGAGCCGGTTCATCTTCAGCTTGGAGGTCAGCCGCAGGAACTGGTGGGTGTCGGTCATCCTGGCCCATTCGCGGCGCAGCGCATCGGCCTTGTCCGGATTGGCCTTGGGCGGCTCGGCGGGTTTGCGCGGTTCCACCGTCAGGTCCTGACTCTGCTCCGGCAGCGCCAGTTCTGCCACCAGCTGCTCCCAGGCCTGCAGGTCCGAGGCCTCGCGCAGATGCACCTTGTGGACCGCATCACCCGCCGCGTCAAAGATCTGTATCGAGCGTTTGGTGCCCTTGTCCGTCTGCCGCTCCACCGCAAAGGCAGAGACGAAATGCTTGGGGAACAGCCGCAGGTCGATGGCGTCGTTCAGGATCATCGAGGCGTGCTGGCCGGAGTGGTAGTTGCCGTAGACCCCGACCTTCTCGATCACGCAGGATGGGTTGCGGGTCAGCGCCATCACTTCGCCCAAAGACGCCAGCCGCGGCATGATGCCGTCCGGATGGGCAGAAATGCGGGTCACGCCTTTGCCCGCATAGGCCGCAACCAGCTGGCCTTCGGAAATGCCGAACTTGTCTGCAAAGTCGCGGTCGCGCAGGTTTGAGTGTTCAGCACGGGCTGCGCGGATCGCGGCCGGCGCCATCGGAGAATCTGTCATGTCAGCCCTTTCAGCTGGGATGTCCGGGAAAGGGCTGGCGGCGGCAGAAAGAGCGCAGCGGCTGGCCACCGTGGTTAACGGTGTGTTAATTTTTGTTGACTGTTTTTATCACCTTTATTAACAGGCTCAAGCGGAATTTGTGATTCCGCGGAAATCACCAGACAAACGACCACGCCAGCCCTGCCGCAAGCATCCGGTTCTAAGAACGAATGAGATGCGAAGGGACGCGAGATGGGGACTTACCAAAAGGGGTGGCGGCTGCTGAGCACCGTGTCGGTGCTGGGCCTGATGGCCAGTGCAGGCAGCCTGGCGGCGCAGGATGTTATCGAAGACGAGGACTTCCTGGGCACGGTTGAGCTGGGGGCCGGCAAACGCGAGGTGCAGACCGGCACCGCAGTGCCGCTGACGGTCATCAACCAGGAAGAAATCGACGACCGGCAGGCGGGCACAATCGGCGAACTGATCGACTCGGTGCCTGGTGTGAACCTTGTGAACGGCAACACGCCGCGCGGCGCGGGTATCAACATCCGCGGATTCGGCGCCACCAGCAGCTTTGGCACCGACCAGAAGGTTCAGGTAATCATCGACGGCGCCACCACCGGGTCCGAGGAGCTGTACCGGATCGGCACCCAGCTGTTCACCGACCCGGAGCTGTACAAGGAAGTCTCGGTCATCCGCGGCACCGTCGGCAGTTTTGAATACGGTTCCGGCATCATTGGCGGCCTTGTCAAACTGGACACCAAAGACGCCTCCGATTTCACCGGCGGCGAAATCGGCATGCGGTTCCGCCAGACCCTGCAGGCCACCAGCAACGGAGAAGGCTTTGCCACATCCTCGATCCTGGCCTGGCAGCCCACCGAAAACTTCGAGCTGCTGCTGAACTACACACTGCGCGACACCGCGGAGTATGACGATGGCGACGGCAATTTCACCGCCAACACCCAGTCGCGCACGCCCTCCTACCTGATCAAGGGCAAATACACCTTTGGCGACGCGGGCGAGCACTCGATCACCGCCTCGCTGAATGACAGCGTGAATGATGAGAAAGACGTGCCCTATGACGGGTTCGGCACCACCGACACCAGCTTTGGCAATGTCGACAGGCGGATTGATAACCGCGTCGCTGGTATCCGCTATCAGTGGAACCCGGCCGGCAACGATCTGGTCAATCTGGACGTGAACCTGACTTATTCGGATCAGAAGATCGACCAGTCCTACATCGCGGGCAGCGCCTTCTGCGATGACGGCGGCGTGGTCAGCGCAGACCCGGCCTGCGTTCGCAGCGGCACTGCAGGCGATCCGTTCAGCAGTGCGACCCAGGACGCCGACCACCGCTATGAGACCACCAAACTGACGGTCAAGAACGGCAGCTATTTCACCACTGGCGCCCTGACCCATGATCTGCGCACCGGGGTTGAGGTCAGCCGGCGCGAGCGCCTTGATGCCTCCGCAGCGCCGGGCGGCACCGCCAAGCGCTATGCTATCTTTGCGGTCGACGAAATCTCCATCGGGCGTTGGACCGCCACTCCGGCGCTGCGTTATGAAAGCCAGGAGATCGAGGCGCACGACGGTTCGCAGAACCACGATGCGTCTGCTTTGATGGGCGGGCTGTCGCTGCGCTATGAGTTTGACTCGGGCTTTGCCCTGTTCGGCAGCGCTGCCTACACCGAGAACCTGCCGGTCATCGACGATCTGGACAACGCGGCCCGGATCGGCGTGTCGGAGCGCTCAGACACTTATGAAATCGGCGCGTCTTATGCAGCGGCAGATGTGTTCACCGCAAACGACAGCCTTGCGGTGAAGGTGAACTATTACCAGAGCCGCCTGCGCGACATCACCTCTTATGTGGATACCGTCACCCTTTCCACGCCTCCGTTCTTTGCCTTTGTGCCGCTGGATAAAGTGGACACCAGCGGTATCGAGATCGAGGCGAGCTATGCGCTGGACTCGGGCTTCTATGCCGA
Organism: Leisingera sp. ANG-Vp; assembly: GCF_000813725.1. Lineage (GTDB taxonomy): Bacteria > Pseudomonadota > Alphaproteobacteria > Rhodobacterales > Rhodobacteraceae > Leisingera. Next base: position 15,840 of record NZ_JWLD01000107.1, read on the forward strand.
TCTGAACGCCAACCTGCCGGAAGGCGAGGAGTTCCTGAACGGCACCGTGTCGCGCTGGCGCAATCTGGCGGCCGACGACCTGCGCCTGACCCTGGGCAAACGGTTTGGCGAGACGCTGGACCTGAGCTGGGAGCTGGTGGCTGCAAAATCCGGCTTTGATGCCGCGGGCGATGCGGTTGCCGGTTACGGGGTGCATAACCTGCGTGCCACCTACAAGCCGCAGTCGGGCGTGCTGGAAGGCACCGAGGTCCGCTTTGGCATCGAGAACGCCTTTGACCGCGACTACCGGCCCAGCCTGTATTCGCGCGATGCCGCTGGCCGGAATTTCAAGCTGACCCTGGCCAAAACCTTCTGATCCCATTGCAAAACCCGAGAGGTGTGACATGGCACTTGGACTGAAATCCGTGAAACCCCTGCTGCTGGCCGCTGTGCTGGCGGCAGCAAACTCTGCGGCGGCCGGCGGGGCCGCCAAACCCGGGGTGTCCATCGAACTGAGTGCGGCCGAACCGGCAGGCGAGGCCTGCAAGCTGTCCTTTGTGGTGCAAAACGCCCACGCGGCGGACATCGGCAAGGCGGTTTATGAAACCGTCCTGTTCGATGCCCGGGGGCAGGTGGCGCGGCTCACGCTTCTCGACTTTCAGGATCTTCCTGCCGGGCGCCTGCGCGTGCGGCAGTTCCAGTTCCCGCAGGCCTGCGAAGGCATCAGCCGGGTTCTGATCAACGGGGCTGACACCTGCGCGGGCGAGGGCCTGCCGGAAGGCGCCTGCTCGCGCGGGCTCACCCTCAGCAGCAAGGTGATGGAGCTGGCCGGATGACAGTTGTTCAGGATGCCTTGGCACAGGTGCTGGAGCTAGGCGGCCCGGTGGTTCTGCTCCTGCTGGCGGTCTCGGTGCTGACGACTGCCCTGGTGCTCTACAAGATCTGGCAGTACCGCGCGGCGCGGGTCGGCCAGCACCGCGCCCTGGCCGCTGCGGTGGACGCCTGGGACCGGGGCGAGGCTGATGCCGCCCTGCACAAGCTTGGCCAAAGCAAATCCTATCTGGTGCCGGTGATGCGCCTGGCGCTGGACGGCGGCCGGGAGGCTGGCACCGGCCCACTGCTGGCCGAGCGGGCGGATGCCGAGGCCGAGGAACGGTTCTCGAAACTGGAGCGCGGGCTGGGTGCCCTGGATATGGTGGCGCAGCTGGCGCCTTTGCTGGGGCTGTTCGGCACCGTCCTGGGCATGATCGAAGCCTTTCAGAAGCTGCAGTCGGCGGGTTCTTCGGTGGATCCCGCGCTGCTGGCGGGCGGTATCTGGGTGGCGCTTTTGACCACTGCGGCGGGGCTGGCGGGGGCGATGCCGACCTCGCTGGTGCTCAGCTGGCTGACCGGGCGGATGCAGCGCGAACGGGTCTTTGCCAACCGGGCCCTGCGGGTTGTCTTTGCGCCTTCGGGCCAGGCCGGCAGCCATGCAGAACTGCGGGTGGCGCATGGCCGTTAAGCTGCAGGGCATCAAACGCGGGCGGCTGTCGATGACCTCGCTCATCGACGTGATATTCCTGCTGCTCCTGTTCTTCATGCTGACTTCGACCTTCTCGAAATTCGGCGAAGTAGAGCTGATGGCGGCGGGGCAGGGAGCCGGCGCCGGTGAGCGGCAGATGCTGTTTGTCTCGCTGAATGAAGACAGTCTGAGTCTGAACGGCCAGCCTGCCGATTTGGAGCGCATCGCCGATCTTATCAAGCTGCAGCCGCAGGCGGGCGGCGGCCATCTGGTTCTGATCAGCCCCGGGGAGGATGCGTCCTCGCAGCGGCTCGTCGACCTGCTGTCGCAGCTGCGGCAGGTGGAAAACCTGCAAACTCTGGTGCTGGGCTGATGCGCATCAAACCGCCGGCAGCTGCGCAGAAGGAGCCGACGATCGCGCTGATCAACATCGTCTTTCTGATGCTGATCTTCTTCATGATCGCAGGCACGCTTGCGGTGCCGCTCGACAAGGATGTGACCCTGATCGAGGCGAAGGATCTGGAAGGCCGCGAGCCGCCGGATGCGCTGGTGGTGCATGCCGATGGCCGGCTTACGCTGCGCGGTGAAGTGCTGCCGGATGCAGCGGTTTATGCCGCGGCTTTGTCTGATGAGGACCGCGAAGCGGTGCGGATTGTGCCGGACCGGGACCTGCCTGCGCGCAAGCTGGTGCAGCTGGGCAATGCACTGCGCGCGGCGGGCGCCAAACGGGTGCTGCTGGTTTCGGAAAGGGCGCTGCAATGAGGGTGCCGCAATCCCGGCTGATGGCGTTGGCCGCGGTGTTTGCTGCCGCCGCGGCACACGCGGGTTTTGCCTATATGGCCCGCGGGGAGCAGGCAGAGCAGGCGGGCGGCAACACGGGGCTGGCCGCTGAAGGATTTGCCTTTGCGGATCTGGTGCAGGGCACGGATGTGCCCGAGACAGCCAGAGAGCTTCTGGAGGCTGAAACAGCTGAGGCCGCGGCGCGGCCGGTTCAGAAACCCGCAGCACCGGCGCAGCCGCCGGCAGCTGAAACTCAGCAGGCAGAGACCGTGGCCGCGCAGGCTCCAGTGCCCAATGCCGAACCGCTTCTGCCCGCCGCGCAAATCGCGCCCACGGAAACACAGCAGGCTGAAATGCCGGTACAGCCTCAGTCCCAGGCGGAGCCTGTCGAGCAGCCGCAGCTCGAAGAGGCTGAAACCGTGCCTGAGCCGGAAGTCCTCAAGCCATTGCCAGAGCCCAAGCCCGAACCCAAACCTGCGTCTGTGCCTGAGCCCCAGCCGAAGCCCCGGCAGACGCAACGGCGCGGCAACACTACTGAGGCGGATGCACAGGCAGGCGCAGCATCGGGTACCTCAGCAAAAAACGCGGGGCAGGCAACGTCGGCGGCAGGCGCCGCCAAGCAGCAGGGCAATGCTGCAGCAGACAATTACCGCGGCCAGGTGCTGCGGCGGGTGATGCGGGCGAAACGGCAGAAGGTGAATATCCGCGGTGCGGCGCTGGTGCGCTTCACCATCACCGGCAGCGGCGCCCTGGGGTCGGCGCGGATTGCCAAAAGCTCGGGCTCTGCCAAGCTGGACAGTATTGCGCTGGCACAGGTGCGCCGGGCAGCGCCGTTCCCGCCGCCGCCCGCAGGGGCCAAGACCACCTATTCCGTGCGCATCAAGGGCAAGTGAATTGCCCCGGGCCTCAGCGGTCCGGGGCAGATGTCAGAAATGGTGCTCCAGGGACACCGACAGGAAGTCGTCCTCGCGCAGCGCATCCAGCGGATTGGCGGCGTCGGTGTGGCCGAAGCCCTGGCCGGTGACCTTCAGCAGCAGACCGTTCTCCAGCCGCCGTTCAAACTCGGCACGGAAGCTGGTCGAGCCGTCCTCAAGGTCATAAAAACCGCCCGCCAGCAGGCTGGTGTCGTTGCTGTCATTGGCGGTCCAGCGGGCGCCAAGGAAGACGTCGTCCTGAAAGGCGGTGACCGGCGCCCCGGCGCCGCGGCCGTCATAGAGGTATTCGGCAATCAGCCCCAGGTCGCCGTCGCTGCCGCCGATCTGATAGACGGTGTATTCGATGCCGCCGACCGCGGCCTCAAAAGTCTCGAACTCTTCGCTGCCGCGCCGGATGGCTTCCAGCTTCCACAGGGCTGCGTCGCCAGTCCACTGCACGTCGATCCCCGTCTGCCAGATGCGGGCGTAATGGGGCCGCAGTGCTGTGCCGCCAGCAGTTGGCAGCAGCAGAGGTTCGCGCGAGGTGCCCTGGAAGGCCGAGAGGCCGAGGTCGACGCTGCCGAAAGTGTTTGAATAGCGCAGGGCGGTGTCCGGTGCCCATTCCTCGGAGCTGTGGCCATAGGTGGCCGCGCTTTCATCCACCACCAGCGGTGCGCGCAGGCGGCCGCCGGTGCCGGGGAACTCCTGCTCGCGGAAACCGGTCATGAAGAAGGCCGAAACGGTGCCCCAGTTCTTGCTGAGCGACAGTTCCAGCATCGGCTGGCCTAGGCGGGCGTCGTCGTCGGTGTATTCCAGCAGGTCGAGCTGGTTGATCACATCAACCAGATGGCGGCTTTCGGTGACGCCCCAGAACACCTTGTTGGCGCCCAGAAGCACCGAAAAGTCACCCATCTGGCGGCGGATATAGGCTTCGCGCACGTCCCAGTGGGTGCGGTTGCTGTCCTCGCTGTCCCAGCGGGCAAAGCCGCTGAACCGGATTTGGGTGTCCCGGTCGTCCGAGCGCCAGCGCAGTTCCGGCGCAAAGACAAAGCTGCCCTGGAAGTCTTCCAGCTGGCCCGGATAGAGGCCTTCGCTGGTGAAATAGGTGGCCTCGGCGCCAATGTAGCCCGAGAGCCGCGGCGCCTCGGCCTGCGCCGCTGATGCGGTCAGCAGTGCAGACAAGAGTAGTGAATGTTTCAGCATCTAAGTGAGCCTTCCAGCATGCTGGCAAAATGTGGGTCCGGTTGCCACGCAATGCTGAGGGCAGCGCCCGGCCCGGGGTGGGCGTGAAGCGCCCGCCCGTTTTGCTGAAAGCAAACCTCCGGTTTGACGGGGCGGGGCGGGCGCTGCCCGGC
>NZ_JWLD01000108.1 GCF_000813725.1 Leisingera sp. ANG-Vp
CTTACTACCGCTGGCGCAAACAGTATGGCGGAATGGGAACCGACCAACTGAAAGAACTCAAACGGCTTCAGAAGGAGAACGAACGGCTGCGGAAAGCCGTCTCGGACCTGACCTTGGACAAACTCATCCTGAAGGAGGCGGCCCGGGGAAACTTCTGAGCCCCGCCCGTCGGCGCGCCTGCATCGAGCTGATACGCAGCGAGATGAAAGTGTCGGAACGCCGGATCTGCCGGGTGCTGGGGCAGCATCGGTCAACACAAAGGTATCAACCGCGAAGCCGGGAAGATGAAGACCGGCTCGTGGCGGACATGATTGAACTGGCCAGGCAATACGGCAGCTATGGCTACCGCCGGGTTGCAGTGCTGCTTAGGGACGCCGGATGGCAGATCGGCGACGGCCGTGTCGAACGCCTGTGGCGGCGAGAGGGGCTCAAAGTGCCACCGAAGCAACCAAAGAAGGGGCGGCTTTGGCTGAACGACGGATCATGCATCCGCCTTAGACCGGAAAGCCGCAACCACGTCTGGAGCTACGACTTCGTGCCTTGCCGCACTGAGTTTGAAGGATCAGGAAATGATCCGGGGGATCATTTCCCCTGAAAACGGCAAGGCGTTCCGCACCTTGAACATCCTCGATGAGTTCAGCCGGGAATGCCTGGCAATCAGGGTGAAGAGGAAGCTGAACTCGACCGACGCAATCGACGCCCTGACCGATCTATTCATTCTGCGGGGGCCTCCAGCCTATGTCCGAAGTGACAATGGCCCAGAGTTCGTTGCCAAGGACGTCAGGGCCTGGATTGAGGCGGTTGGTGCGAAAACAGCCTTCATCGAACCAGGAAGTCCATGGGAGAATGGATA
>NZ_JWLD01000109.1 GCF_000813725.1 Leisingera sp. ANG-Vp
CCCCCTGCCCTGTTCCGTGAGTGAGTTTGAGGTTATTCGCCCGCCGGCAGATGCGGCACGTGGGGCTTGGCGCCGTCCTCTTCTGCTTCCTCGGCCTCATCCGCCTTGTGGAAGATCGGGTAGATGAACAGGAAGGCTGCGGCGATCAGGTAGCCCAGGGCAATGCCGCTGAACTCCGGCCAATGCAGGCTGGCCGAGTGGATCACGCCCACCAGCGCCATGCCCGCCGCCGCCAGGGCAAAGCCGCCCGCGTTGCGGAAGTCGCCGTCGATCACGCTGGCAACGATGGCGCCCCAGATCAGGCCGGTCAGGATCGCACCCTGGCTGAGCGCCAGATGGCCCTCGTAGTGCGCGCCCTGCTGCAGCAGCGCTGCGGTCAGTTCCGGATCGCCCAGCTGGGCCATGCCGGTGGCACCCAGTGCGCCCAAGGCTCCGGCCAGCGCGCCCCATTTCACCACCAGGAAGGCAGAGACATGCGGCATCATCGCAATGGTCACCGCGGCGATATGATCGGTCTTCACCGAATGCGCGGTATTGGTCACCAGGCTGAGCGCCACAAACACCAGCACCGGCGCGGCAGCGGCCACGGGGATCAGGTTGTTGAGGAACGCCAGGAGGCCAAAGAAGGCGGCAAAGGGGATCACCAGGCCAACGCCGATGATATAGCCCGAGCGCGCGCCCATCCGCTTATAGGCCGGGTGGCCGATATAGGCGGTGGTCGGGAACGGCGAGCCGAAGACCGCACCGATCATGGTGCCAACGCCGTCGGTCACCTGGCAGACGCCAACCGGATAGTGGTCGCCCGCGGCTTCGGCGCTTTCAACGTTGTTCATGGTCTCAATGAAGTTGTAGATCTGCACCGGCACCAGGACCAGGAACAGCTCCGGGTTGGCAAACAGATGCTGGATACCGGCAATCAGGTCGCCGAAATACGGGATCGGCAGGTAGACGCCCACGCCGTCGAACGAGACCGAAGCCTTGCCCATACCCAGCGCCACAACGGTGCCGACGATCAGCGCCAGCAGGCCCGCGGGGATGTTGAACGGCAGCCGGTGGCGGCCCACCAGGCCCCACAGGATGATGATCATCGAGGCAAATCCGATGAACGGATCCTCAAAGATCGTTGCCAGCGGCACAGTGCCGATGAACACCAGCGCAATACCGCAGAGGGTGCCGAGCATGCCCGCACGCGGGGTCACGCGCTTCAGCCAGGGGCCAACAATGGCGCCCATTGCGGCGACGATGCCGCCCATAAAGCCCGCGCCGATACCCACCTGCCAGGCCAGCATCGCGTCATTGGTGGACCAGTAGATCGGGCCGATCACGCCGAACAGATAGACGAACATGACGGGTGTCGAGATGCCATAAGGCAGCGCGGTCACGTCGCGGCCTTCTTTTTCTGCGATATACTTGGCCATCCAGGTGTAGACCGCGATACCGGCCAGGATCGCCACTGCGGCGCCAGGCACGATGCGGCCGAACACGATGTCGGCAGGCATGTTGAAGACAAACTGACAGATGCCCGAAAGCACGATCAGGTTGATCAGGTTGTCGGTGAACAGCGCCCAGAATGCACTGAAGTCATTCCGCGCGAACAGTTTGTACGTGTAGCTCCGCCCGGTCATGGCGGCCTCCTCCTGTCAAGAGGACGCAGTCCTTAACGGCTGAATGCTCCAGCCGTGTCTCCCTCTGCGTCCGGTTGCTTGCCCGGTTCGGGCAATTCCATGCTCCGTGCTGGAGCGGACGCGGCAGTTTCAGAGGTCAGATCAGCGATCACTTCCGCCGCCACGAAGGCCGCGATGACGCTGGGCCGCTTGTCGCGGCTACCGCTTGCCCCGATGGGGCAGATGAGACGGTCTGTTCCCAGCCCGTCGCAATGGTCCCGGCACCAGCGGCGGAATTTCTCCCGCTTGGTGGCCGATCCGATCAGCCCGACATAGCCCGCATCGCCGCGCTGCAGGGCAGCGGAGGCAAGCAGGAAGTCAAGCGCGTGATCATGGGTGAGAACAACAAAGGCGCTGCCCGCTGGTGCGGTGGCGATGTCGATCTCAGGGATAGCGCTTTGGCGGATTTCCACATCCGCGTTGCACAGGGTCAGCTCTTCAGCGCGCTGGTCGATCAGGATACAGCGCACCGGCATATGCTGGAACAGATCCGCCAGCGCCCGGCCCACATGGCCAGCGCCCATCACATAGACATGCGGCAGCGCCTGTTCCTCGGCCTGCTGGCGGGCAATGGCATTGTCGCGGTCAGCCTGGCGCATCTGCGCCAGCGACATTTCCACCCGGCCGCCGCAGCACTGGCCGATTTCCGGCCCCAGCGGCACATCCAGCGTATCGCTGATCACATACTGCTTCAGCATCCGCCGGGCGTGGTCGATGGCAATATATTCCAGCTGGCCGCCGCCAATGGTCCCCCACAGGCCTTCCGCCGCCACAAACATGCAGGTGCCGGCCTCGCGCGGGGAGGAACCGCGGACGCGGGTCAGCGCAACCTGCACCACATGTTTGTGGCTGGCCAGAAAGTCCCGAAGGGAGAGGCGGCGGGCCATAGCTCAGCCCTGCCCTTTGAGGGTTTCGATCGCCATCAGCACGCGCTCCGGCGTGGCAGGCGCATCCAGGCGTGGGCAGACCGTGTAATCCGCGGTACTGGCAACCGCCATCGACAGCGCCTCGAACACCGAAATGCCCAGCATGAACGGCGGCTCGCCCACGGCTTTGGACCGTTTGATGGTGCGTTTCTTGTTCACCGACCATTCAGCCAGCTGCGTGTTGAAAATGCGCGGCCGGTCAGAGGCCAGCGGGATCTTGTAGGTCGAGGGTGCATGGGTGCGCAGGCGGCCTTCGCCGTCCCACCACAGCTCCTCGGTGGTGAGCCATCCCATGCCCTGGATAAAGGCGCCTTCCACCTGGCCCTTGTCCAGGATCGGGTTCAGCGAGCGGCCCACGTCGTGCAGGATGTCGGTGCGCTCGACCCGGTATTCGCCGGTGAGGGTGTCGACAGAGACTTCCGAGCAGGACGCGCCATAGGCGTAATAGAAGAACGGCTGCCCCTTGCCCGCCGCGCGGTCCCAGTGGATTTCCGGCGTCTTGTAGAAGCCCGCCGCCGACAGGTGGACGCGGGCCATATAGGCCTCTTTCACCAGTGTGTCGAAGGGGATGACTTCGCCGCCAACTCGAACCCGGTTGGGCAGGAATTCGACTTCCGCCTCAGTGACTTCATACTTCTCCGCCGCGAATTTGGTCAGCCGGGCAATGATCTGCTCCGCCGCATCCAGCGCTGCCATGCCATTGAGGTCCGACCCGGACGAGGCCGCAGTGGCCGAAGTGTTCGGCACTTTCTCGGTGGTGGTCTTGGTGATCTTGATGCGCTCGAAATCGACCTGGAAGGCATCGGCCACAACCTGCGCCACTTTGGTGTTCAGGCCCTGCCCCATCTCGGTGCCGCCATGGTTCAGGTGGATCGAGCCATCATTGTAAACATGGATCAGCGAACCCGCCTGATTGTACCAGGTCGCGGTGAAGGAGATGCCGAATTTCACCGGGGTGAGCGCAATGCCCTTCTTGATGATCTTCGACTCCTTGTTGAAGGCGATGATCTCTTCCCGGCGCTTGCGGTACTCGGCGTTTTCCTCCAGCTCGCCAATCAGCCGGTCAAGGATATTGTCCTCCACCTTCTGATGGTAAGGGGTCAGGTCGCGGCCCTCTTCGCCATAGAAGTTGGCCTTGCGCACATCCAGCGGGTCCTTGCCGAGGGCATAGGCGATCTCTTCGATCATCCGTTCGGCAGCGACCACACCCTGCGGGCCGCCAAAGCCGCGGAAGGCGGTGTTGGAGACGGTGTTGGTTTTCATCGGACGGCTTTTCAGCAGCACGTTCGGGTAGAAATAGGCATTATCCGCATGGAACAACGCCCGGTCCGTGACCGGCCCGGACAGGTCCGAGGAATAGCCGCAGCGCGCGGCAAAGCCGCCCTCGACCGCTTGAATGCGGCCTTCATCGTCAAAGGCCACGTCATAGTCGATCACGAAGTCATGGCGCTTGCCGGTGGCGGTCATGTCCTGATCGCGGTCCGGGCGGATCTTCACGGGTCTGTTGTGCTTCTTCGCGGCAATCGCAGCCACCGCACAGAACAGGTTCATCTGGCTTTCCTTGCCGCCAAAGCCGCCGCCCATCCGGCGCACGTTGACGGTCACCGCGTTGTTTGCCACGCCCAGAACATGCGCCACCATATGCTGCGCTTCGCTGGGGTGCTGGGTGGAGCAATGCACGGTGACATCCTCATCCTCGCCGGGGATGGCAAAGGCGATGTGGCCTTCCAGATACATGTGGTCCTGGCCGCCGACGGTCATCTGCGCCTGAATGCGGTGGGGGGCGTCTTTGCGGCCCGCTTCCACATCGCCGCGCTCCAGCTTCAGCGGATCGGTGACCATGGGATAGCCCGCCTTCTGGGCCTGGACCGGGTCCAGCGCATGCGGCAGCACTTCGTAGTCGACCTGCGCCAGCTCAGCCGCACGGCGGGCGGCATCGCGGGTCTCGGCAATCACCGCAAACATCGGCTGGCCGTGGAACTCCACCTTCTCTGTCGGGAACACCGGCTCGTCATGCTTGCCGGTGGGGCTGATGTCGTTGACGCCGGGCACATCATCCGCGGTCAGCACATCCACCACGCCGGGGGCAATACGGACAGCGGTGAGGTCGATGCCCTTGATATTGGCATGCGCCACGGTTGAGACACCCAAGTAAGCGTGCAGCGTGCCATAGGGTTCGGCGATATCGTCGGTGTATTCGGCGCGGCCGGTTACATGCTTGATCGCACTGTCGTGCTGGCGGTCATGATGCACGGCGCCGCTGATGGTCTGATGGTCTTTCATCTCAAATCCTCCTCAGGCGACGGCCAGCCGGACGGCACCGGCGGTTCCCCCCTCGTTTTCCAGGTAGAAGCGGCGCAGCAGGTTGCTGGCCGACAGCGCGCGGTACTCGGCAGAGGCGCGCCAGTCGCTCAAAGGCGTGAAGTCCTGCTTCACCGCTTCCGCTGCCGCGTCAAACGCGGCCTCGCCCCAGGGCTGGCCAACCAGCGCCGCTTCGGCGCCCGCGGCGCGTTTCGGCGTTGCCGCCATGCCGCCGAAGGCGATGCGGGCAGAGGTGATCACGCCATCGGCCACGGTGACGCTGACGCCTGCCGCAACCGAGGAAATATCCTCGTCCCGGCGCTTGGAGATCTTGTAGGCGGCGTCGATCTGCCCGTCCCGGCGCAGCGGAATGCGGATCGAGGCCACAAAGTCGCCAGGCTCGCGGTCCTGCTTGCCGTAGTCGATAAAGAAGTCCTCCAGCGGCAGGGTGCGGCTGCCGCCCTTTTTCTGCAGGGTTACTTCAGCGCCCAAGGAAATCAGCACCGGCGGGGTGTCCCCGATGGGAGAGCCGTTGGCGATATTGCCGCCGATGGTACCCATGTTGCGCACCTGCCAGCCGGCAATGCGGTCCCAGTAGTCTCCCAGATGCGGGAAGGCATCGCGGATGGCATCTTCGCTTTCGGTATAGGTGACGCCGGCACCGATGATCAGCGCCTCATCCGTCAGCTCAACCGCCTTCAGCTCTTCCAGATGGGCAACAAACACCACCGGAGAAATCGGCTTCATGAATTTGGTGACCCACAGACCCACATCGGTGGAGCCTGCGACGATGGTTGCCTTGGGGTTCTCAGCCAGCACGTCTGCCAAATCCGCCGCATCCAGCGGCAGGATGGCGCGGTCGTCCTCGGGGCCGGTCACCACGCGGGTCTCGGGCTGGATCGCCTTCAGCTTGGCGGTCAGGCTGTTGCGTTCGGTGGTCAGGTAGTCATTGGCCGGGGTGCCGTACTGGTTCACTGCCAGGGCCGCCTTCACAATCGGCTCATAGCCGGTGCAGCGGCACAGGTTGCCCTGCACGGCGGTTTCCACCTGCGCCTCGGTCGGCTGCGGGTTCTCCATCCACAGCGCATACAGCGACATCACGAAACCGGGGGTGCAGAAGCCGCACTGGCTGCCGTGGTATTCGACCATCGCCTGCTGCACCGGGTGCAGCCGCCCGTTCGGGCCGGAGAGATGCTCGACCGTCACCACGTGGCAGCCGTTGAGCGAGGCCAGGAAACGGATGCAGGCGTTCACCGCCTCATAGCGCAGGGCGCTGTTATGCAGCCGGCCCACCAGCACGGTGCAGGCGCCGCAGTCGCCCTCGGCGCAGCCTTCCTTGGTGCCGGTCAGGCGCTGTTCCAGACGGAGGAAATCCAACAGGGTCGTGGTCGCCTTCACGTCCTTGACCGAGTGCTCCCGCCCGTTCAGCAGAAAGCGGATGTCGTGTTGATGTTCCATCTGGCCTCCAAGTCGTCGCTAGACAGCTTTTGAATCTGTTGCTTTATTTTTACCTTGTCTGACTGCCACGGTTAACGGCTGCAATCGCGAAAGGCTTTCAACACCCTGTTGAAAATGGTTAGGCTAATAGGTGCCGGAACCGGCAGGAATACCGCCGTTTGATCTTAGGCCCAAGCGCCAAGTGCGCCCCGCAAAGGACTGTTAAACATGTCTTATCTGGAATCCCTGCGCGTCTTTACCCGAGTCGTCGAACTGGGCAGCATCACCTCTGGCGGGCGCGATTTGAGGTTGACGCCGGCGGTGGCCAGCAAGCGGATCAAGGAGCTTGAAAAGCATCTTGGCGTGCGTTTGTTCAACCGCACCACGAGATCGCTGACCCCGACCGAGGTCGGACAGCTGTTTTATGCGGAAGCCAAGAAGGTGCTCGAATCGATTGAAGACGCCGAGGCGGTGGTCTCGCAGTTCTCCGAGGCGCCGCGCGGGGTGATCCGGGTGACTGCACCGCTGGGCGTCGGCCGCCGCATCATTGCGCCGCTGGTGCCTGCCTTTGTCGAGGACTACCCCGCCACCGAAATCCGCATGCGGATGTCGGACCGCAAGGTCGACATTCTGGCAGACGGGCTGGATGTGGCGTTTTTTATCGGTACCCCGCATGACTCCACCCTGAAGATGCGCAAGATCGCCGATTGTACCCGTGTTCTGTGCGCGGCGCCGGAGTATCTGGAACGCCACGGAACCCCGCAGGTACCGGAGGACCTGCTGACCGGACACAATTGCCTGCTGCTGCGCTACCCGCGCTCGCCCGAATACTACTGGACGCTGGAAACGCCCGAAGGTCCGCGCAAGCTGGAGGTTTCGGGCAAATACGACGCCGACGACAGCGACGTGCTGACCAATTGGGCGCTGGACGGGCGCGGCATCGTCAACAAGCCGCGGTTTGATGTGGCGGCCCATCTGCGCTCCGGCGCGCTGGTAGAGGTGCTGCCGGACACGCCGCCGGAGCCGACCATTTTCGGATGCCTTTACCCGCACCGGAAACTGCAGGATCCGAAGATCCGCCTGTTCGTGGACTATGCAGTGAAACACGGGCTGACGGCCTTCCGGCGCAGCGAGGCCGGGGAGTAGCATCCCCTCCTTCCGGCGGCTGCCCGGTGCACAGGCGGTGTACAGGGGGTGCACGCATGGTGCCAAAGAAAAACGGCCCTGCCGCAGGGCAGAGCCGTTCCCGGTTTTAGAGCAGAGCTGGATCAGTTTGAAGCCAGCGCAAACGGCAGATCCTTGGAAGCGCTGCCGTACCAGCGGCGGATCAGGGCGCGCTCATCCTCCTCCATATAGCTGACATTGGCGGGTGGCATCGCATGAGTGACGCCGGACTGGAGGTAGATCTCCTTGGCGTATTTCGCCACATCCGCAGGGGTTTCCAGCAGCACGTTTTTGGGCGCGCGGCGGATGCCCTCATAGAAGGGCTCGCGCGCGTGGCACATGGAGCAGCGGCCCGGCACCACATTCATCACATCCTCGAAATGCTGGTTGCTGGCAAAGATTTGCTCGGTCTTGGTCAGCTCCCGCGCCTCGGATTCTTCATAGGTGTCCTGCTGCAGCGGCGCATGGCTCAGGATCATGATGCCAAGGAACAGCAGGGCAGTCACCGGCCAGGTCCAGGTCGGGTTGCTGGTGCCGGCGTGGTTGCTATTGAAGTAGTGGCGGATGGTCACGCCCATCAGGAACACCAGCGCTGCGATCAGCCAATTGTACTCGGTGGCAAAGGCCAGCGGGTAGTGGTTCGACAGCATCAGGAACACCACCGGCAGCGTCAGATAGTTGTTGTGGGTCGAGCGCAGCTTGGCGATCTTGCCGTATTTGGCATCCGGCGTGCGGCCTTCCTGCAGGTCCTTCACCACAATGCGCTGGTTCGGCATGATGATGAAAAAGACGTTTGCTGTCATGATGGTAGCCGTAAAGGCACCCAGGTGCAGCATGACCGCGCGGCCGGTGAAGATCTGGTTGTAGCCCCAGCCCATGGCGACCAGCAGCACGAACAGCAGCACCATCAGGAAAGTCGGCTTTTCACCCAGAGGCGATTTGCACAGGAAGTCATAGATGATCCAGCCGACGGTCAGCGATGCGCCGGAAATCAGGATGCCCTGCCACAGGGCCAGGTCGGCCTTGCTGGAGTCGATCAGGTACAGCTCCCCGCCCGCCCAGTAGACGATCATCAGCAGGCCCGCGCCCGACAGCCAGGTGGCGTAGCTTTCCCATTTGAACCAGATCAGATGGTCCGGCATGTTCTCCGGCGCCACCAGGTACTTCTGGATGTGATAGAAACCGCCGCCATGGACCTGCCATTCCTCGCCATGCGCGCCGACCGGCAGATGCGGAACCTTCCGCAGGCCAAGGTCCAGCGCCACGAAGTAGAAGGACGATCCGATCCAGGCAATGGCGGTGATGACGTGAAGCCAGCGGACCGCAAAGCCCAGCCAGTCCCACATGATCACAAGCTCTTCCATTGTTCTCTCCTCATAAGCTTTGGCAAGGACACTAGAGCATGCCGCTATTTTCATGTATTAGGTAAAAAACCCAAGCTGTTTCAAAATAACACAAAGAATACGTGAATGGCCTATCTCGACAATATCCGCACTTTCGTCCGCGTCTATGAACTTGGCAACATGTCCGCCGCAGCGCGCGACATGCGGATTTCGGCTGCGGTGGCGTCGTCACGGATTTCGCAGCTGGAAGAACACCTTAACGTGCGCCTGTTCCAGCGCACCACGCGGCTGCTCAATCCCACCGAACAAGGCAACCTGTTCTATCACGGCGCGGTCAAGATCCTGGAAGCGGTGGATGAGGCCGAAGCCGATATCAGCAGCGTCACGCAAACGCCGCGCGGCACGCTTTATGTGGCGGCGCCGCTGGGGCTGGGGCAGCGGCTGATTGCGCCTGCAGTGCCAAAGTTCAACGAAGCCTACCCGCTGATTTCAATCCGGCTACGTCTGTCGGACCGCAAACTGGACCTGGCTGCCGAGGGGCTGGATGCGTCCTTCTTCCTGGGCGTGCCGGAAGATTCCAATCTGCGCATCCGCAAGATTGCCGATTGCCCGCGGGTGCTCTGCGCTTCGCCTGAGTACATCAAACGGCGCGGCCAGCCCGCCAGCAGCGACGAGCTGAAGACCGAGGCGCATGATTGCCTGAACCTGCGCTATCCCGGTGCGCCGGAGTTTCAATGGCCGCTGCGCAGCCGCGACGGCGTCAAGCGGGTGACGGTCACCGGGCCGTTTGAATCGGACCACGGCGATGTTCTGACCAGCTGGGCCTTGGACGGGCACGGGATCATCCTGAAGCCGGTGTTTGAGATTTCCGAGCATCTGGCCTCAGGCCGGCTGGTGCCGGTGCTGGCAGAGGAGCCGCCGATTCCGATCCAGATGGCCTGCCTCTATGTCCACCGCCGCCATCAGGACCCCAAGGTGCGCCTGTTCATGGACTTCATGGTGGATCACATTCAGGCCTCCCTCCCTTCTGAATAAAAAAGCCCGCCCCAGTTGCCTGGGACGGGAACCGCCGGCAGATGCCAAGCGGGAGGAGGAGGTATTTCGGGGATCAGCTGCCGCGGTAGGTGGAATAGCCGTAGGGCGACAGCAGCAGCGGCACGTGATAGTGGCTGTCCGCTTCGCTCATGCCAAAGCGCAGCGGCACCTCGTCCAGGAACAGAGGATCAGCGCCGGCCTGACCGGTGGCCCGCAGGTAGCCGCCGGCGTGGAACACCAGCTCATAGGTGCCGGTGGCGAACTCGCCTGCCGGCAGGATCTGCTCATCCGTGCGCCCGTCGTCATTGGTAGTCAGGCTGCGCAGGTGGATGCGCTCGCCGCCCTCGATCCGGTAAAGGTCGATCTTCAGTCCTTCCGCCGGGCAGCCGCGGGCGGTGTCCAGCACGTGGGTGGTCAGAAATCCGGCCATCTCAGCCTCCTATCAGTCCGTTTCCTTAGGTATGCTTGGTTAAGCCCGCCCCATACAGCGGCAAGAGTCAAAAAGTTCTTTCAAAAATTTACTGAAAGCCTACCCGGATTATTCTGTTCTATAAGGAACAAAAGACAGGAGACCTGACGTGACGCGCTATCCTCGTGACTTGCGCGGATACGGTGCTGCCGCACCTGACCCGCAGTGGCCCAATGGGGCCAAAGCCGCCGTGCAATTTGTTCTGAACTATGAAGAGGGCGGCGAGAACTGCATCCTGCACGGGGATGCGGCCTCCGAGGCGTTTCTTTCCGACATCCCCGGTGCGGCGCAATGGCCCGGCCAGCGCCACTGGAACATGGAGTCCGTCTATGAATACGGCAGCCGCGCCGGTTTCTGGCGGCTGCACCGGCTGTTCACCGGCGCCGGCATTCCGCTGACCATCTATGGGGTTGCCACTGCGCTGGCCCGCTCGCCTGAACAGGTGCAGGCGATGAAGGACGCGGATTGGGAAATCGCAAGCCACGGCCTGAAATGGGTCGAGCACAAGGACATGCCCGAGGAAGAGGAGCGTGCCGCGATTGCCGAAGCCGTGCGCCTGCATACCGAGGTGACCGGCGACCGCCCGCGCGGCTGGTACACCGGCCGCTGCAGTGCCAACACCGTGCGTTTGGTGGCTGAGGAAGGCGGGTTCGACTACATCTCCGACACTTACGACGACGATCTGCCCTATTGGCTGGAAACCGGCGGCCGTGATCAGCTGATCATTCCCTACACGCTGGAAGCCAACGACATGCGCTTCGCCAATTCGCCGGGCTGGATCACCGGTGAGCATTTTTTCCAGTACCTGAAGGATGCTTTTGATGTGATCTATGCCGAGGGCGAGGCGGGTGCCCCGAAGATGATGACCATCGGGCTGCACTGCCGGCTGGTCGGCCGTCCGGGCAAGATCGCGGGCCTCAAGCGCTTTATCGACTACATCCAAAGTTTCGAGGACGTCTGGTGCCCGCGCCGCATCGACATCGCTGAGCATTGGGCCGCCACCCATGCGCCCGAACAGCGCGTCCGCCCCAGCCGGATGGGCCGGGAGGAATTTGTCTCCGCTTACGGCTCGATCTTCGAGCATTCGCCCTGGATTGCCGACCGCGCCTTTGATCTGGAGCTGGGCCCGGCGCATGACTGCGCCGCAGGTGTCCACAACGCGCTGTGCCGGATCTTCCGCACCGCGTCTGAGGAAGAGCGCCTTGGCGTGCTGACCGCGCACCCCGATCTGGCGGGCAAGCTGGCGGCTGCGGGCCGTCTGACGGCAGAAAGCACTTCGGAACAGGCCAGTGCCGGCCTCGACATGCTGACCGATGACGAGCGCGAGAGCTTCACCCGGCTCAACACCGAATATGTGGAGAAACACGGCTTCCCCTTCATCATTGCTGTGCGCGACCACAACAAGGCCTCGATCATGGAGGCCTTCCACCGCCGCATCCATAACGACCGGGCAACCGAGTTCGACGAGGCCTGCCGCCAGGTTGAGCGCATTGCCCAGTTCCGCCTGCAGGACCTGCTGCCATGAGCCGCTGGCTGACAGCGGTGCCGCTGACGGCGGAGGCTTTTGCGCCTTATGGCGATGTGATCGAAGTGAACGGCGCACCGGACAAGCTGATCAATCAGGGCATGTGCGGCCGTCACCACGACCGTGCAGCCCTGGATTTCGGCCCGGACGGCCGGGCCGGCATCAGCCTGTTTGATGCCCAGGCCCGCCACCTGCCGCACAAGGTGGACATGGTGGAGCGCCATCCCGAAGGCAGCCAGGCCTTTGTGCCGGTCAGCGGTGTGCCGATGCTGGTTGTTGTCGCCGATGATGATGACGGCACCCCGGTCAGCCTGAAGGCCTTCATCAGCCAGCCGGGCCAGTCCATCAACCTGCACCGCAGCACCTGGCACGGGGTGCTCGCGCCCCTGGGCGCGCCCGGACAATACATCGTGGTGGACCGTATCGGCACCACGCCGAACCTCGAAGAACATTGGTTCAAGGAGCCTTTCACAGTGGTCTCAGACTAACCGCAAACCCCTGAAGCCGCTCGCATAACAACAAGAAGCGGCGAGATCCCCATGACCGACAGGAGAAACGACCTCATGGCTGACACTTCCATTGGGTCGCCGGCACAGCTGCGCGATCCCAACTATACCCCGCCCTTGATGACGGCAGTACCGCTGGGCATCCAGCATGTGCTGGCGATGTTTGTCTCGAACATCACACCCGCCATCATCATCTCCGGCGCCGCCGGCTTTGGCTTTGGCTCGGATGCCGGCGCGCAGGGCTTCCCGGACATGAGCTACCTCATTCAGATGTCGATGCTGTTTGCCGGTATCGCGACGCTGTTCCAGTCCATCGGCATGGGGCCTGTGGGCGCCCGGCTGCCGATTGTGCAGGGCACCAGCTTTGCCTTCATCCCGATCATGATCCCGCTGGTCGCAGGCAAGGGCGTCGAGGCGCTGCCCGCGATCTTTGGCGGCGTGCTGGTCGGCGGTTTGTTCCACGCTGCCCTTGGCACCGTGATCGGCCGCATCCGCTTTGCCCTGCCGCCGCTGGTCACCGGCCTGGTGGTGCTGATGATCGGGCTTTACCTGGTGCGGGTGGGCATCGAATACGCTGCCGGCGGCGTGCCCGCCAAGGCCTTTGGCAAGGAAGAATACGGCAGCCTGCTGAACTGGTCGGTGGCGCTGGTGGTGGTGTTCTCAACCCTTGGCCTCAAGTTCTTCACCCGCGGCATGATGTCTGTCTCGGCGGTGCTGATCGGCATCCTGGTCGGCTATGTCTACGCGATGTTCTTTGGCCTCGTCACCTTTGAAAGCATCGGCCAGAGCTGGGACCGCGCAGCAGCCTTTGGCCTGCCGAACCCCTTCAAATACGGCATCG
This sequence comes from Leisingera sp. ANG-Vp, assembly GCF_000813725.1. Classification (GTDB taxonomy): domain Bacteria; phylum Pseudomonadota; class Alphaproteobacteria; order Rhodobacterales; family Rhodobacteraceae; genus Leisingera. The sequence continues at coordinate 13,212 of NZ_JWLD01000109.1, forward strand.
AGATCACCACAGCTGCAGTGATCGGCTTCTGCCTGATGTCCTTTGTCAGCGCAGTGGAAACCGTCGGCGATGTCAGCGGCATCACCAAAGGCGGCGCTGGCCGCGAGGCGACCGACAAGGAAATCCAGGGCGCGACCTATGCTGACGGCGTCGGCACCGCGATTGCCGGCCTGTTCGGCGGCCTGCCGAACACCTCCTTCAGCCAGAACGTCGGCCTGATTGCCATGACCGGCGTGATGAGCCGCCACGTGGTCACCATCGGCGCGATCTTCCTGATCATCTGCGGCCTGATCCCCAAGGTCGGCGCGGTGATCCGCACCATTCCGATCGAGGTGCTGGGCGGCGGCGTGATCGTGATGTTCGGCATGGTTGTCTCGGCCGGTGTCTCGATGCTGTCGGATGTGGTCTGGAACCGCCGCAACATGGTGATCTTCGCCATCGCGCTGTCGATCGGCTTTGGCCTGCAACTGGAGGTGATGAACCTGAAGCCCGGCTCCCCGAACGCGCTGCAGTATCTGCCCGATACCCTGCGCATCCTGGCCGCCTCGGGCATCCTGCCCGCCGCACTGATTGCCATCGTGCTGAACCTGATCCTGCCGGAAGAACTGGCCGATGAGGCCACCGAGGAAGTCTCGGGCGGGATGAGCGGCCACGGCAAAGGCTCGCTGCCGCAAGAGGACCGCGCCTGATCCAAACGCCAGGCTATACCTGCAACACCAAGAAGGCCGGCCCCTGAAACGGGCCGGCTTTTCTGTTCAGCCGGCGAGCCCGGGCAGAACCGCAAGCCCGGGCAGCCAGCCGGTAAAGATCCCGCACAAGAGCGTTGCATAGGCCGTCACCCAGCTGCTGCCGCGGTTGAGGGCAAGGTTCAGGAAGAACAGAAACCACAATCCGGACCAAGCGGCCCAGCAGGCGGCCAGCCAGATATCGAACAGCCCGTCTGCCTGCGCCAGCACCCGCAGCACCATCGGTGCAGCTGTCAGCGCCACAAAACCGCTGAACCAGCCAAGCCCCGCGCCGCTGGACGGGACTAGGCGGTTGTAGCCAACCCACAGGTACGTGGTGCCGAACAGCAGTGTCATGCCTGCGTCCAGCAGATCCGCCGGCTGCTGCGCGGCAAGCGCAATCATCAGGACGATGGCAAAGAAGACAGCCGCCGCGGCAAAATTGATCAGGCAGATTTCCCGGTCTTCGATGCGGCCGAATTGCCAGACACCGTTCAGGCACAGCACCACCCCAACCACCAGCAGACTCAAGCCCAGAAACATGTTCGGTATCCTCCAAAAGAAAAACAGGAGAGAGGTACACCTCTCTCCTGCTGATCCGCTATGCGGAGAATTGCAGAATGTGTTTCTGGCTGAGGCTTAGAAATCGACCTCAATCGCGATGCCCTGCGCCACGGCCAGATCAACAACCGAAGCTGCCACGGCCAGGTCCTGCAGGCCGACGCCGGTGCCGTCGAACAGGGTGATCTGATCGTCCGAGGTGCGGCCAGGGTTGGTGCCGTTGATGACCGCACCGATCTGAGCCACGTCCGCCTCCTGGATCAGCCCCTGCGCTACCGCGTGCTGCGCTTCACCGATGGTGATCGACTGGGCCACCTCGTCGGTGAACACATCTGCCGCCACCAGCAGCTGCGGGTCCACTTCCTGCTTGCCCTTGGTGTCGGTGCCCATGCAGGCGATGTGGGTGCCCGGGCTGACCTGACCTGCGTTCAGGATCGCGTCGAAGGACGAAGTGATCGAGATGATCACATCCGCCTCGCGCATGCCGTCCAGCTCCACCGCCTCAAATGGCAGGCCCGCTTCATCGGCAACCTCTTGCAGGTTCGGCAGCATGTCCGGGTGCAGGTTCCAGCCGATGACCTTCTCAAACTCACGCTGCTCCAGCGCCGCGCGCAGCTGGAACTTGGCCTGATGGCCCGCGCCAATCATGCCGATCACCTTGGCGTCCTTGCGGGCCAGATGCTTGATCGAGACCGAGGACGCCGCGGCAGTGCGCAGCGCAGTCAGCAGGTTGCCGCCCACCATCGCCTTGGCCTTGCCGGTGTCCGGGTCGAACAGGAACACGGTGGACTGGTGATTGATCAGCCCGCGCTTTTCCAGGTTGTTCGGCCAGTAGCCGCCGGCCTTCAGGCCCAGCGTCAGGCCCGCACGGTCAAAGCCGCCTTTGAAGCCGTAAAGCGCATCCTCATGGCCGATCGCCTCGCGCACCACGGGGAAGTTATAGGCATCACCGGACGCCATGGAGGCAAAGACCTTCTCAACCGCATCGAACGCGGCTTCACGGGTCATCAGGCCTGCAATTTCCTTTTCCGGAACGATATACATGTCTGGTTCTCCTCAGCAAAAAGCCGGCGGAGGGCGGCATGCGCACCTCCGCCAGTTCGGGGATGGTTCAGTTAGTAGGCCTTGCCGCGGGCCGAGACGGGCCAGACGGTTTCGACCTTGCCGTTGCGGACGCCGACGTACCAGTCATGCACATTGGCGGTCGGGTCGCAGTGGCCGGGCACCAGCCGCAGTTTTTCGCCAACCTTCAGAGCGCCCGAGGGGTCTGCGACCACACCATGCTCGTCGGAGCATTTGATGTATTCCACATCGTCGCGGCCAAAGATGAAGGGCAGGCCGCTGTCCACCGACTGCGCCTTGAGGCCCGCATCCACAATGGCCTTGTCGGCCTTGGCGTGGCTCATCACCTGGGTCAGCAGGAAGAAGGCGTTTTCCCATTCGCCCTGGTCGATGCGGTTGCCGTCCTTGTCCAGGATGCGGCCGTAATCCGCATCCATGAAGGCGTAGGAGCCGCACTGCAGTTCGTTGAACACGCCCGAGTTGCTCTCGAAGTAATAAGAGCCGGTGCCGCCGCCCGAGACCAGTTCCGGCTCCAGGCCAACCGCCTTCAGGCCCTGCACTGCGTTTTCGACCATCTCGATGGCGATATCGAGCTTCTCCTTGCGCGCCTCATAGGTGTCCAGGTGCTGCATCGCCCCCTGATACGCCTGGATGCCCGAGAACTTCAGCCCCTCGGCTGCATCGACGCTTTTGGCAATCGCCACAACGTCCTGAGTGGTGGTCACACCGCAGCGGCCGGCGCCGCAGTCGATCTCGACAAAGACCTCGATTTCGGTGCCGTGCTTCTGCGCCGCCGCCGACAGGTCGGCAACATTTTCGATATCATCGACGCAGACGATGGTGCGGGCGCCCAGCTTCGGCAGGCGGGCCAGACGGTCGATTTTGCGCGGATCGCGCACCTGGTTGGAAACCAGCACGTCCTTGATGCCGCCGCGGGCGAAAACTTCGGCCTCGGACACTTTCTGGCAGCAGACGCCAACCGCGCCGCCCAGAGTTTCCTGCAGCTTGGCCACATCCACCGACTTGTGCATCTTGCCGTGCACCCGGTGGCGCATGCCGTGCGCCTTGGCATAGTCGCCCATCTTCTTGATGTTGCGCTCCAGCGCGTCCAGGTCGAGGATCAGCGCCGGGGTCTGAATGTCGGCCTCGGCCATGCCCGGAACCGCCGGGATGTCATAACCAACTTCAAGCTCTTCGAAATTTGTCTGCACGTTCATGAGTTTAACTCCCAAAATCAGCTGTTCATCCAGGGCAGCTTGTCCAGGTCGACATTGCCGCCGGTGACGATCAGGCCCACGCGTTTGCCCGCGAAGGCGTCTTTGTTTTTCAGAATGGTGGCGAGCGGCACCGCCGAGGACGGCTCCATCACGATGCGCAGATGCTTCCAGATCAGCTTCATTGCATCGATGATTTCGGGATCTGACGCGGTGTAGATCTCGCTCACGTGGTTGGAGACGAAATGCCAGGTCAGGTCTTTCAGCGGCACCAGCAGCCCGTCGGCGATGGTCTTGGGGGCGTCATCGGCGATGATGTAGCCCGCCTTGAAGCTGCGGTAGGCGTCGTCTGCCTGCTCCGGCTCTGCCGCAATCACCTGGGTTTCCGGTGCCAGCGTCGACAGCGTCAGGCAGGTGCCCGAGATCATGCCGCCGCCGCCGATGGGGGCCACAACCATGTCGAGGCCATCGGTCTGCTCCACAAACTCCTTGGCGCACGTGCCCTGCCCCGCGATGACCCGGTGGTCATTGTAGGGATGCACAAAATCGCCGCCGGTCTCGGCCTGCACCTTGGCAAAGGTCTCCTCGCGCGAACTGGTCGAGGGCTCGCACTCGGTGATCCTGCCGCCATAGCGGCGCACGGTGTCTTTCTTGGCCTGCGGTGCGGTCCGCGGCATCACCACGTTGCAGGGAATACCGCGCAGCATCGCCGCGTAGGACAGGCAGGAGGCATGGTTGCCCGAGGAATGTGTCGCCACACCCTTTGCTGCCTGCGTCTCGTCCAGCCCGAACACCGCGTTGGTTGCGCCCCGCACCTTGAAGGCGCCCGGTTCCTGGAAGTTCTCGCATTTGAAGAACAGCTCCGCACCGGTCAGCTCATTCAGAAAGGCAGAGGTGCGCACTGGCGTGCGTCGGATATGGGGCTGGATGCGCTCATGCGCAGCCAGCATGTCCTCATAAGTCGGGATATACATCGCGGTATCCTTCATCAGGCGGCAGCCTTGGTGCTGGAGGCCTGGTTGCCGCGGTAGTAGTCCTGCGCCGCTGCAACACCGGAACCCAGCTGGATATTCAGCCCCAGGTCGGCCATGACCATTTCGGCGGTGGCAATGCCCGACAGCGCCATCACGTCGGTGAGGCTGCCCAGGTGGCCGATGCGGAACACCTTGCCCGCGACCTCGCCCAGGCCGGTGCCGAAGGCGACACCGTATTTCTCGGCTGCCAGGCTCACGAACTTGTTGGCGTCAAACCCGTCCGGCGTGCGGATGGCACTGACGCTGTCGGAGTAGACGTCCGGCGACACAGCGCACAGCTCCAGCCCCCAGGCGCGAACCGCAGCGCGGACGCCCTCGGCAATCCGGTAGTGGCGGGCAAAGACATTCTCCAACCCTTCGTCCAGCAGCATACCACAGGCCATGTTCAGACCGTTCAGCAGGCCGACAGAGGGCGTGTAGGGGTAGGCGCTGTTGGAATAGCCAAGCGCCATGTCCTTGATATCAAAGAAGGTGCGCGGCAGGGTCGCGGCTTCCACCGCCTGCATCGCCTTGGGCGAGAAGCCAACGATGGCCAGGCCCGGCGGCAGCATGAAGCCTTTTTGCGAGCCGGTGACGGCAATGTCGACGCCCCACTCATCCATGCGGAAATCCATCGAGGCGATGGAGGACACGCCATCGACAAACAGCAGCGCCGGGTGGCCGGCCGCATCCAACGCGCGGCGGACAGCGGCGATGTCGGATTTGACGCCGGTGGCAGTCTCGTTGTGGGTCGCCAGAACCACTTTGATTTCATGCGCGGTATCGGCGGTCAGGATTTCCTCGTAACGGTCCGCTGGCAGGCCTTCGCCCCAGGGGGTTTCGACAATCTGAACGTCGAGCCCGTGGCGCTGGCACATGTCGATCCAGCGGTGGCTGAACATGCCGTTGCGGGCGGCCAGAACCTTGTCGTCGGCGCTCAGAGTATTGGTGATCGCGGTTTCCCAGCCGCCGGTTCCGGTCGACGGGAAGACAAAAATCTCGGCGTTCTCGCTTTTCAGAACCTTCTTCACCCCGGCCAGTGCCGGGTGCAGGATCTGACCGAACAGCGGCGAGCGGTGGTCCAGCGTCGGCATGTCCACGGCCTTGCGCAGCGCTTCGGGCATATTGGTCGGACCGGGGATGAAAACCGGATTTTGAAAGCTCATTTCGTGCCCTCCTGTGGCGATTTCCTTCACAGTAAAGGGAAGCTGCCCGCAGGTGAATTTTTTTGAAAAAAGATTTCAAAAACTGGCATGGCAGAGAAAAATGACATTATTTCAAGTGCTTTAGTTTTTTCACTGTACAGAAGTGATTTTCATAATTATTCAGAAGCTGCTGCTTGAATTGCCAAGGAAGGCCTGAAAATGCCCCAGCCGCCGCGCCGCAAAGGCCGCCCGAAAAGCTTTGATTCCGCCAGCCAGCCGGCCACCATTCAATCGCTTGACCGGGCGCTGGATGTGCTGGACGCACTGGCTGGCGCCAGCGGCATGACGCTGACGGAGCTTTCCTCAGCGCTCGATCAATCGGCAGCCACCATGTACCGGGTGCTTTCCACCCTGGAGGCGCGCCAGATTGTCGAGATGGAGCCGCAAAGCCAGACCTGGCACATCGGTGCCATGGCGTTCCGCCTTGGCTCCGCCTTCCTGCGGCGCTCCAGCGTCATTGAACGCGCCCGGCCGGTGATGCGCGAACTGATGGAGGCCACAGGCGAGACCTCAAACCTCGGCATCGAACGCGGCGGCGACGTGATGTTCGTAAGCCAGGTGGAGACCCATGAGTCGATCCGCGCTTTCTTCCCGCCGGGGACAACCTCGCCGATGCACGCATCAGGCATCGGCAAGGCGCTGCTCAGCTGTTTTGAAGATGATCAGCTCACCCGTTTCCTGCGCGGCCGGGCGCTGGAGCGGTTCACGGAGAAAACCCTGACCTCCGCGGAGGCCCTGTGCGCAGATCTGGCCCAGATCCGCCAGCGCGGCTGGTCGTTTGATGATGAGGAAAAAGCGCCGGGCATGCGCTGTGTCGCGGCGCCGGTCTTTGGCATGCAGGGCGAGGTGCTGGCCGGGATTTCCATCTCCGGCCCCACTGCCCGGATGCCGGATGGCGGCATCAGCGGCATCGGCGCCCTGGTCAAGGACGCCGCGCAGAAACTCTCCTATGGATTGGGCGCACCTGCGGCAGATGAGACCCCGCCCGGCTGACAAGCCGGGCAGCGCCCGTCCTTAGCGCAGCGGCGCCAGCGGCATGTGGCGGTTCACATCTTTGTACAGCAGATAGCGGAACTTGCCCGGCCCGCCGGCATAACAGGCCTGCGGGCAGAAGGCGCGCAGCCACATGTAGTCGCCGGCCTCGACCTCGACCCAGTCCTGGTTCAGCCGGTAAACCGCCTTGCCTTCCAGCACATAAAGCCCGTGCTCCATCACATGGGTCTCGGCAAAGGGGATCACTGCGCCGGGTTCAAATGTGACAATCGTCACATGCATGTCGTGGCGCAGGTCGTTCGGATCCACGAACCGCGTGGTGGCCCATTTGCCCTCGGTTTCCGGCATCGGGGTCGGATCGACGTGCTTGTCGCTGGTGACAAAGGCTTCGGGCGCGTCCAGCCCCGCAACCGCCTGATACGCCTTGCGGATCCAGTGGAAACGCACAGGCGCATCACCGTTGTTGCGCAGGCTCCAGACGGCTTGCGGCGGCAGGAAAGCATAACCGCCCTCCCCCATCTCGTGCGCGGTGCCATCGATGGTCAGCGTCATCGCCCCCTGCACCACAAACAGCACCGCCTCAACACCCGGCTCAGTCTCCGGACGGTCGCTGCCGCCGCCGGGCTGCACCTCGGCGATATACTGGGAAAAGGTTTCGGCAAAACCGGACAGGGGCCGCGACAGCACCCAGAAGCGCGCGTCGTCCCAGAACGGCATGAGACTGGCCACGATATCGCTCATCGTGCCCTTGGGGATCACCGCATAGGCTTCGGTGAACATCGCGCGGTCGGTCAGCAGCTGGGTTTGCGGCGGCAGACCGCCTTCCGGTGCGTAGTAGGATCGTTTGGTCATCGGCTGCCTTTCCTGCTGAACTGCTGCCTCCATTGATAACGGCCTACGCGGCGCAACCGAACTTATTTCCGTATCAAGAATACATGAAGGATTGTTTTGCTATTTTTGAAGGTGCCGGCCACTTTACCTGGTTCCGCCAATATTCTCGGGTGCGATGGAGACAGTCTTGACCACCGCAAAGCAATCCGCCCCCGGCACCAGTGCCAGTGCCTGGGCCGAGCGCTTGGTCACCCGCGCCAGCACCCGTCCGGCCGGCGTCTGCAGCGCTACCATCGCACCAGGACCGCCGCCGGTGCGGATATGCTCAATGGTTCCTGGCAGAATGTTGAGCGCCGACAGCCCTTCCGGGCGTTTTCGCGACAGGATTACCTCATGCGCCGAGATCCGCACCCGCACCGGGCTGCCTGGCGGCTGGCCGATTTGCGGCAGGAACAATGGCACGCCGCCTGCATCCAGCTCGGTCAGCCCATCCGCGTGGTGGCAGGCAACCCGCGCTTCCAGCAATGCGCCCGCCGCACGTACCCCGGTTGGCAGGACAGCTGAATCGCTCAGCACTTCGGCAGCAGTGCCCTGCCGCAGCACCCGGCCATCCTGCAGCACCACAACCGTGGTGGCGACCCGGGCCACTTCAGCTGCGGAATGGCTGACATAAAGCATGGGGATGCCAGTCTCATCCCGCAGCCGCTCAAAATACGGGAGAATCTCCGCCTTGCGCGCCTCGTCCAGCGCCGAAAGAGGCTCATCAGCCAGGATCATCCGCGGCGCCGACAGCAGCGCCCGGCCTATCGCCACCCGCTGTTTCTCGCCGCCCGAAAGCGCTCCCGGCCGCCGCTGCAAGAGCGGCCCGATACCCAGCATCTCAACCACCCGGCCCAGGCTTTCCCGCTTGGCACCGCGCGGGGCAAACCATTGCCCGAACAGCAGGTTCTGGCGCACCGTCAAATGCGGGAACAACCGGCCTTCCTGGAACACATAGCCCATCCGGCGTTTGTGCGGCGGCAGCCAGTGACGCCCCGCTGTGTCAAACAGCACATCGCCATTCAAAGCCACCCGCCCCCGATCTGGATGCAGAAGACCTGCAACCGCTTGAATCACAGTGGTTTTGCCTGTGCCGGACCGACCAAACAGCACGGTGACCCCTGGCGGCGCCTCAAATTCCACATCCAGCCCGAAACCGGGCAGCGCATGCTGCAGCGATACCGTCAGCATCAGCGCCCTCCCACCCGCGCAGCTATCCGGCGGGCCAGCAGTTCGGACAGCAGTAGCGCGCTTAGCGCCACGGCGATGGACACAAGCGTCAGCCGCAGCGCAGCGGTTTCGCCGCCGGGCACCTGCAGGAAAGTGTAGATTGCAGACGGCAGGGTCTGTGTTTGCCCCGGAATGCTTGAAACAAAGGTAATTGTGGCGCCGAACTCTCCCATTGCCTTGGCAAACCCCAGCACCGTGCCCGCGATAACACCCGGCAGGATCATCGGCAGGGTAACCGTGGCAAAGACCCAAAGCTTCGAGGCTCCCAGCGTCGCCGCGGCCTGTTCCAGATTGGGATCCACCGCCTCGACCGACAAACGGATGGCGCGCACCATCAGCGGGAAGGCCATAATCCCGGCTGCCAAAGCTGCACCGGTCCAGCGGAAGGCTAAGACAATGCCGATCTGCTGCAGCGCGCCGCCAATGGGCCCCTTGGTGCCGAAGAGCAGCAGCAGCAGGTATCCTGTCACCACCGGCGGCAGGATCAGCGGCAGATGCACCGCACTGTTCAGCAGCTGCTTGCCCGGAAACCGGCCGCGGGCCAGCACAAAAGCCATCCAGACCGCCAGCGGCAGCGCGGCAAGCGTCGCCCAGAACGAGACCCGCAGCGACAGCATCACTGCCTGCCATTCCTCAGGTCCCAGCCATGCTGCCATTCCGGTCACTGTTCCGGCACCCCGAAACCATGGCGCCTGAAGATATCCCGGGCCTCGGAGCTGCGCAGATAGGCAAGAAAGGCACGGGCCGTTTCACTGTTGCCGTTCAGGACTGCAGCAGCGGGGTAAATGATTTGCGGGTGGCTCTCTTCCGGGAAGACCGCCGCCACCGAAACATCGCTGCTTGCGCTGGCGTCCGTGGCAAAGACCACCCCCAGCGGCGCTTCTCCGGTCGCCACCAGCGCCAGCGCCGCGCGCACATTGGCAGCCTGCGCCACATGCGGCGCAACTGCCGGCCAATGCCCCAGCTCCGACAGAGCAGCCTTGCCGTAGATCCCTGCAGGCACCGCATCCACCAGCGCCATGGCCAGCTTTCCACCGCCCAGCAGCCCGGCCAGATCTGCCTCAGCCAGGTCCAGCTGCGCCGTATCGCTGCCGTAAGCGACGAGAACCAGACGGTTTTCCAGCAGGTTTACGCGGGAGGACGGATCCACCAGGCCCTCCTGCTGCAGAACATCCATCCAGCCGGGATTGGCTGAAATGAAGACATCTGCCGGAGCGCCCAGCTGGATCTGCCGCGCCAGCGCCGGAGAGCCCGCATAAGACAGGGTTACCGCTTCGCCAGAGATGCCCTCGAACCGCGCGGCGGCTTCATCCAGCGCCGTCTTGGTGCTGGAAGCCGCAAACACAGTGACCTGGGCGCCCGCCGGGAGCGTCAGCCCGGCAGCCAGAGCCGCGGCCGCCAGCCAAAGCCGCCAGCGCGCCAGAGATTGCAGAAAGGATGCCAGGGCCCGGTGCGTATTCATATCCCCTAAGGGACTACCTCCGCCAGCGGGCACGGGCAAATGGAATTTGGCACCGGACAGGCGAGGCGGGACGCCGCCCCGCCTGCAGTCCGGTTTGCCGCCGCCTGATCAGAACAGATCGACCGCGCCGGCGCCGCCGGCTGCCGGAGCCGGGACCGGCGCCGGGCGGGCCGCAGCGCGCTTTTCCATTTCGCCAAGCTGCCGGTCGTCTTGCACGCGGGTTTGCTGGGCAGCACCGGAACAGGGATGGAAGCGCACCCGTCTTGCCGACGTTCCGCCAACGCTGGAAGAAATGCACGGAATGCCTTCATCACGCAGGAAGCGCTGCACGAAGTCAGCGTTGGATGCGCCGATATCCGAGAGATTGGCAGACATCTTGGCGCCGCCGAAAACTTTGGCTTTCAGATTTGAGCGGATCGCGCCCTTCTTCATAATGCCGTTGATCAGCAGTTCCATTGCGTGGATGCCGTAGCGGGCATTGGCCGCGCCGCCCTGGCGGGCGTTGGCCAGCAGGAAATGATTCATCCCACCGACACCATTTTCGGGATCATAAATACAGGCCGCGATGCACGAGCCTAGCACCGTGGAGAACACGGTCTTCGAATCCGTGGTAACCCGGTATTCCCCTTGAAGTACCGTTACGGATTTCGAATTTGCGAAAACTGTGGTCAAAGTTATGGTCCCTTCCTGCGATTTTTTCAGGCCTTGCTGGCCTGTAGAAGTGTGCCGGCCATGCGGGTCAGCGACACCTGCTGCTGCGCGGCGCCCATATCCCAGGCCACCCTGGGCATCCCGTAGACCACCGAGGATTTTTCATCCTGGGCAAAGGTCTTGGCTCCGGCCTTGCGCAGCTCAAGAAGCCCCCGGGCGCCGTCCTGGCCCATGCCGGTCAGGATGGTGGCGACAACGTCCTTTCCATATGGCACGGCAGAAGTGAACAGAGCGTCAACAGAGGGCGTATGGCCGGAAATATCCGGACCTTCCTTCATCCGCAGACGCAGCGGCTTGCGGCTGCTCAGCCCCATGTGGCGCCGTTGGCCAGCCGCCACATAGACATGGCCCGGCTCCAGAGAAACACCGTCCTCGGCCGGACGCACCTTCGCCGGGCAAATCCGGTCCAGCAGGGACACCAGGCCGGAACCGAAGTTCTTGCCGGTGTGCTGCACGATCAGCGTTGGCGGGCAATCGAAGGGAAAGCCCACCAGGATGCTGCGCAACGCTTCCACGCCGCCGGTCGAAGAGCCGATCAGGATCAGTTTCCTGTTGCCGCCCGCCGCCGCCGCCGGCCGTCCGTTGGCGGTGCGCGGCGCGCTGCGGACACTGCGGCGCGGCGCCTTGACCATCATATCGAAATACTGGGCGAACTGACTGGGGTGATCGGCCTTGGTCAGTTCGAAAATCCCCGCACCGACGTCCAGCAGCGGCGAGGATTTCCTGGCCGGGGTTGAACCCTGCCGGTCCATGACGGACACCCAGCGGGTGTCCATGGCTGAAAACAGCGCCATCATCATTTCAAACTCGGGCAGCTTGGTAAAGCCGTCCTCGACAAAGGCAAAAACCGGCTGCGCAGCTTCTGCCTGATTATAGGCCATCATCAGATTGTTGGCCAAAAACACTTTCATGCCGGGATAAGCCGACTCCATGTAGCTCTGCAACGTGCGGGCAAAGCTGCGGTCAGTGGTGATTATCAATAAGTTTCGCGAAGACAATGGGTTCCCCAGTCAATTTACGGTGCCCTGAGTATTGCAGGCACTGGTGGCCATAGTCTGAAGGCGCCGCGGGGCGGCGCCTCCGGTGATCATTCAGAAGTCCTGCCAGAGATCCCGGGCGGCATTGCCGCCGCCTGCCGCCGCGGCCGGAGCCGGGCTGGCTTCGATCTCCCAGTCCTCACCGCCATGCGCTGACGGCGCAGGCGCGGGTTCAGGCTTGACAGCCGCTGCCGGCCGCGCCGTGCGGCTGCCGCCAGCCACGCGGAAATGCGCCACCAGCTCTGACAGTTTGCTGGCATCCCTGTTCAGCATATGGCCCGCGGCGGTCGTCTCCTCCACCATTGCGGCATTCTGCTGGGTCACCTGGTCCAGCTGGGTCACCCCGGTGTTGATCTCGTTCAGGCCGGTGGCCTGCTCCTCGGCCCCTTCGGCAATTTCCGAGACCAGCTGCGAAATATGGCTGACGCGGGCGGAAATCGACTGCAGCGCATCGCCGGCCTTGCCCACCAGATCGACGCCCTGCGCCACCTGCTGGGTGCTGTCGCCGATCAGGGTCTTGATCTCCATCGCCGCATCCGAGGAGCGCTGCGCCAGCGCCCGCACTTCCGAGGCCACCACCGCAAAGCCGCGGCCCGCTTCGCCGGCACGGGCCGCCTCGACGCCGGCGTTGAGCGCCAGCAGGTTGGTTTGGAAGGCGATGTCGTCGAT
>NZ_JWLD01000011.1 GCF_000813725.1 Leisingera sp. ANG-Vp
ATCAGCCCCGAAAGCAAAGGCAGCCGAGAGCCAGCCCGAAGTCGGCTCGTTGCTGGAAGGCGCTGCGGCACGGATCCAGCACCGGGCCAGCCTGATCGCCACCCTGGCGGCTTTGAAGGGCAGCGAAGTGCCGGTCAGCGACATTGCCGCCTTTTTGTGGAGCGAGACCCCTGGCGACCTGTCGCTGCATTCGCTGGCAAAGGCGGTGCAAACCGCTGGACTGCAGCCGAAGATTCTGGACAAGCAAGGCCTGAACCCGGCGCTCTGGCCGGCATTGGCAGTCATGTCCGGCGGCCAGTGCGTGCTGGTGCTGAGCCAGACCGAAGATGTGCTGACCATTTACGACACATCCTGCGCCGACAACCGCACCGAGGTACCGCTGGGCGAGTTCAGCCCCTATTTCACCGGCACTGTGCTGTCGGCCCGCCCCTCGCTGAAACAAATGGCGGCCAAGCACACGCCGCAAATTGACCCCGGCCATTGGTTCTGGAGCGAGTTCCCCAAGTACCGCCGCCAAGTGGGCGAAATCATGCTGGGCTCGCTGGTCGCCAATATCCTGGCGGTTTCGGTGGCATTGTTCAGCCTGCAGGTTTACGACCGGGTGGTGCCCCATCAGTCGCATGCAACGCTTTGGGTGCTGGCCGTCGGCGCCTTCCTGGCGATTGCGCTGGAGGCGATGCTGAAGCTGGCGCGTGCGCGGCTGACCGATGCGGCAGGCCGCCAGATCGAGCTGTCGGTGCAGCACAACCTGATGCGCCGCCTGATCGGCATGCGCTCCGACAAGAAACCGCTGCCGCCTTCGGGCCTGTTTGCAGCGATGCGGGATTTCGGCTCGGTAAGGGAATTCTTCACCTCCTCCACCATTTCCACCCTCGCCGACATTCCCTTTATCGCGGTGTTCCTGCTGCTGGTGGCCTCGATTGCCGGACCGGTTGTCTGGGTGATCATTGCCGGCGGCATTCTGATGCTGCTGCCTGCCTACTTCATGCAGAAGAAGATGATTGCCCTGACCCGCCAGACTCAGGGCGCCAATGCCAAGGCCGGGCGGCTGCTGCATGAGGTAGTTACAGAGCTCGACACCGTGAAAACCCAGCGCGGCGAAGAGCGCGTGCTGCGGCTTTGGGATGAGCTGAACACGCTGTCCTCCCATTCCGCCACCGAGCAGCGCAAGCTGTCCAGCGCCCTCACCTACTGGTCCCAGGGCGTGCAGCAAGCGACCTATATCACCGCCGTTGTGCTGGGCACCCTGCTGGTGTTTGCCGGCGAGTTCACCGTGGGCACCATCATCGCCACCGGCATCCTGACCAGTCGCACCCTGGCACCGCTGACCCAATTTGCTGCAACCCTGGCCCGCTGGAGCAACGTCAAGGCAGCCCTGGAAGGGCTGGACGCCATTGCCCAAGCCCCGCAGGAGAAGGAAAAGGAGCGCACCTATCTGCGCCGCCAGAAGCTCGAAGGCCGGTTCGAACTGCGCGAGATCATGTTCCGCTATGACGACGACGCCGCACCCACCGTGGATGTTCAGGGCGTCGCCATAACCCCGGGCCAGAAAGTGGCGGTACTGGGCGTCAACGGCTCGGGCAAGTCCACCCTGCTGAAACTGCTGTCGGGCCTGTACGCCCCAGACCGCGGCCGCATCATGCTGGACGGCACCGATATGGCCCAGATCGACCCCCGCGACCTGCGGGCGGGCATCGGCTATCTCAGCCAGGACGTGCGCCTCTTTGCCGGCACCCTGCGCGACAACCTGAACCTCAACCAGCTGGAGCGCGATGACGAGCGGCTGATGGAGGCGCTGGAGTTTGCCGGCCTCGGTGCCCATGTGCGCAGCCACCACAAGGGGCTGGATCTGGAAATCAGCGACGGCGGCCACGGGCTGTCCATCGGCCAGCGCCAGTCGATCGGCTGGGCGCGGCTGTGGCTGCAGAACCCTTCGGTTGTGCTGCTTGACGAGCCCACCGCTGCTCTGGACCAAACTCTGGAGCGCACCCTGGTCAGCCGCCTGGAAGGCTGGCTCGAAGGCCGGACCGCGGTGATTGCCACCCACCGGATGCCGATCCTTTCGCTCACCAACCGCACCCTGATCCTGCAGTCGGGCCGGATGGTGGTCGACGGCCCGCGCGATCAGGTTCTGGCGCATCTGGCAGCAGGAGACGGCAAATGACCATGGCTCTGAATGACCCCTACGGCACCGCGGAGACCCCGCGCAGCGCCAGCCGCATCATCTATCTGGCGCTGGCGGCGGTGCTGACCTTCCTGATCTGGGCCGCCTTTGCATCCATCGACGAAATTGTGCGCGGCGAAGGCCAGGTGGTCTCCTCCTCCCGCGCGCAGATCGTGCAGAACCTCGAAGGCGGCATCCTGGCCGAGCTGCATGTGCGGCAGGGCGATGTCGTTTCCGCCGGCCAGGTGCTGGCCAAGCTGCAGGACACCAAGTTCCGCACCGCCGCGGACGAGCTGCAGAACCAGATCGACGCGCTGGAGATCAAGCGCTACCGGCTGGAGGCGCAGATGAAAGGCGCCTTTGAATTCGCCGTGCCGGACATGCTGGCGCAACGCTCGCCCAGTATCCTGGCCTCTGAGCGTGGCCTGCTGACCGCGCGGCAGACCGACTTCAGCAGCCGCCGCGACAGCGCCCGCCAGATTCTGGATCAGCTGAACGGCGAACTCGCCAATATGGAGCAGCTCTACAAGCAGAAGATCGTCGCGCTGATCGAGGTGAACAAGGCCCGCAAGGCCGCCACCGACGCCCGGGCCAAATACAATGAAATCGGCACCCAGGCCGAACTGGAGCAGGCCGAGGAATACTCCCAGACCCTGCGCGAGCTCACCACCCTGCGCCAGGAACAGCGGCTGGCGGTGGATCAGCTGAACCGCACCATCATCACTTCTCCCATGGCCGGCATCGTCAACAGCCTGGCCGTCACCACTATTGGCGGCGTGATCCGCCCCGGCGAGGAAATCCTGGAGATCATCCCGCTGGGAGAGGAGCTGTTTGTCGAAGCGCAGGTCAAGCCCGAGGACATCGCCAGCGTGCAGCCCGGCCAGGACGCCACCATCAAGCTCTCAGCCTATGACTACACAGTCTATGGCTCACTGCGCGGCAAAGTGGACTTTGTCTCGGCCGACACCTTTGAAGACGAGCGCAACCCGCGCGCCGAGCCCTTTTACCGGGTGACGGTGCGCGTGGATAAATCCGGCTTCACCGAACGCCAGCAGGCGATTGAGATCCGTCCCGGCATGCGGGCCACGGCAGAACTGCAGACCGGGGCAAAAACCGTTCTGCAGTATCTGCTGAAGCCGCTGTACAAATCCCGCGAAGCCCTCCGCGAGCCGTAAACAACCCGTAAACCAGTTCGCTTTTGCAGGCAGGCCGCGCAATCTTCACTGCCGGGGCTGTTAACCCGCCCGCCGCATCAGATCCCACAGCGACGCATCAAGTGCGGTTCCGATCGAGACCCGGCGGTTGCCCATTGCCGCTTTGGCGGAGATCACCGACACCAGCCGCGGCGGCAGGCCCGGACGCAGCTCCAGAACCGGCGAGCCCGAGGCCCCGAAATCGACCAGGCAGGACATCACCAGCGTCCGGCTTTGCCGCGCCAGCACGCTGCAGGACTCCTTCAGCCTCTGGCGGGTGGCGTGGCGCCGTGTGTAGGAGAGAACCCCCAGCACATCGCCGCGCGCGGCACCGTTCGACATCGCCAGCGGCTGGATCCGGCTGCGGCTGATCGGACGGTCCAGCTTCAGCACCGCAAGATCACTGCCAATCTGATGGCTGCCGCCTGGACGGTACCGGTATTGCGGATGCATGACCGCCCGCACCACTTGTCGCAATGCCACGGCCTCACGGCCCGACAGCCCTGCCTCGAACCAGATCGTGGCCGGATCAACCCTGCCGCCGGTCCGGGGATCGTACAGGCAATGCGCCGCTGTCAGCACCAGATCTGGCGCGACCAGCGCGCCCGTGCACATGTTCTTGTTACTGATGTTCAGCCGTCCAACGGCCTCCCACCCCTCAATCGACCTGACGCCTGACCGCGTGTCATCCGCGGCCGCGCCAATGGGCATGCCTAAGGACAGGCATGCCGCAATCGCAGCAATAAGAAGTCTCATTACTCACTCCAGCTTCCCACAAAGGCATCGTCATTCAGGCGTGTGGCTGGAATGAGGTCCAATATTGCAAGGCTGAGACGAATCTATGGACAGAATGCGGCAGTGTTAACAATTCCCTAACCCCCCGGTTATTGATGCTTAACCATGGCAAAAAAAACCTGCGCATTTCCAGAAAAACCCGAACAGTCCGGCGTTTTTTCTGGGAAATGCCTCGAAAGCAGGGGGAATTCGCTACGGGCGGCCAGGACTGCTTCATCAGCCCGGCGCAGGCTGCAGCGATTCGCAGCCGGATTTGCAGCAGGACAGCGGCTCGCCCAGCGGCCGGATCGGCCTTTCTGGCGCTGCCAGCCGCTCCGGCACCGCTGCCCAAATGGTTAATTTCTGCCGCTTCGGTTTAGACCGTTTCTGTCATCAGACCGCCGTCCCGCAGCTTTCCGTTCCAGGTCAAGCGAATTGGAAGGCATCATAAAAAATCGAAAACCCATCATAAAACCTCAGGCGTGTTAACTGATCACAAATCCATCTCAAGTTGTATGAGGGCAACTTGCGCCCATAGCATGCGCCGGGGGTCCACTCCGCCGTATGCCTCTCCGCAGAAGGTTAGGAAGCCGTGTTCAAATCGTTGAAGCTCTCCCACAAGCTGCCGCTGCTGATTGTCGGCACCACGCTGACACTTACCGTGATCCTGATTGCCCTCAGCACAAACTACTTCCGGCGCGGTGTGCTCCATGACACCGAAGTCTTTATGCAATCAATGGTGCGCGACCGGGAACTCGCACTGCAGGCATACTTGAAAAGCATCGATGCTGCCATTCTGACCCTTGCCTCGGTCCCGTCCACGGCCAAGGCGATGCAGGACTTGAGCGTCACCTGGGCGACGCGGAGCGGCGCAGATCAATCCGAAGTCCAAAACCTGTCAATGTTTGCCACGGCCGCCTCCCCCTACGACCTGCATTTCGAACGCAGCCACCCGGCGTTCAAAAAAATCATGACACGGATGGGTTTTTACGACGTCTTCCTGATCAGCCCGGAAGGCGACGTGATCTTCTCCGTCACCAAAGAAAGCGACTATGCCACCAACATGGTGTCCGGGCGCTACCGTGAAACCGGTTTGGCCAAGGCATTCCGGATGGCCGCTTCGGGCGAAGCGGAGCGGGTCTATTTCTCGGACATAGAAAGCTATGAACCCAGCCAAGATGCGCCGGCCGCCTTTGCAGCGACCCGCGTCCTGGACGAAAAGGGCCGGTTTGCCGGTGTTTTCGCCCTTCAGATCGCCATTGACGAGATCGCGCGGATTACCACGAATTTCGACGGCGAACTGGAAACACTGGACGTCTACCTGATCGGTAAGGACTTCAAGGCCCGCACCCCGTCCCGCCTGGATGGCGGCCACGATGTGCTCGAGGAATTGCCGCACCTGCCTTATATAGAATCGGCGTTCTCCAGCGGCCCTGAGGCGCAGCCGGACGGCGGCACAGATGGTCGCCACGCGGAACTGTTTCACCCGGAAGTTCAAAAGGAGGACGGCCGCACCGTCACCGCCGTAACCGGCCCGCTCAATTTCCATGGCATTCAATGGGCCGTGATCGCCGAGCTTGACCGGGCGGAAATCCTGGCCCCCGCGGCCCGGCAGCGCCAGGTGATGCTGCTTGTCTCGCTGTCCTGTGCCGCCGCGATCTCCTTCCTGGGCTGGCTGTTTGCCCGCTCGGTGACGAAACCGATCAATCGCATCTGTGAACATATGGAGGCGGTTTCCTCCGGCAATCTGAACACCCGGATTGAAGCAGCATCGCGGCAGGATGAAATCGGCAAGATCGGCAAGACCCTGGTGTCGATGCAGGCTGACCTGAAACAGGCCCGGCTGGCTGAGGAGCGCCGGGACGAATTGCAGCGGGAGCAGCAATTCGTTGTCGAAAGCCTGAGCGCCGGCCTGGTACGGCTGTCTGCGGGGGATTTCTCGCAGCCGATCAGCGAAACCTTTCCCAAGGATCACGAACAGCTCCGCCATGACTACAACCTGACACTGGAAACTCTGAACGAAACGGTGCAGCAGGTTGTCGACGCTGCTGGCAGTATCCGCAACGGCGCCGCTGAGATCAGCCAGGCCTCGGACGACCTCTCGCATCGCACCGAAAGCCAGGCGGCAACGCTGGAACAGACCGCGGCAGCGCTGGATGAGCTGACAGCTTCAGTAACCGAGTCCGCCGAAGGCGCCCGCAGCGTCGAAGCAACCATGGAAGAAGCCCGCGTTGAGGCACAGTCCAGCGATACCGTGGTGCAGAATGCGGTGTCCGCAATGACCGAGATCGAGCAAAGCTCGAACCACATCGGCAAAATCATCGGAGTGATCGATGACATCGCTTTCCAAACCAATCTCCTGGCGCTGAACGCAGGTGTCGAGGCAGCCCGGGCGGGTGAATCCGGCAAGGGCTTTGCAGTGGTGGCAGCCGAAGTACGGGCGCTGGCACAGCGCTCCTCCGATGCGGCGATGGAAATCCAGACGCTGATCAGCGAAAGCTCGCAGCAGGTTGAACGCGGTGTCGACCTGGTCGGCAAGGCTGGCAAAGCGCTGCAGAACATCGTGGCGCGGGTCACACATATTTCGGAGCTTGTTTCCGGAATTGCCGAGGGTGCAGTGAAACAGTCCACCGGTCTCAACGAGATCAATTCCGGGGTGACGCAATTGGATCAGGTTACGCAGCAGAATGCCGCTATGGTCGAACAGGCCACAGCCGCCGGGCATATGCTGAACTCTGATGCCAGCAAGCTTGCTGAACTGGTGGCTCATTTCTCGATCAGCGGCCAGCCGCCTGCAGCGGCAGACGCACCCCCAGCCCCTTCCGAAGATGCCCCCGCGGTGGCGGAGCCGGCCGAAGCATGGGATGATGACGGGAAAGGCCTAGCGGACAGCGACTCCGCCCCGCCCGCCGCCACAGGCACCGAAGGCCTGGTCCGGTGGGAGGACTTCTGACTCCGGCAAACAGGAGTTCGCAGCAGTCACGCCAGACCATTTCAAATAGTCACTCTATGGCCAAGTATTATTCGGCAAAGAACGCGAGGGGCCTGCCGGCAGTTCCGGGCTTGCCTGCTTCGTGGCCGAAGTGTCCGAGTAGAGGCTGCTTAGGTTTCTCTTTCCACCGGCGCAGACGTTTCCCGAACAGCAGCCTTCAATGGCATGGCCTTGCAACGGTGGCTCGCCACCCTCGCAAAAGTTCGGCCTGATAACCAAAGGCACCCTCCGCCCCAAGAGCTTTCTGCGCTGCGCTGATTGCACCGGCGTTTTCTAATAGCCGAGCGGGTTGGCGGATCGCGATCCTATGGGAGTTGAACGTCGTGGCTTTTTCCCGGCACGGCAGCAGTACCGGATCTCAGCGGCGGCGTGCCCCGGGACGGCAGCCAGGGCTGCTTGCCCGGCGTATCAGATCAGCCCCCCGTTCACATGGATAATCTGACCAGTCACATAAGCCGCATCCTTGCTTAGAAGAAACGCGATGGCACCCGCCACGTCTTCCGGTTCCCCCAGACGGGACAACGGAATGCGGGTTTCGATTTGCCGCAAAGTTTCGGCGTCCAAACTGTCTGCGGTTCCGGCGTCCTTGCGGATATAGCCTGGCACCACGCAGTTCACGGTGATCCCGTCCTTGGCAAGTGCCAGAGACAGGCTGCGCACGGCGGTTTCCACGGCGCCTTTGGAGGCTGCAGAAGCAGGGAACTGCGGCATATCGGTGCGAAAGACATGTGCCGTAAAGCTGCTGACTCCCACGATCCGGCCGCGGCCGGAGACAGCCAGCATCGGCTGCGCGGCCTGGGCCAGCTCAAAGAAGCTTTGGCTGTTGCCCTGGAAAGCATAGGCGATGTCAGCGGGTGTCATGTCCTCCAAGGGAACAAGCAATGGAAAACCTGCATTGGCCACCAGCGCATCAAGAGCACCGAACCGCTCGCGATGCGCCTCAGCCACTGATCTGCCGGTACCGGCTTCGGCAAGATCGCCAAGGACCGTTTCCACCTCGGCTCCCCTGGCGCGGGCCTGCTCTGCCACCGCTTGCAGCCGTCCGGCGGACGCCCGCGTGTGCAATGTCAGCCTGGCACCAGGGGCCGCCAGCCGCAGCGCCACGGCTGCGCCAATACCGGACGCGGCGCCGGTTACAACCGCTGCGGTTCCATCGCTCATGCCGGTATCTCCTTCCAATCCTGGCCAGTGACCCAATCACAGAAATTTCCGACTCCGCTGACCCGCCGGTGCGCCCGCGGCAGCACCAGGTAGAAGCCGGGAATCTGTTCCGGCGGCATCGCCAGCAGGGTATCTGTTCCCAGCGGCGCCACAAGGTCTCCGGCCCTGAGATCCCGCTCGGCATCGGCGCGGGAAATCAGGCCTACTCCCATGCCGGACAGCGTCGCCCGGCGCATGGTGGCGGCATCGTGAAAGGCGATCTCCGAGGCCTCTTCCGCCGCCTCCAGCCCAAAGAACTGCAGGATGTCCCGCCACAGGGAATTCTGCAGAACCGGATGCAGCAGAGTCTCGTTCAGAAGGTCGGCAGGTGTCTTGATCCGCGCCGCCACCTCCTGCGTGCAGCAGATCAGCTTGTGGTCTTTCAGCAGCAGCGTGGTGTCCAGATCGCCCCAGCCGCCGTATCCCCATTGCACCGCCACATCGATGTCATCGCGGGTGAAGTCGGGAGTGTCGACCATAGTGGTCATCCGCAGATCGCTTTGCGGCACGAACTCGCGGAACATCTCCAGCCTCGGCAGAAGATAGCGGGTGGCGAAATAGGGCGAGACGTTCAGGGTGATCCGGTCCTTGTACTTGCGGTTGGTAACCCGGCGCACGCCTTCGGCCAGTTCCTCGAACCCGGCCTCGACATAGCGGGCCAGCAGGATTGCGGCCTCGGTCGGCTCAATCGAGCGGCCGCGGCGCTCGAACAGGGTGACCTGCAGCGTGTCCTCCAGCAGCTTGATCTGCTGGCTCACCGCCTGCGGTGTCACCAGAAGCTCATCCGCAGCGCTGCGGATCGAGCTGTGGCGCGCCGCTGCATGGAACGCCTTCAAGGCGTTCAGCGGCGGCAGTTTGAGACGGCTTTGGGTCATGGCATTCTGCGCAAGCGGATCAGATAACAGCTTTTTCCAGGAAAGGTTCGTTTCTCACAACCCGATCATAGCCGATTTCGCTGAGGTCGAGGGCGCGGAATTCGCCATAGATGATCCATTCCGCCACCCCCCGCCCCACTGCAGGGGATTGCTGCAGGCCGTGGCCCGAGAAGCCGTTGGCGAAGATGAAGTTCCGCACTTCGTTATGGGGCCCGGCAATCACGTTGTGGTCCAGCGTGTTGAAGGCATAGTGGCCGGCCCAGAAATTCACCAGCTTGATCGCCTCAAACGCAGGCGAGCGTTCGGCCAGATCCATCCAGATGCGTTCGAATTCCTCGTGCCGCGGCTCGAAGTCGTCCCAGTCCACCGCCGGGTCCTCGGACGGCACGGTGCCGGAGAGGAAATACTTGCCCTCGGGGCGGCAGAAGCTGCCGGAGGGGTCGATCATCAGCGGCAGCCGGCCGTTGTTCACGGCAGCGGTGCCTTCGGGCGTTTGAGCGCAGTCAAAGACAAACAGCGAGCGCTTGCGCGGTTCCACTGGGATGGTGAGCCCCGCCATTGCTGCAGTTTGCGCCGCCCGCGGGCCAGAGGCGTTGACCAGTGTGCCGCAAGCGATGCTCTGGCCGGACTTCAAGGTGACACCGGTGATGCGATCGCCCTCGCGTGCGATATCCGTCACCTCATCAATCAGGTAATCCGCGCCCTGCGCCCGGGCCTTCTTGCGGAAGCCATTCATCAGACCGGTATTGGAGAACCAGCCCTCGCCCGACTGGCCATAGCTCGCCAGCTGCAGGTCATCCACGCGCAGGTGCGGGAAGGCCCTTTTGATCTGATCCGGGTTCCACAGCACCACATCGGCGCCGAGGGATTTTTGCACCTCGTGGTTTTCGCGCAGGATCTGCACCTGCTCGTCCGTCGAGGCGAGGAACAAATAACCGCCTTCGTGGAAGTTCAGGTCAGGCTTTTCCCCATCCACTTCCATGGTTTCGGCGAAGTTGCGGATGAACCGGGTGCCGAACTGGCCGATCTGCACGTTCACCGGATTGGAGAACTGGTTGCGGATCGCCGAGGAACTGAGCGAGGTCGAGGCCTGGGCAAATGTCGGGTCGCGCTCGATGATCAGCACCGAGCCGTCAAAATCCGGATTTGCGGTCAAGAAATAGGCCACTGCCGAGCCGATCACTGCACCGCCGACGATCACCACATCATAGGTGTCACGCATCACTTGGCCTCGTCTTCCGGGTGGCCCAGCTCGCAGAACCAGCCGCCGATGTATTTGACGCCGGGTGCGTTCGGGTCAGGCGTATCCGTCTTGGCTTCCATCGCCTCGCGGAAAGGTTCGGCGCTGTCCTGCGGGTGATAGCCAAGGTGGCCCGCCTTGCTGTCGTCCACCACCTTCAGGCGGTTGTCCGAGATACCGTGGCCGATGGTGTGGCCCAGCCGCGGTGCGGTCAGGCCGCGCTCGACATATTGCACGCAGTCGCGGAACGACAGCCAGCTCCACAGCATCCGCCGGTCGGCAGGCTCCGGGAAAGAGGAGAAGATACGCAGGCACAGGCTTTCGATGCCGAACTTGTCCCAGTAGAGGCGCGAGAGGCTTTCGACGAAGTTCTTGGAGACGCCATAGAGGCTGTCGGGGCGCACCGGGCTATCGGCGTCGATGTGCGCCTCCATTTCGTGATAGCCGATAGCATGCACGGAAGAGGCATAGATCACCCGCTTGGCACCATGTTTCCGCGCGCCTTCGTAGATGTGGTAAGAGCCGCGGATGTTGCTGTCTAGGATGGTCTCGAATTCCACCTCCAGCGGCGCGCCGCCAAAATGCACGATGGCGTCGACATCTTTGGTCAGCGCCATGACGGCCTCGTAATCGCCAAGCTCGCAGACGACGGCTTCTTCGTGCGGCTGCACATCCGCCATTTCGGCACGGTCGGAGATGCGCACATGCTCGGCCAGATGCGCGAGGCCTTTGCGCAGCTCAGAGCCAAGGCGGCCGGCTGCACCGGTGATCAGAATACGGTTGAATGGCTTCATGAAATCACTCCTTAGGCCAGCTTGGCGACCGCATCGGCAATGCGGTTGATGGCGGCGGTCAGCACATCGCCAGACGTTGCGGTGGACAGGCGGAAAAACGGCGACAGCCCATAGGCGCTGCCGGGCACGGCAGCGACGCGGGCTTCATCCAGCAGGAATTGGGTGACCTGGGTGTCATCCTCCAGCAGCACGCCGCAGTGAGTGGTCTTGCCCATGATCCCGGCGCAGTCGATGTAGGCGTAGAAGGCGCCTTGCGGGGCATCCAGCTCCAGCCCTTCGATAGAATTGATGCCCTCCACCACGAGGTCCCTGCGGCGTTCAAAGGCTTCGCGGAAACGCGCCACTCCACCCTGCGGCCCGGTCAGCGCGGCAACCGTGGCGGCCTGAGCAATGGAGCAGGCGTTGGTGGTGGATTGGCTCTGCACCGTGGTCATGCCCTTGATCAGTTCGGCAGGCCCTGCCCCGTAGCCGATGCGCCAGCCTGTCATCGCATAGGCCTTGGAAACGCCGTTGACGATCAGTGTGCGGTCGCGCAAGCCGGGGCAGGCCTTGCCGAAGGAGACAAACTCCAGGCCGTCGAACAGGATGTGCTCGTAGATTTCGTCCGACAGGATGAGCAGGTCCGGATGATCAGCAAGCACTGCACCGAGCGCCTGCAGCTCAGCCTCGGAATAGACCGCGCCGGAGGGGTTGCCGGGCATGTTCAGGATCAGCCATTTGGACCTGGGCGTGATGGCGGCCTGCAGCGCCTCAGGCGTCAGCTTGAACCCATCGGCACGGCAGCATTCGACCACCACCGGCTTACCGCCCAGCATCAGCGCCATGTCCGGGTAGGAGACAAAATAGGGTGCGGGCAGGATCACCTCGTCGCCCTCCTCCAGCGTTGCCATCAGCGCGTTGAAAATGATCTGCTTGGCGCCGTTGGCGACGACGATCTCTTCCGCTGCAAACTCCAGACCATTTTCGCGGCGGAACTTTTCGATCACCGCTTCCTTGGTCGCAGGCGCTCCGCCGGTGGCGGTGTAGCGGGTGTCGCCCTCCATCGCCGCGGTATGGGCGGCGGCGATAATGTGGTCCGGAGTGTTGAAGTCCGGCTCGCCCAGGCCGAGGTCGGCAACCTCCACCCCTTGCGCCACCAGCGCCTTGGCTGCCTGGCTGACCGCCATTGAGGGCGAGGGTTTCACTTGCGCCATTCGTTTTGCCAGCATGGTCATTTGTCTTCCGTCACATATCCGGCCAGCAGGTCGGCGGCGCGCTCTTCGTCGCTGCGCTCCTCAGCAGGGCCAAAGCCGCCACCGCCGGGCGCTTTTAAAATCAACCGCTTGCCTGCTGGCACGTGCTGCCAGCCCTTGGGGCGCAGCTGCGTGCCATCCTCCAAGGCCACCACTCCGGACGCGCCCGCGCCGCCGCCGTCGCGGCCGCGGGCCGGGTGGTTCACCCGGTCGAACATTGCGGAAAAGTCGAACTCATGGCCTTCGGCCGGTGCAATCTCGATGACCTGACCCAGGCCGCCGCGCAGCCGGCCCTCGCCGCCGCTGTCCGGGCGCAGTTCCTTGCGCCAGACCACGATCGGGCCGGTGTGCTCGGTCGCCTCGATCGGCATCGTGTGCACGCCCGAAGGAAAGGCCGTGGCCGACAGCCCGTCCAGCCCCGGCCGTGCGCCGGTTCCGCCGGAGTTGAACATCAGCACCTCTGCGCGGCGCCCCTCCTGCCCGGCCGCGGGGCGGACGGAGATATGGATGTTCCAAAGTGCAGCGGCGCCTTCGGCCATGATCTGGCCCGGCAACGCCTTGGCCAGCGCACCCAGCACCAGATCTGGCACCATGTGCCCCATCACGTGACGCAGAGAGACCGGCGCCGGGCGTTCGGCGTTCAGGATGTTGACCGGCGAGGAGACCGTGAAGGGCTCCAGTGAGGCGGAGTTGTTGGGGATATCCGGCGCCACCACGCATTTCACTGCATAGCAGGCATAGGCCTTGGAATAAATCAGCGGGCAGTTGATGCCCCATTTGCTGGCGCCATCGGTGCCGGTGAAATCGACATTCACCTCGCCGTCCCGAACCGAGAGCGTTGTGGCCAGCTTCACCGACTCGTCATAGCCATCAACGGTCATACTGTTCTGCCAACTGCCCTTGGGCAGGCCCGCGATACGCTCCAAAGTAGCTGCGCGGGAGCGGGAGAAGATGAACTCCCCCAGCTCAGCCAGGCTGTCCATGCCGGTCTCAGCCATCATATCGATCAGACGCCGGTGGCCGACCTCATTGCAAGCCGCCAGCGAGTAGAAATCGCCCACCACCTGGTTCGGCTCGCGCACGTTGCTGCGCAGGATGCTGATCAGGTCCCGGTTCACCTTGCCGCGGTCGGCGAACTTCATGATCGGGATCAGGATGCCTTCCTCATAGACCGACTTGCCATCGGCGCCGAAACCGCGGCCGCCGACATCCACCACATGAGCGGTGCAGGCAAAGAAGGCAACCAGCCTGCCGTCCTTGAACGAAGGCGCCACCATGGTGATGTCGTGCAAATGACCTGTGCCCTTCCACGGGTCGTTGGTCACATAGCAGTCGCCCTCATACATCTCCTCACGCGGGATTTCCGCCAGGAAATGCAGTACGGCCTCGGCCATCGTGTTCACATGCCCGGGCGTGCCGGTGACGGCCTGGGCCAGCATCAGGCCTTCGGGATTGAAGACCCCTGCAGAGAGATCACCCGCTTCGCGGACCGAGGTCGAAAACGCCGTGCGCAGCAGCGTCAGCGCCTGCTCTTCGACCACCGAGATCAGCCGGTTCCACATCACCTGCATGCGGATTTCTGAAATGCCAGCCATGGATCAACCCTCCTTCCGGGTCAAAAGGATGGTGCCGTCGCCCTGCATCACCGCGTCAAAGGGCGCCGTCACAACGGTGGAGGTCTCACGCTCCACGATCACCGCCGGCCCTGTCACACGGGCGCCCGGGGCCAGCGAGCTGCGCTCAACAATGCAGCTGTCGCGCAAATCGTCAGAGCTGGGATCGAACACAGCGCGCCGGCCGCCTTCCGTGGTGGTTTGACCGGCTGTCAGCAGGTCCTGGCGAGCCGGCGCAGGCCGTTCATCGCTGGCTTTCACCGACCAGGTCACGATCTCAATCTCCAGCCCGTCCAGCCCGTCAATTGCCCGGCCAAAGAACCGGGCATAGTTCTCGCGGAACCGTTCGCGGATCAGACCGGCGTCAGCACCTGCCAACTGCCGGTCGGGGATCGCCACCGGGATCTCCCAGCCTTGCCCCTGGTAGCGCATGAAGGCGATGATCTCGCGCTTGATTGCTCCGCCGGTGCCCGCGCGGACAAAGCCTTCCGCCGTCTCGCATAGCTCTGCGAGCATGGCGTTGACGGCGCCCGCGTCGAACTCCGACAGGCGCACCAGGCGGGAGGCCAGCGCCTCATAACCAAACGGCGCCTTGAGGAAGCCGATCGCCGAACCCACCCCTGCCCCCGGCGGGATCAGGCATTGGGAGACGCCCAGCTTTTCGCACAGCCGCGCAGCGTGCAGCGGGGCGGCGCCGCCAAAGGCGATCATCACATTGTCCGAGATGTTCTTGCCGTTTTCCACCGCATGCACCCGGGCGGCGTTGGCCATGTTCTCGTCCACCACTTCGCAGATACCAAAGGCTGCTTCCAGCGGGTCCAGGGACAGCTTGCCGCCGACATCCTTAGCAATCGCTGTGGCGGAGGCGTCCTTGGACAGTTTGATCGCACCGCCCGCGAAATTGTTCGGGTCGATTTTGCCCAGCATCACATCTGCATCGGTGATCGCAGGCCGCTCGCCGCCGCGCTGGTAGCAGGCGGGTCCGGGCTCCGACGCGGCGCTTTCCGGCCCGGTCTGAATGCGGCCCATGGCGTCGACCCAGGCGATGGAACCGCCCCCTGCCCCGATCTCGATCATCTCGATCACCGGGATCGAAATCGGCATGCCCGACCCTTTGCAGAAGCGGTAGGTGCGCGCGACCTCAAAGGTGCGGGCGGTCTGCGGCTCGTAGTCTTCAATCAGGCAGATCTTGGCGGTGGTGCCGCCCATGTCGTAGCTAACGACCTTCTCCAGCCCGAAGCGCGCGGCCACATCGGCGGCAAAGATTGCGCCGCCTGCGGGGCCGCTCTCCACCAGCCGCACCGGGAATTCGATGGCAGTTTCTACTGAGATCAGCCCGCCGCCGGAGTGGATCATAAAGACCGGGCAACCGGCCCCCTGCTCTTTCAGGCGGAACTGCAGGCGGGTCAGGTAGTCCTCCATCTGCGGCCGCACATAGGCATTGGCGCAGACCGTGTTGAAGCGCTCAAACTCGCGCATCTGCGGGCTGACCTCGGCGCTGATCGAGATCGGCATGCCGGGCAGTTTGGCTGCCAGAATTTCGCGGGCCCGTTCTTCATGGACGGGGTTCTGGTAGGAGTGGATAAAGCCGATGGCGACCGCCCCGAACCCGCCTTCGCGGATTTCCCCGGCCAATTCTTCCAGGCGGGCCTCGTCCAGCGCTTGCAGCTCGTTGCCCTGCGCATCGATCCGGCCTTTCACCGGAAAGCGGTCCTGGCGCGGGATCAGGGGCGCGGGCAGCTTCAGGTTCAGATCGTACTGTTCAAACCGGTTCTCGGTCCGCATTTCGATCACGTCGCGGAAGCCTTCGGTGGTGACCAGCGCCGTCTTGGCCCCGCGCCGTTCTATCAGCGCGTTGGTGGCCAGCGTGGTGCCATGGATGATGATGTCCAGATCAGCAAACCCGATGCCCGCCTGTTCAGTAACGATGGCAATGCCATCCAGAATGGCCTGCTCGGGGGCGGTGTAATTAGTCAGCACCTTGGTTGAAAAAATCTCGCCGCGCAGGTCCAGCGCGATATCGGTGAAAGTGCCGCCGATGTCGGCGCCCAAACGGATATCCTGGCGAATGTCCTGTTGGCTCATGCTTGCTCTCCTTTGGCGGCGGCGCGCATCTGGCTGAGGGTCTGGCGCGGGGTCAGCGCCTCAGGCGAGACCGCCAGTTCCAGCACCGCGCCGGTGTCCGAGGCCATGGCGCGTTCAAAGGCGGCGGCAAAGTCTTCGGTTCGTTCCACCAGCTCGGCGTGATAGCCGTAGGACTTGGCCAGCATCACGAAGTCCGGATTTTCCAGCGATGTGCCGGAAACGCGCTCCGGAAAGGTGCGCTCTTGGTGCATACGGATGGTGCCGTAGATGCCGTTGTTCAGGATCAGCACAACCGGCTGTGCGCCGGCCTGCATGGCTGTACCCAGTTCCTGGCAGTTCATCTGGAAATCGCCGTCGCCGGCAAAACAGACCACGCATCGTTCCGGAGAGGCCACTTTGGCCGCCACAGCGGCGGGCAAGCCATAGCCCATGGCACCGGACTGCGGTGCCAGCAGGCGCTGGCCAGGGCCGAATTTGAAGAACTTGTTGGGCCAAACAGTGAAGTTGCCCGCGCCGTTGGTCAGCACAGCGTCTTCCGGCAGCCGCTCGCGCAAGTATTCGGTGACCTTTCCCATGTCGACCGGGCCGGGCTGGTCCGGCAGCTCAAACGCCGCCTCATAATCAGCCCGAGCCTTGGCCCGCCAATCGGCCCAGGGACCGTTGACGCTCTGACCCGCCAGGGCAGCGGCAAAGGCGTTGGGGCCTGCGTGGATCGCCAGATCGGGCTGGTAGACCTTGCCCAGCTCGCGGTCGGAGGCATGCACGTGGATCAGCTTTTGCGCCGGAACCGGCACGTTCAGCAGGGTATAGCCATCCGTTGTCATCTCGCCAAAACGCACATTGATGGCCAGGATCACGTCGGCACTCTTGATTAGCGCCTTGGTGGCCGGCGTCATGCCAACGCCTGCGTCGCCTGCGTAGGTGGCACTGTGGTTGTCGTAGAGATCCTGGTAGCGGAACGCCGCCAGCACCGGGATATCGGAGGCTTCGGCAAAGGCTTGCAGCGCTTGGCTGCCGTCAGCGGTCCAGCCGCCGCCGCCCATCAGGATCAGCGGGCGCTCGGCTACGGCCAGCGCATCGAGAACCGCCCCCGCAGCGGCGGGTGCAGGGGCGGCCTCAAACACGGATACCGGGCCGGTGAGAGCGGGAACAGCCGTGGTATCGGTCAGCATATTTTCAGGGAGTGCGACAACAATGGGCCCGGGACGGCCGGAAACGGCAGCGGTCCAGGCCCTCATCAGGATCTCGGGGATGCGGTCCGCGTCATCGATCTCGGTGACCCACTTGGCAACGGTGCCGAAAGTGGCGCGGTAGTCGATCTCCTGAAACGCCTCCCGGCCCTTCATGTCCGTGCCGACCTGGCCGACAAACAGGATCATCGGCGCGCTGTCCTGCATCGCGGTATGCACCCCGATCGATGCATTTGTGGCACCCGGCCCGCGGGTGACAAAGCAGATGCCGGGAGAGCCGGTCAGCTTGCCATAGGCCGCGGCCATGAAGGACGCGCCGCCCTCGTTGCGGCAGAGGGTGAAATCGAGCTCGCCGCGGGTGTCGTGCAGCGCGTCCAGCACCGCCAGATAGCTCTCGCCCGGGACACCGAAGCTTTGGGTTGCCCCCAAGGCTTTGAGGCAATCTACCAGAAGCTGGCCACCATTTCTCTGTTGCATGTTCGGACCTGTCAGAATGTCGGTTTCTTGATTGAGGCTAGCTGCCGCTTGCGCAGGTGTCGGTGCAGAAAATCTTGGGACTGCCAAGAAATTCTGCCCCCGCCGGATCAGATCACCCCGGAGTAGGGTTTGCGCGCAAGGGTTTCGTGCACGTAGTTGATCATGGTGATGAAATCGAAGACCGGCAAACCGGTGGCGGCTTGCACCGCGTGGGCATAGGGCGGCAGGTCGGAGCATTCGAGCAGGATCGCGCCCAGATCGTCATGCTCCGCCTGCAGCTGCTGCGCAACCTCAATCACGCCTATGCGGATGCCGTCGTCATCCAGCTCGCCGATATTGGCGATGATGCCCTGCATGAAGGCCTCCTTGGTCTCCATTCCGCCGATGGCCAGCGGGATGTCTTCGGAGATGCCCGTGCCGGAGAAATGCGCAGGCTTCAGGCAGGTCGAGTCGGCGGTGATGATGCCGACCCGCTTGCCAGTGATCTGATGCACAAAGGGCACCTGCAGCAGCGAGGAGGCAAAGACCGGGATGTCGACGGCTGCCGCGATCTCTTTCTGGAACAATGCCATGAAGCCGCAAGCGCCGGTGATCGCCTTCACGCCCTCGTCCTGCAGCTTGCGGGCTGCGGTGATGAAGGGGTCGATCAGGGTGGGATCAGCCTGGTAGAGCAGCCGGTCGGCGGTGGCGCCTTCGACCACTGCATAGCGCACCGGGAAATCATAGGTCGTGGCGTTGGCCACATTTCCCGGCAGGAAGGGATAATGGCAGTCGAGCACCAGGATACCGATGGTCTCGCCAGCCCAGCTTTGGCTTTTCAAACGGGATTTGTAGATCATCTGCCGTCCCTTATGCGTAGATATAGCCGCCGGAGACGATGATGTTCTCGCCGGTCATATAGGTGTTCTTGGGACCGCCCGCCATCAGCACCCATTCGGCCATCTCGCGCGGCTCCCCGCCGCGGCCAAGCGGGCTGGCAGAAGCGAGTTCGCCAAGGAACCCGGCTTCGCGTGCCTTCTCCGTCGCCATGCCTGCGGGGGCGACCGAGTTTACCAGGATGTTGTCCGGCGCCACTTCATGCGCAAAGCTCTTGGTCAGGCTCACCACCGCAGCCTTGGTGGCGGCGTAATGGGCGTTTTGGGGATGCGCCTTGAAAGCATCGACCGAGGTGATGTTGACGATCCGCCCCTTGACCACGCTGTCAGCCTCCTGCGCCCGGAACTGTTTGATGGCGGCGACGCACATGTGAAAGGTGCCCTTGATGTTCACCGCGTTGGAGGCGTCCCAGTCGGCGTCGGTAATCTCAAGCATCGGTTTGCGCGGATAGATGGCGGCGGAATTAATCACCGTATCAACCCGGCCCAGACCCTCCGCCACCTGGGCGAAGGCTGCATGAGCCGCCTCGGAAGTGCGGATGTCGCAAGCCGCAAAGGCAGTTTTCAACCCTGCCCTCTTGGCCAGAGCCAGCGCCGCCTCAGCGGCCCCGGCATTGATATCGATGATACCAAGCCCGGTCGCGCCGGCCTCAACCGCCATTTCCGCCAGCAAGAGGCCAAGCCCGGCGCCGCCACCCACGATCACAACAGACAATCCGTCCATCTCAGTCTTCCTTTTTCGCAAAGCCCCCGCCGCCGGTGAACTGGGCGGTGGGCAGAATATCAAAGCGGGTCACATCCACGTGCTGAGGCATCTGCAGCACCGACAGCAGCATCTGCGCCACATCCTCGGGCTGTACCGCGTCGAAGGCCTGGTACATGCCCTTTCGCGCCTGATCGCTCAGCACATCGCGGTAGAGGGCGGTTTCGACCCGGCCCGCAACGATTTCGGTCACCCGCACATTGGAGCCGCACAGATCGCAGCGCAGCGCGGCGGCAAAGCTGGAAATCGCGGCCTTGGAGGCGCCGTAGACCGCCATATTGGGAAACGGCGCCTGCCCCGCGGTGGAGCCGGTGAAGAACAAGTGCCCGCGCTTGCGGGCCATCATTCCCGGAAGCACAAGCCGGGTGACGGCAATGGCAGCGCTCAGGTTCACTTCCAGCGTGGCGTCAATATCGGGCTGCGCCATGTCGGCAAACCCAACCACCGGAGGAATGATGCCGGCATTGTTGACCAGCACATCAATCTCTTCGCCGTCCAGCGCCGAGGACAGCGCCTCGCGGTCGGTCAGATCCACCGCCAGCGGGCGCACGCCTGCGGTGCTTTGCATCTTTTCCAGCGTGGCGGCACTGCGGCCGAGGGCGATGACCTCGTGACCGGCACCAGCCAGAGCGAAGGTGATCGCCTTGCCAATGCCGCTGGTGGCACCGGTGACAAGAGCAAGGGGTTTCTTCTGTGTCATGCTTTCACAACCTTCAAAAGGCGGCCCTCGACAAGGCTGACGGCGCGGGTCAGCGGGAAGCCAATGGCGAAATAGATCAGCGCAATCGCGGTCAGGATTTCGATGGGCCGGGCAACGTTATTGGCAATATTCTGGCCAACATACATCAAGTCCGCCATGCCCACGGCCGACACCAGGGCGCTTTCCTTAAACAATGACACAACGTTAGACAGCAGGTTCGGGATCGCCCGCAGCACAGCTTGCGGCAGGATGACAAACACTGTCTGCACGCCCTGCGGCAGACCCAGCGCCGTGCAAGCATCAAACTGGCTGGCTTCAATGGACTTGAGTGCGGCCCGGAAACTCTCGGAAGTGATCGCTCCGCTGTAAAGCGACAGCGCAATCACCGCCGAGGTGAAACCGCTAAGCTCAACGCCGAGAAACAGCGGCAGGCAAAAGAAGATCCAGAACAGCTGCACCAGCACCGGAGTGCCGCGGAAGAACTCCACATAGATGGTGGTGACCCAGTATAGCCCCTTGTTTGCGGAAGTGCGTCCCATACTGAGGAGAAACCCCCAGATCAGCCCCAGCACGACGGCGATGCCGACAAACTGCAGAGTGGTCAGCAACCCGCGCCAAAGAACACCGGAGTACTCTGCCAGAAAGGAGAAATCGAAGTCCATCTTGAGCCTCCTCAGTTCGCCAGCAAGCGCTTGGTGCGCCGCTCGATCAGGGTGACGGCCTGCGACACCGGAAAGGACACCGCGAAATAGATCAGTGCCACGGTGGTCAGTGTCTCGATGGGGCGGAAGGTCTGGGTTGAGATGTAGCGGCCCTGGTACATCAGGTCCTCTACCGAGATCAGCGCCACCAGCGCCGACTGCTGGAAAATGCCGATGCCATTGGTGATCAGCACCGGCAGTGCCAGGATCAGCGCCTGCGGCAGGATCACGTGGATGATGCGCTGCAGCGCGTTCAGCCCCAGCGCGGTGCTGGCGTCGGTATGGGCGTGCGGGATCGCCTGGATCGCAGCGCGATAGGCCTCGGCGTTGAAGGCTGCGAGGTTCAGGCCGAGGGCGAGAATGCCCATGAACTCGGCGCTCCACCAGACATTGAACAGGATCGGGATGCAGAAGAAAAACCAGACCAGCTGAATCAGCGCCGGGGTGCAGCGGAAGAACTCGATATAAGCGGTCAGCGGCCAGACAACGGCTTTGACCTTGGAGAGCATGCCGATGGCGACGAGGAAGCCCAGAACCAAGCCGATCACATTGGCCCAGAGCGTCAGCTCCAGTGTCAGCCACAAGCCTTCGATCAGCTGCGGAAGGCCCTTTTTCACATAGAACCAGTCGAATTCGTAATTCATCCCCTCACCCCGCGATATGCAGCACGTTGCGCAGGAAATCCCGGGTGCGCTCCTGCTGGGGGTTGCTGAACAAGTCGTCCGGGGCGGCGGCCTCGATCACCTTGCCGCGCTCCTGGAACACCACTTTGGTGGCGATGCTGCGGGCAAAATGCATGTCGTGGGTGACGATCATCATCGGCATTCCCCCCTCGGCCAGCTCCATCATGGTGTTTTCCACCTCGACCACCAGCTCCGGGTCCAGTGCTGAGGTCACCTCGTCAAACAGCATCAGCTTGGGGTCCAGCATCAGGGCGCGGGCGATGGCGACGCGCTGCTTCTGGCCGCCGGACAACTGGCTTGGATAGAAATTCGCCCGCTCCGCCAGGCCGAAGCGCTCCAGCAGGCCCAGCGCCTTGTCCTTGGCCTCGGATTTCTTCACCCCGCGCGAGCGGACCGGGGCCAGGCAGAGATTGCCAAGCACCGACAGATGCGGGAACAGGGTGTAGTGCTGGAACACCATGCCCACGTCCTTCTGCACCCGTTTGTCCAGCGTCATGCGGCCATCTTCTGCGCCTTGGATATAGCCGTCACCGCCGAGCCGGATGGTTCCCCCTGCAATGTCCTCCAGCCCCATCATGCAGCGGAGCAGCGTGGACTTGCCGCACCCCGAAGGGCCGATCAGCACCAGCCGGTCGGCGTTTTCCATATGCAGGTCAAAGCCTTCGAAGATCGAAAGCGATCCATAGCGCTTGACCAGCCCGTCAATCTCCACAAAGGCCATAGTGCCCTCCCCGTTCGTCCCGGCTTGCAAATGCCGCCCCAGGACCAACCGGGGCGGCACAGAAAACCGGGTTTATTCGGCAGTCATGGCCTCGACGGCAGCGTCATAAAGGCGCTGAACGTTGCCGGTTGCGACCTGTTCCTCCAGGTAGATGTCGAGCACCTGCACGTCCTCCAGCGGCACCGACTTGCGCAGGCCGAATGCGATGCCCTGTTTGGCAATCGCAGGCTGCGGCAGCACCTGCGCGGCCCAGTCAGGGTTCTGCAGGATGGTGATGCGGTGAATATCGCTGTCGGTGGCAAAGACATCGGCGCGCTTGGAGATGATCGCCAGGCGGCCCTCATTGGCCCCGTCCAGGCGGATGATCTTGGCATGTTTCACCTGCGGCGTAATCGACAGGTCGCCCGCGGCGCCCTGCATCACGGCGATGGTGATGCCTTCCTTGTCGAAGTCCGCCAGCGACGTCATATCCGGCGTGATCTTGGGGTTGCGGGTGTCGTGCAGCAGGCCGATCTCATAGCTCCAGATCGGCATCGAGTAGTTCACCGCCAGCGCCCGCTGCGGCTTGCGGTTCAGGGCCGAGGAGATGTCCCATTTGCCAGCCTGCAGGCCAGCAACCATATTGCCCCAGGTGGTTTCGACCACTTCAACCTCAACGTCGATGGAGCTGGCAAATCCATCCATCACATCCAGGAAATAGCCGGACCAGTCACCGGTTTTGGGGTCACGCACCAAGAGCGGCGGCGCCTCGGCCACGCCCACGCGCAGGGTGCCGCGTTCCTGCACGTCAGCCCACAGGTTTTCCTTGTCCTGCGCTGCAGCCGGCTGCATCAGCCCGGCAACGGCCAGAGCCGCAACAGCGGCAAAAGTCTTCATATTGGTCATAAAGGACATGGTTTTCCTCCCTTGGGGTCCCTGCGCCGGGCTGGCAGATGCCCCTGCTCCGGCCTGGCGAAAGCCTGGCCGGCGAAGGGCCCGCCAAAACATCAAGAAATCCCGTACTTTGGTAAGTTATTCTTGCGGATCCGCCGACCCGGTCAGCACGCCGGGATTAAGCAGCCCTTGCGGGTCTACTGCCTGCTTCAGGGTCCGCATCAATTCACGCTCCTCCGGGCTTCGCAGTTGATCTGCAAAAGAAACTTTCGAACGCCCCAGTCCGTGCTCGGCTGCGAAACTGCCGCCTGCAGCCTCTGCCTCCTGGTAAATCAGCTGTGAAAGTGCAGCTTTGGCATCCCCGAAGTCCCGCCTGCCGTCCGGCGGGCTGAGGTTGTAGTGGATGTTGCCGTCGCCCAAATGGCCGAAGGGGTTAATCCGCACGCCGGGCAGAACTGCGTTCAGCTGCGGTGCCATCCTGGTGATGTACTCCCCCAGGCTGGCCACCGGCACCGCAATGTCATGCTTGACCTGCGCGCCCTCCAGCCGCTGGCCCTCCGGCATTTCTTCGCGCAACCGCCACATTGCCACCCGCTGCGCCTCATTGGCGGCCACCGTACCATCAAGGATCAACCCTGCTTCAAAAGCCTCGCCCAGGGCAGCCTCCAGCATTGCATCCAGATGCAAGCTCGGTGCTGCGGTGGAGAGCTCCACCAGCAGATAGGCGCTGCCGCGGGTTTGCAGCGGGCAGCTCACGCCTGACACATGGCGCAGGGCCAGCTCAAGCCCGGTGCTGCTGAAGAACTCAAGCGCCGACATGAATTCGCCCAGATCCCGGCGCAGCTGCCCGCCCAGCCGGACCAAAGCGTCAAAATCCGCGACAGTCAGCAGAGCCGAGGCCCGCGACACCGGCGCCGGAAACAGCCGCAGCGCGGCGCGGGTCACCACGCCCAAAGTGCCTTCGGAACCGCAGAACAGGCGGCGCAGCTGATAGCCGGCATTGTCCTTGACCAGTGGCCGCAGCCCGTTCCAGACTCGGCCGTCGGGCAGCACCACCTCCAGCCCCAGCACCAGGTCCTGCATCATGCCATAGCGCAGCGCATGACTGCCGCCGGCATTGGTGGCAATCAGCCCGCCGATCTGGGCGCTGCCCTCAGCGCCGAGATGCATCGGAAAGATAAGATCGTGCTCTGCGACGGCCTGATGCACCGAGGCCAGAACTGCGCCCGCCTCGACAGTGACGGTAAAATCCAGCGGGTCCACCGCGCCGATCCGGTTCATCCGCGACAGCGACAGGATGACATGCCCCGGCGCCCCCGGAACCGCCCCGGCGCAGAGGCTGGTGTTGCCGCCCTGCGGTGTTACCGGCACGCCGGCCGCATGAGCCAGCCGCATGACCGCCGAAACTTGTTCAGTGTTCTCAGGCCGCGCCACGCCCAATGGCAGATGCGACTGCATTTTCAGCCAATCGGTCTGCCAGGCCTCCAGGCCCTCGGTCAGCCAGCCCTTGGGCCCCAGCAGCGCGGCAAGATCCTCTGTCAGTGCCATGACTCAGCCCGCAAACGTATAGGCGGTCTTGACCGAGGTGTAGAACTCCACCGCATAACGCCCTTGCTCACGCGAGCCCGCCGAGGAACCTTTGCGGCCGCCGAAGGGCACGTGATAGTCCACCCCCGCGGTGGGCAGGTTGACCATCACCATGCCCGCCTCGGACCGCCGCTTGAATTCACGCGCGTGGCGCAGCGAGGTGGTGCAGATCCCGGAGCTGAGACCGAATTCCGTATCATTGGCCAGCGCCACCGCATGATCGAAGTCCTGCGCCTTGATCACGCTGGCACAGGGGCCGAAAATTTCCTCCCGGCTCACCCGCATACCGTTGGAGGCATTGAGGAACAGCGCCGGAGCCTGAAAGTACCCCGGCCGGTCAAGGCGTTCGCCGCCGAGCACTTCGGCACCTTCCTGCCGGGCCAGTTCCACATAGCCCAAGTTGCCGCGAAGCTGGCTGTCCGAGGCCACGGGCCCGATCTGCGTTTCCGCCTCCAGCGGGTCGCCCAGCACCAGTTCTCCCATCGCTTGCTGCATCCGGTCCGCGAAAGTATCGTAAATACCCTCCTCGACAATCAGCCGCGAGGACGCGGTGCAGCGCTGGCCGGTCGAGAAGAAGGCGCCGTTGATGCAAGCGGGCACCGCCACGTCCAGATCGGCATCCGCCATCACCACCATCGGGTTCTTGCCGCCCATCTCCATCTGCAGCTTCTTGCGGGTGCGGGCGCAGCCTTCGGCGATGCGCCGGCCAACGCTTTCCGAGCCGGTAAAGGAGATCGCCGCCACATCCGGGTGCCCGACCAGCGCGGAGCCGATCACCGAGCCTGGCCCCATCACCAGATTGAACACGCCGGGCGGGCAGCCGGCCTCCTGCAGGATTTCCGCCAAGCGATGCGCCGAGGCCGGGGTCAGATCGGCGGGCTTCATCACCACCGTGTTGCCAAAGGCCAGCGCCGGTGCGGCTTTCCAGGCCGGGATGGCGATCGGGAAGTTCCAAGGCGTGATCAGCCCGACCACACCCAGCGGCTCGCGCAGCACTTCCACATCCACCCCAGGCCGGATCGAACTGATGGAATCGCCCGTCAGCCGCAGCGCCTCGCCAGCAAAGAACTTGAACAGCTGCCCTGCCCGCACAGCCTCCCCCGTGGCCTCGGCCAGCGTTTTGCCCTCTTCCCGTGCCAGCAGGCGGCCAAGCTCCGCGCTGCGCGCCAAAATGAGGCTGCCTGCCCGGTCCAGAACATCCGCCCGGATTTGCGGAGACACAGCAGCCCAAGATGGAAAAGCCTCTGCAGCGGCTACAACCGCCTGATCCACGGCCTCAGCATCGCCCCGGGCGAACTGCCCGATCACATCATCCGGGTCAGCCGGGTTAAAGTTGTCCGAATACTCCCCGGAGCTGATCCATTGCCCCGCAATCAGGTTCTGCTTTGCCATGCTGCCCTCACTGATCTGTCTGCGGTGAGTATGGGCAACAGCAGATGGCGGGGCCTGCAAGAATTTCTGCGGAATGCCAACAAATGCTTGATCCGACAGAAACCCGGCGCGGCGGAATGAACAAGGGCGCGGCCGTGCGGACCGCGCCCTCATCCTGAATGCTGTCCCGGGGCCGGGTTAGCCGTCCTGTCCCAGCTCTTTCACCGCTGCCAGCATCTTGGCGATTTCGGCCTCGGTGTTGTAGTGGCAGAAGGATATCCGGATGCAGTCCGGCAGCCCCAGCGGGTCCAGCACATTGCCGGAATAATGGTCCGCCTTGCGGGTGTGGGTGCGGATGCCTTGGGCGTTGAGGATCTCGACCACCTCTTCCGAGGCGATGCCGTCCACCACAATCGACACCAGCCCTTCGCGCGCCGGATTGTCTGCTCCGGCCAGAATGGTGACATGCGCCATGTCCCGCAGGCCCGGCAGGTTGCCGGTGCCGTTGATGGCGGCATTGGTCAGATGGGTCTCATAGGCGTGGATGGCGCGGCCTGCGGCTTCGATCCTGCCGCGGCGGGTGGTCTCGGAAGACACCTCGCCGCCGAGCCATTCGAAATACTCCACCACATCCGACAGGGTGGCATAAGAGCCGGTGTCGCGGGTGCCGAACTCCCAGCCGGTGGCCGGGGCGCCGATCAGCATGTCGTGGGGCAAGGCGCTGAGGCGGTCCGAGATCCAGGCTATGCCGTAGCCATGGCGCGAAAACACCTTGTAGGGTGAGACTGCATAGCCGTCGATATCATAGGCAGCCATGTCCAGCTGGCCGTGGGCGGCGTGCTGGATGCCGTCAACGATGATCAGGCAGTCCGGCGCCACCGCGCGGATGGCCTTGGAGATCGCCTCCACATCCATACCCATGCCTGTGACTGGCGAGGCGTGCAGGATAGTGGCCACCGCCACATCCGGGGTCATCAGCGCGGTGTAGTCTTCTGCCGTGACCAGACCGGTTTCGTTGTTATGGGCAACGTTCACATACTCCAGCCCGGCGATCTCCGCCCAGCGGCGGGCGGCGCTGCGGGTGGCCGGGTGCTCGATCGAAGAGCCGATCACCTTGGCGCCCTTGGGAGCGTTCACACAGGCGGTGCGGATCATCCGGAACAGCAGCTCCGTGCCGCTTTCGCCGGCAAAAAACTGGCCGGACTGGGCGTTCATGAACTCGGCCAGGTCTGCCTTGGCCTTGTTGATTGTGGTCTGGGTAGCTTGGCCCGCCGGATTGATGCGGCCCGGGTTGTCGGGGATGGCGGCGTAGAAGGCCGAAGTCTCCACCACAGATTTCAGCGTCAGCGCACCGCCTGCGTTTTCAAAGAAGATGCGCTCGCCCTGGAACGGGCAGCTGTCCACATGGGCAAAGCGGGTGCGGATGGCATTGATGAGGGCGGGATTGTCCTGGATCATGTCATTGAAATCCTGTCAGAAGTCAGAGCGCGCGGCTCACGATAGTACGGCACAGTTCAGCCACCGCAAGATGGCTTTGCCGGGGGAAGCCATCGACGCTGTCGTCGACGATCCCGTGGGTGGAATTGATGAGGCCATTGGCCACCATAGTGTCTAGAAGCAGCGCCTCGCGTTCGGGGGTGTGCAGCAGCTTGGCGTTGTCCGCGCGGGCAGCCATGGCCGCAGCAATCGCGGTGCAGCCCCAATTGGAACAGGCGGCCGTGACCAGCACGTCGCAGGAGGTAACCGCGCCGATACCGCCTCCGCAGCCGCATTGGCAAGTATCGCCGTAAGGCACATACGCCTTCACGTGATCCGCCACCTTGCCCATGCCGATCTCATTGCCGCCGTCGCCGACCGCGACCACGGGAATACCGCGGGCCAAAGCCTCGTCGAACAGAAAGTCCACCCGCGCCCGGCCCATGCCGTAGTCGATGCCCTTCATCGAGTGGTAGACGCCGTGCTCATTGCGCCCGACCCGCTCGGTTGAGAACAAGAGGTCGGGTGTCAGCGCGTCCAGCATCTGCACGGCCTGCGCCCGGCCGGCTTCGTCTTCGGTGGCATAGGGCAGCATCACGATGGTGGCGAGGCTCTTGTCGGCGCGCGCAATGGCTGCCTGCTCCAGCGTGACCGGGAAAAGCCCCGCCGCCTGGCAGGTGCTGCGGATCGCGGGCAAGAGCGTCTCCTCGCAGAGCATCACGCAGGTCGCGTTGCGCGCCAGCACCAGCGCCCGGGCAACCGCCGCGGCGCCGGAGGGGCCGTCGTTCTCGCCCAGATCAGGTGTGATCCAGGCGCGCGACACCGAGCCGGTGGTCAGAATGACGGTACCGCCTTCGGGCACCGCCATCAGCGCATCCGCCGCGGCGCCCACCAGCGCGCCGCCCTGCAGTTCGCGGGCGGCCTCGTACAGATGCTCGACACCGCGCTCGCCCATGTCGATATTCACCAGCTGGTCCAGACGGTTGTCGAGCCGGGTGATCAGGTCCTTGTCCGCCATTCACGTATTTCCATATTGGTTGGCGCGGCGCAGCCCGGCTTGCAGCCGGGCGGTGCGTATCATTGAAAAGATCATTTACCCCTCCCCGAACAGCAGGTTTGTGAACCACGCCGCATCGTCCAGATGCGCCGCCGTCTCTTTCATTGCTGTAACCAAGCAGCCTGCCACCTCAGCAGCGCCGCCTGCCCGCGCAACCGCACCGGAGGTCGGCTTCAGACGGATCGAGACCCGGCCTCCGGGCTGGCCATGCGTGTTCACGGTGACAATGCCCTTGTCCCGCAGCATCAGCATGCCAATGGCCGCGGTGACCTCAGCTGGAACCCTGGCAGTTTCAGCTTTGCCCGCCATTTCCAGCACAGTCTCCATCGCGTCCTGCTCGTCAATCTTCGGCCCCAGCGCCGATCGGCTCACGCACTGCGTGCCAAGTGCTTCCTCCAGCGCGGCGGCCAGATCCTGGCCGTCCTGCGCCTCTTGGATCAGCAGATCCGGGGTGAAGCCCTGCAGGCTGCGCATCGCACCAACTGCGACCGGCGCACGCGCCTCCATGCCCAGTTCGCTGGCCTTGGCCTGCACCGGCACCAGCGCGGCGGGATCACCGCACAGCACACCGGCCCGCGGGCCCGACAGCCCCGCCTTGTCGGCATTAGTGACGACCAGGTCGGCCCCGAACGACAGCGATGTGCCGCCGCCATGCAAGACGGGGCGGAACCGCGCACCATAGGCGTCATCCATAAAGACAACGCAGCCCGCTGCCTTGCCCGAGGCTGCCGCGGCGCGGATCAGCTCGTCAGACAGCATTGCCAGTTCCGAGGTCACCGGCGTGATCACCAGCAGCGCCGGCGTATCTGACGCCAGCGCTGTTTCAACGCCGTCAAGATCATGGACTTCCTTCACCGGCACATTGGCCAGCTTGGCGCCGCGCATCACTGAAGCATGGCTGCGGTCGCCCGCCGGCACCAGTGACAGCACAGGCTTGCCGCCCGCATGGGCCAGAACGGTGGCCACGATACCCGCGCTGGTGCGGTTGACCACCGCTGCCGCCTCACCTCCCTGACCGCCCAGATGGGTTATGGCCGCCTGGCGCAGCTCCTCGCCAAACAGACCCGGACCAACCCACTCTTCGCATAAGACGCTCAGGTCTTCGGGCGAGGCCGGATAAAAGCGCAGATTGCCTGTGCAGATAGCAATCTTTTCAATCCCTTGCCGCGCCACGAATTCCGCTGCCACCCGGCCGGCACGGGCCAAGCGGCGCACTTCATCCGCCGACCCCTGCAGCAAGACCCCCCGGGCGTAGCCAACACCCGGGTCAATCATGTTGCCAAAACGGTCCGTGCTCATGCACCTGCCTCTATATTTATGGTGATGCATTTGCGGTAGGTATAGGCTTCCAGCGCGCCCTCGATCGAGTATTCGCTGCCCATGCCCGATTGCTTGGTACCGCCATAAGACATGCCCGGGATCTGGCCACCGCCCTGGTTCACCTGGATCCAGCCCGCGTCAATGGCGCGGGTCAGGCGGGTAATGCGGCTGACGTCATGGGTGAACAGGAAGGCAGCCAGCCCGTAATGGGTGTCATTGGCCATCTCGATGACTTCGGCTTCCGTTTCAAACGGAATTGCGACCATGACAGGGCCGAACACCTCTTCACGGGCAATCCGCCAGCTGTTGCCGACGCCGGTTATGATGGTCGGGTTCGGACAGAAGCCTGCCGGATCCTCCGCCGGGGTTTCGCCGATCAGGAACTCGGCCCCCTGCGCCTCGGCTTCCGCCACAAAGCCGCGGATTTCGCCGTAGCGCTCTGCGTTCACAACCGCGCCCATATCCACATCCGGGTCCAGCGCATCGCCCACTTTCAGGGCCGCAGATTTCTCCGCGACCTTGGGCATCAGCACGTCCCAGATGTCCTTGTGCACAAACAGGCGGGAGCCGGCGGTGCAGCTCTGCCCCTGGCGGGCAAAGCGCATGGCATTGGCCACCTGCTGGGCGGTGGCGTCCAGACGGCCGTTGTCGATGGCATCCGGGAAGACGATGGTGGGCGATTTGCCGCCCAGCTCCAGCGTCAGCTTGGCAATGCGGTCAGCGGTGGCCTTGCCAATCAATTTGCCCACTTCCGACGAACCGGTGAAAGACACCTTGTCGATGCCGGGATGGCTGGCCAGCGCCGCGCCGGCTTCCTCACCCAGCCCCGTTACCACGTTGAACACGCCCGGAGGGAACAGCCCATCCGCCAGCTCAGCCAGCTTCAGGATCGCCAGCGGCGCGTCTTCGGCCGGTTTGAGGACCAGGCAGTTGCCGGTGGCCAGCGCCATTGAGATCTTGACGCAGCCCAGCTGCAGCGGCGAGTTCCAAGGAATGATAGATCCCACCACACCGTGAGGTTCCCGGGTGGAATAGCTGAGCAACCCGGGTCCCAGGGGCAAGGTCTCGCCCTTCTGCTCCACCGCCACGCCGCCATAGTATTTCAGCACACCCGCCGCGCCCATCGCCTCGCCGCGCGACTGTGTCTTGATCGCGTTGCCGCTCTCAGCCGCCAGCACCCGCGCCACTTCCTCGGCGTTCTCCTCCAGCCGGCGCCCGAGTTCCGCAAGCAGCTTGCCCCGCTCGGCAGCCGCAAGAGAGCGCCACGCCGGCAGGGCGGCACGGGCGGCCCGCGCGGCCAAATCGACCTCGCGTGCCGTGCCGCGTCCAACCTCGCATATTGCCGCGCGGCGGGAAGGGTTCTCGATCACCAGCGTCCGGCCGTCCTCCGGCCAGTGCCAGGCGCCGTTGATATAGCTACCTGCAAGGCCCGCTTGGGGCAGCTTCGGTTCCAGCAATTCCGCCATCTATCCCTCCCTTACATCTTTGCCTTGACCACGGCCCAGGCATCGTCCAGCGCGCCCTTGAACCGCTCAGTGGCAATGTCGATCTCATCCTCATTGATGATCAGCGGCGGCAT
The DNA here is from genome assembly GCF_000813725.1 of Leisingera sp. ANG-Vp. Classification (GTDB taxonomy): domain Bacteria; phylum Pseudomonadota; class Alphaproteobacteria; order Rhodobacterales; family Rhodobacteraceae; genus Leisingera. Next base: position 31,536 of record NZ_JWLD01000011.1, read on the forward strand.
GAAGCTCATCCGGTCGCCAATCGCCCGCAGGTACAGCCCGCGGTCATGGGCAAAATTCTGCACCAGCTCGCCCACCTTCCAGGACGGGTCAAAGGGCTCGCGCGCCTTTGCATCTTTCATCAGCTCAAAGCCGCAGAACAGCCCGACGCCGCGCACCTCAGCCACCAGCGGATGATCCGCCATTGCATGGCAACGGCTCAGGAACAGGTCGCTCACCTTGCGCACATGACCAACCAGATCGATCTCATCATAGATGTCCAGCGCCTCCAGCGACACCGCTGCGCCAACGGGATGGCCCGCATAGGTATAGCCGTGGCCAAAGACGCCGACCTCGTCGGAGTTCTTCATCATGTCGGCATACATGCCGTCCTTGAACATCAAGGCCGAGACCGGGAAGAAAGCCGCCGACAGCGCCTTGGCGCAGGTCACCATGTCCGGCTTCATGCCCCAGGTCTCCGACCCCCACATGTTGCCGGTGCGCCCGAAACCGCAAACCACCTCATCGGCCAGCAGTTTGATATCGTACTTGCGCAGCACCGCCTGCATCTCGCGCCAGTAGCCTTCCGGCGGCATCAGCGCGCCGCCGCCCGAGATTGCCGGCTCGGCAAAGAAGGCCGCAATGGTTTCCGGGCCTTCCGACAAGATCAGCTGTTCAAATTTCGCCGCCATCCGGGCCGAGAACTCCTCTTCGCTCTCACCGTCGATATGGAAACGGTAGTAGTTCGGCAGCTCGGTGTGCTTGAACTCCGGCAGCGGCAGGCCGAACTTGGCATGCATATGCGGCTGGCCGGACAAGGATACGGTGGCCACGGTATTGCCGTGATAACCGCGCACCCGGCCAATCACCTTACGCCGCTCCGGCTCGCCGCGGGCGGTGTTGGTGTACCACAGCAATTTGATCGCGGTGTCGTTTGCCTCAGAGCCCGAACATTGGAACATTGCCCGGGTCATGCCATTCGGCGCCATCGCCGTCAGGCGTTCACCCAGTTCTGCCACCTTCGGGTGCGAGCGGTTGTAAAAGGTCGGTGCAAAAGGCAGCGTGTTCATCTGCCGCACCGCGGCGCTGGCCAGGCGCTCGTTGTGATAACCCAAGGACACGCACCCCAGGCCCGAGAAACCATCGATGATCTCGCGCCCATCGCTGTCGTAGATGAACACGCCCTTGCCATGGGTGATCATCGTGGGCCCGTTTTCGGCATGCTGGCGCAGGTTTGACTGCGGGTGCACATGGTGGGCTTTGTCCTGCTCGATCGAGCGTTTGGCATCGGCGTTCATGACTGGCTCCAAAGGAAATCTTTGAACGCGATTTCACACCTGGCTTGACTGAAAACCAATCTCGAAGTTTTCTCTCTTTGTTGAATTTTTTTCAGGCACTTAATCTATGAAACCTCTCCTAGACCTGCGCCACCTGCAGCTGATCCAGGCAATCATCGAAACCGGCCGCATCACCGATGCAGCCGAGAAGCTGGGTGTGACGCCCTCGGCTCTGTCTCACCGGCTGCGCGAGGCGGAGCGGCGGCTGGATGTGCCGCTGTTCACACGGATGCATAAGCGGCTGCGGGTCACCCCTGCCGCCGAATACCTTGCGGTGGTGGCGGAGCGCATCCTCTCCGACCTGAGCCGCGCCGAAGAAGACGTGCGGCGGATGAATGCCGGCATCCAGCATGTGGTGCGGCTGTCGGTCGAGGCTTACAGCAACTACCGATGGCTGCCGTCCTTCATCAAATTTCTAAAAACCCGCGCCGAAGGCATCGATCTTCAGATCATGGCCGGCGCCCGCAGCGATCCGCTGACCGGGGTGCTGAACCGTCATATCGACATTGCTGTGATGTCCGGCGATGTAGCGCAGCCGGGCCTCTCTACCTTGCCGCTGTTCGAGGACCCGCTGCTGTACATCATGGCACCATCCCACCGGCTGGCAGAGCGTCCGTTTGTCGAGGGCAGCGATATTGTCGGCGAGCCTTTCATCACCTACACCAAGGTGCCTGAACCCGACCGCGAGTTTGCCCGCCTGTTCCGCCCAACCGACAGCTATCCGAAATGGGCCGCAACAGTGGAGCTGCCAGAGGCGATTGTGGAACTGGTGGCTTCGGATCTGGGGACCAGCGTTCTGTCCAGCTGGGCACTGCAGACAGCGCTGGCCGAAGGGCGCATAACCGGCGCGCAAGTGACGGAGGACGGCATTACCGTGCCCTGGTGTGCCGTGCTGCGCACAGAGGATATGGGAGAGGACGACCCGATCCACCTGGTGGCGCGGCTGCTGGCGGAATGGTGCAGCCTGCCGGACGCCGGGTTTCATGTCACCTGATGCCGCTGAGAGCGGTGTCTGACTGCGGGTGGAGGTGCAGCCTCCGCCCGCCATGCTCAAGCCTGGGCGACGCCGGAACCATAGCTGACCGGCGGCACCTGATTGTCAGCTCCGCATCCTGGCATTTCCCGGATCATACAGCGCTCGCAAACTGGCGGTGGCCTTCACTGGTTTGCCCGCCACCACAATCTGGTAGTTTCCCAGCTCCAGTTCCTTCAGCGCAGCTCCCTGGGGCCGGGCCGCATACCCCATCGCAACCGCGCCCCCAACAGTCCAGCCATAGCTTGCAGAGGTGAGCCGCCCAACAAGCTCCCCATCCCGCAGAATGGGCTCCTTGCCAAAGACCAGCGCTTCGGGATCATCCAGCCGGAAACACATCAGGCGGCTGGCGGCACCCTCGGCCTGATTGGCTTCGATGGCCGCCTTGCCAGTGAACTCCGTGGTGAAGTCGCAGGCAAAGGCCAACCCGCTTTCCACAGGGCTATCGAAGGGGCCGATGTCATGGCCCCAATGCCGGAAACCTTTCTCGATCCGGCAGCTGTCCACCGCCATGCCGCCGCACAGGCGCGGAGCTCCCTCGGCCGCCATCACGGTTTCAAAGACAGCTTGGGCAAACTCCGCCGGAACATGCAGCTCCCAGCCCTGCTCGCCCACATAGGTGATCCGCTGCACCCGCACCGGGCAATGTCCGACGTGCAGCTCTTGGAAGCTGGCAAAGGGGAAAACCCCGTTTGACAGGTCCGCATCGGTCAAAACTTGCAAGAACTCCCGTGACCGCGGCCCCATTACCGCCAGCGTCGCTTCGGCAGAAGTCACATTCACCACACTGACACCGCTCCCCTCGAGCTGGGTTTTCAGCCAGCTTTCGGTCTGCGGCTCAGCCCCGGCCGAGGACATCACCATGAACCGGGTACCCGAGAGCCGCGCAACGGTGACATCCGCCTCGATCCCGCCCTGTTCGTTGAACATATGGGTATAGACCAGCGCGCCCGGGTCCACCGCCATATTGGCCCCGCAGATCCGCTGCATCTGTGCTTCGGCCTCGGAGCCATCAACAATGAAGCGGCCAAATGTCAGATCGATCATCCCAAGATCGTTCCGCAGCGCCTCATGCTCGGCCTTCCAGTCGTCAAACCACGGCTCGCGGCCGAAGCCATCGGTCATTTCGCAGCCATAGCACAAGGGCCGCTCCCAGCCGTTGGCGCTGCCGAACTGGGCGCCTGCGGCCTTCAGATGGCCATAGTATGGCGTGCGGCGCAGCCCGCGGGCCTCGGTCTTGCGCAGGTAGGGCCAGTGCATAGCATAGGCATGGCCCAGCGTTTCCGCCGCTTTGGCCGCCGTATAACTGCGCGCATTCAGCCCTGGCACAATCCGCCTGGAATCGACATCCGTGAGGTCCACGGTCATATGCCCGGCCATGATCCACTCCGCCAGTGCCTTGCCGGCACCCGGCCCGTTCTGGATACCGGTTGAGTTGAACCCGGCAGCCACCCACAGGCCTTTCACATCTGTGACTGGCCCCAGGTAATGCTTGGCATCAGGAGTAAAACACTCCGGCCCGTTGAAGAACTTGCGGATGCCGCTTTCCGCCAGCGCCGGAACCCGTGCCATCGCCGCTTCCAGTACCGGGTAGAGATGTTCCTCGTCGCAGGGCAGCTCATCAAACTCAAACGCCTCCGGCAGGCCGCCCTCGGGCAGCCAGGGGGTGGCGTTTGGCTCGGAACAGCCGATCAGCAGTTTGCCGGCATCTTCCTTGTAATAGGCGTATTCATCCATCACCCGCAGCACCGGCAGGTCGCCGGTGACGCCTTCAATGGGATCGGTCACCACGTAATAGTGGTTGGTGTAATGCAGCGGGATCTGCACGCCATGAGCCAGCCCGAACTCCCGCGCCCACATGCCGGTCGCATTGACCACATGTTCTGCCCGCACCAGCCCTTGCGCGGTTTCCACGCCAATGGCACGGCCGCCTTCAATGACCACCCGCTCAACCTTAGTGTCCTCGAATATCTGCGCCCCATTCATGCGCCCACCTTTGGCCAGCGCCATGGCCGTGTCGATCGGGTTGGTATAGCCGTCGCCGGGGAACCAGAAGGCGCCCTTGGCGTCATGGGCAGACAGCAAAGGCCAGCGCTCCAGAGCTTCGCCCACGCTGATCTCTTCCGCCCGGACGCCGCAGCCGTGGGCATAATCCACCTTGCGCCGCAGCTCCTCCATCCGCGCGTCCGTCAGCGCCAAGGTCATCGAGCCATTGCGCTTGAAGCCGGTGTTCTGGCCGGTCTCGTCCTCAAGCGCCTCCATCAGGTCGAGGCCATATTTGGCCAGCGCCGTCATCACCGGAACGCCCTGGGTCTCACTGACCAGGCCGGCGGCGTGCCAGGTTGTTCCGCTCGTCAGTTTCTTGCGCTCGTACAGCGCCACCGACCACCCCGCTTTGGCGAGGTGATAGGCCGTTGCACAGCCGACGATGCCACCGCCGACGATGGCGACCTGAACGTCCTGGGGAAGGGATTTTGCCATGGAATTAACTTTCTGTGTCGCCAGTTGTTCTGGTGAATCGCCCGGCCGTAGGCCGGGCTGCGCCGACCCGCCCCCATGGGGCGGCGCATCTGCGCCACCCCGCGGGTCTCTGCAGCCCTTCGCGTGCCGATCTCATGCGGTTCATCCCCGCAGCCGGTCGTTTTCAGGATCGTAGAACGGCACCGTGGCAACGGTGGCCTTCACCGGCAGGCCCAGCACTTCGATGTCAAAGACATCGCCCGGCTGCGCCTCAACCGTCAGATACCCCAGCGCGAGGCGCTTGCCGATGCGGAACCCGGTGCCGCCCGAGCTCACATAGCCCACCGGCTTGCCATCTCGGCAGATCGGGTCCGAGGACAGCGCATCCGCGCCATAGCCTTCCAGCACAAAGGCGGTGAAGTGATAGTCTTTCGCCTGCTCCGCCTGCGCTATAAAGGCATCGCGGCCGACAAAGCTGTCTTTCTTCTTGCTGACAAACCGGTCCAGGCCCGCATCAAAGGCGGTGTATTCGATGCCGAAATCCGACCCCCAGCCGTGATAGCCCTTCTCGATCCGCATCGCGTTCAGCGCATAAGAGCCGAACTCTACCATGCCTTTGTCCGCGCCCTGCTCCATGATGGCGCTGTAGACGGCAACCAGATCGGCGGAGCGCATATGCAACTCCCAGCCCAGTTCACCCACATAAGAAACCCGCAGGGCAATTACCGGTGCGCCGGCAATGGTGATCTCGCGCACGGACATCCAAGGTGCTGCCTCTTTCGACAGATCGTCCTCAGTCAGAGGCTGCAGCACATCGCGGGACTTCGGCCCCATCACCATCAGCGCCGCATCAAACGCCGAGCCGCGCGTGAGGCTCACGCCCTCTTCCGGCAGGAACTGCGACATCCAGTCGTGATCGCGCTGATCCGCCAGAGACGGGCCGCACAAGAGGTATTTGTTCTCGTCCAGCCGGGCGATTGTGGCCTCGGACCAGATCTTGCCCTTGGGCGTCAGCATGTAACTGAGCTTGACCCGGCCCGCCGCGGGCATCGCGCCGCAAAACACATGGTTCAGGAGCTCGGTTGCCTTGGGGCCCTCAACCTCGTAGCGGGTAAAACCGCCGTGATCCATCACGCCGACATTGTCGCGCACGCCTTCGCATTCGGCTTTTACCGCATCGTGCCAGGCCTCGTGATGGAAGCTCAGCCCGCCATCGTCCTTGACCGTATCACTTTCAAACCAGAACGCCCGCTCCCAGCCGGCCACCTGGCCGAACACCGCGCCCTTCGCTTTCAGCGTATTGTAGAGCGGAGTTGTCTGCACCGGACGCCCGGCTTTCCACAGGCGGTGCGGATAGGGGATCGCGTATTGGTTCTCATACAGCTCGCTGGAGCGTTTGACAGTGTAATCAAAGGTTGCCCATTCCTCCCCAAAACGGCGCGGGTCCCACATCGACATGTCCCACTCGGGCTCGCCTTCGGTGATCCACTCGGTCAGGGTTTTCGCCGCCGCCGCCGAATGGGTGATGCCAACCGGGAAACAGCAGGCGTGATAGAAGTTCGGCAGGCCGAAGGCCGGGCCGCACAAGGGCGCGCCATCAGGGCTGTAGGGGATCGGGCCGTTCACAAAGCGGCTGACACCGGCCTCGCCCAACAGCGGCACATGCTCCAGCGCCGCTTCCAGGATTTCCGCGATGTCGTCGACGCTGTCGGGATAGAGCTGGTTGGCAAAGCAGTCCGGCATGCCGTCGAGCCAGGCCGGGCGGCCTTCGTGGCCGTAGGAGCCCAGCAAAAGCCCGTTCCGCTCGCGGCGCAGATAGTACATGATGTCCGGATCCCGCACGAGCGGGAAGTTCTCCGGATTGGCTTCCAGTTCCGCGATGCTTTCTGTGACCAGGTACTGGTGCTCCAGCGTCACCACCGGCAGCTTTTGCCCCGCCATCTCACCCACCTGGCGGCCATAGTAGCCGCCTGCGTTGATCACCACATCGCAGCGCACATTGCCCCGGTCGGTTTCCACTTCCCACTCGCCGGACGCGCGGCGTCTGATGCCGGTGACCTTGGTGAACCGCTGGATCGCCGCGCCCTGATCCCGCGCGCCCTTGGCCAGGGCCTGGGTGAGCTGCGAGGGGTCTACATCCCCTTCATAGGGGTCATAGATGCCGCCGATGATGCCGGACCCTGAGCTGAAATAGGGATGCATGCCGTCCATTTCGGAGGGCGTTAGCATGGCCATGTCATAGCCCAGCCCCTTGGAGATCCCCACAAGGTGCCGGAACAGGTCCATCCGCTCCTGTGCGTGTGCGGGCCAGAACGCCCCGGTGTGGCGGTAGGTGATCGGGTAGTCCACCTCCTCCGCCAGATCCTTGTAGAGCCGCCAGGCATAGTTGCCTGCCCGCATGCCGCCCCAGCTGTTGGCGTAAGTCGGGATATTGCCCGCTGCATGCCATGTGGAACCGCTGGTCAGCTCGTTCTTCTCGATCAAGATCGTATCTGTCACGCCTGCCTTGGCCAGGTGGTAGAGGGTTGAAACACCAACGGCACCGCCGCCGATAATGACAACTTTGGCTTGGGTTTTCATAAGGTCAGGCTTTCTGAATTTCGGGCAGATGAATGGGCAGACGGGCACGGATGGCGGCCTCGGCGCCAGCAGGCAGATGGTCCGGTGCAGGCATGGCTTCGATCTCGGCCACCCGGGCCACCGCCCGGTCCCAAACCGTCAGCGCTCCGCTTTCCAGCCAGTCGTTCACGCTTTGGCGGTCGCCAAGCGCCGGGTAAACATACTCTCTGGTCATCAGCTCCAGGGTCTGCGCGGTGCCGAGGTAATGGCCTTCGCCGGTCACCACCCGCTCGATCATCTCCAGATCAATGGCCCCATCGAACATCTCGACCCCGCGCACCGATCGCAGGATGGCGCCGCACATGTCGTTGTCGATCACCAGCGCCTCCTTGCTGGCCGCCATGATCGACCCCAGCATGCCAACGCTGAGGTTGATCATGTCGGCGCCGCCCTGGGCTGCCAGCGCGATGGTGTAGCCCTTTTCATAGCCCGACTGCGCATCGGCAGTTTTGGCATCGGTCATGCCCGCCGAGACAGTGGACGGCAGGCCCAGGTTCAGCAGCAGCTGTGCTGCAGCGGCATTGGCCACCGCAGCTTCACCCGATCCTCCGGTCATCGCGCCGGTGCGCAGATCCGAGATGAAAGGCATGAAGGCCAGGATGCAGGGAAAACCCGCCTTCATCATGTTGACCAGCACCAGCCCCGCCAGCGATTCCGCCAGCCCCTGCGCCAATGCGCCTGCCAGAGACGCCGGGCTGGTGGCACCCGCCTGCGCGGCTGAGCAGATCTGCAGAGGCATTCCCAGCCGCACGCATTCCTGCATCACGCCGCAGGCTTCCTCGGCCAGGGTCAAAGGCGGCACCACATGACAGACGGAGGCAAAACAGAAAGGCTGCGCGGCAAAGGAGGCATCGCCCAGCGCCGCGTCCAGCATCTCCACCACCGGCGCCACATTGGCGGGCTCGAAAAAACTGGTGCCAATAGGTTTCGAGGTTGCCTTCATCGCTGCGAAGGCAGTGTTGATGTCCAGTGTCAACGGATCCTCGAGGTCCCGCGCCACCACTGGCCGCAGGCTGTAGTGAATACTGTCGCAGGCGTCGACGATCCGCATCAGCCCGTAGAGATCCCGCAGGGTCGAGTCGCGGAAGGTCCGGGTCTCCGCCTCCAGCACCTGCACCGCTGCGCCTCCGGTGCCGATATGCACCCGGCCGCCGCCGATCTCGATGCCGCGGTCGCGCTTGAAACCCGGCAGCTCCGCCCGCTTGCAGGCCTTGGCGATCATGTCCTCGACCAAGCTGCGCGGGAAGGTGATCCGCCCATCGGCCCGTTCTTCGGCCCCATTGCCAAGGGCAAGCTTCCGGATCGTCTCCGGTGCACCGGAAACACCGATTGTCTCCAGAATTGTGAAAGCCGTGTCTGTGATTTCTGCAGCCTTGGCTGCGGTCAGCGGCTGGAACCGCCCGCCTGCGGGCGGCGGAGTAGCGGTCAGCGGCTGTCCAGTGGCAGCCCGTTTCTGTCTGGCTCGGCGCATGGGCACCCTCTTGGCAGATGATTTTTCAGTAGCCTAAGAACTCCAATCCATTAGAACAATTTCATTAAACGCCCATTTTAGTGAATTTCATTCACGCAAGTCCAAGGCGGCCCATATCACCAGCAGCAAAAAGCGCCGGGACCTGCCCGGCGCTTTTCTTTTGGTTCATGCAACAGCTCATTTCTTTTCCGCGGCGTCCCTGACCAGTGCTGCCAGACGGAAGAAACCATGCGCCATCTTGGTGTAGGGTGTTAGCAGAAAGAAGGTCAGCACCGAACCCAGATGCAGCGGCAGCAGGACTGCAACTGCTCCGGTTCCGGTGGCGGCATAGAGCAGCAGTCCGCTCAGCGACACGAACCCCAAGAGCAGCACAAACCCCATCTCCCCGGACCGCATCTGCTTGGCCCCTAAGGCAGGATCAGCCTTCCGCTTCAACCGGGCCAGTTCGGCACAGCCCAAGAACAGAAGAATTCCGCCCGGCACCCCCAGCAGCTTAGGCAGGCTGAACAGCCCGTAGGGTGCAGGCCAGTCGAACGCGTAATGCATGATTGTGCCCGAGGCGGTGGAGCCAAAGCACATCAGAAAGCCCCACATCACCGCTTGATGGGCAAAGCGGCGGGCGTTGGAGAAACGGTCTTCGTCCTCGAAATTGCAGCCCTGCCCTTGGCCGCCCGACAGGTCTTTCATCTGCGCCGCACGGCCCAAAGCGTGACGGATGTGAGACAACCGGATCTGCCCGCCGCCCACATGGCGCCAGTAGCTGCGCAGGTAGACAATCAGCGCCAGCAGCGGCAGCAGGAAAGCCGGCATGAAGACCGAGACCATCAGCCCATGGCTCATCACCGCGTAAAACCCGTCGCCGCTTTCGGGGCGCAGGGCCTGCGCCGCCCAGAACAGAACCGCAAACCCCAGCATCAGCGCCAGGGCCAGCGCGGTGCCGCTGCGTTGGAACAGCCGGGCCAACGGACCGGGCCAGGCAAAACGCTCCCAGCTGTCTGTGCGCACCTCGGCCAGGATGCCGGGCAGGTTCAGCTCGAACTCATGCGGCTCGGTGTATTGGCAAGCGTAGTAGCAGCCGCGGCAGTTGTGGCAGAGGTTGGCGAACTGAGTGATATCCGCCTCAGCAAAGCTGCGCTGGCGCATGATCGCCGGAAACACCGAGCAATAACCCTCGCAATAGCGGCAGGCGTTGCAGATTTCGATCTGGCGGCGGGCTTCATCGATGCGGGTCGAGGGCTTGCTGTCCATGTGGCTCTGATCAAACATGTGTGGCACCTGATCCGGGCATTACAGAGGGATGCGCCCGTCCGAGGAGGGGGCAGAATGCACCCGCCTGGGGGG
>NZ_JWLD01000110.1 GCF_000813725.1 Leisingera sp. ANG-Vp
GAGACCGAGACCGAGACCGAAGTGGCTGCCGCAGAGGATGCGGCGGTTGAAGAGGCGCTTGCCGATCTGGCTGAGACAGGTGTTGCTGCTGAGCCGGCGCGCGAGGTTGAGCGCATTGTCGAAAAACGCGGCGGATTCGGCTCTGCGGTTCTGGGCGGCGCTGTGGCGGCAGTTATTGGCTTTGTGGCCGGCCAGGGCGGCTGGCTCGATTCTGTTTTGCCCGCAGGCCTGAAAGGCAGCAGCGTGGATCTGACTGCGCTGGAAACCGGCCAATCCGATCTGGAGGCCGCTGTGGCAGCCTTGAAGCAGCAGGTCGAGGCCAATCAGGCCCCGGATCTGGCACCGCTCACGGCCCGCGTTGATGCTCTGGCGGGTGAAATTGAACCCTTGAAATCCGCGCAGGCTCCGGATGAGGCGCTGCAGTCCGGCCTGGATGCCTTGGCGGCCCGTGTTGCCGCATTGGAAACCCGCCCGCTGGAAGGCGCATCGCCCGAGGCAGTTGCTGCCTTTGAAGCCGAATTGAACAAGCTGCAGGACAGCCTGGCGGCACAGCGCTCGGAGGTCGAGCAAATGCTGGCCGAGGCGCAGGCGATGGATGCCGCAAGCACTGAGGCTGCACGTATTGCCAGCGCCCAGACCCAGCTGGCGCTGCTGCGCTCAGCGCTGGACAGCGGCAACAGCTATGCCGCCAATGCGCAAGAGCTTGCAGGTCTTGGCGTTGACCTGCCGGCGGCGCTGTCCGGTCCGGCCGAAAGCGGTGTCGCGACCCTGTCGGCGCTGCGTGACGGGTTCGCCCCGGCTGCGCGGGAAGCCCTGGCCTCGGCGCGGGAGGAAACTAAGGAAGGCGGCAGTCTGCTGGACTATGTGAACCGCCACCTGGGCGCACGCTCGGTAGAGCCGCGCGAAGGCGATGATCCGGATGCTGTCCTGTCACGGGCCGAGGCGGCGGTGGCCGCAGGCAAAGTGCAGGATGCGCTGGATGAGATCGCGGCGCTGCCCGAGGCGGCCCGCATGGCCCTGTCCAGCTGGGAAGCGGCCGCAAATGCACGGATGGCTGCCGTAACGGCCGCTGCCGATCTGGCTCAAAGCCTGCAAGCCAAATAAGGAAGCCGCTATGCTCTGGTCATTGTTGAAGATCCTCGTCTTTTTTGCGGTTATCGCGCTTCTGGCTTTTGGCGCCGGCCTGCTGATGGAAACGGCTGGCGGGGTGCAGGTTACCGTTGCCGGCACCGAGTACACGCTTGGCCCGCTGCAATCGGTCCTGGCGCTGGGCGTGCTGGTTGCTGCCGTCTGGGTGTTTTTCAAGCTGCTGGCCCTGCTGGCAGCCACCTGGCATTTCCTGAACGGGGATGAGACAGCCTTGTCGCGCTATTGGGACAAGGGGCGCGAGCGCAAAGGCTATCAGGCGCTGGCTGATGGGCTGATGGCGCTGGCCTCGGGCGAGGGGCGCCTGGCGCTGGCCAAGGCGGCACGGGCCGAGAAATACCTGCAAAAGCCTGAGCTGACCGACCTTCTGGTGGCCCAGGCTGCCGAGATGAGCGGCGACACCCATAAGGCGGCGGAAGCCTATAAACGGCTGCTGTCGGGCCAGACCACCCGCTTTGTCGGGGTGCGCGGGATCATGAAGCAGAAGCTGTCGGAAGGCGATACCGACACCGCCCGCCAGCTGGCTGAGAAGGCGCTGGCGCTGCGGCCCAAGCATGAGGAAGTGCAGGACACCCTGCTGCGCCTGCAGGCCCAGGCCGAGGATTGGGCCGGCGCCCGCAAGACACTGTCGACCAAGCTCAAGACCGGCACCCTGCCGCGCGATGTGTTCAAACGCCGCGACGCGGTGCTGGCGCTGTCTTCCTCCAAGGGGCTTTTGGATGAAAACGCATCGGTCGAGCAGCAGGAGCAGGCCATCGAGGCCAACCGCCTGTCGCCGGACCTGGTGCCGGCCGCGGCGATGGCGGCGCGCGCCTATATCGCCAAGGGCAAGAAACGTCCGGCGGTCCGCTTGCTGAAAAAGACTTGGGAAAGCCAGCCGCACCCAGACCTGGCCCATGCCTTTGCCGAGGTCGAGCCGGAGGAGAGTGCAGCAGAGCGCGTCAAACGGTTTGACCAGCTGGCCCGCCTGAAACCGCAGGATGACGAAACCCGGCTGGTGATGGCTGAGCTGAACATCGTGGCCGAAGATTTCCCCGAGGCCCGCCGCTGGCTGGGAGACATGGCGGACCGCGCGCCGGACGCCCGGGCGCTGACGCTGATGGCGGCCATCGAGCGCGGCGAAGGCGCGGATGACAAGATTGTGCAAGGCTGGCTGGCCAAGGCGCTGACCGCCCCGCGCGGCCCGCAGTGGGTCTGCGGCAACTGCAACCATATCCACGCGGATTGGGGGCCGGTCTGCGAGCATTGCACCAGCTTTGATACCCTGTCCTGGAAACGCCCGGAGACTCCGGAAGTAGCCAGCCTTGCCGCAGCGCACATGCTGCCGCTGATCACTGGTGCTCTGGAGGACAAGGCCGCGGCAACGGCGGAAGAGGCGGAGATTCTGGTAGCCGGAGAAGAGGCCGGGGCGGAACCGCAGGGCGCGGTCAAAGAACCCGGATAAAGCCCGGGTCCGCTTTTTGAAACAACCAGTGCGCGGCGGTGAAATCTGCCGCGCCTTTTCGTTTGAGGACAGGAAACAGCCATTCCGAAGCCGCAGATTGTACCGCGCCACTGCAAGGATATGGGTTTTTCGGGGAATGGTGCCCAGGAGAGGACTCGAACCTCCACGTCCATACGGACACTAGCACCTGAAGCTAGCGCGTCTACCAATTCCGCCACCTGGGCCGGTGTCGTGAGGAGGGCGTATAAGGCGGTTTGAAAGGGGCGTCAAACAGAAATCCGCCAGTGTGTGCCCGGTCTGAAAGCGAGCTGTTCAATCCCGGGTGAGGAAGTCCATTTTTGCTGCAACATATTCCAGAAACCCGGTCCATGCGTCCTGCGTGGCGCTGTTCCAGTCCGGCCCCAGCGTTTCGGCCAGTGCGCCGGTGAAACTGGTGATGAAGCCGTTGAAGTGAGTATCCGACACCCTAAGCTTGCGATGCTTCTCTCCCTGCATTTGCAACAATGCATCCAGCCGGCCGGAATCATCCAGTGCTTCGGCGATATGTGTCAGCGACGCCAGCAGTTTGTCCTCCTGCAGAGTCATGTCGTCGGCAAACAGCTGCCTGATGTCCGGGCAGGCAGCGAAGAACTTCTCGTAGAAGGCCGGGACAAAGGCCTCAAGATCCATCCGCTCGCTCTCGATGCTTTGCTGGATCAAAGCCTTGTCCTGTCCGCTCACCATTGAAACTGATCTCCTGCACCAAAACGGAAAACCCGCATCTCGCGTATATCAATTTACCTTACTTCAGCCTGGTTGAAGGCCGGGTTAACCAGCTCCTGTGTTTCAGGGGGCTCTGTTAACGGCTGGTGCAGTTTCTGCAGTCATTGTGGCGAAAAGCCCGTGTTTTGCGCCTTGTTTGGCAGCCATTGCGGCGCTAGAGCATAAGGGCAGCTAAATTCAGGAGCCAAATGATGTCCAAACTGGTCACGATCTATGGCGGATCCGGTTTTGTGGGCCGTTACATCGCCCGGCGCATGGCCAAGGAAGGCTGGCGGGTGCGGGTTGCGGTGCGCCGTCCCAACGAAGCCATGCATGTGAAGCCTTACGGCGTGCCGGGCCAGGTTGAGCCGGTGCTTTGCAATGTCCGCGACGACGATTCGGTGGCGGCGGTGATGCAGGGGGCCGATGCCGTGGTGAACTGCGTCGGTGTCCTGAACGAGCTGGGCAAGAATACTTTTGGCGCCATCCATGCCGAGGGCGCGGGCCGGATTGCCCGGATTGCCGCACAGCAGGGGATTGCAAACCTGGTGCATATCTCGGCTATCGGTGCCTCAGCGGAGGCCGCCAGCGAATACGCCCGTACCAAGGCTGCGGGCGAGGCTGCCGTGCAGCAGCATTTCCCGGCTGCGGTGATCCTGCGTCCGTCGGTGATCTTCGGGTCTGAGGATGGTTTCTTCAACCGCTTTGCCGGTATGGCCACCCTGTCGCCGGCGCTGCCGATCGCGGCGGGCGGCACCAGGTTCCAGCCGGTCTTTGCCGATGATGTGGCCAAAGCCGCGGTCAAGGGCGTGCTGGGCGAGGCCGCGGGCGGCATCTACGAGCTCGGCGGCCCCGAGGTGAAAAGCTTCCGCGCGCTGATGGAGCAGATGCTGGAGGTGATCCACCGCCGCCGTCTGATCCTGTCGCTGCCGCGGCCGGCTGCCTTTCTGGTGGCCTTCGGTTTTGACGTGCTGCAGTTTGCAAGCTTCCAGCTGATCGAAAACAAGATTCTGACCCGCGACCAGCTGCGCAGCCTGAAATCGGACAATGTGGTCTCGGACGGAGCCAAGGGTTTTGCCGATCTGGGCATCAGCCCGGTGACGGTTGGCTCGGTGCTGCCGGACTACCTGTGGAAGTTCCGCCCCTCTGGCCAGTATGACGAGATGACCAGCTCGGCCCGCAATCTGCGCAAGAACGGCGCCTGATCTGCAAACCGGACTGAAGTGCTGAAAGCGCGGGGGGCTGCCTCCGCGCTTTTTGTTTGCTTAGCTGTAGGCCACCGCCAGCAGGACAACGCCCAGGATCACCCGGTAGATCACATAGGGCGTGAAGCTGACTGAGCGCAGCAGCCGCATCATCAGGCTGAGCGCAGCCAGCGCCGACAGCATCGCGAGCAGCGCAGCAATACCTGCATCGCGCATCAGGGCGGTGTTGGCCTCTAGTGCCACCTCTGCCCCCAGCAGCACGCCGGAGGCGATGATGGTAGGGATCGACATCAGCATGGCAATGCGGGCGCCGTCTTCGCGGGTGTAGCCGAGCTGGCGGGCACCGGTGATGGTGATGCCTGAGCGCGAGGTGCCGGGGATCAGCGCCAGCGCCTGCCACAGCCCCATGATCAGCGCATCGCGCGGGCCCCAGTCCTGTGCCGCCTTCACTGTCGGGCCTTTCTGATCGGCCCAGTACAGCACCAGGCCAAAGCCCAGCATGGTCCAGCCGATCACCGCCATCGACCGCAAGGCATCGCTGAGCCCGGTGAAATGCAGTGCAGCGCCGGCCAGCACGGTGGGGATGGTGGCGATGATCAGCCCCATGGCGAGCCGCGACCCAGGCGTGTCGGTACGGCCGGTCAGCGCCCGCGGCAGGCCTGCCAGACCTTCGCGCACATCGCTCCAGAAATAGATCATCACGGCGGCCAGGGTGCCGACATGCACGGCAACGTCGATGACCTGGCCCTGATCCTCGAGACCGGTCAATCCGGGCAGCAGAATCAGGTGGCCGGAGGAAGAAACGGGCAGGAATTCGGTAACACCCTGGATCAGCGCAACCAGGATCAATTGAAAAAGCGGCATAAAACGAAGGTCCCATGGTGGCCGCAGACGGGCCGTAAACTGTCGCGACTCTGTATAAATCCCGGCCCTGAATTGGAAAGTCTCTATTTGAGGCCGATTCGGACCTAAAAATCCTGTACATTTCCGCGGGAGACGTTATCAGGAATGTAGCGCTGACAAAATAGGTCAGCAAAGTTGACATAAAGCGTGCCAGTACCTGCAAGGGTGCCTACGCAGCCAGACAAACGATGGAGTCCAGCCCGTGGCCAAGCAACCGATGCTGAAATTTGTGCAGATCGAACGCGACATGCCCCAAAAGCGTGCCGCCAGTGTGCGCAAGGAAGACTTCAACGAGATCTACGCCGAATACGCTGCGGCCAAGGCCGAAGAGCAGGCGAGCCGCTGCAGCCAGTGCGGCGTGCCCTACTGCCAGAGCCACTGCCCGCTGCACAACAACATCCCCGACTGGTTGCGCCTGACCGCAACCGGCCGTCTGGAAGAGGCTTATGCCACCAGCCAGGCCACCAACACTTTCCCGGAGATCTGCGGCCGTATCTGCCCGCAGGACCGCCTGTGCGAAGGCAACTGCGTGATCGAGCAATCGGGCCACGGCACCGTGACCATCGGCTCGGTCGAGAAATACATCACTGACACCGCCTGGGAAAACGGCTGGGTGAAACCCGCCGCACCGCTGGCCGAGCGCAGCGAAAGCGTTGGCATCATCGGGGCCGGCCCGGGCGGCCTGGCGGCGGCAGACATGCTGCGCAAGGCGGGTGTGCAGGTCACTGTTTATGACCGCTATGACCGTGCCGGCGGGCTGCTGATGTACGGTATCCCCAGCTTTAAGCTGGAAAAAGACGTGGTTGAGCGCCGCAACAAGCTGCTGGCCGACGGCGGCGTCACCTTTGTGCTGAACTGCAGCGTGGGCGAGGACATCTCTTTCGAGGAGATCCGCGGCAAGCATGACGCCGTGATCATCGCCACCGGTGTTTACAAGTCCCGCGATTTGGCGATGCCGGGCAGCGGCTCGGACGGCATCGTCAAGGCGATCGATTTCCTGTGCGCCTCGAACAAGAAGAGCTTTGGCGACGCGGTTGCTGAGTTCGACAATGGCGACCTGAATGCCGAAGGCAAGAAGGTTGTGGTGATCGGCGGCGGCGACACAGCGATGGATTGCGTCCGCACTTCGATCCGTCAGGGCGCGACCTCGGTCAAATGCCTCTACCGCCGCGACCGCGCCAACATGCCGGGCTCGCAGCGCGAAACCCAGAATGCTGAAGAAGAAGGCGTGATCTTCGAATGGCTGTCGGCGCCCAAGGGCTTCACCGATGAAGGCGGCAAAGTGTCCGGCGTGATGGTGCAGAAGATGCGTCTGGGCCAGCCGGATGCCTCGGGCCGCCAGGCGCCGGAAGTGATCGAAGGCGCGGATTATGTGGAACAGGCGGATCTGGTGATTAAAGCCCTGGGTTTCGAGCCGGAAGAGCTGCCCACCCTGTGGAACCAGCCGGAGCTGCCGGTGACCCGCTGGGGCACGGTGAAAGCCGCGTTCCAAACCGGTGCCACTGAGCTGGACGGCGTCTATGCAGTGGGCGATATCGTGCGCGGCGCCTCGCTGGTGGTCTGGGCAATAAAAGACGGCCGCGATTGCGCCGAAGCGATCCTGGAGAAGTTCAACAGCAAGGCAGCGGTGGCCGCGGAATAAGGCGGCACCCCGCGTACACCATCTGTGCACCCCCTGTGCAGCAGGCCGATGAACCTGAAGAAGAAAATGGTCAGTAAGTCTGACCTTCGAGTTGGGAGAAACCATTGACCAAGGTCATGCGGAAATCTGTGTGGGCAGCATGCGGTTTGCTGGCCGTAGCAGCCGCGAAACCGCTGATCGCGGGTGAGGCCGCCGTTGGGGATGTGTTTCTTTGCCATCCGGGCGGAGGACTGCCTCCTGTGGAGGTCGTTGTTGGCAAGCGGGAAACCTTGGGAGATGTGTTCGCGGGCGAACAGATGGATGCTGAGCTGGCGCATACCGAGTTGGTGCATGTTCAGATGCGCGGTGTCACGGATCGGCCCCTGCCGGAAGTGGGACACAGCCCGTTTCTTCTGGACGT
This sequence comes from Leisingera sp. ANG-Vp, assembly GCF_000813725.1. Classification (GTDB taxonomy): domain Bacteria; phylum Pseudomonadota; class Alphaproteobacteria; order Rhodobacterales; family Rhodobacteraceae; genus Leisingera. Next base: position 7,482 of record NZ_JWLD01000110.1, read on the forward strand.
GTTGCAAATGTGCGAAGCCGTGGCGGGCCGCAGTAGTGAAAGCCTGATCGGGGATTTCGAAGGCGGCTACGCAATGTGGAAAGAAGCGGCTCTCAATGACGGGGCTGGTTTCTTCACAGTCAATCCGGCGGATGCCTATTGGCAGATGCTCAGTGTGACTGGTCAGTAATCAAGGGGAACGAGTATGAGCGAGTTGAGGGGACAATGCCTGTGCGGCGCGGTGACCGTCACCGCCACGCCTGAGCGCGAGTCTGTTTCCGCCTGCCACTGCGAAATGTGCCAGCGCTGGGGCAGCGGCCCTTTCCTGAGCTTTCAGGCTGCGCCAGGCTATGCGGCGCTGGGCCCGGTGCAGACCTACCAGTCTTCAGGCTGGGCTGAGCGCGCGTTCTGCAGCAAGTGCGGCGCGTCACTGTGGTACCGGATGACCTCAGGAGAACATAAAGGCCAGACGCAGATGTCGGCTGGCCTGTTTGAAAACGCAGGCGGCAATGAACTGCGCCTGGAACTTTACATCGACAAAAAGCCAGAGGGCTATGCGTTCGACAGCGGCAGCCGGAAACTGACCGGCGCTGACGTCATCGACATGTTTGCCCCTTCCGGAGAAGGAATCAGCCAATGACCAAATATGATGCCGATTGGGTGCGGGCCGAGGAAGCCAAGCGCAAGTTTATGGCCGAGAACGGTCTCTATTCCGAGGAAGAAGAGCATTCTTCCTGCGGCGTGGGCCTGGTTGTTTCGGTCGACGGCAAGGCCAGCCGCAAGGTGGTTGAGGCCGGCATCGACGCGCTGAAGGCGATCTGGCACCGCGGCGCGGTGGATGCTGACGGCAAGACCGGCGACGGTGCAGGCATCCATGTGCAGATCCCGGTGCCCTTCTTCTATGACCAGATCCGCCGCACCGGCCACGAGCCGCGCCAGGACCAGCTGATGGCGGTGGGTCAGGTGTTCCTGCCGCGCACCGACTTTGGCGCGCAGGAGACCTGCCGGACCATCGTCGAGACCGAAATCCTGCGCATGGGCTATTTCATCTACGGCTGGCGCCATGTGCCGGTGGATGTGTCCTGCCTGGGCGAGAAGGCCAACGCAACCCGCCCTGAGATCGAGCAGATCCTGATCTCCAACTCCAAGGGCGTGGATGAGGAAACCTTTGAGCGCGAACTGTACGTGATCCGCCGCCGGATCGAGAAAGCCGCCGCGGCTGCCGGCATCGGCGAGCTGTATCTGGCGTCGCTCTCCTGCCGTTCGATCATCTACAAGGGCATGATGCTGGCCGAGCAGGTCGCGGTCTTCTACCCGGACCTGATGGACGAGCGTTTTGCCTCTGCCTTTGCGATCTACCACCAGCGCTACTCGACCAATACTTTCCCGCAGTGGTGGCTGGCGCAGCCGTTCCGCATGCTGGCCCATAACGGCGAGATCAACACGCTGAAGGGCAACCTGAACTGGATGAAGAGCCATGAGATCCGCATGGCGTCTGCGACCTTTGGCGACCATGCCGAGGACATTAAGCCGATCGTGCCGGGCGGTGCGTCGGACTCCGCGGCGCTGGATGGTGTGTTCGAGGTTCTGGTGCGCGCGGGCCGCTCGGCGCCGATGGCGAAAACCATGCTGGTGCCGGAAAGCTGGTCCAAGCAGGCGGTGGAGCTGCCGCAGGCCTGGCGCGATATGTACTCCTACTGCAACTCGGTGATGGAGCCCTGGGACGGCCCGGCTGCGCTGGCGATGACCGACGGCCGCTGGGTCTGCGCGGGCCTCGACCGCAACGGCCTGCGCCCGATGCGCTATGTCGTCACCGGGGACGGGCTGGTGATTGCCGGCTCCGAGGCCGGCATGGTGCCGATTGACGAAGCCACCGTGGTCGAAAAGGGCGCGCTGGGCCCGGGCCAGATGCTGGCCGTCGATATGCAGAAGGGCAAGCTCTACAACGATACCCAGATCAAGGACAAACTGGCGCGCGCGCTGCCGTTCGGCGACTGGGTCAAGCGGATCAACGATCTGGACGCGACCCTGGCCAGCGCCACCGAGCAGCCGCTGTTCAGCGGCGAGGAACTGCGCCGCCGCCAGATCGCGGCCGGCTACTCGATCGAGGAGCTGGAGCAGATCCTGGCGCCGATGGCCGAGGACGGCAAGGAATCGCTGGCCTCGATGGGCGATGACACCCCGTCGGCGGTTCTGTCGAAGATGTACCGCCCGCTGAGCCACTTCTTCCGCCAGAACTTCTCCCAGGTGACCAACCCGCCGATCGACAGCTTGCGCGAATACCGGGTGATGTCGCTGAAGACCCGGTTCGGCAACCTGAAGAACGTGCTAGACGAGGACAGCAGCCAGACCGAGATTATCGTGCTGGAAAGCCCCTTTGTCGGCAACGCCCAGTGGGACATGCTGATGGGCCAGCTGAATGCGCCCATGGCCGAGATCGACTGTACCTTTGAGCCGGGCCAGGGTGCGCTGAGCGCGGCGCTGGCGCGGGTCCGGGCCGAGGCTGAAGAAGCCGTGCGTTCCGGTGCCGGCCATATCGCGCTGACCGACCAGCACTCGGGCGAGGGCAAGGTGGCGATGCCGATGATCCTGGCCACCTCTGCCGTGCATTCGCATCTGACCCGCAAGGGGCTGCGCACCTTCTGCTCGCTGAACGTCCGTGCCGCCGAATGCATCGACCCGCATTACTTTGCGGTGCTGATCGGCTGCGGTGCCACCGTGGTGAATGCCTATCTGGCCGAGGATTCGCTGGCCGACCGTATCGAGCGCGGCCTGCTGGATGGCAGCCTAACCGAAAACGTTGCCCGCTACCGCGAAGCCATCGACCAGGGCCTGCTGAAAATCATGGCCAAGATGGGCATCTCGGTTGTCTCCTCCTACCGCGGCGGTCTGAACTTTGAGGCGGTGGGTCTGTCCCGCGCCATGTGTGCGGAATTCTTCCCGGGCATGACCTCGCGCATTTCCGGCATCGGTGTGACCGGTATCCAGACCAAGGTGGAGGAGATCCACGCTAAGGCCTGGAACACCACCGAGAACGTGCTGCCGATCGGCGGTTTCTACAAGGCGCGCAAATCGGGTGAGACCCACGCTTGGGAAGCCACTTCGATGCATATGATGCAGATGGCCTGCAACCGTGCCTCCTATGAGCTGTGGAAGCAGTATTCGGCCAAGATGCAGTCGAATCCGCCGATCCACCTGCGCGACCTGCTGCAGATCAAGCCGCTGGGTGACGCGGTGCCGATTGAAGAGGTGGAATCGATCACCTCGATCCGCAAGCGGTTCGTGACGCCGGGCATGTCCCTGGGCGCGCTGAGCCCCGAGGCGCATAAGACGCTGAACGTGGCGATGAACCGCATCGGCGCCAAGTCCGACTCGGGCGAGGGCGGCGAAGATCCGGCGCATTTCGTGCCGGAGCCGAACGGCGACAACCCCTCTGCGAAGATCAAGCAGGTGGCCTCGGGCCGCTTTGGCGTCACCGCGGAATACCTGAACCAGTGTGAAGAGCTGGAAATCAAAGTGGCCCAGGGCGCCAAGCCCGGCGAAGGCGGCCAGCTGCCGGGGATGAAGGTCACCGACCTGATTGCCCGCCTGCGCCATTCGACCAAGGGCGTGACCCTGATCTCGCCGCCGCCGCACCACGATATCTACTCGATCGAGGATCTGGCGCAGCTGATCTACGATCTCAAGCAGATCAACCCGCGCTGCAAGGTGACGGTGAAGCTGGTGGCCTCTTCCGGGGTTGGCACCATCGCTGCCGGCGTTGCCAAGGCAAAGGCCGACGTGATCCTGGTGTCCGGCCATAACGGCGGCACCGGCGCGTCGCCTGCGACCTCGATCAAATATGCGGGCCTGCCGTGGGAGATGGGTCTCACCGAGGCGCATCAGGTGCTGGCAATGAACAACCTGCGCGACCGGGTGACCCTGCGCACCGATGGCGGTCTGCGCACCGGCCGCGACATCGTCATGGCGGCAATGCTGGGCGCCGAGGAATACGGCATCGGCACCGCTGCCTTGATCGCAATGGGCTGCATCATGGTGCGCCAGTGCCAGTCGAACACCTGCCCGGTGGGCGTCTGCACCCAGGACGAATCCCTGCGCGCCAAATTCACCGGCAATGCGGACAAGGTGGTGAACCTGATCACCTTCTATGCCCAGGAAGTGCGCGAGATCCTCGCCGCCATCGGCGCCCGGTCGCTGGATGAGGTGATCGGCCGCGCAGACCTGCTGGCGCAGGTGTCGCGCGGCTCGGCGCATCTGGATGATCTGGACCTGAACCCGCTGCTGATCACCGTCGATGGTGCCGCGGACATCGTTTACGACCGCGAGCGCGGCCGCAACGAGGTGCCGGACACGCTGGACGCGGAGATCGTGCGCGACGCCGCCCGCTTCCTGCAGGACGGCGAGAAGATGCAGCTGTCTTATGCGATCCAGAACACCCACCGCACCGTGGGCACCCGCACCTCCAGCCATATCGTGCGCAACTTCGGCATGCGGAATTCCTTCCAGCCGGACCACCTGACCGTGAAGCTGCAAGGCTCGGCCGGCCAGGCGCTGGGTGCCTTTGCGGCACCGGGGCTGAAACTGGAGGTGTCGGGCGATGCCAACGACTATGTCGGCAAGGGCCTGTCGGGCGGCACCATCGTGGTGCGCCCGCCGCAGGTGAGCCCGCTGGTGGCCTCGGAAAACACCATCATCGGCAATACCGTGCTGTACGGTGCCACCGACGGCTACCTGTTTGCCGCAGGCCGTGCGGGCGAGCGCTTTGCGGTCCGCAACTCCGGCGCCAAAGTGGTGATCGAAGGCTGCGGTGCCTGCGGCTGCGAATACATGACTGGCGGTGTGGCTGTTATTCTCGGCTCGATCGGTGCCAACTTCGGCGCGGGCATGACCGGCGGCATGGCCTACCTCTATGACCCGGAGCGCAAGGCAGAGACCGTGATGAACATGGAATCGCTGGTGACCTGCCCGGTGACCGTGGCGCATTGGGAGGCTGAGCTGAAAGGCCTGATCGCCCGCCATCTGAACGAGACCGGCAGCCGCAAGGCGGCGGATATCCTGCAGAACTGGGACGTGGAAAAGGCGAACTTCCTGCAGGTCTGCCCGAAAGAGATGCTCGACAAGCTGGCGCATCCGGTGATCCAGGAGCAGGCAGCCGTTCCGGCCGAATAAGCCCGGATTAGAGACAGAAAAATGAACCCCGCAGGCAAATGCTTGCGGGGTTTTTCTTTTGGCGGTTGGTTCCTGGGGGTCCGCTGGCCTATAGAGGGGCATGGCCAAGGCAGTTGCAAAAAAGAAGAAAGCCAAGAGCAGTAAGAAGGCGGCGAAGGGAAAGCTTCAGCCGCTGCGCCGGCTGCGGCGCTGGCTGCTGAGGGCTGCGCTGGGCGCGGCCGCGTTTTTCATGTTCCTGGTGCTGCTCTATTCGGTGGTGAACCCGCCCATCACCCATACCATCTGGGTCGAACAGCGCCGTCTGGGCGAGGTGGACCGGATGTGGGTGCCGCTGGAGGAGATCTCGCCGGTGCTGGCGCGTTCGGTGGTGGCGGCGGAGGATGCGCAGTTCTGCCGCCACTGGGGGTTTGATGCCCGCGCCATTCAGGCGGCCATTGCCGCAGGCGGCGCCCGCGGCGGCTCGACAATTTCGCAGCAGGTGGTGAAGAATGTCTTCCTTTGGCAGGGCCGCAGCTGGCCCCGCAAAGTGCTGGAGACGCTGCTGACCCCGGTGGTGGAGATCGTCTGGAGCAAGCGGCGCATTCTGGAAGTCTATCTGAATGTGGCTGAGATGGATGAGGGCGTCTTTGGTGCCGAAGCCGCGGCGCGCAAGTATTTCGGGGTCGGCCCGGATGAGCTGAGCGCGCGCCAGGCGGCGCTGATCGCAGCGGTGCTGCCCAATCCCAAGGAGCGTTCCGCCCGCCGTCCCAGCAATTTCCTGCAGCGCCGGGCCACGCAGATCGCGGACGGGGCGGCCACCATCCGCGCAGATGGGCGTGCGGACTGTTTCGAGGATTGAATCTTTGCCCCGCCCAAGGCATTGCTGAAGTTCATGCTGTAACGTTTCCGGAGATCACCCCGAGCCATGGCGCGCCTGTACCACGTTCCCCTGTCCCCCTATTGCCGCAAGGTGCGGCTGTCGCTGGCGGAAAAGAAGATCGAGGTGGAGCTGGTCGAGGAACGCTACTGGGAGCAGGATCCGGATTTCCTGCGCCGCAACCCGGCCGCCAAGGTGCCGGTGATCCGGCTGGACGGCCAGATGATGGCCGAAAGCGCCGCGATTTGCGAATACCTGGAAGAAACCCGGCCCGAGCCGCCGCTGATGCCCAAGGATGCTGAAGGCCGGTACGAGGTGCGCCGCCTGGTCAGCTGGTTTGACGACAAGTTCCATCACGAGGTGACCTCGAAGCTTTTGTATGAGCGGGTGAACAAGAAAATCACCGGCGAGGGCTACCCGGACAGCCGCAACGTCAAGGCCGGCGCCAAGGCGATCAAATACCATCTGGACTACATGGCCTGGCTGCTGGATCACCGGCGCTGGCTGGCGGGGGATATGATGACGCTGGCGGATTTTGCCGCCGCCGCGCATTTGTCGTCGCTGGATTATATCTCGGATGTGGACTGGAACCGCTCGGCTGTGGTCAAGGACTGGTATGCTAAGATCAAGTCGCGGCCTGCATTCCGATCCATTCTGGCGGATCAGGTGCCGGGTTTCCGGCCGCCGCCGCATTACACTGACCTCGATTTCTGATAGACAAGAGCAGGGGCGCTGCCCCTCTTGAGCCAGAGGCTCAATTCACCCCGGGG
>NZ_JWLD01000111.1 GCF_000813725.1 Leisingera sp. ANG-Vp
CCCGCTGCCAGCGCTGCCGCCGCTTTCCAGGTCGCCATGTCCAGTGGGAAGTTCCAGGGCGTCACCGCCCCAACCACGCCCAAGGGGACGCGGGACACCAGTGCCAGATCACCCGGCCCCGTGGGTGCCACCTCATCATAGATCTTGTCGATCGCCTCAGCGTACCACTGGAAGAAATGCGCAGACCCCGGGGCATCCACGGTGGCGGCATCGGTCACCAGCTTGCCCATGTCGAGGCTGTCCAGCAGCGCCATTTCCTCCAGGTTTTCCCGGATCAGATCGGCAAGCTTCAGCATCACAGCCTTGCGGTCGCCCGGCGCCATCCGCGACCAGCGCCCGTCCTCAAACGCCTTGCGGCCCGCGGCCACGGCACGGTCCACATCCTCCTCATCGCATTCGGCAACCTGAGCCAGCACTTCGCCCGTCGCCGGGTTGACGCTTCCAAAGGTCTTGCCCGACGCCGCACCAGCAAACTTGCCATCGATAAAGGCCTGGCCGCGGAACGTCAGCGCCGCAGCGCGGGATTTCCAGTCGTCGTGAGTATAATCCAGCATGTCTTTCTCCCTGATGCGCCGCGTTTATTCGTCCCCGGGCACGCCGTAAGACGGCGCCTCGCGCGGATCGAGCGCGCGCTGGACATAGGCGTCCAGCTGCGGCTTGTAGATGTCCCAGGCAGCGGCGATGTTCTCAATCGGACAGTCCTCAGTCCAATCGCAGCGCAAATCCGCCACCGGCCAGCTCACCTTGTCGACGATTTTCATGCCTGCCGAATGCACCGGCCCGGCCTCGCCGCCTGCCGCCAGCCCGGCCCGCATTGCGGCAATCAGCCGGTCGCCCAGATGACCCGATGATGCCGAAAACCCATCCGCGATGGCCTGGCATACCCCGTCATTGGCCAAAAGATTGCCGCCCGAGGCCACATCCTTGCCTTCCGCCTGGGTCCAGATGCCCAAGGAATTCGGCCCCGAATGAATGGCAGTGCCGCCAATGCTGTCCACTGCCAGCACCTGCCGGTACTCGATGAAACGGCCAATCTCGCGCACCTTGGCCACCGCTGCAGCAGCGGTCATGCCTTGCTCCATCAAATCCAACGCCAGCGGCCCCAGGCTCGGGTCGGTCACATTCTGGCTCGCCACCGCGCCGACCCCCGCGCGCGCAAAGGAACAGCGCGCCGCCACCGCGGGCGAGGAAGAGGAAATCGCAACACCGAACATGCCTGTCTCTGCGCACCGCGCCACAAGCGAAAAGGTCATGAGCCAGCCTCCTGCTGCTTCTTTCTGGTCAAAAATACCCCCGGGGGAGCACGAGGGGGCAGGCAGCCCCCTCGTTTTTGTCTTCTAAACGGGCCTCATTCCCGTGCTCAGTCCGGAATGACGGCGGTGCCGTCGATCTCCACCAGCCACTCCGGCCGCGCCAATGCCTGCACCACCAGACCGGTCGAGACCGGATGCACGCCTTTGATGTATTCGCCCATGGTGCGGTAGACCGCTTCGCGGTGGCGCACGTCAGTGATGTAGACAACGACTTTCACCAGGTGCTCCATGGAGCCGCCGGCCTCTTCAATCAGCTGCTTGATGTTCTGCATCACCTTGTGGGTCTGCTCCACCGGGTCATGGCTGTCGATATTGACTGCGTCGTCCAGGTTCTGCGGACATTGGCCGCGCAGGTAGACAGTCTTGCCGCCCTGGGTCACAACCGCCTGGCACAGGTCATTGTCCAGGTTCTGCTCCGGATAGGTGACGCCGGTGTTGAACTTGCGGATACGGGTATGGGCCATGATGTCCTCCTGGCATGACGGTGCGGCAATCCGGCCAAAGGGCGCGTTTACCGCCAAAGATTTCATGAACTTCAGCCAAGCCAAATTACCTTCTGGCTACGCCTTGCTTCGGTTCTGACTAACAGGGCCTGCACCCACCCCAGGGGGACGGGGCAGTGCAGGCTGCGCGGGGACGGAAACGCTCAGGCCTCGTCCATCCGGCCTTCGCCGGGACCGCGGTAGGTCTCATAGTGGCGCTGGATTGCAATCTGGTCAGCCACATGTTTGGCGTCGTGCCAGACTCCCCAGATAAAGGTCGAGCCGCGGCGCGACTGCCAGGGCAGGCCCAGGAAATAGATCCCCGGCTCCACCGACACACCGCGCTGATGCTGCGGACGGCCCTTGCCGTCAAAGGCATCGACATTCATCCAGCCAAAGTCCTGGCGGAAGCCGGTGGCCCAGAGGATGGTGGTAATTCCTTCCGCTGCCAGATCCAGTTCGCGGATCGGATTGGTCAGGCTGTCCGGGTCGGCAAAGGCCTCCCGCGCCTGCGGCTCTTCTGGCAGATCGATGCCGGTACGTGCCACATACTCGTCTGCCAGATCCAGCATTTTCAGGTAATCTGCGTCGCCGTTGGCAATGTTTTCCTGCAAGTCGCCTGCAAACGTGATGGTGCCGCTGTCATAGCTTTCCGTCAGACCCAGCAGGGTAACGCCCTCACCGGCCAAACGGCGGAAATCCATGGTCTGGCCGCCATAGGCGCCGCTGACCGAGATCGTCACATGCTCCTTGCCGGGCTCCAGCGCCGCCTGATCCCACAGGCCCAGCACCCCCAGCCACCAAACGAAATCACGGCCGCGGTACATGCGCGGCGGCCGGTCATGCGGGCCGACCGACAGGTAGACCTTGCGGCCCGCCCGGTTCAGCTCATCGGCAATTTGCGCACCCGAAGAACCTGCGCCCACAACCAGCACTGCGCCCTCCGGCAGCTGTTCGGGATTGCGGTAATGGAAGGAATGCAGCTGGTTCACCGCAGACCCTTCCGGCACGACAGGCGGGATCACCGGATGCTGGAAGGCGCCGGTTGCGGCCACGATCCGCTGCGCTTCGATCACCCCGTCCGAAGTCTCGACCCGGAAACCGCCGGTGCCGTTGATACGCTCGGCTTTTTTCACTTCAACGCCGGTGCGGATCGGCGCATTGAACCGCTCGGCGTATTCGACAAAGTAGTCCGCCACCCGGTCCTTGCCCGCAAAGGCCTCGGGATCGGTGCCGGTGAATTCCAGGTTCGGGAAACGGTCGTGCCAAGCCGGGCCGTTGGCCACCAGGGAATCCCAGCGCCCGGTGCGCCAGGCTTCGGCAATCCGGTTCTTCTCCAGCACCAGATGCGGCACGCCTTGGCTGGTCAGATGCTCGCTCATGGCCACGCCGGCCTGGCCCGCACCAACAACCAGCGTGTCTACCTTTTCAATCGCCATTTCAAACCCTCTCCTGACACTTCGGCGCGGCCTGACCCCGCCGGTCTTCTTCAACAGGAATTCCACATCCCCGGGGCGTGAAAAAGAAATCTATGGCTTACCTCTGCTTCGCGTAGAGCTAAGCAGGGTTTCCTCATTTGAAATGAAAGGTTTAGCAGGAGACTTGAGGCAAAAGAAAAGCCGTTCTGCCGGGTAAAGGGCAGAACGGCTTAGGGCGCGACTTGCATTGGAAGCGGCGCGAGGAGGGTCAGCGCATGACGAAGGGGTCTGGGATTTGTTCGTCTGTTGTTCTGAGCCAGACGGCTTTTGTTTTCGTGTAGTCGAGGGCGGCCTGGAGGCCGCCTTCGCGGCCGTGTCCGGAGAGGCCGTGGCCGCCGAAGGGGGCGATCGGGCTGACGGCGCGGTAGGTGTTGACCCAGACGATGCCTGCGCGGATGGCGCGGATCATGCGGTGGGCGCGGGTCAGGTCGCGGGTGAACAGGCCCGAGGCCAGGCCGAAGGCGGTGCTGTTGGCGATGGCAACCGCTTCGGCCTCGGTCTCAAACTCCACCACCGACAGGACGGGTCCGAAGAACTCTGTCTGCAAGCAGGGGGCCTCCGGGGCGTCCGAGCAATCGAGCACCGTGGGCGGGAAGTAGAAGCCCGCGCGCTCCAGAGCCTTGCCCCCGGTGATCAGTTTTGCGCCCGCCTTGAGCGAGGCCGCGATCAAGGCCTCTGCGTGATCCCGCTGCCTCAGGGTGCAGAGCGGCCCCGCTTCGGTCGCCATATCGTCCGGGGCGCCGATCACCACGCTTTCCGCCTTTTCCTTTAGCCGCTTGAGGAACGCCTCCTTGATCCCCTTCTGGATCACCAGGCGGGAGCCTGCAACGCAGCTTTGCCCCGTTGCGGCAAAGATGCCCGACACTTGCGCGTTCACGGCACTGTCCAGATCGGCGTCGTCAAACACGATGAAGGGCGATTTGCCGCCCAGCTCCAGCGAGGTGGAGGCCAGGTTTTCGGCCGAGTTGCGCACGATATGGCGCGCGGTCTCCGGGCCGCCGGTGAAGGCGACATGGGCAACGCCCGGGTGGCTGGTCAGCGCCGCCCCCGCCTCGGGGCCGCCGGTGATCACATTCAAAACGCCTGCCGGGAAGCCCGCCTGATCAAAGATCCGGGCAAATTCCAGCATCGGCGCCGGGGCGTCCTCGGAGGCTTTCAGCACCACGGTGCAGCCCGCCGCCAGCGCCGGGCCGATTTTCACCGCCGAGAGGAACAGCTGCGAGTTCCAGGGCACCACGGCGGCCACCACCCCCACCGGCTCGCGGCGCAGCCAGACCTCCATGTCCGGCTTGTCGATCGGCAGATGCGCGCCTTCGATCTTATCGGCAAGGCCTGCGTAATAGCGGTAGTATTCCGCCACATAGGCGATCTGCGCCGAGGTCTCGCGGATGATCTTGCCGGTGTCGCGGGTCTCCAGCTCTGCCAGCCGCGGCGCATGTTCCGCCACCAGATCCGCCAGCCGCATCAGGAGCTTGCCGCGCTGGGTTGCCGTCATCCCCGCCCATTCGGGCGAGAAGAAGGCGCTTTGCGCCGCCCGCACCGCCCGGTCCGCATCCGCAGCCGAGGCCGCAGGCATCCGCGCCCAGGCCGCGCCGGTGGCCGGATCGAGGCTTTCGAAGGTTGCGCCTGCGTCCTCAAACGCACCGCCGATATACTGCTGGAAAGACTGCATCCCAGGATCTCCTTATTGGAAGGCCGCTTTACTGGAAGGCCGGCATGACTTCAGTGATGAAGCGCTCCAGGGAGGCCTTCTTGCGCGCAAACGGCATGCTCGAGTCGATCCAGAAGGAATACTCGTCATACCCCAGCGCCTCGTATTTCTTCAGCCGTTCGATCACCGCCGCGGGCTCGCCGATCACCAGGTCGCGCTCCATTGCCTCGGGGCTGTAGAAGGGATGCGCGGAGATCTCCTCGTCCGAGAGCGGCTCGATCAGGCCTTGCGTGACATCGCGCTTGTTCATGAACCAGGCGCCGAAGTAGCAGTAGAAGCGGTTGAGCTCCACCGCCGCCTGTTTCACATCCTCCGCGCTGTCCGCCACATAGGTGTGCTGCAGCAGCATGATCCTGGGCCGCGGCACTTCGCTGTGCTTTGCGCAGGCCGCGTTGAACTTGCCCATCAGCTCCTCGATCTCGCCGTCGCCCTGCCACAGCGGCGTCACCTGCACGTTGCAGCCATTGGCCACGGCAAATTCATGGCTGTTGGGATCGCGCGCCGCCACCCAGATCGGCGGGCCGTCCTGCTGCAGCGGTTTCGGCGACGAGGTGGTCTTGGGGAAGGAGTGGAATTCGCCTTCCTGCGCGTAATCGCCCTGCCACAGGGCTTTCACCGCCGGGATCAGCTCGCGCATGCGCTGGCCTGCCTCCCAGGCGTCCATGCCCGGCATCATCCGCTCGTATTCAAAGGAATAGGCGCCGCGGGCAATGCCCAGATCCAGGCGGCCCTCGGTGATGATATCGGCCATCGCCGCCTCGCCCGCCAGCCGGACCGGATGCCAGAACGGCGCAATCACCGTGCCGGTGCCCAGGCGCACGTTTTTGGTATGCCGCGCCACATCCACCAGGTTCAACAGCGGGTTCGGCGCGATGGTGAAGTTCATGCCGTGATGCTCGCCGGTCCAGACCGCATGCATGCCGCCGTCATCAGCGATTTTGCACAGCGCGATGAACTCGTCATAAAGCTGCTTCTGGTCCTCGCCTTCGGAGATCCGCTCCATATGCGCAAAAAGGGAAAATTTCATCAGGCCTCGCTCCCTGCCCCGCCCCCGGCGCCAACAGGGCGCACCTCTCCGCGGGTCTGGTTTCCATAATACACCCCGAAGTTGCCGATCCGGGCCTCACTGGCAAACCGCTCCAGCATGGTGCACATGGCGGCGTCGCCGATGTCCATCAATGTGGTCTGGGTGAGCTCGGTGAAGGCGCCTTGCGCCGGCGTGCCCCCGGCGGATTGGCACAAAAACGAGATGTGCTGATGTTCGCGCGCTTCATCTTCATAGACGGAGTAAATGAACCCCGCCTCGGCTTCGACGCCGCTGTCCGCAATCAGCCTGGCCAGCGCCGCCGAGGCGCCCTCCTTGCCGACCCGGATCTCCGGCAGCGTCAGCTTGCCCTGACCGTTGCCCACCAAGAGCACCCTGCCCTCGTGTTCAATCAGCGCCGAGACAATCAGCTTCGCGCTCTGGCTCAGCGCCTCGGCCTCGGCCGCAGGTGTCACATAGGCGCCGCGGGCATAGCCCAGCCCCGGCGCGGGCGAAGTTTCAAACGCCTCCACCCGGCCGATCAGGATCAGGTGGTCGCCCGCCTCCACCCGGTTGTGCATGGTGCAGTCGAACCAGGCCGAGACGCCCGCCAGCACCGGGCTGCCTGCCGGGCCCGGCTGCCAGCTGACGGCGGCAAAACGGTCTTCGACGGGCCGGGCAAAAGTGTTGGAGACATCCTTCTGGTCCTCCGCCAGCACATTGACGGCAAAACCCGCCGCCTGCGCAAACGCATCGTAGTTGCTGGAGGAATTGGCCAGGCAGACCAGCACCAGGGGCGGGTCCAGCGAGACGGAGGTAAAGGAGTTGGCGGTGAAGCCGATCGGGCTGCCTTCCGGATCCTGCGCCGTCACCACGGTGACGCCGGTCATGAAGGTGCCAAAGGCGTTGCGCAGGGCGCGCGGGTCCATGTCGCTCATGGCGTCTCCCCTTCCACTGGCGCTGCCAGCCAGTCCTGCAGCGCTGCGTTGACCGCCTCAGGGGCGGTCAGATTGACCATATGCCGGTGGCCTTCGATGACAATGGCACGGCCCCGCGGCGCCGCCGCCGCCATGGCCTCAGCCATTTCCGGCGTCGAGTTCGGATCGCCGTCGCCGGTCAGCGCCAAAAGCGGGCAGGCAATGCCGCCGAACCCATCCGCATAAGTGCTGTCGCCGCGGGCAAAGGCGCTGTAGGCCGCCGCGTAGCCGTCCAGGTTCACACCCGAGAGCCACGCCGCCACCTGCGCCCGCGCCGCCTGGTCCGCAGCACTTTCGCCGAACCAGCGGGTCAGCGGCGTCTCCAGGTCAAAGCTGCCCGCGCGGATCTCATCCGCACGCGCCTCAACCGCCGCCCGCGCCGCCGCGCTCCGGCGGAACACCCCGTTCAAGAGCGCCGCCCGGGCCGTATTCCCGGGATGGCAGACCGCATAGCCGCCGGCAATCAGCGCCCCCATCGAATGGCCCGCCACAGAGACCGCCCCCAGCCCCAGCGCCTGCAGCACCCCGTGCAGCCAGGCCACATAGTCTGGCAGCTCCGGCGTGCCCGGCAGCGGCGCGCTGCCGCCATGGCCCGGCATGTCCAGCGCAATCACCTCATGGGTCCGGGCAAAGGCCCCGATCTGCGGCCCCCAGGCCGCCGCCTGCATGCCGACCCCGTGGATCAGCACCAGCGGCGCGCCGGACCCCGCCCGCAGGCCGGTGACCGGGCCGTAAGCCTCAGACCGCAGCAGGGTTGTCGGCGTCATGACCCAGTTCCTTCAGGTCCTGATAGCGGTCGCCGATGCGGTGATGCGGCCGCCCGCCGATCGAAGCGCCAAGCGCAATCACGATCTCGTCCGGGCCCGGCGCATCCGCCACCGACAGCTGGATGGTCAGGTAGTGGCTGCGCCGCCCGCCGTCGTTCTTGTCCATCAGCGGGATCTGCAGCGAAGCATTGGCCGGCCCGCGGGTGTTGGTGAAGGCGAGATAAGATTTCGCCCCCACCGCCTCGCGGAAGTGGTTGCCGAAGCGCAGCGTGTGAATCAGCGCCGAGGCATGCTCGACCTCGCCGTTCACCCCCACGATCGCCGATTTGCCATAACCCTCGACCTTGTCGCCGCCGCCCGCGGCCTCCAGCACCATCGCCGTCAGCTTTTCGCCCAGACCCGGCGCGCAGTCGTGGATCGCAGGCCGCAGATCCTCGACAAACCCCTGCCCCGCCCAGGGGTTTTTGATCACCGCCACCGCAGCAATCATCTTCAAGGGCTGCGCGGCCGCCTTGCCGCCCTCGATCAGGGTCTCTTCAACATGCAGCAGCGTCTTGCGGATTTCAGCGGGCATGGCTGGGTCTTTCCTGTGATTCCATCGTTAGCCATCATATGGTATACCATAAGACAATATGTCAATGATCCCTTGTTCCGCCCCCCACCGGCTGCTATCCCGGATCCCATGACACGCCCCCAAAGCCAGCCTGTGATGCGCAAAATCGAGCAGCCGCCGCAGACCCTGCGCGACATCGTCCAGGAGCGCATGCGCGAGGCGATCATCGCAGGCCAGTTCGCCCCCGGCGAACGGCTGGTCGAGCGCCCCTTGTGCGACCAGCTCGGCGTCAGCCGCACCGTGGTGCGCGAGACCATCCGCTATCTCGAGGCCGAGGGCCTGGTCGAGATCCTGCCCGGCAAAGGCCCGATCGTGGCCCGGCTCAGCTGGGACGACGCCCGCCAGATCTACGATATCCGCCAGATGCTCGAGACCGCCGCCGCCGCAGGGTGCGCCCGCAACATGACGCCCGAGCTCGCCGCCGCCCTGCAGGCCGCCCTGCAAGAGCTGCAGGCCGCCGCAGCAGCAGGCCGCCCGGCCCCGATGCTGGCCGCCGCAACCGAATTCTACCGCCTGATCTTCGAGGGCGCAGGCCACACTGTCGCCTGGGAGATCGCCCAGCGGCTCAACGCCCGCATCAGCCGCCTGCGCGCCGTAACCCTCGCCGCAACAGACCGTCAGACACCAGGCCCGATGCACATGCAGAAAATCTGCAAAGCCATCACTTCAGCAAACCCAAAAGCCGCCCACAACGCCGTAGAAAAACACATCTCAGACGCAAAAAAAACGGCG
>NZ_JWLD01000112.1 GCF_000813725.1 Leisingera sp. ANG-Vp
CGTAATAAACCGCACGTCAACATCGGCACCGTCGGCCACGTTGACCACGGCAAAACCACGCTGACCGCGGCAATCACCAAATACTTCGGCGACTTCAAAGCCTACGACCAGATCGACGGCGCGCCGGAAGAAAAAGCCCGCGGCATCACCATCTCCACCGCCCACGTGGAATATGAAACCGACGCGCGCCACTACGCCCACGTCGACTGCCCCGGCCACGCCGACTACGTCAAGAACATGATCACCGGCGCGGCCCAGATGGACGGCGCGATCCTGGTTGTGAACGCAGCCGACGGCCCGATGCCGCAGACCCGCGAGCACATCCTGCTGGCCCGCCAGGTCGGCGTTCCGGCCCTGGTTGTCTTCATGAACAAAGTTGACCAGGTCGACGACGAAGAGCTGCTGGAGCTGGTGGAAATGGAAATCCGCGAGCTGCTGTCCTCCTACGAGTTCCCGGGCGACGATATCCCGATCATCGCGGGCTCCGCGCTGGCGGCGATGGAAGGCCGCGACGCCAACATCGGCGAAGAGAAGATCAAAGAGCTGATGGCGGCCGTGGACGAATACATCCCGACCCCCGAGCGTGCGGTTGACCAGCCGTTCCTGATGCCGATCGAAGACGTGTTCTCGATCTCCGGCCGCGGCACCGTTGTGACCGGCCGTGTGGAGCGCGGTGTGATCAACGTTGGCGACGAAATCGAAATCGTCGGCATCAAAGACACTTCGAAAACCACCTGCACCGGCGTGGAAATGTTCCGCAAGCTGCTGGACCGCGGCGAAGCAGGCGACAACATCGGCGCCCTGCTGCGCGGTGTGGACCGTGACTCCGTCGAGCGCGGCCAGGTTCTCTGCAAGCCGGGCTCGGTGACTCCGCACACCAAGTTCGAAGCCGAAGCCTACATCCTGACCAAAGAAGAAGGCGGCCGCCACACCCCGTTCTTCGCGAACTACCGTCCGCAGTTCTACTTCCGCACCACCGACGTGACCGGCACCGTGACCCTGCCGGAAGGCACCGAGATGGTGATGCCGGGCGACAACCTGAAGTTCGCGGTTGAGCTGATCGCGCCGATCGCGATGGAAGACGGCCTGCGCTTCGCCATCCGCGAAGGCGGCCGCACCGTCGGCGCCGGCGTTGTGTCCAAGATCATCGAGTAATCAGAGCTTCTGATACTTGATAGAAAGGGCCGCTCATCCGAGCGGCCCTTTTTCTATGCG
>NZ_JWLD01000113.1 GCF_000813725.1 Leisingera sp. ANG-Vp
GTCGGTGATCACCACATCCGGATCCACATCGGGGTACATGTCGACCCCTTCACGGCCATCCACGGCGCAGTGGTATTCAAACCCGGCCTCTTCCAGGGTGGCGGCCAGAAGATTCCGGATAGTGCGGGAATCGTCGATTGCCAGAACTTTGGTCTTCATGCTGTTTCCTCGTCTTCAAATCGGTTGGGCTCCAGCCCCAGAAGCGTCAGGGACTTGCGGCAGGGTTCGGTGATGTTGGTAACAGAGAAGCCTACCCCCTCGGACCGCCATTGCTGTTCTGCACCAAGCAGAAGCTGCAGGCAGCGCGAAGGCATCAGTGAAACCCCGCTGCAGTCGATTTCGACCGCTTGGGAGCGGGATCCTTGCAGAAAGGCGATCAGCGGATCCAGCTCCGCGAAGGCATTCGGCAGGTCCAAGATGTGCTTTTGCGTTTCCGTTGTCATTTTCGGCGATTCGCACCCCCGTTGTCGGCGATCTATTCGAGTTCGATGGGCCAATTCTTAGGGGCCGGGCCTTAACATTTGATTGCTGCCCAAGCGGCCTGCAGGGAGATTCATAAGGAGTGGGGGCGCAAAATTGCTCCGGAATTCCCCTCAATTTTTATCTGTGCCGCGGCGGGCCGGGGAATCACTTTGCGGCTCCGGCAGAGGTGTGCCGCAAACCGGGCACAGCCTGCGCGTGCATCTTTACCCGGCCTTTACGAAATGACGCTGGAGCGCGGCGGGAAACATTGGATTTTTGCAGTGAAACAAGGCCGAAACGCCCTTCCGTAAGCCGCAAATTAACATCTGCGCCGCATTCTGGGAGGCACATCACTTGCGGTGGCCTAGACCGCAATACTCTTAGGAGGACGGAATGAAAGCGCTCAAATCGCTCAAACTGGCACATAAGCTGCCGCTGTTTGTTGTTGGGCTTGTTGTACTGGTGACGGCAATCCTCGTCACCACCAGCACGATCAGCTTCCAGCGCAGCGCGGAAGACAATGCCCAGGATCAACTCCGTTCCATGGTGGCTGACCGGAAGCTTTCGGTGCAGACGCTGCTGGACGGAATTCATGCGGATGTTCAGACCTTGGCGGCGGTGCCGTCATCGGCGACCGCGATCGAATGGCTGACGATGACCTGGAATGACCTGGATGGAAATCCGGGCCAGGTCCTGCGGCAAGCCTATATCGATGACAACCCGCATCCGACCGGGCAGAAACATCTGCTGGCGCGCGGCAAGGGCGATTCGCCTTACCATATGCACCACGAGAGTTTTCATCCGGCCTACAAAACGCTGATCGAAAGCAAAGGCTACTATGATGCCTTCCTGATCAACCTGGCCGGCGACATCGTTTACTCGGTGTTCAAGGAAAGCGACTTCGGAACCAATATGATGTCCGGGCCGTTCAAGGATTCCGGCCTGGCCAAAGTGTACCGTGCAGCGCTGGAAGGCAGCCGCGGCGAAGTGTTCTTTGCCGATATGGAGCCTTATGCGCCGAGCGCCGGCGCGGCAGCGGCCTTTGCCGCGTCGCCCGTCGTGAATGACGCTAACCTCACGGTCGGCGTGCTGGCGGTGCAGATCCCTGTCGACCTGCTTGGTACCATTGTGAACAATGAGCAGGGCATGGGGCAGACGACTCAGATTTACCTGGCTGGTGCAGACATGAAGGCCCGAACAGGTTCGCGGTTTGACGGCGGCTTCGAGGTGCTGTCTCAGCTGCCATCGACCCAGCAAGTGGTGGAAGCCTTTGACGGAAAATCTCATGTGCAGAACGGCGTACCCGGGCTGGAAGGGCATCCGGTGCTGGCCTATTCGGAACCTCTGCCGCTGGCCTTTGCCAATTGGGCGATCATTGCCGAGCAGGACCTGGCCGAGCTGATGGCTCCCGCGGTTGCCAAGCGCAACATGCTGCTTCTGGCTTCGCTGGTCTGTGCCGGGGCCATGTCGTTCCTCGGCTGGCTGTTTGCCCGTTCCATCACCAAACCGATCGACCGGATCTGCGATGACATGGAAGCGGTCTCTTCCGGCAATCTCGACACCGTTGTCGCGGCGGCGGACCGCAGCGATGAAATCGGCAAGATCGGCAAGACTCTTATGTCGATGCAGGATGACCTGAAACTGGCCCGCGCGGCTGAAGAGGAACGCGCGGAAATGCAGCAGCAGCAGCAGCAAGTGGTCGAAAACCTGAGCGCCGGCCTGATGCAGCTGGCGGACGGTGACTTCTCGCAGCCGATCAACGGGGCTTTCCCGGAGGAATACGAGCAGCTGCGGCAGAACTTCAACAGCACGGTCAGCAATCTCAGCTCCACGGTGCAGCAGGTGGTCGAGGCCTCCGGCAGTATCCGCAACGGCGC
>NZ_JWLD01000114.1 GCF_000813725.1 Leisingera sp. ANG-Vp
GCTTGCTCAGCTACCGCGGGTTCGGCGGGCGGGTGGTGGCCGGCAATGCCGCGATCATGCAGCAGCAGGAGGGCTTCCGGATCATTGCCCTGGGCCCCGAGCCGGTCGAGATCCAAGGCCGCTTTATTTCCCTCAGCGAGTACATCCACGGCGGGCTGCTGACCGTCGCCCAGACTGCCGAGCCGCTGGATACCCTGCGCCAGACTTTCCTGCGGGTCTTTCTGTTCAGCCTGCTGCCCGCAATCGGTATCGCCGTGCTGGGCGGGGTGCTGCTGGCGCGCCGATCGGCGCGGGCGCTGCGCGGGATTGAGCAGACCTTGTCGGCGCTGACCTCCGGCAACCTAGGGGCCCGGGTGCCGGAAGCCGCGCAAAACAAGGGCGACATTGGCCGTATCGGCCAAAGCGTGAACCGGATGGCACAGGCGCAGCAGCAGTCGACAGAGGCCTTGCGGCAGGTTTCAGCCGATATTGCCCACGATTTGAAAACCCCGATCCAGCGGGTGGCGGTCCAGCTGACCCGCTTGCAGGAGACGCCGGGCTTGCCTGAGGAAGCACAGGAATTGGCGGATCAGGCGCTGGAGGAGACCCGCGGCATTACCAACACGTTCCAGGCGCTCTTGCAGATTGCCCAGCTGGAAGGCGGCACGCCGAAGTCGCGGTTTGAGCCAGTGGACCTGCGCGAAGTTGCTGCCACCTTTGCCGAGATCTATGAACCGGCGGCGGAGGAGCAGAACCGGTCCTTTGCGCTCAGCCTGCCGGATGCGCCGGTTCTGGTCACCGGCGACCGGGCGCTGATCGGCCAGATGCTGGCGAACCTGATCGAAAACGCGCTGCGCCACACGCCGGAGGGTACCGGTATCAGCCTGTCTCTGCAGCAAGGCGAAGCTGCAACCCTGTCAGTGCGCGACCACGGCCCCGGCATCCCGGAAACGGAGTACCAGAACGTGCTGCGCCGCCTCTACCGGCTGGAGCAGAGCCGCACCACACCGGGCAGCGGCCTTGGCCTGAGCCTGGTTGCCGCCATTGCCGACCTGCACGGCGCCGAATTGAAACTCAGCAGCGCCGCACCCGGGCTGCAAGCGGATGTGATCTTCCCCGCGTCTTGAACCGAAAGGAATTCTTATGAGCACCGCCCTTCTGATCAAGGCTTTC
This sequence comes from Leisingera sp. ANG-Vp, assembly GCF_000813725.1. GTDB lineage: Bacteria > Pseudomonadota > Alphaproteobacteria > Rhodobacterales > Rhodobacteraceae > Leisingera. The sequence continues at coordinate 1,153 of NZ_JWLD01000114.1, forward strand.
GGGGCCTTCTTTGCGATCATGAACCCGTTTGTGAACCTGCCGATCTTTCTGGCCATCACAGACGGGTTTTCTGTCGCCCAGCAACGGATGCTGGCGGTCAAGGTGGTTTGCTTCTCGGCGATCATGTGCGGGGTGATCCTGCTGGCAGGCCAAGCGATCATCAGTTTCTTCGGCATCACCATCGACCAGTTCCGCATTGCCGGCGGCGCGGTGCTTGCGCATATCGCCTGGTCGATGCTGAATGGCGAGGGCTTTGCGTCGCACCACGGCTCCGGCGCCGAACAGACAGACATGCAGGCGCTGTCTGGCCTGGCCTTCTACCCGGTGACTTTCCCGATGATCGTCGGCCCCGGCACCATTGCCACCATCATCATCTATACCGGCCACGCCGACGGTGCCGCCGGGCTGTCCGCCGTCGCTCTGGTCCTTGGCGCGGTGCTGGCGCTGCTGTTTGCGGTCCTGTTCTTTGCCTCCTTCTTTGGCAAGCTGCTGACCGCTACCATGCGGGTGATCATGGTGCGGCTGATGGGGATGATTCTGCTGGCCATCGCGGTGGAGATGCTGACTGCCGGGATCAAGGCCGTGCTGCCCGGCCTGGCTTGACCCTCAACTGTTGAACTTGGGAGGCCGCTTCTCCAGGAAAGCGGCCATGCCTTCCTGCTGTGCTGGCAAGCCATAGAGCGCATGATACACCTGCCGCTCAAAGCGCAGGCCGCTTTCCAGCGTGCTCTGCTCGGCCATGTTCACGCAGGCCCGTGCCATCTGCGCAATGTCGCGCGGGAAGCTTGCGATGGTTTCGGCCACCTCTTGCGCCGTATCCATCAGTTCCGCCGCCGGAACAACCCGGCTGACCAGCCCCATCTGCAAGGCGGTTCCGGCGTCGATCATCTTGCCGGTCAGGATCATGTCCATCGCCCGGGCCCGCCCCACCAGGCGTGTCAGCCGCTGGCTGCCGCCGATGCCGGGGATGCAGCCGATCTTGATTTCCGGCTGGCCAAAGCGGGCGGTATCAGCCGCCAGGATCACGTCGCACATCATCGCCACCTCGCAGCCGCCGCCCAGGGCATAGCCGCCGACGGCAGCCACCTTGGGCAGGCGCAAGGCAGCAAAGCGGTCCCAGCCGGCGAAGAAATCGCTCTCTTGCATCGAGGTGTAATTCTGCACGGCCAGCTCGGCGATATCGGCGCCGGCCGCAAAGGCGCGCTCGCTGCCGGTCAGGATCAGGCAGCCGATGTTAGGGTCCTTGTCAAAGGCGGTGGCGGCGGCCAGCACCTCCTCCATCACTTGGGTGTTCAGCGCATTCAGCTGCTCGGGCCGGTCAAAGCGGATGGTGGCGACACGGCCCTCTTTTTCGGTCTTGATGGTTTCGAACATATTGATTTTCCTCGGAAAAACGGGTTCGCCCGGCGCGGCTGCCGGGCAAATGATCAGCTGTCCCAGATCGCGCCATAGGCGGGGATGCCAAGGCTCTCCATGTCATGCACCACCCGGCGGGTGAGCTTCTGGTTGGAGATCACGATCACCGCCTCGGCACCGCTGTCGCGCACCGCTTGCAAGGCCAGCGCCGACAGGTTCGGCTTGCCGCGTGCATCGGTGTCCCAGATCAGCGGGCTTTCGGTATGGGCCTCGATCTCATCCACCAGCGCGTCGCCATAGGTCGCGCGCGGGCTGCGGGTGGACCAGATCAGCCGGTTCGGAACGTCCCCTGCCAGAAGATGCGGCAGGATCGGGCCGATGCCGGAGCCGGTGCCGACATAGACCACCTTCCTGAACAGCACCTCGATCCGCGCCACACCGCTGGTGGTGATCCCCTTGACCCAGACTTTCTTGGGCGGGTTGTCGATGAACCGCCCGGTCCAGTCCCCGGCCCGGCTGATCGCCAGCCTGTAGCCCGCCTGATCCGGCGCCGGGATATTGGCAAAGGAGTGGTATTCGCCAAACGGCGTATGGCTGATCGCGTTGGAGCTGCCGGGAAACGGTGTGTCGCCATAGTTGAACCGCGCCAGCACCGCGTGGTTCGAAGGCTTCACGATCTCCACATCCACCCGTTTCAGCGTCAGCCACGGCGAGACGATGGACAGCGTGATCAGGCACAGCATCCAGAAGGCCGGCGCGTGCAGCAGCTCGCCGCCCGTGTCGCGGGTCAGTGACACCGTCTGCGCCCAGAACAGCCCCAGCACGGACCAGCCGGCAAAACGGTGGATCTTCTCGAACATGTTATGAAACCTGGCGCGGATGGGGCCAAGCGCCGAGATGATCATCAGCGTCATCAGGGCAATCATCGCGGCACTCAGGCCCAAGGTCAGATCCGAGGGCAGCGCGGCGCCCTCCAGCCGGTTTGAACCCATCCCAAACAGCAGGAAGCCGAACCAGATGGTCCCCGCCACTGTGCCGCCGGAATGCAAGCCGCCAAAGTGAAACACCTTGCCCGCGCCCCAGCGGATCCACAGCGGCCAAGTGACCGGCACCCGCGTGGCCAGCCAGAACAGCGCGTTCACCACCCGCTGCTGGCGGATCAGGATGCCCAGCGACAGGTTGATCAGCGCCATATCCGCAATTGGGCCAAGCGCATAGGCGCCCTCCGTGATCCAGCGCCCGTCGCGCAAGCCAGTCACGAAAACTGCCAGATTTACGGCGGCCACAAGGAAGGCCAGGCGGCGGTACTCCATCAGCGCAGGATGCCGGGTGACCCGCCGCCAGTTGAAGGCACGGGAGTCCAGATTGGTGGTTTGCGAGGTCATCAGTTCAGCTCCACACCTGCGTCGGCGATATGCGCCTGCGCCATCTGCAGCAGCAGCCGTTTGTCCAGCTTGCCGCGCGGCGTACGGGGCAGACCCTCCATCGGCAGCACCACGGTGGGTTTGCAGTAATAGGGCAGCCGCGTGCGCACCTCATGCGCCGCCTTCTTGGGGCAGGCATCGCCGGGGGAGATGAAGCTCACCAGATTGCGGGCGTCGTATTTCAGGGTGACGGCCTGCTGGCAGCACACGGAACACTCCAGCGCCGAGGAGACACCGTCCAGCTCCACCCGGAAGCCGCGGATCTTGACCAGATCATCGACCCGGCCGAAGTGCTCCAGCTCGCCGTCCCCGGTCCAGCGGCCCAGGTCGCGGGTGCGGAACATCATGTGGCCGGGGCGGAACGGGTCGGGGCGGTAGCGCTCATCCGTCAGCTCCGGATTGGCCAGGTATCCGGCGGTGACGCAATCGCCGCCGGCCCACATCTCGCCTTTGTGGCCGATCGGCAGCGGCTCCAGGTTCTCGCCCAGGATGTAGACCGTGTTGTTCGGCGTCGGCCGCCCGATCGACAGCACAGGTTTCTCTGGATGATGCGGCTCGGCGGTGTTGATAATGGTGGTCTCAGTCGGGCCGCAGGAATTGTAGAAGGTGCAGAAGCTGGACCAGGTATCGGCCAAGGGCCGCGGACAGGGCTCGCCTGCAACGGCTGCCGCCTTCACCTGCTGGCAGCGGCTGGCATCCAGCGCGTTCAGGATCGAGGGGGTGGCGATCAGCACATCCACCTTCTCCGCCGTCTCCTGGATAGTTTTCCCGCGAATGACCAGTGTGGCGCCGTTCGACAGGGCTCCCAGCGTCTCCCAGGCGGCCATGTCAAAGGCAATCGACAGGATCTGCCCCACCTTCAGCCCCGGACGCATGCCCAGATCCCCGGGTGCGGTCAGCAGAATGTTGGCGAGGTTTGCATGGGTCACCTGAACCCCGTTCGGCACACCGGTGGTGCCGGAGGTGAACAGGATCATCGCCAGGTCATCGGGGCGTGCCGCGTGCAGCTCTGGGTCCAGCGCGGGTGCATCCAGCGCCGGGTCGTAGGCGACGGTGTCGATGGTGATCAGGGTCTGATGCGCCGCCACTGGCACCTGCCCTGACAGCTCGCTGAGGCTCAGGATCACTTTTGCGCCAGTCACGCCAGCGATATGGCGCAGGGTTTCGGGCGGTGCGACACCCACGTGCTGCGGCACATAGGCCGCCCCCAGCTTCAGGATTGCGGCGATGCCCGCCAGCATCTCCAGCGACCGGTGCAGATAGAGGCACACCGCGTCGCCGCGTTTCACCCCATGCGCCTGCAGCACGCCTGCGAGCCGGTCCGAGGCCGCATCCAATGCGCCGTATGTCATGCTGCGGTCCCCTGCCTCGGCCGCAATGGCCTGGGGCTGGGTGGCCATCTGATGCAGGAGCGCCGCCGCAATGGTGGCGAACCGCGGCTGGGTGGCGGGGCCAGAGCCAAAGGCCAGGAACCGCTCCCGGTCGGCAATGCTGAGACCGGCCAGGGGGTCGCGGCTGTCCGGCTGGGCTGACGGCGCAGTGAACGGATGAAAACCGTTTAGGAAATTTGCGGCTACGTCCTGCATAACATTCTCCTGAGGTTGAAATTCACTTCAATTTGATAATGGGAAATATTCCCATTAGAATTCACATCAGATCAAAAACCGCTCACGAAGCCGTTGGATGTGTAAACAAAGTGTTAATGGTAGAGGGATCTGACCCTTTGGATTCTTGCGCATGACGACTGAGCCCGACGATCCGTTTGAAGCCGCGCTTGCGGCGCTGCTTGCCCCCTTGGCGCAGGCCATGGTGGCGCGCGGGCTGACGCTGGGCACCGCCAATGAAGCGCTGAAGAAGGCACTGCTGGAGGCGGCACTGGCGACCTCCGAGGGTAAGGTCAGCGACAGCAAAGCCAGCTTGCTCACGGGCATTCATCGTAAAGATATCAAGCGGTTACGCGCAGAAAAAACTGAAGCCCCGCCCCGCCGAAGTGTCAACTCCGCTGCACTGGTGCTGAGTTACTGGGCCACTGCGCCCGAGTATCAGGATACGGACGGGCACCCGCGCGACCTGCCGCGAAGCGGCAGCAAGACCGCCCCTGGTTTTGATGAGCTGGTGAAGCAGACCCGCGCCGATATGGCCCCCGGAACCGTGCTGCAGGCACTGCTGGACCAGGGCTCGGTCGAACAGCGGGAAGACGGCACATTGCGGCTGCTCACACACACGCTTTTGCCCGCCGCGGGCAGCGCCGAGCAGGTTGCAGCCTACCAGGCGACCCTGTCGGCGCATTTGGCAGCGGCGACTCAGAATCTTTTGGCCGGGAACGGCGACCCCCGGCATTTCGACCGCGCGGTGCGCTATTCCCACCTGTCGCCGGCCTCGGTCGAGAAGCTGCACCAGCTCTCGGCGCAGAAAGCTCAGGCGCTGCTGGAAGAGATCAACGCCGAGGCCCGCGCCCTGCAGGAGCAGGAGGCAGAGAGCAGCTTTGACGGCCGGTTTGTCCTTGGCGCCTACATCCTGCCCTCCCCCGGCGGAACCTCAGAAGAGGAAGAAGAGACATGAGCGTGCTCCAGCGGCTTTTGCTTTGGGTTCTTGCCGCGGCGGCGGCGGCCTCGCTTGCCGTGGCGCAAGAGAGCGAAGAGCGCGAAGGCGGCATCATCGGCACCGGGATTGCCGGCACGGTGACCAGTCTTGGCAGCATCTATGTGAATGGCCAGCACATCCGGCTGGACAGCGGTATGCCAGTGGAAGACGCGCTGCCCGCAATGACGGCAGAAGATCTGCGCCCGGGCCACACCGTGGCTGTTACCGCCAGGCTTGAGGGCGGCAGCTGGCGCGCATTGCATATACGTCAGGTCCTGCCGCTTGCGGGCCCTGTGGAGACCGTTGAAAATGGCCGGCTGACTATCTTGGGCAGCACAGTAGAGGCCGGCGCCATGGCCGGGGACGTTCAGCCGGGGGACTGGCTGGCGGTCAGCGGCCTGTGGCAGGGAAACCGGGTGCTGGCCTCTCGCCTGGATGCAATCCCGGCAGCCAGCCCGGCAAGGATCAGCGGTACTTACCTGGGCGCCGATGACCGTGAGCGCCATCTGGTCGGCGGCTCGGTGCTGGGCGGCTTGCAGCCCCAGCACTTGCAGCCGGGCGGGATACTGCGGGTCTTTGGGTCTCCGATCCCTGGCGGCATTGCCGCCAGCCGGATCGAAACCGGTCTCTTTGGCACCGCGACCGGCCTGGTGCAGGTCGAGGGCTACTACTCCGCGCCGCAGCCCGACGGGCTCTATACCGTGCTGGGCAGCGGGCTGGTGGCCTATACCAGCAACCCGGCCATGATCAGCACCGCCGAGCGGGTGGTTCATTGCGGTTCCGGCGGACAGCTAGGGCAGTTGCCCGCGCAACAGCCGGATCTGGAGGCTCTGGCCCGTAGACTTGGATGCAAAGAGGGGCAGTAAAGCGGTTCAGCAGGTGAGACCGCGCAGCACGGCTGCAAGGCGCTTGGTCAGCCGCGGAATGATTCGTTCATCCACGCCTGAGAACCCCAGCACCAATGCTGCGCGGTTCAAAGGTTCAATGCAGTAGACCGAGATCGGCAGCGAGTCGATGCCCGCCTGCAGCAGCGCGTCATGTGCGGCCTGATCGTCGATGCCTGCCTTCAGCCAGGCCACCATATGCATGCCGGCATCCGTGCGCTGGGGGTCCAGGAATTCACCGCAATCGCGGGTCAGGCTCTCAAACAGGACATCGCGCCGGGCCCGGTACAGGCGGCGCATCTTGCGGATATGCTCGGTGAACCGGCCGTCCGCCATGAACCGCGCCATTGCCTCCTCCACAACGGCGGAGGAATTCTGACCCAGAAGGTTGCGCGCAGTGGCAAAGGTTTCGGTGAACTCCGGCGGCACCACCACATAGCCCAGCCGCATCGCCGCAAACATCGATTTCGAGAACGTGCCCACATAGAACACCCGCCGCGCGCTGTCCAAGGCGCTGAGCGCAGGCAGCGGCCGGCCGCGGTAGCGGAACTCGCTGTCGTAATCGTCCTCGATGATCCAGGCGTTGTTCTCCTGCGCGTAGTTCAGCAACGCCAGCCGCCGCCCCAGGCTCATGGTGGTGCCCAAAGGCTGCTGATGCGAGGGCGTGGTAAAGATCAGCGCAGGTTTCGGATGCCGTCCCATCGCATGCTCCAGATCCAGCCCCTCGCCGTCCACCGGCACCGGCGCCACATTGGCGCCCATGATCTGCATCACATCGCGGCCGGCGATATGGCCGGGGTTCTCGTACCAGACCGTATCGCCTTGGTTCAGCAGCACAAAGGCGATCAGCACAAAGGCCTGCTGTGCGCCCGAGGTGATAATCACCCGCTCCGCATCCACCTTCATGCCGCGGGCATCCGCCAGATGCCGGGCAATCGCCTCGCGCAGCGCCGCATTGCCGTTCACCTGCCCGTAGCTGAGGCTGCGGCGCGCATCCCGTGCCATCGCCTCGGCCATGTATTTGTTCCACAGCTTGACCGGAAACTGATCCAGCGCCGGCACGCCGGGGCGGAATGGCGCCGTCTCGCCATAGCGCGCCACCGATTTCGACGCGGCAATGGTGCGCGCCCGGCCCGAGATCTCGATCCCCGAGGGCTTATCCTTGCGCCGCGGGGTGCGGACCTGCGGAAAGGCCTCGGTATCCAGCCCATCGGCGACAAAGGTGCCGGCCCCGGTCTTGGCCTGGGCATAGCCCTCGGCGATGATCTGTTCATAGACGTTTTTCACCGTGATCCGCGAAATCCCCAGCTCCTGCGCCAGCTCGCGGGTGGAGGGCAGCTTCTGCCCCGGCGCCAGCGAGCCATCCAGGATCAGCCGCCGCAAGGAGGCATCCAGCTGCCGGTAGATCGGCACCGAGGAGTCGCGTTCAATAGTGAAACCTTGCAGCAGCGCGCCGCCCGGGGATTTTGGCATGGCTCAAAGTGGGTCTATAAATGGATCCATAGCGGGTATAGTTGATGTGCCCACTATTGGATAGCCTCAATTCCAATCGGTGCGCCCCGCGCGCCATGGGTTCAAGAAGGTTTGAGGCCGATCCATGACCAGAATCGAAGACTACGCATTCCCCAAGGGGCTGGACCTTTTGCGCGCCTGGCAGGCGGGCGACGCTGAGGCCAAGGCAGAAATGACGCGGGTATTCGACGCCGCCATCGCCGGCGACTTCGACGCCAATTTCGGGCAGAAAGCCGACCCCAGCCGCGTCAACAGCGTGGCTTCAGTGCACATGCTGGCGCTGGCGGTGCTGAACGACCTCTACGGTATCGAAACCCGCGAGTACTACCACGAGGACCCCTACCGCTACGTCCGCGCCAACCTTGCGGTCAGCCGCCTGCTGGGGGTGAACAAGTTCTACATCACCTGGGCGCTTTATGCCTGGTCCTGCGAGCCGCTGGGCCAGACCATGATGTACCCGGACAAGTACCCGCCGGGCGCCGACCCCGACGACATGCTGATCAACAAGGACAACTGGCGCGATCTCAAGACCCCGGATTTCACCACCGGCGTGCCGCTGGCGATCACCAATATCCTGCGGGTGCATGAGGAACTGACCGGCCTGCCGCCGCTGTTGCAGATCACTGCGCCCTACAGTCTGGCCGCCGACATCTACGGCCAGGAGCCGCTCTTGGGCGACGTTGTGAACGACCCGGACGAGGTGAACGCGCTGCTTGACCACTTGGGCGACGTGGTGCTGGGCCCCTGGATGGACCACCATATCGCTACCTTCCCGAACGGCTGGATCGAACTCTCCGATGCCTCTGGCTCGCCCTTCTTCATCGGGCCTGACAACTGCAAGAACATGTCGATCCGCTCAATCCGGCACATGCTGCGGGACAAGCCTTATGCGGACCGGGTGTTCGATAATAACTACCGCGGCGACCACGTGGCGCTGGCCAAGAAGAAAGACCGCCGCTCCCGCCGCCGCGGCGGCACCGAGGCGAGCGCCGCAGCCGCGCCTGAACTGGCACCGTCGGAAAACCCGGCGCTGCTGTCGCTGACCGATGCCAAGGTCAGCGCCAACCCGGTCTTCATCATGCGCCTGGCCGCGGACAACGTGGACATCTCGTTCTACGAAGACCAGGCGATCAAGCGCAACATGCCGCTGACCTCGGGCATCGGCTCGCCGCAGATCGACCGCAACAGCATTGAGGATCTGGACGCCACCAAGGCCGAAACCCGCGAGATGGCGCGATCCCATGTGGCGGCAATCCGCAACGTCTGCGCCCATGTGGACCTGCCCGAGGACAACCACGTCAGCCAGGCCTGGCCGAGCCATATCTATTTCGAGGACGTCAACCTGCACACGCAGTTCGATCTGGTCGAGATCATCCTGGAAGAAGTCTACAATTCAGACCCCATCCGGCGGAAAGCCTGAGAGTTTCACTCCTGCACCAGGTAGTCCCCTGCCTGATGCAATTGACCGGCCCTTGGGCCGGTCTTTTTTGTGCAGACAGCGGTTATGCCTTCATCGGCTGGCCGGCCGCGTAAGTCTGCGCGATGGAGCGGTCATCACCCAGGGTTTGCAGGATGAACAGTTCCTCGGACAGGGTCTCTGCCCGCTGCATCCGCAGATCCATTGCGTGGGTGGCGCGGGAGTCGAGCACGACGATATCGGCCTCGGTGCCTGCTTCCAGCGTGCCGATCTTGTCTTCCAGCCCAAGGGCCACAGCATTGCCGCGGGTGATCCAGTGGAAGGCGCGCAAGGGGTGCAGCTTCTGGTTCTGCAGCTGCAGAACCTTGTAGCCCTCGTTTAGGGTTTGCAGCATCGAATAGCTGGTGCCGGCCCCGATATCGGTGGCAATCGCGTTGGTGATCCCGCGGCTGCGCAGGCCGGCGTCGTCAAACAGCCCGCTGCCCAGGAACAGGTTTGAGGTCGGGCAGAACACCGGCTTGGCCTGGGTCTCGGCCAGCGCATCGATTTCGCGCGGCTGCAAGTGTATCGAATGGCCCAGCAGCATCTTTTCCGTCAGCAGCCCGTAGGACTGGTAGACGTCCAGATAATCCCGCGCCTGCGGGTAGAGTTCCGCGGTAAAGGCGATCTCGTCGTGGTTTTCCGACAGGTGGGTCTGGATGTAGCAATCCGGGTGCTCCTTCACCAGGGCGCCTGCCATCTCCATCTGATCGGGGGTGGAGGTGATGGCAAAGCGCGGGGTGATCGCATACATGCCGCGGCCTTGGCCGTGATACTTGGCGATCAGCTCCTTAGTGTCGTCATAGCCGCTGACCGGCGTATCCAGCAGGCCCTCGGGCGCGTTGCGGTCCATCAGCACCTTGCCGCCGATCATCCGCATGTTGCGGCGCGCGGCCTCGGTGAAATAGGCCTCAGCCGAAGTCTTGTGGACCGAGCAATAGGCGACGGCCGTGGTGGTGCCATGGCTGGTCAGCAGGTCGAAGAAATGCCCCGCCATCTCAGCACTGTGGCCCGCGTCGGCAAACCGGACCTCCTCGGGGAAGGTGTAATTGTTCAGCCACTCCAGGAGCTGCGAGCCCCAGGAGGCGATCACCTGCACCTGCGGGAAATGCAGATGGGTGTCGATGAAGCCGGCCATCAGGATGTGCGGGCGGTGGTCGATCACCTCGGCCCCGTCTGCCTGCGCCGAGACGCTGTCATAGCTGCCCTTGGCCAGGATCATGCCGTCCGCCACCAGCAGCGCGCCGTCCTCGATGAACTCGTAGGCGCTGGTGTCTTCGGGGCCTTGCGGCTCGGCGGTGAAGGAAAGCACCCGCCCGCGCAGCAGCGTCTGTTTCGATGTCATGTCTCTAATGTCCTTGTTGACTGGCAGGGGGCGGTGGCCCCCCCCCCCCCCTGTTCCGTGAGTGGGTTTGAGGTTTTTCGCCCCCCGGCAGATGCGGCCCGTGGGGCGTGGCGCCGTCCTCTTCTGCTTCCCCCGCCTCCTCCGCCCTTTGGGAGATCGGGGAGATGAAAAGGAAGGCGGCGGCGATCCGGGAGCCCAAGGCAATGCCGCTGAAATCCGGCCAATGCAGG
>NZ_JWLD01000115.1 GCF_000813725.1 Leisingera sp. ANG-Vp
GCGGTCCTTTGGGGCGGGGGCGGTGTGAAACTGGTGCTACATACGCGCGGCCGCGCCATTGAGCAAGATGCGGCGGAGGGCTCCCGCATCTGAACAGGCCCCTGCCGGCGCCTATTGCAGATTTTGGGCCGGGCGCCGCGCGGGCGCGCGGCGCGGTTGCGCTTGGGGCGGCGGGGCCGGAGCTGCTGTGAGCCGTTTGACGGAAGTCAGGGAAATGCTCATCTTTTCCGTGTTCAATGGGCTTGAAGCGGGGGCGTTGCTTCCCACATTGAACTGTGAGGCCCGGACCGGGGCGTGCCGCAAAGCGGGCGCTGCCAAACCCAAAGGGCGCTTGAAAAAGGAGAGCAAGATGGACTTGAACAAGTTCACGGAGCGTGCGCGGGGATTCGTGCAGGCAGCGCAGACCATTGCGATGCGCGAGGGGCACCAGCGGCTGGTGCCTGAGCATATTCTGAAAGCATTGATGGATGACGATCAGGGGCTGGCGAGCAATCTGATCTCCCGTGCGGGCGGCGTGCCTGCGCGCGTGGCTGAGGCTGTCGAGGCAGCTGTTGCCAAGCAGCCCAAGGTCAGCGGCGACGCTGCGCAGATCTATCTGGACGGCCAAACCGCCAAGGTGATGGATGAGGCTGCGAAGATTGCCGGGAAAGCAGGCGACAGCTTTGTGCCGGTTGAGCGGCTGCTGATGGCGCTGTGCATGGTGAAATCCAAGGCGAAGGATGCCCTGGAGGCCGGCGCCGTCACGGCGCAGAAGCTGAATGAAGCCATCAATGACATCCGCAAGGGGCGGACGGCTGATTCTGCCACCGCCGAGGAAGGCTATGATGCGCTGAAGAAATACGCGCGCGATCTGACCGAGGCGGCGCGCGAGGGCAAGATTGACCCGATCATCGGCCGCGACGAAGAAATCCGCCGCTCGATGCAGGTGCTGTCACGCCGGACCAAGAACAATCCGGTTCTGATCGGTGAACCGGGTGTCGGGAAGACAGCCATCGCCGAAGGCATGGCGCTGCGCATTGTAAATGGCGATGTACCTGAGTCCCTACGTGACAAGCAGCTGCTGTCGCTGGACATGGGCGCGCTGATTGCCGGTGCGAAATACCGCGGCGAGTTCGAGGAGCGCCTGAAAGCGGTGCTGACCGAGGTGACAGAAGCTGCGGGCGAGATTATCCTGTTCATCGATGAGATGCACACGCTGGTTGGGGCAGGTAAATCCGATGGCGCCATGGATGCGGCCAACTTGATCAAGCCGGCGCTGGCGCGCGGCGAATTGCACTGCGTCGGCGCCACTACACTGGATGAATACCGCAAATATGTGGAGAAAGACGCAGCCCTGGCCCGCCGGTTCCAGCCGGTGATGGTGACGGAGCCGACGGTGGAGGACACCGTCTCGATCCTGCGCGGCATCAAGGAAAAGTACGAGCTGCACCATGGGGTGCGGATTGCCGATGCGGCGCTGGTCTCGGCGGCGACCCTGTCAAACCGCTATATCACCGACCGCTTCCTGCCGGACAAGGCGATTGACCTGGTGGATGAAGCCGCCAGCCGCCTGCGGATGCAGGTGGACAGCAAGCCCGAAGCGCTGGATGCGCTGGACCGCCAAATCCTGCAGATGCAGATCGAGGAAGAGGCGCTGAAGCTGGAGGATGATGCGGCTTCCCAGGACCGGCTGGAGAAACTGCAAAAGGAACTCTCGGACCTGCAGGAGCAGTCCGCCGAGATGACCGCGCAGTGGCAGTCGGAACGGGATAAGCTGGCTTCGGCCCGCGATCTGAAGGAAAAGCTGGACCGCGCCCGCGCTGATCTGGAGATCGCTAAGCGGGAGGGCAATCTGGCCCGAGCAGGCGAGCTGTCTTATGGCGTGATCCCGGAGCTGGAGAAGCAGCTGTCCGATGCGGAGGGTCGCGAGGAAAAAGGCCTGATGGTCGAGGAGGCTGTACGGCCCGCGCAGATCGCCGAGGTGGTGGAGCGCTGGACCGGCATTCCGACCTCCAAAATGCTGGAGGGCGAGCGGGAGAAGCTGCTGCGCATGGAAGATGAGCTGCACCGCCGGGTCATTGGCCAGAACGCCGCTGTCACCGCGGTGGCCAATGCGGTGCGCCGGGCGCGGGCGGGGCTGAACGACGAGAATAGGCCGCTGGGCTCGTTCCTGTTCCTTGGCCCCACCGGCGTCGGCAAGACCGAGCTGACCAAGGCGGTTGCGGGCTTCCTGTTCGACGACGAGCACGCGATGGTGCGCATTGATATGTCGGAGTTCATGGAGAAGCACTCGGTTGCCCGGCTGATCGGCGCGCCTCCAGGCTATGTCGGCTATGACGAGGGCGGGGTGCTGACCGAGGCCGTGCGCCGCCGCCCCTATCAGGTGGTGCTGTTTGATGAGGTCGAGAAGGCGCATCCGGATGTGTTCAACGTGCTCTTGCAGGTGCTGGACGACGGTATGCTGACCGATGGCCAGGGCCGCACCGTGGACTTCAAGCAGACGCTGATCATCTTGACCTCGAACCTAGGTGCACAGGCGCTGAGCCAGCTGCCCGAAGGTGCCGATGCCTCGGACGCGCGGCGCGATGTGATGGATGCGGTTAAGGCGCATTTCCGGCCCGAGTTCCTGAACCGGCTGGATGAGACCATTATCTTCGACCGTCTGGCGCGCGCCGATATGGATGGCATCGTCGAGATTCAGCTGGCGCGGCTGCTGAAACGCCTGGCAGGCCGCAAGATCGCGCTCGAGCTGGATGAGGCCGCCAAGACCTGGCTCGCGGATGAGGGCTATGACCCGGTGTTCGGCGCCCGGCCTCTGAAGCGGGTGATCCAGCGCGCTTTGCAGAACCCGCTTGCCGAAGCCCTGCTGGGCGGCGAGATCAAGGACGGCGACACCGTCCCCGTCTCGGCGGGCAGCGACGGGCTGATCATCGGCGACCGGCTGGGCACGTCAGAGCGGCCCAGGCCTGACGATGCCGTGGTGCATTAAGCAACCTTGAAGTCCAATTGGAAGAAAAGACGGGCCCGCCTTTCTTAGGCGGGCTCCCACATTTGCGGATCCCAAAAAATTAGTGACCAGTTGCGCCAGTGAGTCGAGCCCTGTCGGACTTGACTGCGTATGGAGTGGGAAACTAGGTGAGTACGGTCTCAAAAATTCACACTATGAGGGAATTGAATTGAAGAAGATTTCGTTGGCCGCTGTGTCGGCTCTTTCTCTGTCGGCTTGCGCGACTGTTACCAAAGGTACAAATGAAGACGTGCAGTTCACTTCAAATCCCAGCGGACTTAGAGTGGAAACCAGCAACAGCATGCACTGCACTACGCCATGTAACCTTAAAATCAATCGCAAGCAGAAGTTTTCTGCCACTTTCTACAACGGTGATGAAACGCGCGTTATTGGTGTGACTACCAGAGTCCGTGGTACCGGCGGAGCTGCTCTGGCTGGGAATATTCTCGCAGGCGGTGTTATCGGCGTTGGTATTGATGCTGCGACAGGCTCTTCGCTGGATCACCTCCCGAATCCGGTGCATGCCGATTTTGACAAACCGCAATCTCAACAAATTGATGGAGAGGCGCTGCTTAGGCAGGAAAAGGAAGCAGTGGAAGCTGCTGAAGCCAATTCCTAAGCAGACAGTCAAAGCCCGCCAAGTTTGGCGGGCTTCGCCAAAAGCAGGGCAAACCGGTTAGTCGGAAGCAGTGGCTTCCTTGGCCATTCGCCGCTCATATTTCCGGCGCAGGACTTTCAGGCGGGGCTCCCAGTCATAGCGGGGGTCCTCGGTAGTGGCCGACCAATAGAGCTTGCCGCCATAGCGCCAGGGGTCGAGCACGATGCCCTGGTAAATGCCGTCGCCCTTTGCGGCGATCACTGCGGTCGAGTGGTCGATGCGGAAATCGCTGCGCGGCTCGGCAATGGCACGAAGCATCGACAGTGTCTGGAAGTTCTCCTGGTTCAGGCGTGCCTGCATGTCTTCGGCATAATGCACGCAGATGCCGCGCTCCTTGACGCCGCTGTTCACCAGCGTGTTGTGGATGATCGGCGAGGTGGTGACGTTATACTGTTCGGCCAGCCGGGCAGAATAGCTGTAGGCAATCTCGGCGGCGCGGCGGGCCTCGGCGGGGTCGACTTCCGGATCCAGAGATTGCAGGGCATGGGAGAGCTCCGCGACATCATCCTTGGTCGCTGTGGGGCCTGCGGCACAGCCGGACAGCACAGCCGCGGCCAGCAGCATCAGGGAAGCAAAGAGGGATTTCATATCGGTCTGCCCGTGCCGGAATTTCACTTTCCGGCCAGCATAGCGAATGCGCGTGCCGGGTGCAGCGGGGAATTTCCGGGCAGCGGGATCTTTGCCGGCGCTACTCCTCGATCGCTTCCTGCACGATGCCGTCCAGCAGGCTGTGGATCACTTCCATTTCGCCTTCGGGGAAAGCGCGGAAGCCGATGGTGACCTCCTCGGTTCCCGGGGCCTGGGCCACGAAGATGCCATAGGGGCAAAAGGCGATGTTCATCGGGTCGGCCTCCATCACCTGGCGCGACAGTTTGGCGGAGCAGAAGGAGAAGACCTGCGCTTGGGAGAACAGCACGATGTCCGAGCCGACATCTGCCCGGGTGCGCTCCAGCATTCCGCCCACGTGGCTGACGTGATCAATCACCAGCCCGCGGTCCGTGATGGCGCTTTCCAGACCGAAAATCACATCATCATAAGGCAGCGTTGTCGTGTAGCTGACCATATCCTGCGCGGCGGCCTGGGTGCCAAGTGTCAGAGCGGCTGCGGTAATGAGCTGTTTCACGGAATGTCTCCTGCTTCGATAAGGGCTTCGGGTCTGCCGCGCTGAACGTATTGTGTTTTTTGCATGAGTTTTCCAGGACGGCTACCGGTTTCTTTGCCGCATGCGCTCCGGTTCATGTGGGGCGAACCAATGGATGCTACGTTACAGATCTCTCGCGCAGTCGTGAGACGATATGTTTTGGGTTTTGCGCACGGGGCCGTTACCTCATGTGTAACGCAGATTCAGGAGACATAGATGGCGCGCCGCTGGACCAATGACTTGACCCTTGCAGATGCAACCCCCGAGGCTGCCTTCTGGAACCGCCGCCAGATCATGGCGGGGCTGGCGGGTTCCGGGCTGGCCGCGGCGCTGGGCGGCCGGGCGCATGCAGAGGAGGCGCTGGAGCCCAATACCTGGGATGAGGTGACCAATTACTGCAATTTCTATGAGTTTGGCACCGGCAAGGGCGACCCGTCCAAATACGCGGATCGGATGACCACCCAGCCCTGGAGCGTCAAGGTCGACGGGCTGGTGGACAAGCCGGGCGACTATTCCTTTGAGCAGATCCTGGGCGAGATGACGCTGGAGGAGCGTATCTACCGCTTCCGCTGTGTTGAGGCCTGGTCGATGGTGGTGCCCTGGCAAGGGTTCGAACTGGCGGATCTGCTGAATATGGCCGGGGTGCAGGAGGGGGCCAAATATGTGGCCTTCGAAACCCTCTACCGCCCCTCCGAGATGCCCGGCACTGCCTATAAAGTGCTTGACTGGCCCTACCGCGAAGGCCTGCGCCTGGATGAGGCGATGCACCCGCTGACGATGATGGCCACCGGGATCTTCGGCAAGCCTCTGCCCAATCAGAACGGCGCGCCGCTGCGGCTGGTGGTGCCGTGGAAATACGGCTTCAAGTCGATCAAGTCGGTGGTGCGCATCACCCTGACCGATCAGGAGCCGCCGACCAGCTGGAACATGGCCAATGGCCGCGAATACGGGTTCTATAGTAACGTGAACCCGAATGTCTCGCATCCGCGCTGGAGCCAGGCCAGCGAGCGCCGCATCGGCGGCGGGCTGTTTGCCAAGCGCCAGCCGACGCTGATGTTCAACGGCTATGAGGCTGAGGTCGCCTCCATGTACGACGGTATGGACCTGGCCAAGTTCTATTGAGTGGGCTGCCTGATGGGATCCGTGAATCAGCTTCTGCGCCGCTTGCCCGTCTGGGCCGTTTATCTGATCGGCGCCCTGCCGGCGCCGTGGCTGTTTTATCAGGGGCTCACAGGCGGGCTGGGCGTGGAACCGATCAAGGCGCTGGAGCACGAATACGGCGAGCTGGCGCTGCAGCTGCTGATCCTGACGCTGGCTGTCTCTCCCTTGCGCCGCCTTCTGGGCCTGAACCTGATGAAGTTCCGCCGGGCGATCGGGCTTCTGTGCTTCTTCTATGTTCTGTGCCACCTGCTGGTCTGGCTGGTGCTGGATGTGCAGATCGTCAGCCAGATCCTCGCCGATATTGCCAAGCGGCCCTATATCACCATCGGCATGGGTGCCTTTGTCCTGATGCTGCCGCTGGCGGTGACCTCCAACAATCTGTCGGTCCGCAAGCTGGGCCGAAACTGGCCCCGGCTGCACCGGCTGACCTATGCGGCAGGGCTGCTTGGGGCGGTGCATTTCGTGATGCTGGCAAAAGGCTTTCAGATCGAACCGCTGATCTATCTGGGTTTGATGCTTCTATTGCTGGTGTTGCGTCTGCCTGCTGCGCGGTCTCGCAAACAGCCGCCGGTAACCCGCCAGACTTAGACCCTGACTGAGACATGACTGCATTGAGCTGTGAAAGGCGCCGGGCTTTCC
>NZ_JWLD01000116.1 GCF_000813725.1 Leisingera sp. ANG-Vp
CGGGGGTGGGGTGCGGGATCGGGTTGCTGTGATCGACTTGTAGCCGGTGAGGGTGACGGAAAGCGCCGCAATGGCGGGGGATGCGCTGAGCGGGCCTGCGCAGGACGCGGTCCGGGAGGCGGCGGAATGAAGGTTGCGATCCTTGGCGGCGGCGTGATCGGCGGCGGTTGGGCAGCGCGGTTCCTGCTCAACGGTCACGACGTGGCGGTCTATGATCCGGCGCCGGAGGCTGAGCGCAAGCTGGGTGAGATTTTGGACAACGCCCGCGCCAGCCTGCCTGCCGTGTACGACCGACCGCTGCCGCCGGAGGGGGCTTTGCGCTTTGCGTCCTCGCTGGCGGAGGCGGTGGCGGGCGCGGACTGGGTGCAGGAAAGCGCGCCGGAGCGGCTGGAGGTGAAACAGGCTCTGTACAAGGAGATTGAGCCGCATTTGGGAGCGGAGACGGTGCTGGCGTCGTCGACCTCGGGCTACAGGCCGAGCCAGCTGCAGGAATTGCTAAAGCGGCCTGACCGGCTGATCGTGGCGCATCCGTTCAACCCGGTTTATCTGGTGCCACTGGTTGAGGTGGTGGGCTCGGACGCGACGCCGGAGGCGTTGAAAACCCGTGCGGCGGAGGTGCTGCGCGGGATCGGGATGCACCCCTTGGTGATGGGCTGCGAGATTGACGGCTTCATCGGCAACCGGCTGCAGGAGGCGGTCTGGCGCGAGACCCTGTGGATGGTGAAGGAGGGTGTTGCCACCACGCAGGAGGTCGACGAGGCGATCTTGTACGGCTTTGGTCTGCGATGGGCGCAGATGGGGCAGTTCGATACTTACCGTCTGGCAGGGGGAGAGGCCGGGATGCGGCACTTCCTGGCCCAGTTCGGGCCTTCGCTGAAGGAACCGCTGACGCGGCTGATGGATGTGCCTGAGCTGCATGAGGGTTTGGTGGAGCGGCTGGCGGCGCAGTCCGATGCACAGTCGGGGCATCTGAGCATCCGGCAGATGGAGCGGGCGCGGGACGCCAATCTGGTGGCGCTGATCCGGGCCTTGAAGCAGCGGAATGCCGGGGCAGGGCGCGCGGTGAAGGCGCAGGAGGCGGGTTTGGCAATCCCGCAGACGGCGGATTTGCCGGTAACCGCCAAGCGGGTGATCCCGCCGAGCTGGACTGATGCAAACGGCCATATGAACGAGGCGCATTACATCGAGGTGGCCTCAAACGCGGCGGATGCGCTGACCGAAAGCTGCGGGGTGACGGCGGAGTATGTCGCGGGCGGCAACAGCCATTTCACGGCTGAGACTCATGTGCGCTTTCTGGCGGAGCTGCATGAGGGGGACGGGATCACCGTGCAGACGCAGGTGCTGCATGGCTCGGGCAAGAAGACGCATCTGTTTCACCGCATCCTGGGACCGGAGGGCCTAAGCGCCACGGTGGAGATGATGATCCTGCATGTGGATCTGGCAACGCGGCGGGTGTCAGACCCTTTGCCGCATGTTGCTGATGCCCTGAAAGCGCTGGAATGCGCCCATTCCCATCTGCCGCGGCCCGATGGCGCCGGGGCGGCGATCCGTGATTTGACAATGACATAGACCCGAGAGGCAGTAGCGATGAGCCAGGCCAGTTTCCCCAATCTGTTCTCCCCGATCACCCTGGGCAGCCTTGCCCTGCGCAACCGGATCGTCTCGACCGGGCATGAGACGCATCTGAACGAGAAGGGGCGGATCGGTGACCGGATGATCGCCTATCACGAAGCGCGGGCGCGGGGCGGCGCCGGGCTGATCGTGGTGGAAGTGGCGCTGGTGCATCCGAGCGCGGTGTTTGTGGCGGATCCGATCCGGGTGGATACGGATGACTGCATCCCCGGCTACCGGCGGCTGGCGGAGGTGGTGAAGGGCCACGGCTGCGGGCTGATTGCGCAGCTGTTCCATCCGGGGCGTGAGATGCTGGCCTCGGAAGACGGCACGGCGCCGGTCTCCTACAGCGCTTCGGCGGTGCCGAACGAGCGGTTCCATGTGATGCCGCGGCCGATGACGCCTGAGATGATTGCGGAAGTCATTGCCTCCTACGGCGCTGCGGCGCTGCGGATGCAGGAAGCCGGGCTGGACGGGGTCGAGATCGTCGCCTCGCATGGCTACCTGCCGGCGCAGTTCCTGAACGGGCAGGTGAACCGGCGCGCGGATGCCTATGGCGGCTCGCTAGAGAACCGGACCCGGTTTATCCGCGAGATTGCGGCGGCGATCCGGGCCGAGACCGGGGAGGGCTTTGCCGTGGGCCTGCGCCTGTCGGGGGATGAGCGCAGCCATGAGGGGCTGGAGGCAGACGAGATCTTGGACGCCTGCGAATTGATCGCGGCAGAGGGCACGCTGGATTACCTGAGCGTGGTGGCGGGGTCCTCGGCGACGCTGGCAGGCTCGGTGCATATCGCGCCGCCGATGTATGAGGATGCGGGCTACACTGCGCCTTTGGGGCAGGCAATCCGGGAGCGGACCGGGCTGGCGACCATTGTGACGGGGCGGATCAACCAGCCGCAGGAGGCGGAAAAGATCATTGCCAGCGGCCAAGCAGATATGTGCGGCATGACCCGGGCGATGATCTGCGATCCGGAAGCGGGCAACAAGGCGCAAGAAGGCCGCGCGGAGGACATCCGCGCCTGCATCGGCTGCAACCAGGCCTGCATCGGCCATTTCCACGACGGCTATCCGATTTCCTGTATCCAGAACCCGGTGAGCGGGCGGGAGCTGCAGTTGGGGGCGCCGTCTCTGGCGGCCGCGAAGCGTCGGGTGATGGTGATCGGCGGCGGCCCCGGCGGCATGAAAGCCGCGGCGGCGGCGGCGGAGCGGGGGCATGAGGTTGCCTTGTTCGAGCAGGAGGCCCAGCTGGGCGGGCAGGCGCGGCTGGCGCAGCTGCTGCCGCACCGGTCCGAGTTCGGCGGCATCATCACCAACCTGACCCGCGAGATGGAGCTGGCCGGGGTGGATATCCGCACCGGCACTGCGGTGGATGAGGGCGTGATACGGGACTATGGCCCGGATGCGGTGATCATCGCATCCGGTGCTGCGCCGCGCTGGCCGGAGTTCGAGGGGCGCGGGGAGGCGCATACCGTGGATGCCTGGCAGGTGCTGCAGGGGCAGGCGGACATCGGCAAGTCGGTGCTGGTTGCGGATTGGCGCGCCGACTGGGTTGGCATGGGCGTGGCTGAGCTGCTGGCGCAGAACGGCCATCATGTGCGGCTGGCGGTGAACGGCTATATGCCGGGGCAGACCATCCAGATGTATGTGCGCGATGCAGGCATCGGGCGGCTGCACTCCCTGGGCGTTGAGGTGCTGCCCTATATGCGGCTGTTCGGGGCCGATGCGGACAGCGTCTACCTGCAGCACATCATGAGCAATGAGGCGGTGATCTGCGAGGGAGTCGATATGCTGGTGCTGTGCCAGGGGCATGTGCCGCGCAACAGCGTTGAAGAGATGGTGCGCGGTTTGGGGCTGGAGCATCACCTGGCAGGCGACTGCGTCGCACCCCGCACGGCGGAAGAGGCGGTCCTGGAAGGGCTGAGGGCCGGCCGCAGCGTCTAGAGTCGGCGCCCCCTGCGCCGCGTTGTTCCGGTCCGGCGTGCGCCCCGGGCCGGATTTGCCATATAGGGCGGCAGTTTAACTAATTCCGGCATAAGAAGTTAGCCGCGTGTAAACCCAATGTTTACTCGCTGGCCAGGGCAATTGCGGCAGCAATGGGGCGGATCTGCCTCAATTGCCGCAAAAACGCCGCGAACAGGCCGCAGTCCGATTTCAGCCTTGGAGACACGCGGCCGCATCGCCGGCTGCGCTCCACTCGCTGCCACGGGGAATTGACACTGTGCCTCATGATACGTCTTTTGCAGAGGATGCGCCGGGCTGCGAGCTGCCCGGCGGCTTCCGGCTGCTGCAGGGGCAGTACCAGATCGAGCGGCCGCTGATCAGCGGCGGCTTTGGCATCACCTATCTGGCCCGGGACAGCCTGGAGCGCCGGGTGGTGATCAAGGAATGTTTCCCGGCCGGGCTGTGCCGCCGCGACGGCACCGATGTGAAACCTGAAGCCATGGGGCATGCCAAGGCCTACCGCAACATCCTGCGGGCGTTCCTGCGCGAGGCCCAGTGGCTGGCCAAGTCGCAGCACCCGGGCATTGCCCAGGTGCATCAGGTCTTCAAGGAAAACCAGACCGCCTATATTGCGATGGAGTGCATTGACGGGCTGGATCTGCTGACCGTGCGCGAGGAGCAGCCGGAGCGGCTGACCGGGGCGGTTTTGAAGCAGATCATGGACCAGGCGCTGGATGTGCTGGGCTGCATCCACAAGCTGGGCGTCCTGCACCGCGATATCTCGCCGGACAACTTCCTGCTGGATAAGAACAACAAGCTGACCCTGATCGATTTCGGTGCCGCCTGCGGCAGCCAGGGCAATGACAGCAGCGGGGCTGCTGCGGTGATGGCAGTGAAGGACGGTTATTCGGCGCATGAGCTGTACCAGCCGGAGCTGCCGCACCGGCCGGTCTGCGATCTCTATGCGCTGGGGGCCACGTTTTACTATCTGATCACCGGGGATGCGCCGCCGCACAGCCAGGAACGTCTGAAGGCGGTGATGGCGGGTGATCCGGACCCCTGCAAGCCGCTGCTGGGCGGCGGCTGGAACGCGGATCCGGCGCTGCTGGCAACGGTGGACATGGCCATGTCGGTGCTGCCGGCGGAACGCTTTCAGTCGGCGCGGGACTGGGCTGGTGCGCTGTCGGAGTGCGAGGAGCCTGAGGTTCAGCCCGTTGAAGATCACACCATGGCAGGCACCGTGCCGGAGCCGGCAGCTGTTGAGGCAGGCGGCGACGGCAAGCTGGTTGAGGCGATTGCCGATCTGGTGGCCCGGACCAATGGCAGCCTGACGCCGGGCAAGCCGCGCGCAGCCCGGGCGGAGCAGGCGCCGCCGCCGCCCAAGCCGCAGGCTGAGGCACGGCCGCTGGTGAACCTCTTTGGCGAGCCGGTCACCGATCTGGAGGCCTGGCTGCAGGAAGAGGATGCCATTGCCCGCCGCCGCAAGAACACGCCGCCTGCGGAACAGCCTCAGGCAGCGGCGGATACAAGCAGCGAGCAGCAGCAGAGCTTTGCAGGGCGCCTGCGCAAAATCCTGGGGCGCAGGCCGGGCGGCCTGGCTCCGGTTAGGAACTGAGGGGAACGGTTATGAAATTCATCAAGGACATCATCGGCGAACGGCGCGAGCGGGTGCAGCAGGACGGGTTTGCACCGGACGCGGCCTCGGCACAGCCGGTGGCGCCGCCGGAGCCGGATGCGATGGCAGCCTTCTTTGCCGATACTTCTGAAGCGGCTGAAGCGCCGGCGCCGCTGCGTCTTGATGACGAATTCCGGACGGCCGGAGTGCAGCAGGACGGGCCTGCAGCGGCTGGGGCCGCAGAAGACCGCACCGAAGCCGCGGCTGCGCCGGAAGAGGCGCCGGTACAGGCGGAATCTGTGGCAGCGGCGCCGGACGAACAGGCGATTGCAGCCTTTTTTGCCCGGGAGCAGGCTGCGGCGGCAGATCCCGTGGAGGCATTCTTTGCGGAGGATGCGGAAGGCCCGGACGCGCTGCAGGATGATGACCTGGAGGATGGTGACGAGGAGACACCGTTTGCGCTTGGCGGGGAGGCGGATTTCTCCCGCCTGATGCAGCCCGAAGCACCGGAGGACGGCGGCGCGGAGCGCAAGCCCTACCGGGTCTTTACCCGGCGGCTGAAACCGGATGCAGAGCCGCGCGTGGAGGCGGCTCCGGAAGCCGCGGCAGACCCTGTGCCGGAACAGATGCCGGAGCAGGCGCATGAGGACGCTGCTGTGCCGGAGCTGGAGCAGATCGTGTCTGCGGCCGCTGTTCAAGCAATGCCTGAAGAGCCGCCTGCTGCGCCTGAACCTCCGGCGGCAGCGGCGCCGGAGCCGATTGACGTGCCGGCCCCCTCGATGGGGCGCGGCGCTGCGCGGGCAGGGCGGGTCAAGACGCGGCTTCTGGGGTTCAGCCCGGATCAGGGCGCGGGCAGCGATCCCTTTGCCCGCAGCGCGGAAGCCGGCGCGCCGGGCTATACGGAGTTTCCTGTCGGCTGGCTGGCTGTCGTCAAGGGGCCGGGGCGCGGTGCAGCCTTCACCCTGTTCAGCGGTGTCACCGTGATCGGCCGCGGCGCGGACCAGACGGTGCGGCTGGACTTCGGCGACAACAGCATCTCGCGCGACAACCACGCGGCGATTGCCTATGACGCGGAGCAGAAGGCTTTTTACATCGGCCATGGCGGCAAGGCCAATCTGGTGCGCTGCAATGGCCGCCCGGTGCTGAGCACCGAGGAGCTGTCGGCGGGCGATGAGATCCGGATCGGCGAGACCACGCTGCGGTTTGTGCCGCTGTGCGGTGCGGATTTCGGCTGGGACCAGATGCAGCAGGGTGATGCCGGTTATGCCGCGGTCCGCTGAATTTTCCTACGACGCCGCAACGGCGATCAGCCAGGGCCGGCGCGAGCGCCAGGAAGACGCTGTGGCAGCGGATTTCCTGGCCGGAGCCGGGACCGGTTTTGCGGTGCTGGCTGATGGCATGGGCGGGCACGCGGCCGGCGATATCGCCAGCAAGATCGTGGTCACCGAGGTGTTCAGCGATCTGAAGCTGCGGGGCGGTGACCCTGAGATGATGGAAGGCCGGATCGGCGATGTGCTGCAGGCGGCTGCTGAGGCGGCAAATGCCTGCCTGGGCGAATATGCCGGCGGTTTCCCGGAAAGCCGGGGCATGGGGGCAACCCTGCTGGCGCCGGTGCTGTTCCAGGAGCGGCTCTATTGGATTTCGGTCGGCGACTCGCCGCTCTATCTGTTCCGGGGCGGCAGGCTGCTGCGGCTGAATGCGGAGCATTCGTTGGCGGCGGAGTTTGCAGAACTGGTGGCGCAGGGCCGGATGCCGGCGGCAGAGGCGGCCAGCCACCCGGACCGCCATTGCGTGACTTCGGTTCTGAACGGCGGCGGGATCCGCCGGATCGATTGCCGCCGCGCGCCGGTGTGCCTGCAGGCGGGTGATATCCTGCTGGCGGCTAGTGACGGGCTGCAGTTCCTGGCCGAGACGGAGATTGCCGGGGTGCTGACGGCGGAGCAGCACAGCACCAGTGCCCGCATCGGTGCGGTGCTGATGCAGCGGCTGGAACAGCTGGGCGCGCCGGAGCAGGACAACGCGGCCCTGTGCGTGATCAAACCCTTTGCGCAGCGGATGCCCGCCCAGAGCGAGCCTGCGCAGGCACGGCCCGTGCACAAGCGGCCCATTCACAAGCGGCCTGCGGAGGCTGAGCCTGCACGGATGGAAGCCCGTGCGGATCAGCAGCCTGCCGGGGCTGCTGCAGCACGGGGGCGGCGCAAGATCACGCTTCTGGCCACTGTCTCCAAACGCGGTGGCGTCTCTTCAACCTGCAGCGTGAGGGATGTGATGCTGTGAGCTTGCCTGCAACCGACATAGATCCGCTGGCCGGACAGCTGGAGCACGTTCTGGGCGCAGGACGGCTGCCGCGGGAGTACAGCAACTGGGGCAGCCAGCTGCTGAAGCGGCTGCGCCAGCCGGTGCGGGTGGCGCTGACCGGCACCGCCGGGGCCGGCAAATCGGCGGTGGCCGACATGCTGCTGGGCCGGGTGGTGATCGGCCGCAAGGCAGGCGGGCATATGGTTGAGATCTGCCATGGCCGGGACGAGCGGGTGGTGTTTGAGGCTGCGGATGGCACGCGGGTGCAGCAGCCGGGGGTGCTGGCCGATGCGGAGGTGCCGCAGGATGCGGTGCTGGTGCGCCAGTATTTGCCGGATCCGCAGCTGCGCTGGCACAGCTATACCGAGCTGCCGCTGTCCGGGTCTGCCGGGCGTCAGCGGGATCTGCTGCAAAAGGCTTCGGCGGCAGTGGATATCATCCTGTGGTGCAGCCAGGAGTTCGGTGCCGCGGAACAGGCATTGTGGGCCGGGGTGCCCGACAGCAGCAAGGACCACAGCTTTCTGGTGCTCACCATGGCCGACCGGCAGATCATGCGCGGCATTCTGGCGGACCGGATTGCCGCGCTGGAGCCGGTTGCGGCGGAGGAGTTTCTGGGGGTCTACCCGGTGGCTGCGATCCAGGGCCTGACAGCACGGACGTCAGGCGGGCCCTCCGGCGCGGGCCTGTGGCGCTCTAGCGGCGGCAAGCAGCTGTTTGACGATGTGATGCATCAGGTCGAGCTGGGCCGGAGCTCGGATCTGGACCAGGCGGAAATGCTGGTGCGGCAGTACGGTGCCGCAGCGCCGTCGCCTGAGCCTGCGCCGCGGCCGGCGGCCCGCAAGCCGCAGGAGCCGCCGCAGGCTTCCGCTGCCAAGCCTGCGGGCGCGGGCCAGGGGCTGGATGCCGCGCTGGAGCGGCTGCAGCAGCGGGCAGAAGAAATGCTGGCCGAGGAGGATGCGGCCGGCGGCCCCCGTGCGGATGCGGTGCTGGGCCGCTGCCTGGAGGCAGTTCAGGAGCTGTCGGAGATGCTAGAGCAGGCGCCGGACAGCCCGGCAGCGGAGACTGCCCGGGAGACGGCGCAGGACGGCAGCGAGCTGATGGTGCTGTGCCAGCTGGAGCAGGGAGAGGATGCCGCCATCGATGCGGTGACGCTGCTGGTGCAGCTGAAGAAAGAACTGGCGGAAGACAGCAGCTGACGGCGCATCGAGCAGCCGGACCTTTGCAATCGACCGCCCCTACAGGACAGAGCAAGACACAGATGAACATGCAGCCCCAGATCGAGAGTGCAACGGACATCCGCGCATCGGCGCGGCCGACCAACCTGAAGGCAGGCCTGGAGCCGCTGGCGGAGTTTGCCGCCAGATCGCAGGATGTTGAAATGGCGCTGGACGTGCTTGCCGAAGCCTCCGGCGAACGGGTTGCACGCAGCCTGGCCCGGCTGAAAGGGGAGCTTGAGGCGTTTGAGCCCAGCGTGACCCTGCTGGGGCAGGTGAAGTCCGGCAAGACCTCGCTGGTCAATGCGATGGCCGGCTGGGCGGATCTGCTGCCCTCGGATGTGAACCCCTGGACCTCGGTGGTGACCTCGCTGCATCTGACGCCCGGCGACCGGCGGCAGGAAGGCAAGGCCTGTTTCCAGTTCATGACCGAAGAGGAATGGGACCGGCTGCTGACCAAGGGCGGCCGCATCGGCGAGATGGCGGGCCGGGCAGGGGCCGGCAGCGAGCTGCAGAAAATCCGCGCTCAGATCGAGGAGATGCGGGAGCGCTCGCGGCAGCGGCTGGGCCGCAAGTTCGAGCTTTTGATGGGCCAGAAGCATGAATACGGCTATTTCGATAAGAACCTGATCGAACGTTACATCTGCCTGGGCGATGATTTTGACGAGCCGGAGGACGGCAGCCTGGATGAGCAAGGCCGTTTTGCCGACATCACCCGTGCCGCCGATCTGTATCTGAACTGCCGCACCGTGCCGCACCGGCTGTGCCTGCGCGACACGCCCGGGGTCAATGACACCTTCATGATGCGCGAGCAGATTACCATTCAGGCGATCCGCGACAGCCGCCTGTGCGTGGTGGTGCTGTCGGCGGGGCAGGCGCTGACCTCGGTCGATCTGGGGCTGATCCGGGTGATTTCGAACCTGCAGTCGCGCGAGGTGGTGATTTTCGTCAACCGGATCGACGAGCTGGCCGAGCCGGCGGTCCAGACCGCCGAGATCGAGGCCAGTATCCGCCAGACGCTGGAGACCCATCACGGCCCCAAGGATGCCGCCATCATCTTTGGCAGCGCCTATTGGGCCAACAAGGTGCTGACCGGCGGGCTGGAAGAGATGGAGAAGGAGAGTTCGGACGCGCTTCTGGACTGGGCGCAGGCCTCGGTTAATGCGTCCCATGCCGGGCAGCCGGCCCAGAACATGGTGTGGGAGCTGTCCGGCCTGCCGGCGCTGAACCGGGCGATTTCCGAGCGCATTGTCAGCGATCTGGGTGATCCGCTGCTGGCCCGGATTGCGGCCTCGGCCGTTACCGCGGCGACTGGCCAGGAGGCGGCCAATGCGGTTCTGGTGCAGGGGGCGGACAGCGCGGCGCATGGCAATGTTCACAGCATCCGCTCCGCCTTTGAAGAGGCTGCGCAATCGCATCTGCAAGCGCTGGAGGCGGAGATCGACGCGGTCTTTGAGGCCTACCGCGAGCGCGCAGACCGGGCGCATGGCAACTTTACCGACCGCGCCACCCATGCGCTGATCGAACACTTGGAAAAATGGGGCGAGGACAGCCCCTGGGAATATGACCCGGCCGGGCTGCGGATGCTGCTGCGGACGGCCTATTCGGTGATGGCCAAACGGCTGCAGGCAACGGCGCAGCTGCGCTACGAGGCGGCGGTGCAGGATGTTGCGGGCGTGCTCTACGACGGGTTCGGCGCAGCGGTTGAAGGCATCCAGCTGTCGGTGCCCGAAGTGCCGGCTCCGGCCTCGCCGGTGGCGCTGGGGCAGGCGATTGCGCTGGATTTCAATGACAGCTGGTGGGCTGCCTGGTGGCGCCGCACCCGCGGCTACAAGGCATTCGCCAAGCGCTTCCGCAGCCTGATCGAAGGCGAGACCGAAGATTTCATGACCCAGCTGAAGACCGTGCAGACGGCGGATGCGCGGGCGGCGGTTCTGGCCCGGCTGCAGGGGTTCTTTGAGGACCAGCGCGACATTCTGCTGGAGATTGCCGATTGCAGCCGCGCGGGCGGCGACATGCAGGCGCTGTTCTCCGGCCCGGAAGGCAGCCGCCGCCGCCAGCAGGCAGAGGCTGCCCTGCAAACGCTCAGGAGCTTTACCGCATGATACAGGAGACCCCCATGCCCGATGCCGACCGCCAGCCCCTGTCCGCGCCCGCGCCGCGCAAGCCGCGCCTGGCGCTGATGGGCGAGTTCAGTGCAGGCAAAAGCACGCTGATCAATCTGCTGGCAGGCCGCCAGCCGCTGCCGGTGCGGGGGACGGCGACGCGGCTGCCGCCGGTGTGGCTTTCGCACGGGGCCGAGGCCGCGCGTATCATCGGCACTGACGGCAGCGAAACGCCGGTCCCGCTGGAGGATCTCGCCAGCGTCGAGATGGAGAGCACGGCGCTGATCCGCCTCAGCCTGCCGGCCGAGGCGCTGGAGCTGTGCGATCTGATCGACATGCCGGGGATTTCAGATCCGAACATGCCCGCCAGCGTCTGGCAGCAGCTGCTGCCGGAAGTGGACAGCGTGATCTGGTGCACCCATGCCACCCAGGCCTGGCGCCAGTCCGAGGCGGCAGCCTGGGAAGAGATCTCAAAGCAGGTCAAGGGGCCCGGGACCTTGCTGATCACCCATTTCGACAAGCTGCGGAACGAACGCGACCGGGAACGGGTTGTGAAACGGGTGCGGAAAGAAACCGGTGATGCCTTTGCCGCGGTCTTTCCGCTGTCGCTGAGCCAGGCCTTGGCGGCGGGCGACGATATGGAGCTGTGGAAGTCCAGCGGCGCCGACGGGTTTGTCGAATACCTGGTGGATCTGCTGCTGAACTGGGATGCGCCGGAGCGCCGTCCGGTGCCGCCGCAGACGCCGGCGGCTGTTGCGGAACCAGCGCCAGCGCCCCGGCCGGTCCCGGCGCAGGGCGGCGAGGTGCTGGAATTCGGTGCTGCGCGCGAGGCCGCGGCAGCGGATGAGCGGCAAGAGCCTGCCGCGGCGGAGGCGGGCAGCCTGGTGATGCCGCGCCGGGTGGTTGCCCGGAAGCGCAGCCCGCGTCCCGAACGCGACCGGCCTGAGGTCTGAAGGGGCGCTGATGACTTTGAGTGATCATCTGGCGCAATTGCGCGGGCGCGAGCCGGACTGCCGGCTGGCTGCCTTTGGCGACATCGGCGCCTGCATCGTCCTGCGCAAAAGCAGTGCGGCGGAGCACCCGCAGGAATATCTGGATGAGCTTTGCCAGCAGGCACGGCGCGGGTTCGGAATGCTGGATGCGGCATCCGGGGCGGAGGCATTGGCGGATGACGTGCTGGTGCTCACGCCTGGCGAGGCGCGGATCTATATCCGGGCGGCAGATGGGTCCGGCGATGCGGTGCTGTGCGTCTGCAGCTCTGCCGCAGCGGCGCAGCGTCTGGCCGGGCCGGCGCGGGATGTTCTGGCGTCACTGGCGGAGGAAGGATGATGGCACAAGCGGCGGCGCAAAACCTGCAAGGGGCTGGTGCTGGCGGCCTGCGGCTGGCGCTGGAGCGGCTGGCGGCAGCACCGGAGACGTTCCGGGAACAGGCCGCTGCAGCCGCATCCGGACAGGCGTCTTTGCAAGCGGTGCTGCTGCGGGAGATCGGGGAAACGGTGCTGCCGCGGGAATTGACGGTTGTGTGCGGGCAGGAAACTGCCGCGGTGCTGGTTGCGGCGCAGCGCAGGCTGGCGGCTGTGCATATGGGTACAGCGCCGGAACGGGGTGCCGGGCCGGATGATCCGGCGGCGGCGGCGCGGATCTTTGCGGGGCAGCTGCGGGCACTGGAAGAGGCTGCAGGCGGACGCGGGTTTGCGATCCGCCGCCGTCCCTGCCAGGCGCCTGACGGGGCAGGCAGCTGCACCGTGGAGCAGTTGCGCAAGGCTTTGGAGGCACCGTCCCGGGGCGGTACGCTGGCCGCCTTCCGGGAGCTGGCCGAGGCAAAGGCCGAGGCGATGGTTTTATGCCGCGGCGATGAGGCCCCGGCTGAGAGCTGGGGGCCGGAAGCCTTGCTGGGCCGGCTGCAGGCGGCGTGCAAGGCGGCCGCCGGACGGGCAGGCGGAGGAACCGCGGCCCGGCTGCCGGAGCCGAAGCCGGAGTGCATGCTGCTGCCGGTTTCGCCGCTGCAAAGTATCCTCGCAGCCTCGGCCGGCGGGGAAACGCTGCTGCTGGCGCTTTCTGCGGAAGCGGCAAC
Source organism: Leisingera sp. ANG-Vp (assembly GCF_000813725.1). GTDB lineage: Bacteria > Pseudomonadota > Alphaproteobacteria > Rhodobacterales > Rhodobacteraceae > Leisingera. Next base: position 12,859 of record NZ_JWLD01000116.1, read on the forward strand.
GGCAGTCCTGGAGGACTGGAACAGCGTTTTCGCCGCCCCGTAAGGGCTGACGCGCTAAGCCGAAGACGGCGGGCAGGCAGCCTTGCGCAGGGCGTCCAGAATCTGGGACTTGGACAGCCAGCCCATTTCAGCCAGCACCTCGGCAAAATCCTTGCCGTCCGCTTCCGCCTGTTTGACGATTTGCGAGACCTTGCTGTAGCCGAACTGCGGCACAAAGACAGTCGCCAGGGCAGAGGAACCCATCAGGTTTTCCAGCGCCTGCTCCTCCAAGGCATGGATGCCGGAGACGCATTTGTTCGCGAAGATGCGGCAGCCGCGGGTCAGGATGTCCATGCTGTCGAACAGGCGCGAGGCGATCACCGGCTCGAAATGGTTGATCTCCAACTGGCCGCCAAGTGCGGCCATGGAAACCGCCGTGTCATTGCCGGCCACCGCATAGGCGGCCTGCTGCATCATCATTGGCAGCACCGGATTGATCTTGCCCGGCATGATGGAGGAGCCGGGCTGCACCGCGGGCAGCTTGATCTCGCCAATGCCGGATTTCGTGCCCGACGAAAGGACGATCAGGTCGAGGCTGATCTTGCCGATCACCTCGGCGGCGATGCGGAGCTCCGAGGAAACACGGGCGAAGCTGTCGGCGTTCTGCATTCCGTCGAACATGTCTTCCGCCGGGCGCAGCGGCAGGTTCAGGCTCGCCGACAGGTGGCGGTAGACGGCTGCCCTGTAGCCGGGTTGCGCGCCGAGGCCGGTGCCGATGGCGGTGCCGCCAAGCGGCAGCACCTGCAGGTCTGACACCGCGGCCTCGACCTTGCCCCGGGCGCGGGAGATGGCGGCAGCATAGCCGCCGAACTCCTGCCCCAGGGTCATCGGCTGGGCGGCTTGCATGCAGGTGCGGCCGATTTTCAGGACGTCTGCGAATTCTTCCGCCTTGGCTTGGAAGGCATCTGCAAGATGGCCAAGGGCTGATATCAGGGCGGGGGCTTTCTCGAGCACCGCGAGCTTCACCGCCGAGGGCACCACATCGTTGGTGGACTGGCCGGTGTTGACGTGGTCGTTGGGGCTGAGGTGCTGGTACTGACCCGCCGCGTGCCCGAGGATCTGCAGGGCGCGGTTGGCGATCACCTCGTTGGTGTTCATGTTGATCGAGGTGCCGCCGGAGCCTTCCAGCATGTTCACCACAAACTGGCTGTAATGCTGGCCGGCAAGGATTTCATCGCAGGCGGCGGCGATGGCTTCACTTTGTTCAGGCTGCAGGACGCCGATGCTGCCATTGGCCTGCGCAGCTGCCTTCTTGATGGCGGCCAGGGCGCGGATGAAGGCGGGTTCGCTGGCGATGCTGAGCGGTGAGATATCGAAATTCTCAACCGCGCGCAGGGTGTTGACGCCGTAAAGCGCGGTGTCGGGCAGCACGCGGGTGCCGATGCTGTCGGTCTCGGAACGGGGCATGTTTCAAGCCTCCTCGAAGGTCAGTGTGGAGTGGTTCTTGCGCACGCCGGGCAGCGCCAGAATGCGGTTGTGAAAGCTGATGTAGGCGCCGGGCGGCAGCAGCCGCAGGGCCAGCAGCGCCTCGGTCACGTTCTGGGCAGCGTCGGAGCCGGCGACGGCATAAGGCACCATGGCGCCGGTGAAGACGACCGGGACCGGAATGCTGCCCATCTGCGCGCAGAGGGTTTCGCCGCTGGCGGCCAGGCTGTCGGTGCCGTGGGTGACCAGCACTGCCTCATGGGTCTTGGCGGCCTCTGCCACGGCTTGGGCGATCCGGCTGCGGTCCTGCGCCGTGATGTCCAGCGAGTCCTTCTGCATCAGGTCGAGAAAGGTGAAGCGCAGGTCATCCAGACGCAGGCCTGCGATCAGCTCTTTGATCTTGAGCTCGAAGTTGAACAGCCGGGCCTCATTTGGATGGTAGCTTTTGGCAATGGTGCCGCCGGTCATGATGACGGCCACCGAAAGCGGACCTGCGCGAAAGGCCGCGCGGCCGTAGGGCATGGGGGGCATGGGTTCTTCCGTTCGGTTGAAATTCTGGCAGGGCGGCGCGGCTCTAGAGCCCGGTGATCAGCTCCGGCAGCCACAATGCCAGCGAGGGGATGAAAGTGGTCAGCATCACCACCGGGAAATAGGCAAGGAACACGAATACCAGGGTGGGTTTCATCACTTTGGCCAGGGTGGTCTGGCCGATCAGCGTACCGAAATAGAGGATCGGGGCCGTAGGGGGCGTGATCAGCCCCATGCCGAGGTTAACGCCGATGATGGCGGCGAAGTGGACGGGGTGGACGCCGGCCTCGGTCACCACCGGCAGCAGCAGCGGCGCGGCCAGCAGGATGCCGGAGACGTCCTCCATGAACATGCCGATCATCAAGAGGAAGGCGTTGACCAGCAGGAGGAGGATGATCGGGTTTTCCGAAACCGCCAGCATCGAGGTCAGGATCTGCTGCGGCACCTCTTCCAGCGTCAGCACGCGGGCCAGCATATTGGCGGTGAAGATCACCAGCATCAGCACTGCGGTGACCTGGGCGGGTTTCCAGACCACGTCGTAGAAGGATTTGAAGG
>NZ_JWLD01000117.1 GCF_000813725.1 Leisingera sp. ANG-Vp
CCCGCCAGCAGCGCCGAGGCCAGCGTGTCGCCGGGATGGCCGGTCATGGCCGCGCCGTCGAAAGTGAAATGGAGCGTCTGGCTGCGGTCGATCAGACCGCCGGCTGGCAAGCGTTTCATGTCTGGCTGCCCTGGATGAATTCATGGGTGTCTGTGTCCCGCGTGACCTCGATCCAGGCCTCGCAGCCGCTGGTGTGATACCAAAGCTCCCGCAAGGGACCGCGCGGGTTTTGCCCCATGTGCAAGGCCCGGCTCCACGCCGCAGCATCTGCCTGCCCGTCAGGCGCAGGCAGATCGCGGCAGGGGCCGCCATAGGTGAACTCGCTTTCCTCGCGCAGGCCGCAAAAAGGGCAGGGGATCAACAGCATCGCTTCGCTCCTAATGCAGCCAGGGGTAGGGGCCGGCGCCGGCATCATCCTGCTCGGCACCCAGCGCAAACCGCTCATAGGCAAAGGGCTGCAGCAGCTCCGGCATCTGTCCGGTGGCGAGCAGCTCTGCCATCTGATGGCCGATGGCAGGCGTTGCCTTGAACCCGGCATAGCCCCAGCCCGCATTGATCATCAGCCCCTCCACCGGGGTCGGTCCCAGGATCGCATTGCCGTCCATCGGGATATCCGCAGTCCCCGACCAGTGCCGCATCAGCCGCAGCCGCGACAGGAAGGGAAACATCTGCAGCGCACGCGCCAGCACATCCTCGATCCGCTCGAAACTGCCGCGGCGGGCAAAGGAGCTGTAGCCGTCCGTCGCCCCGCCCAGCACAAACTCGCCCTTGCTGGTCTGGCTGACATAGGAATAGCCCGCATTGTAGTTCACCACCGTGTCCAGCGCCGGTTTCACCGGCTCGGTAACAAAGGCCTGCACATTGATCGAATTGAGCGGCAGCTCCAGCCCCGCCAGCGCCGCCACCTGGGTGCTGGCGCCCGCGACGCTGATTAAGGCTTTGTCGCAAGCAATCCGGCCCTTGGGCGTCTCAATCGCCTGCAGCTTGCCGTCCCGCACCTTGATGCCCGTCCCCGGGCAGTTCTGGAACACATGGATACCCGCCTGCGACGCCTTGCGGGCAAAGCCCCAGGCCACCGCATCATGGCGCACCACGCCGCCCGCCTCCTGCACCAGGGCGCCTGCAATCGGGAACCGCTTGGGAGAAGCCATGTCCAGCTCCGGCACCCGCTCCTGCAGCGCGTCACCTGTCAGGATCTGCGCATCCGCCCCGCCCAGCCGCATCGCATTGGCGCGCAGGGTGAAATGCTCCAGCTCACCGTCGGAATGGGCCAGGTCGACATAGCCGCGCGGCTCATACATCAGGTTGAAGTTCAGATCGCGGCTGAGGTCCGCCCACAGCCCCAAGGCAAAATCCTTGAGCCGGAAGCTGGAGTTCAGCAGGTAGTCCGACCGAACAATCGTGGTGTTGCGCGCGGTATTGCCGCCGCCGATCCAGCCTGCCTCCAGCACCGCGACATTAGTGATCCCGTGCTGCTGCGCCAGGTAATAAGCCGTCGCCAGCCCATGCCCGCCGCCGCCGATGATCACCGCATCATAAGACGTGCGCATCTGCGGCGTGCCCACGGCCGCCTGCCAGTGCTTGTTTGCGGTCAAGGCATGACCCAGGATGGAAAAAGCGGAATAACCCATGCCGGACGTCCCAGTTGAATCTGTGATCACAGATAGCGCGGGTATTCCGGTTTGGCAAGCGTGAGATTTCTGTTGATCTGTGATCACAGAATCGCCATACCTGAAGAATGTCAATGGGCCCGGAGGCAAGAACACATGGCTGACTTCACGCTTGCAGACCTGGAGCCAGGCGCACGCAACCTGCTGCTGGCCTGCGCCGGCGCGCAGCCCGGCAACCGCATCCTGCTGGTAGGAGAGGCCGGCCAGAACCTTTACTTCGAGCCCGAGCTTTGCACCGCGGTCGCTGAAACCGCCGAAACCCTCGGCATGAAGCCCGAAATCGTCCTGGCAGAACCCGTGGCTCATGCCGGCGAATTCCCGGCCGCCGTGCGCGCGGCAATGGAACGCGCAGACCGCACCATCTTCTTCTCACGCCTTGGCGATCAGGTGCGTTTCAATCTAGAGGGCAGCAAGGCGGTGATGACTTATACCCTGACCCGCGAGCACCTGGCCGCACCTTTCGCCAGCGCTGATTTCAGCGCCATGAAACAGGTGCATGATGCGCTGCTGGAGCTGATCCTGAACGCCAAATCCTGGCGCATGACGGGCGATTGCGGCACCGATCTGATCAGCGACATCAAACCGTGCCGCGACAGTGCAATTGCCGAATTTGCGCTGGAGCTGTTCCCGGTGATGATCTTCCCGCCGGTTCACTGCCACAACATGCGCGGCACCCTGGCGATCAAGCACTTCGTCACCTCCTCCTCCACCCGCGCCTATGCGGACAGCACGTTGGTGCTGGACCAGCCCGTCCTGGCCCGGGTCGAGGACTCGCGGATGGTGGCCTTCGACGGGCCTGCCGGCCTGGTCTCCCGCCTGAAAACCCAGCTGCAGCGTGCTGCAGAGCTTACCGGCGGAGACCCGTACCGGGTCAACTCCTGGCACACCGGCATCAACCCCGGCACCTTCTACAAGGGCGACCCTTACGAAGACTTGGAGAAATGGGGCACCGTCGCCTATGGCTCGCCCCGCTATACCCATATGCACGCGGCGGGGATCGACCCGGGCGATGCGGCCTTCCACCTGATGGACCAGACGATCTCCTTCGATGATCGGGTGGTCTGGGACAAGGGCCGCATGGTTTTCCTGGACAGGCCGGAGATTCAGGCCATGCTGCCCGAAGACCAGCGCGGGTTCCTGAATTCCTCTGTGCTGCATGACATCGGGATCTGAGGACATGACGCAGCACATCGCCTGGGTAGAGGTCATCCCGCAGGACAAGGCGGAAGGCACCCTGGCCGAGGCCTATGACACGGTCAAAGGCAAGGACGGCAAGGTCGAGAACCTCTATCTGGCAATGTCGCAAACCCCCGCTGCGATCCAGCCTGCGGATGCCCATTACCTGGCGCTGCTGCACAACCCGGACAACCCGCTGGAGCCCTGGCTGGCTGAGCTGGTCTCGACCTATGCCGCAATTCTCTGCGGCTGCCGCTATGCCGTCGTCAATCACGGGGCGAACTTCCGGATGCATCTGGGCGACGAACCCCGTGCCGACGCAATCCTGCAAGCTTTGGAAGCAGGCGAAGAACCGGCCAATGAAGACTCTCGGATGCTGGCCGCGCTCCGCTATGCCCGCAAGCTGTCGCTGAAACCGGATCAGATGAACGCCGAAGATCTGGACCCGCTGCGTGCAGCGGGGTTCTGCGACAAGGGGATTTCCTACCTGATCCAGATCACCGCCGCCTTTGCCTATTGGGCGCGGATGATCAACGGGCTGGGCACCCAGTTGGGGGAGACGGTGGGGCTGGCAAACACCCCTGCGCCCGAACCCGAGTGAACCTTACGCCTGACGGCGGGCATACTCCTCGGCATGCGCCGCACGCATCCGCTGCACCGCGGGACGCTGACAGATCATCTCCCGGTGCCGGACGATGCTGGGATAGGCGGTGATGTCGCCATCTGGAAAAATCACGTCCCACAATGCCTGCATGCCCAGAATGAAATCCGGCACCGTGGGGTGTTCGCCAAAGAAATACGGCCCCTCTGCCAGGGCGTTGTCGAGGGTTGCGAAAACCCCCTTGAGACGCCCCATCGATGCGGCACGCAAGGCTGCCTGCCGGTCCGCTTCGCCATGATAAAACTCCGGATGATACTGGATGATCACATCCGGCTGCAGCGTGGTTGCCAGGTAGTGGAACCACTGCAGAAAGGTACCGCGGCGCGGATCGCCGGGCGGGATTACCAGGCCTGCCTCCGGGTGCCGCTCGGCCACATAAAGGCACACCGCGCCGGTCTCGAACACCGTACCCTCCGGGCCTGCCAGCGCCGGGGTGCGGCAATGCGGGCTGGCGGCCAGGAAATCCGGGTCGGGGTCCTCGTCAAAAATCCGGATCCAGCGCACGGCGTAATCCGCGCCCGCTTCCTCCAGCACCGCATGGGCGCTCATCGCGTAGGTGTCGGGGGCGCAGAACAGGGTATATTCGGGCATTTCTCAGGCTCCATTGCCGCAAAAACCGGCCCGCATGGGGTATGCGAGCCGGCGTATCAGCGCGGGCGCCGGATCAGGCGTCGATCCAGGCCGTGCGCTGCATCTGGTAAAAGCCCAGCGGGCCCGAGCTATGCGGGGTGATGCCTTGCACCTCGTTGCGCGCCGCGTCGACAAAGTTGCGGAAGCCCAGCGTCACATGGCCGCCGTCGTCATGCAGCATCTGCTGCATCTCGCCGTACATCTCCTTGCGCTTGGCAAAATCGGTGACCGAGCGCGCTTCCACCAGCAGCTTTTCAAAGCGCTCGTTGTTCCACAGCGTCTCGTTCCAGCCCGACTCGGCGGCAAAGGCGATGGAGAAGATCAGATCCGGCACCGGCCGCGGGTCCCAGCCCGAGGTGACCATCGGCTTCTGGATCCACACCGCCGACCAGAAACTGTCCGAGGGCGGGTTGATCACATTAAGGTTGATGCCGGCCGCCTTGGCGCTTTGCTGCACATGCTGGGCCGAGGCCAGCGCCCCGGTGCCCGCCACATCCGAGCCGTAGATGTCGATCGGCACATTCTCCAGCCCGGCTTTCTTGATGAAATGGCGCGCCTTGTCCGGATCATAGACCCGCTGCGGAATCTCGGCGTTGTAATAGGGGTCAATCGGCGCAATCGGGTGGTCGTTGCCGACGCTGCCCAATCCTTTGAGGATGTTGTCGCGGATGCCCTCGCGGTCGATGGCATGTTTCATCGCCATACGGAAATCCGCGTTGTTGGTCGGCTCCCGGTCCAGCATCATCGCCAGGTTGATAAAGGCGCCGGAGGGCGCGTTGACCACATAGCCGATGCCGCTGTTATCGATCAGCCGGGTGGCCTTCTGATCCAGCTGCAGCAGCACGTTGATATCGCCGGCAATCAGCGCATTGATGCGGGCAGTGTTGTCGGCGATACCGACAAATTCCAGCTCGTCCACATAAGGCCCGTCATCGCCCCAGTAGTTTTCGTTGCGGGCAAAGACATAACGGCTGCCGGGCGTGAACTCGACCACCTTGAACGGGCCGGTGCCCGGCGGGGTGCCGGTAAAGTCCTCAAGACCGCGCTTGGTCACATGCACGCGGGTATCCGACAGGATCATCGGGAAATCGGCGTTTGGCGCTTTCAGATTGAATCGCACCTGATGCTCGCCCAGTTTCTCGATGTCCTGAATCTGGCTCATGTAGGCCTTGCCTGCCGATTCCGATCCCTCGCGGAAATGCCGGGTCATCGAATAGATCACATCCTCGGCGCCAAAGTCCGAGCCGTCGTGGAAGGTCACGCCTTCGCGCAGGTTGAACACCCAGGATGAGGCATCCGCATTAGCCTCCCACGAGGTGGCCAGCCAGGGCATCGGCTGCAGATTGGCATCCCGGTTCACCAGGTTCTCATGCACCGAATAGCCCATCTGCAGGTTTGACGTGCTGAAATACTTGGTCGGGTCCAGGCTGTCCTGCGCCTGGGCGGATTCGATCCCGACAACCAGCCGGCCGCCTTTCTTGGGGGTTGCCGCCTGCGCCCGCTGCGCGGTCAGGCTGGTGATCACACCCGCCGACACCCCGGCTGCGGCCAGGCTTCCCATAAACTGCCGGCGCGACAGTTTCCCCGCCACGTATTGCTGGAATTGGTAGTCTTTGAACTTGCTGTCAGACATTCATAGTCTCCGCTGTTGGGTAGTCCGGCACTGGACTGCCTGGATCTTTTTTCCCGGCCTTTAACGGTCCGGATTTTGTTTATTGGGTTAAACTGTGATCACAGAATCATGTAAAAATCAAGCATCTTTGATCACAGATGCCAGCCATGTTAAGGCTTGAGAGAGCAGCAACTGGCCGGGAGCAGCGCCTTCAGCCAGAGACGGAAGCGGATATTGAGGGGCAGATGGACACAGCAGCACAACCGGATACAGCACCTGCGGAAAACCTCAGCGCCAAAGTCTATGCCGACCTCAAGATGAAGCTGATTGTCGGCCAGCTCCGCCCGGCGGAAACCCTGTCGATCCGCACCCTTGCCGAGGAATACGGCGTCTCTGCCATGCCGGTGCGCGAAGCGCTGCGCCAGCTTGCTTCCGAGGACTCACTGATCGGGGCCGCCAAGAAGGCCTATAGGGTGCCGGACCTCACCCCCTCCGAGGCTGCAAACCTGTTTTTCATCCGCGCCATCCTGGAAGGCGCCGCTGCCGAAATCGCGGCGGAAAACGTGCGTGCCAAGGACATCAAGTTCCTGGAGAAGCTGGTGCAGGACATGGACACCGCCTGGCAGAATCAGGACGCGGTTCAGTTCCTTCTGGTCAATTTCAAATTCCACAGCCGCATCTACAGTCTCACCGGCAACAGCGCGCTGCAGTCGATGATCGAATCGCTTTATGCCCGCACCGGCCCCTGGCTGGCCCATGGCATCACCGAGCTGGTGACCATCGACAGCTGGATGGGCGATCACCCCGCAATCATCGGCGCCCTGCGCAACCGCGATGCGGCACTGGCCCGCAAACTGGTCGAAGAGGACGCGCGCTGGGGCGTAGACCTCTACCGCGCCCGCAGCTGAACCGCCCGATCGGGGCTTCCGCTTATTTGATGCACGCAAAACTTATCTCTTGATTTTTGCGCAATCTGTGATCACAGTTTACCTGTTCCCGGCAAGTGAAAAGCCAGCACAGGGGAGGGATCACATGAGTTTGACGGAGATTCTCTGGAAGAGAATGGTCCTCGGCATCGGCACGCTGATCTTTGTGTCGGTGCTGGTGTTCCTGGGGACCGAGATCCTGCCCGGCGACGTGGCGCATGCGATCCTGGGGCAGGGGGCAACGCCCGAGCTGCTGGAGCAGATCCGCGAGCGCCTCGGCCTCAACGAACCGCTGCATGTGCGCTACTGGGTGTGGCTGACGAATTTCATCACTGGCGACTTCGGCACCTCGCTGGCCAATGGCGCCGACATCGGCACCGAAATCACCCGCCGTGCCAGCAACACCATCATCCTTGCCCTGTGCACAGCCATCATTGCGGTGCCGCTGGCCATCGCCCTCGGCCTAGCCGCCGCCGTCAAACCCGGCGGGCTGGTCGACCGGGCAATCACCTCTACCTCGCTGGCGCTGATTTCCTTCCCGGATTTCCTGGTTGCGGTGGTGCTGGTCACCATCTTTGCGATCAAGCTGCGCTGGCTGCCCGCCATCGCCTCGATCCGGCCCAGCTATGACCTTGTGGACTGGATCCGCATCCTGATCCTGCCGGTGATGGGCCTCACCTTCACCATCCTTGCCCATATGGTGCGGATGACCCGCTCAGCCGTGCTGAACGTGCTGACCAGCCCGGCGATCGAGATGGCAATCCTCAAGGGCGTGCCCCGCCGCCGCCTGCTGCTGCGCCATGCGCTGCCCAACGCCCTGGGGCCGATCATCAACGTGGTGGCGCTGAACCTCGCCTATCTGATCAGCGGCGTGGTGGTGATCGAGACCTTGTTCAACTTCCCCGGCCTTGGCCGCTACATGGTCGAGGCGGTGACCAACCGCGATGTGCCGATTGTGCAGACCTGCGCGATGATCTTCTGCTCCTTCTATGTCCTGCTGAACATGACCGCCGACATCCTGTCGATCATTGCCAACCCGCGCGTGAGGTACAAGAAATGACCCCCGGAACCCGTACCTGGCAAGGCGAGCTGCGCGAGGCGCTCTCCGACCTCACCCCCGGCGTTACCCTCTGCCTGCTGTTCCTGATTGCCGTCTTCGTGATCGGCGCCTTTGCCCCCTGGATCGCGCCCTACGGCGAGGGCGAGATCCTCACCAACGACAGCTTTCTGCCGCCCAACAGCCAGATGTGGCTGGGCAGCGACTATTTGGGGCGGGATGTGCTGTCGCGGCTGATCTACGGCGTGCGCATCACCCTGTTCCTGGCTTTGATCATCACCTTCCTGTCGTTCTTTTCCGGTGTCTTCCTCGGCTTCCTCGCCGCAGCTTTCGGCGGGCGTGCCGACAGCTGGATGAGCCGCGTCAATGACGCGCTCCTCAGCTTCCCCGCCTTGATGCTGGCACTGATCGTGATCAACTCGCTGGGCTCGTCCTTTGTGGTGCTGGTTTTCACCATCGCCTTCATCGATATGACCCGCGTGTTCCGCGTCGCCCGGGCGCTGGCGGTCAACATCATGGTGATGGACTATGTCGAGGCCGCCGTGGTCCGCGGCGAGGGCAAGGGCTGGATCATCTGGCACGAGGTGCTGCCAAACGCCCTCACCCCCCTGGCCGCAGAATTCGGCATCCGCTTCACCTACGCGATCCTGTTCATCTCGGCGCTCTCCTTCCTCGGCCTCGGCGTGCAGCCGCCGCAATCGGACCTCGGCGTCATGGTCAAGGAGAACATGCAGGCGATCCTCTGGGGCGAATACACCACCCTTTATCCGGCCTTCGGCATCGCGCTGATCGCCATTTCCATGAACGTCTTTGTCGACTGGCTGCTGCAGCGGTCCAGCGCCAAGCTGCCCGATGAGATCTGATATGCGCGATACTTCCCAAAATGATCCCGCGGATGAACCGCTGCTGAAAGTCCGCGGCCTGGATGTCTCGGTCCGCGACAAGAAAGGCCGTGAGTTCAAGATCGTCGACGGCATTTCCTTTGACGTCCAGCCCGGCGAGGTGATTGCCCTGATCGGCGAAAGCGGCTCCGGCAAGACCACGATTTCGCTCGGCTGCATGGGCTATACCCGCCCCGGCTGCCACATCACCGCAGGCTCGGTGCATCTGGGCGGCACAAACGTGCTGGAACAGAGCCTGCCCCGGCTGCAAGAGCTGCGCGGCAAGGAAATCACCTATGTCGCGCAATCGGCCGCGGCCTCCTTCAACGGTGCCATGACCATTGACGCGCAGGTCACCGAAATCCCGGTGATCACCGGCGCCATGAGCCGCGAGGAGGCACTGGCCAAGGCCGCCCGCCTGTACAGCGACCTGGAACTGCCGGACCCGGAAAACATCGGCAAACGCTACCCGCATCAGGTATCCGGCGGCCAGCTGCAGCGGCTGATGGCGGCAATGGCGATGATCAGCGACCCGCGGCTGCTGATCTTGGACGAGCCCACCACCGCGCTCGATGTGACCACCCAGATCGAGGTGCTGCATTCGTTCAAGAAGCTGATCCGCGACAACAATACGGCCGCGATTTACGTCACCCACGATCTGTCGCTGGTGGCGCAGGTGGCCGACCACATCCTGGTGCTGAAAGACGGCCAGATGGTGGAATACGGGCCCACCGAACAGATCATCTCCGATCCCCAGCACGACTACACCAAGGCGCTGATGGCCGCCGCCCATCTGATGCCCGAGGAAATCCACGCCCCCCCGGCGGCAACAGCAGATGAGGCCCCGCTGCTGCAAGTGCGGAACGTCACCGCCGGCTACGGACCCGCGCAGGAGATCATCGCCCTGCGCGATATCGACCTGACAATCCATGCAGGCGAAACCGTCGGCGTCATTGGCGAGAGCGGCTCCGGCAAGACCACCCTCGGCCGCCTGATCTCAGGCCTGATGGGCGCCAAGCAGGGCGGCGTCTTCCTGGACGGCCAGCAGCTGAAGCATTCGGTCAATCAGCGCTCCCGCGATGAACTGCGCCAGATCCAGTTTGCCTTCCAGATGGCCGACGTGGCGCTGAACCCGCGGCAGCGGCTGAACAAAATCCTCAGCCGCCCGATGATGTTCTACCGCGGCCTGTCGCAGCGCGAAGCCACCAAGGAAGTGGCCCGCCTGCTGGAGCGCGTCGGCCTGCCCGCGGATTTCGCCTGGCGCTTCCCGCCCGAACTCTCCGGCGGCCAGCGCCAGCGGGTCAACCTGGCCCGTGCGCTCGCCGCCCAGCCCCGGCTGATCATCTGCGACGAGATCACCTCGGCCCTCGACACCATCGTGGCGCAGCAGATCCTCGACCTGCTGGAGGATCTGCAGGACGAACTCGGCCTCAGCTACATGTTCATCACCCACGACATCGCCACGGTCTCGAAAATCTCCGAGCGCATCGCGGTGATGCGGCACGGCCGGATCGTGGCGCAGGGGCCCGTCGATCAGGTGCTGCAGCCGCCGTGCCACGAATACACCCAGCTGCTGCTAAACTCGGTCCCTGAGATGCGCACCGACTGGCTGGACGAAGCCGTGGTTGAACGCCGTAAGCTGGTAGCAGCACTGGACAACGCATAAGGCGCGCGGCGCTGTGAACTGCAGACTGAAGGAAGCCAAGGATGAACAAGCCGTTCAAAGTGATGATGGAAGAAACCTGGGCCGGAGCCTGCCGGGGCCCGTCCCCGCAACCAGGCACCAACCTTCAGGAGATCATCAATGGCACGCCGCCTCTTTGGCCATCAGACCGGCACTTCGGACAAGACACTTAACCTTCCTCACCCTGCCACGCGCCGCACCTGCACACGCGGGGTGCTGTCATGAAGACGTCGGCACGGGTTGTTGTCATCGGCGGCGGCGTGGTCGGCTGCTCCATTCTCTATCATCTGGCCAAGAACGGCTGGCGCGACGTGATGCTCTTGGAGCGGCAGGAGCTCACTTCCGGCTCCAGCTGGCACGCGGCCGGCGGGCTGTTCACCGTGGTCCGCCCCAACGCAGCAGCGGAGATGCACCGCTACACCTTCCAGATCTACCGCGAGCTGGAAGAGGAGCGCGGCCAGCCCTGCGGCTTCCATTTCACCGGCGGTCTCAACATCTGCCGCACCCAGGACGAGATCGACAGCAACGCAATGATGCAAAGCGCCTGCCGCCGGCTGGGGATCGAGGGCCATTTCATCTCGCTGGAAGAGGCCAAGGAAAAAGCGCCGGTGCTGGACACTTCCCACATGATCGGCGCCTTCTGGGAAGAGGAGGGCGGCCACGTCGACCCGGCCTCCGCCACCAACGCCTTTGCCGCCGCCGCCCGCGAAATGGGCGCAACCATCCAGCGCCACACGCCAGTCACCGCCACCAATCAGCGCGCTGACGGCAGCTGGGACGTAGTGACGGACAAGGGCACCATCCACGCCGAATACATCGTCAACGCCGCTGGCCTCTGGGGCCGCGAAGTCGCCCGCATGGCCGGGATCGAGCTGCCGCTGATGCCGGTTGAGCACCACTATCTGGTGACCGAAAACATACCCCTCATTGAAAACCTCGGCTTCGAGCTGCCGCAGATCAACGACAATGAAACGGGATCCTACGCCCGCCAGGAAGGCATGGGGATGCTCTTGGGCGCCTACGAGGACAAGATGACCCATTGGGCCAAGGACGGCACGCCCTTGGACTTCGGCCACGAACTCTTGCCCGACAACCTGGAATGCATGGAGTGGAACTTCGAGAAATCGGTCGAGATCATGCCCTGCCTGGGCGAGGCCGGCGTCAAACGGGTGATCAACGGGCCGATGATCTTCTCCCCCGACCTGTCGCCCCTCATCGGCCCGCACCCTGCGCTGCGCAACTATTTCTGCGCCAACGGCGTGATGGCCGGCTTCAACCAGGGCGGCGGCATTGGCCGGGTGATCGCCGAATGGATCATCGGCGGCGAGCCGGAGATCGACATTTTCAACTGGGACGTCGCCCGCTTCGGGGAGTTTGCGACCCAGAAATACACCGAGGAGATGACCAGGTATTTCTACGAAAACCGGTCGGAAAAGATCTTCCCCTACCAAAGCTTCCCCGCCGCCCGCCCGCAGGCGAAATCCCCGGTCCATGACCGTCTCGCCGCCGCAGGCGCCGTCTTCGGCACCGGCTTCGGCCGCGAACACGCAACCTGGTTCGCGCCGGACGGCACGCCCGCCGAGGACAGCCTCACTTACCGCCAGCCCAATTGGTGGCAGCCGGTAGCCGAGGAGGGCAGGCGCCTGCGCGAAGGGGCAGGGCTGTTCGAATTCTCCGACATGGCCAAGTTCGAGGTCTCCGGCCCCAACGCCGAGGCCTGGCTCGACCGCATCATGGCCAACCGCCTGCCCAAACCCGGGCGCCTTTGCCTGACGCCAATGCTGTCGGAGAAGGGCAAAGTGATCGGCGATTTCACCGTCTCCAACCTTGGGGACCGCTACCTGATAGTCGGCACCTACGCCATGCAGCTCGCCTACCTGCGCCACTTCCGCAAGCACCTGCCCGCCAAAGGCGTCACGCTCCGGAACCTCTCGGACGGGCTCTCCGGCCTCGCCCTGGCAGGCCCGAAGGCGCAATCTATCATGGCGGCACTGACGGACCAGCCAATGGACACCGCCGCCTTCCGCTTCATGGACGCCAAGCAGATCACCCTCGCAGGCGTGCCCGACGTCATTGCGCTGCGCGTCTCCTACACCGGCGAGTCCGGCTATGAACTCTACATGCCCCCGCAGCACCAGCCGCAGATCTTCGATGCCTTGCGCGAATGCCGCGCGACCTTGTGCGGGTTGCGCGCCTTGATGATGCTGCGGCTCGAGAAAAGCTGGCCCGCCTGGGGGCTGGAGATCACTTCCGACTACTTCGCCCATGAATGCGGGATGATGCACCACGTCAAATTCGACAAAGGCGGTTTCATCGGCCGGGAGGCGGCGCAGAACTACGCCCCCCCGCGCGAGGTCCCCATCACCCTCACGGTCGAGGCCGGAGACCTCGCCATCTGGGGCGATGAAGCCATCTTTCTAGACGGCGCGCCGGTGGGCTATGTTTCCTCCGGCGGCTGGGGGCCGGTCACCGGCCAGCACATCGCGCTTGGCTATGTGCCGCCACAGGCCCGCCGCGAAGACGGCGACTATGCGGTTGAGATCTTTGGCAAACTCCACAGTGCAAAACTGCAACCCAAGCCGCTTTATGACCCGGCAGGCAGCCGGATGCGCGCATAAGGAGACGGATATGACACCGATCATCAGGGAAGAAACCTGGGCCGGAACGGCAGGGCGCACCATCGCCCTTCCGCAAATCCAACAGGAGAGACCCCATGTCCCGCCGCCGCCGTTCTTCCCGCCAGCCCCGTAGCACCGGCTTCACCCAGCGCCCCTTTGGCGAGGTCCGCAGCCCGCTTGCCCCGACCGAACTGATTTCGGCCGACCAGGTCGAAACCATCCATCACGCCAGCCTCAAGGTGCTGCGCGACACCGGCCTCAGGGTCGACAGCGCGGTTGCACGCGATCTGCTGGCCAAGGCCGGCGCCGATGTGGACAGCAGCGACAACCGCGTCCGCTTCGACCCCGCCATGGCCGAGGAGATGCTGACCGGCATCCCGTCCGAGTTCACCATCCACGCCCGCAACCCGGCCAAGACTGTCACCGTCGGCGGCAACTCCCTCACCTTCGCCACCGTCAGCGGCCCGTCTTTTGTCTCCGACCTCGACCGCGGCCGCCGCGCCGGCACGCTGGAGGATATGCGGAACTTCGTCAAACTCTCCGCCTCGCTCAACATCTTCCACCACGAGGGCGGCGCCGGCTGCGAACCGCTGGAGCTGCCGCCGGAAACCCGCCACCTCGACATGATGCTGGCGCAGACGACGCTGTGCGACAAAGGCTGGCAGCCCTGCTGGCTGAACTCCGCCGAGCGCGCCCGCGACTGCATCGAGATGGCCAAGATCGCGCTGCAGACCGATGACGACGGCCTGCGCGCGCGTCCCGGCATCATCGGCGGCATCAACACCAACTCGCCGCTGCTGCTGGACGACAGCCAGGCCGAGGGGCTGATCGAATTCGCCCGCGCTGGCCAGCCGATCCACGTCACCCCCTTCACCCTGGCCGGCGCCATGAGCCCCGCCACCATCGGCGGCTCGCTGGTGCAGCAGAACGCCGAGGCGCTGGCCGGCATCATCCTCGGTCAGGCCGCCAGCCGCGGCGCGCCTGTGTTCTACGGCCATTTCACCTCCAACGTAGACATGAAGACCGGCTCCCCGGCCTTCGGCACACCTGAATACGCGCAATCGGTGCTGGTCTCCGGCCAGATGGCCCGGCGCTACGGCCTGCCGATCCGCTCCTCCAACACCACCGCCGCGGCTTGCGTTGACGCGCAGGCCACCTACGAGAGCGATATGTCGATCAGCGCCTGCATCCAGGGCCATATCAACGTGATGATGCACGCCGGCGGCTGGCTCGAGGGCGGGCTGACCTGCTCCTTCGAAAAGCTGATCCTCGACGCCGAACTGCTGCAGATGCAGGCCGCGCTGCTGGATCCCATCGACCTCAGCGAAGAAACCCTTGGCCTCGATGCCATCGCCGAAGTCGGCCCCGCGGGCCACTTCTTCGGCACCGCTCACACGCTCGCCCGCTATGAGAACGCCTTCTACAGCCCGATCCTGTCTGACTGGCGCAACTATGAGACCTGGCGAGACGATGGCGCCAAAACTGCCACTCAGCGCGCCAATGAAATCTGGAAACAGCTGCTGCGCGACTACGAAAAGCCGCCCATCGACCCCGGCGTGGAAGAGGAACTCGAGGCCTATGCTGCCAAACGCAAAGAACAGATCGGCGGCAACGCATGACACCGCGCGCTATTGTGCTGCGGCGCTTGCGGGGCTTTCCATGGTGCTGTTTCCGGCGGCCGATGCGGTTGCCAGCACCCTGTCCGGCGAGGTTGCCGTGGCTGTGATCGTATGGGCCCGCTTCCTGGGGTCCGGCCTGCTGATCACACCGCTCTACCTGGCATCCCGCCTCGCCCGTCCGGACCGTCAGGCCATCTGTCTGGAGGTGCTCCGCGCGGCAATCTTCATCGCCGCTTTCGGCAGTTTCGTGACCGCCTTCGAAACCATCTCCTTTGCCGAGGCGATGACCTATTACTCTTTTGCCCCGATTGTCGCCGCAGCGCTTGCGGTGCTGATCCTCAAGGAACGCATGACAGCCGCTAAGACCCTGGCCCTGCTTTTGGGCTTGGCGGGCGTTGCCATCGCCCTGAACCCCAGCGTGACGCCGGCAGCAGGCGCCTATTTTGCCATGTTCACCGGCTGTCTTTACGGCAGCTACCTGTTTCTAAACAGGGTGGTAGCCACCCGCCTGCCGCCGGTGCAAGCGCTGTTCCTGCAATTCTGGGCCGGCTCGGTGCTGCTGCTTCCGCTGGTCTGGCCGCACCTCGCCCCCAGCCTGACCGCAGCACTGCCGGGCCTCGCCGCCATAGCCGCGGTCTCGCTCCTCAGCAACATGCTGCTGATCAACGCCTTTCGCCTGGCCGAAGCCTCCTTCCTTGCCCCTTTCATGTTTGTCGAGATCCCCTCGGCGCTGGCCATAGCGGTGCTGTTCCTGGGCGAGACCCCGGCGGCAAACCTGCTGGCCGGCGCCGCCCTGATCCTTCTGGCCGGCTGCCTCACCCTGGTCCGCCGTCCCTGACCGCACCCGGCAGGGAACCCAGCACGCTCGAAGCCGCCGCCCATTGCCGCAAAAGAAAACGCCCGCCAGGCGCGGCGGGCGTTTGCGCTGCCAGGGGCGGGGCAGCAGACGCCGCGCCGCCGGTGCAGGCTTCAGATCTGTTTTTCCGGCAGTTGCAGCACCAGCCCGTCCAGCGCCGCTGTCACCTTCAGCTGGCAGGTGAGACGTGAGCGCGCCGGATCCGGTTCAAAGGCAAAATCCAGCATGTCCTCTTCCATGTCGTCCTTCACGGGCAGCTTCTCCACCCAGTCCGGCGCCACATAGACATGGCAGGTTGAACAGGCACATGCACCGCCGCAATCCGCCTCAATCCCCGGGATGTTGTTGTCGCGCGCGCCTTCCATCACGGTCAGTCCGTCTGCGACCTCCACAACATGTTCGGTGCCGCCGTGCTCGATATAGGTAATTCTGGCCATCTGCCTCTCCTCCCTCAGAACTCCACGACAGCGCGGATGGACTTGCCCTCGTGCATCAGATCAAAGCCCTCGTTGATCTGATCCAGCGTCAGCTTGTGGGTGATCATCGGGTCGATCTCGATCTTGCCGTCCATGTACCAATCCACGATCTTCGGCACGTCGGTGCGCCCCGAAGCG
>NZ_JWLD01000118.1 GCF_000813725.1 Leisingera sp. ANG-Vp
CTGCGGGCAACACCGCCGAGAAACTGCGCCAGATAGGCAAGTGTCTTTTCTTCCTGGTTCATGCTGAGCACGTCTGCGGCATGCGCCATGTCATCGCGGTAGGCAAGGAAGTCAGGCTCCACCGTTTCATCGTCCAGGGCGCGCGGACCGGAGAGCTGGCGGTCGGCGGGCAGGTTCGACAGGATTTTCTGCTGGAACGCCGCAAGCGAAGTGATTGGTTTTTCCAGGAAACCTGCAGCACCGGCTTCCAGCGCGGCGCCCTCCAGCAGAGGATCGCCGGAGGTGGCGAGGATCACGCTGGGGCGGGGGCTGGCCTCAGCCAGCTCGCGAATCAAGTCAAGACCGGAACCGTCCGGCAGGCCGACATCAGCAATCAGAACCGAGGGCCGGTAGACCTGCAGATGGCGGCGCGCGGATTTCAAACAGTCAGCGCGGCGGATACGGGCACCGCTGCGCAGGCACAAAAGCCGCAAGGCCTCGCAGGCAAAGCGGCTGTCTTCAACCACCAGAATCGTCAGCCCCAAAAGCGGGCGGCGGGTGGTGGGCAGGCGCTGGGCGGCAGCAAACAGTTCCGAATCGTCCATAACGTATCCTCCTTGCGGGATATGGTCCGACGCTAGGGATTCGAGGCTAATTACAGGTTAACAGCACGCGCACGGCCGCGGAGAAAGCAGGCCCCGCGCGCAATGGCGCACTTGCCGCGGCGCAGCATCCCCCCCATAACCGAGGCCGAGGAAAATCTGTGAGAGGAGCACAGCTGAAATGATTGGCCGTTTGAACCATGTTGCCATTGCCGTTCCTGATCTGGAAGCGGCGTCGGCCCAGTACCGCAATGCGCTGGGTGCCAAGGTGGGCGAGCCGCAGGATGAGCCGGATCACGGGGTCACCGTGGTGTTCATCGAATTGCCGAACACCAAGATCGAGCTGCTGTATCCGCTGGGAGAAAACTCGCCGATCAACGGATTCCTGGAAAAGAATCCGGCAGGCGGCATCCACCATGTCTGCTATGAGGTTGAGGACATCCTGGCTGCCCGTGACCACCTGCAGGCGGAAGGCGCCCGGGTGCTGGGCACCGGCGAGCCGAAGATCGGCGCCCATGGCAAGCCGGTTCTGTTCCTGCATCCCAAGGATTTCAACGGCTGCCTGGTGGAACTCGAGGAAGTTTGAGGCTATGAGCTCCCTGTCCCCATGGCGGGGCAGGGCTATTCCGGGAGACCAGCAAGATGGGTGTTACCTCAGCGATCGTGCTCTATGCGGTGATCTGGTTTTTGACATTCCTGGTGGTGATCCCGATCCGGCTGCAGACCCAGGGCGACAAGGGCGAAGTGGTGCCCGGCACCCATGCAGGCGCGCCGGAGAAACACTTTCTGAAGCAGAAGGCCTGGATCACCACCGGCGTGGCGGCTGTTTTGTGGGCCGTCATTTGCGGCATCATCATCTCCGGTGTGATTTCTGTGCGGGATTTCGACTGGATGGGGATGCTGCCCGAGCGGCAGTGATCTGCCGCAGCCTGTTGCAAGCAGGAGAGCAGGGGCTCCCGCCCGGTGCTGGAGGCATTGGAAATGCCTCTGTCCCGGTTGGGCGTGGCGCCGCGCTGGCGCGAGGCGCGGCTGCGGCCAGCCCTGGCGGGCTGGAGCGGGCCAGGGCGAAGGCCGTTTTCAGATGGGTTTTGCCGAGAAGTGCTTGAGGTGCAGGTTTGCCCCTCAAGGCGCCTTGTCCATTGTACTCCGCCCTTCGCCGCATCAAGGCTGAACCGCGCGTCCCGCGGGGCGGCTGGCGCCGGCCTTGACCCGGCTGCGGCCGGGGCCGCTGCAGTTAGCGGCGGGCCAGTGCGTGGTAAATATGGGTGAAGGTGGCGGCGCCCAGGATCGGGATCACCAGGTTCACCAGCGGCAGCGACAAGGGCATCGCCATCAGCGTTCCGGCCGCCCAGATGGTGGTGGCGTGGCGGCGGCGCAGCTTTTTGGCTTCGGCCGTGCCCACCCGGCGGGCGGCTGCGAGGGTGAAGTATTCCCGGCCCAGGAGGAAGCCGTTCAGCCCCCAGAAGATGAACGGGGCTGCCGGCGGGAACAGCGCATAGAGGAACAGTGCCAGCACGTTGGCTGCGATCAGCAGGCCGAGGAAGTTCACCGTGTCCCTGACACTGTCCCAGAACGGCACCTTGGCGGCGGGAGGCAGGGCCGGGTAGTGCTTGTCCTCGACGGCCTGAGCGACCTCGTCCAGGAACATCGAGGTGATGGCAGAGGCCACCGGCACCATCAGGAACACCGACAGTACCAGCATGAAGAACAGCGAGCCGAATGACAGCAGGTCGTCGACCCAGGTGACCTGGCCCAGCACTGGCAGGGTCACTTCGGGCCCGGCAAGCCATTGGATCAGCATCAGGAAGGCGGCATAGGCGGCAAACAGAAGCGCAAGGCTGAGGCCCAGCCCAAGGAACAGCACCTTGCGGAAGCGCGGATCGCCGGTCTGGCCGAGAGTCTTGAAAAAGGCGGTAAAGATCATTCGCTCATCCAGGTTGTGATCGCATCCAGATCCGGGCGCGGGCGTTCGGGCGGGGCAGCGCTTTCGGTGGCGATGTGGATGATGCCGGCAATGCGCTCGTTTGCGGCCAGATCAAAGGCGGCCTTGGCAAAACCTGCGTCATGGCTGGCCCAGCCGCTGAGCCAATTGGCGCCCCAGCCGGCGGCCAGCGCGGCATTCAGCAGCGCCAGGCAGACGGCGCCTGCGGAATAGGTCTGTTCCAGGGGCGGGATCTTGGGGCTGTCCTTCTGGACCTCGACCACCACCACGGCGAGCTGTCCCAAGTCGAACTGGCTGCGGCCCTTGGCAATATCCTCAGGGCTTTTGCCAAGGCGTTCGCCTGTCTCATCAGACAGGGCGGCGAGGCGGGCCATGGCTGGCTGCTCTACCACGATGAAGCGCCAGGGCTCGAGCTTGCCATGATCGGGGGTGCGGGCGGCTGCGGTCAGGATCGGCTGCAGCTCTTCGCGCGTGGGTGCAGGCGCCACCAGCGTTTTGGCCGGGCGGGAACGGCGCGACAGCAGGAAGTCCAGTGCGGCATCATTGCGTGCGGGCATATGTGAAACCTTTTTACATCTGTTGCCGCCTATTTCGGCGGCCAAGGGTGTTTTTTCAAGAGCCGGTTGGCCTTGCGGGCCGCAGGTGTGCCGCGATTGCAGCAGGGCGGCGGGCTGGGGTTTCTTAGGCCGTGTGATAGCCGCGCAAAAGCAGCAAAGTCTATGGATTTTCTGCGGCGCACAAAGCATGTGTGGCCATATGGGAAAGCCAAAGAAGAAAGACCTGCCGGATCTGACGCATCTTTGCGTACCGGGCGCAGAGATTGCGGTCCGGGCCGCGCCCAAGGCGGCCCGCAATGTAATTGCCGAGGCGGGGGGCGTGCTGAAGATCTCAGTCACGGCCGCGCCGGAGAATGGCAAGGCAACTGAGGCCATCCGCCAGCTGCTGGCTTTGGCCATGGGCACCGCTGCCTCAAATCTTGCTTTGCGCCGCGGGACCGCATCCCGCAGCAAACTGTTTGTCTATACCGGCCCGGGCTGACTGCTGAGGGATTGGCGCTAGCCGTCGTCGGGCACCAGCCGGTAGACCCCTTCGGGCAGATCCAGCGCCGCCGCCAGATCCCGGACCTGATTGTGCGACAGGGTGATCTTCTGCACGCTGTCGGTGCGCGGGTCGAATTGCTCGACCGTGACGCATTCGGCAAAGGAATTGATGGTCACATCCTCGTTGAGCGGGGTGCTGTCCTCGTCCACAAGGGTGATGACCGTCGAGTCAAATTCATGTTCGATGGTAAACATGACCCCAGCCTGCCATTGGCGGGTGCCTTCTGGCAAGGCCTTGCAATTGCACGGTATCGCACTGTTGCGGCGGCGGTGTTCCGCCGCTGTGCGATTGCCATCCCCCGGACTTGCGCGATAGAGTGGCGGCGAACCGCAAGAGGATCCGCGATGCGCCGTTTTCTGTGTTTGCTTGCTCTGACTGTCAGCGCCTGTGACGTGGCAATTGAGCCTGCGCCGCAATCTGTTCCGGTGGCACAAACGCCGCGGGTGCAGGGGATGGCACCGGCCCAGGCGCGGCAGGCCTTTGCCTCGGTCACGCGCCGGGTGGAGCCGGTGGCAGAGCGCGAGTGCCGCCAGCGCACGCAAGGCCTGAACTGCGACTTCCTGATCCGGGTCGATCCGAACCCGAACGCACCGCCCAATGCGTACCAGAGCCTCGACCGCTCGGGCCGGCCGGTCATCACCTTTACCCAGCGGATGCTGGGACAAATCGCCAACCACGACGAGCTGGCCTTTGTGATGTCGCATGAAGCCGCGCACCATATCCGCGGCCATCTGGCGCGGCAGGTGCAGAACTCGGCCCTGGTCAGCGTCGGCGCGGGGCTGATCACCGCGCTGGCAGGCGGCAGCGCGGCCACGGTGTCAAGCGCGCAGGATCTGGGCGGTTTTGTCGGTTCGCGGACCTATTCCAAGGATTTTGAGCTGGAGGCGGACGAACTGGGCACCATCATCACCCATAAGTCCGGCTACCGCCCCAGCATCGGCGTGCGCTTCTTCAACCGGCTTCCGGACCCGGGCGACCGGTTCCTGGGCACCCACCCGGCCAACCCGGACCGGGTGCGGGTGGTGCAGGCGACCATCGACCGCTACGGGCTGAACTGAGCATGGCCAAAGACCAGACCGCCCCCGCGCTGACCATGCTTGGCGTGATCCTGACCGACCGCGGCTCAAAATATGCAGTGACCGGTGCGCAAGCCGCCTCGCGCGAGGAAGTCGATGCGGTGCTGGCGGAGCTGAAAACCGACCGCGCCTATGCCAAGGCGACTCACAACACCTGGGCGGCAGTGCTGCCTGCGGGCGGGCTCAAGGCGGACGACGGCGAGTCCGGAGCGGGCATGGTGATTCTGCGGATGATGGAACGCGAGGGCCTCAAGGATCATGTGATCATCGTCACCCGCTGGTACGGCGGCAAAAAGCTGGGCGGTGACCGGTTCCGGCGCGTTCAGGATGCAGTGCGTGCGTATCTCGACCACCTGAACGGGAAATCCGCATAAATCCGGTCCCGTTTGACCTGCATCAAGTTGACGAAGCCTGCGCGCAGGTAAGCTGCACCCCAGATGAATGATTGAAGGGGATGCGCGCGATGACCACCCAGGCTGAGCTGAAGAAACACGCCGAACTGTTCGACCGGATGGCTGCCGCTGTCGGCCTTGACCTGGAACAGGACGCGGTGGAGGGCAATTTGCGCTTTGACGAGATTGCCGAAGCGGTACTGCGCTGCACCCGCTGCGGCGGCGTCGGCGCCTGCCAGAAGTGGCTGGCCGAAGGCCCGCGCCCGGGCGCCGATGCCCCCGACTTCTGCCGCAACCGCGACCTGCTCGCCTACCTGAACGAGCAGCACGGCTGAGCTTTTGCCTACTTAGGAGTGCGTGACATGCAGCCATTGGGAGACCCTCTTTACCACCTGCGGCTTGTGGCCCGGATGGGCCAGGCCGTGGGAGCCGATCTGTCCGGCGCTTTTGATTCCGGTGCCATCAGCCCCGAGGACTGGGCGGCGATGATCACCCGCTGCCGGGGCTGCGAAGCGCCGCAGCGCTGCGAAGCATTCCTGGACGCAAACTGGACCGCAGAGGCCCCGATGCCGGGCTGCCGCAATGCGGACGCCCTGATGCGGCTGAAAGACCGCACCCCATGAAGGACATGGCAGCGGAGGCCGAGGGCCTGGGCAATATCTTCCGCCACCTGTGGCTGCTGCAGGCCGTGGCCAAGGCCGCGGGTGTCGACCTGACCGCAGAATTGCGCTCAGGCCGGCTCAGCGGGCTGGAGCATGCGCGGATGGTCACCCAATGCCGCGGCGCCGGCTGCAGCAAGTCCTGCGCCCTGTGGAACTCTGCCCGGCGCGAGGGCGACGCGCCCGCGGTGCCGGAGTTCTGCCCCAGCGCAAAGGTCTTCAAACGGCTGATGGGCTGACTGCGCCGCAGCCGGGCTGCAGCCTGGCCCGTCCTGCGGCCTGGTCCTGTTACCGCTTGGCCCCGTTACAGCTTGGAATGGCTGCCGTCGCAGCGCGGCGACTTCTGCGAATGCTTGCAGCCGCAGAAGAACACTTTGCCGTCCTTCTCTGCGGTGAATTTCACCGGCTCGAACCCGGTGCCCTTGTGCGAGCCGTCGCAGAACGGCTGCTTGCTGGACTTGCCGCAGGCGCACCAGAAATAGGATTTCCCCTCCTTCACCTCGACGGGGTAGGGGGCTTTCTGGGCAATGTCCGGTGCATCTGTCATGGCTGGGGGCTCTCCCTGGCTGGTCTGTCTTTGGATAAGGCGGCCCGCAAAGAGCCGCCCTGATTGTCTTACTTTAGCTTGATGACAAAGTGTTTCAGCACCTTTTCCTTAATCTCCCAGGTGCCGTTGAAATCCGCCTCCACCACAAAGGCATCGCCGGGCCCCACCTCATTGGGGCTGCCGCCCTCCGGCGTGATGACAATCCGCCCCTCGATCAGATGCACAAATTCCCAGGCCGCATATATGGCGTGATAGGTTCCCGGTGTCGCTTCCCACCAGCCGCTGATGATGCCGCCGTCCTCGGATGTGTACTCGATCCAGGTCTTCATCGAGGGCGCGCCGTCCAGTTTTGTCCAGCCTTCCAGGTCCTCCAGAATCGGCTCCGCCTGGCGGTCGGGCAGTTTGCTAAATGATGCTCTGGTCACGGTAATCTCCACTGTTGCGGTATGGTTTTCCTGGGGCAATGGCTTTCTTCACGGGAAATAAATATAACTCAAAGTGGCGATCCTGTAACCGGCCTGCCGGCGGGAGGGCACTGTGCCGCAAATGGCCGGGTCCGCGGAGGCACTGCTGGTTTCCCCATTGCGCCCCGCCGCCACTGCCGCCAGAGTGCCGCGATGAAGTATTTTCTGAACCAATTGAAATGGCGCACGCTCTGGAGCTGGGCCGGCTGCCGCGATGCCTGGACCAACGAGCATTCCTTCCGCACCTGGGTCTGGGCCAACCTGGCCTCCGCCGCCCTGGCCCTGTGGCTGCCGCTGGAGGCGGGCGAGCGCGCGCTGATCCTGGCCCTGGGCATTCTGGTGCTGGCGGCCGAGCTGATGAACACCGCAATTGAGCGGACGGTGGACTACATTTCCAAGGACCACCACGAACTGGCCCGCCGCGCCAAGGACGCCGGCAGCGCCGGCGTGGCGCTGACTGCAGTTGCGGCAGGCGTTGCGTGGATTGTGGTGGTGGCAGGGCTATAGGGAAGCCAAATGCCCGCGCGAAGCGCGGGCAGCGCCCGACCCTCCCCACGGGAGTGAGCACCGAAGAAGAAACCGTCCAGTGGACGGTTTCAGGTGCGAACGGGCGTAGCCCTTTCGCTTCGCACCCACCCAGGGTCAGGCGCGTCGGCTAGTGGAGCTTCCGGACATTTTCAGATTTCATCGAACAGTAGCTCTTGTTTGGCAAAGTTAAGGGCTTTTTCG
The DNA here is from genome assembly GCF_000813725.1 of Leisingera sp. ANG-Vp. GTDB lineage: Bacteria > Pseudomonadota > Alphaproteobacteria > Rhodobacterales > Rhodobacteraceae > Leisingera. The sequence goes on from NZ_JWLD01000118.1 coordinate 7,492, forward strand.
AAGCGATCATCAAAACCTGAAGGGAAATCGAAGACCATCGTGTGTTTGAAGTCCAAGCTTCTTCCTTCTTCGGGGGTGTTAACCGTTTGAATGACCTCTGCAACAAGGTCTTGTACCATCTCAATCTGCTTAAAATTATGGTTGCCGCATCCTTTGAGAACTTCGTTGGTCTCGAGGAAAACCTCACGTTCGAAGTAAACAGAGTGAATTTCCTCTTCCCACGTTGCAAAGGCGTCGGACAGTTTTTGTATCAGGGAGCCAATATGGATGATAGTGATCTCATCTCCCGAATGCCCGTCTTCTCCCCAAGAGGTAAAGAGTTGGACCGTAAATATTTGCTTTGCCGAAGCGATCAGTTTTTTGAGTTCAAAGAATTTTCTCTGAAAGAAAGTTGGCTCGTGCCCAGCCGCGATGACTTTGAACTGAGGAACATACGCGCCGGATAATAGGTCAGTCATTTTCTGCTTTGGAACACTTGTGGATGATCGAAGCAACTCAAGGGTTAAAAGACATTCCCAAAAGTCCGGTTTGTCAGCGAGAATACGGCGCGCCGCCGGTGTCAAATTCGGGTGATTGTCGAAGAACTCTCTTTGAACTTCAAGCCGAGCCCAGGAGCCGGCGTTTTCTAATTGAGACGCCGTAAATTCGTCATGCACCTCACGCCACTTGAACAGTAGTTCAGGCGGATACCGCTTTACGTCATCGTCGATCAGTTTGTGGCACGAGCGGCAGAGCCAAATTCCGTTCGTTTCTTGAGCGCGTTCTAAATCGCTCATTTGGTCTGAGTACCTAGAAGCCTTTGGGCGTGCGCCATAAATATGAGCGGCTTCGCCAATAATCGAAGCTTTTTGATCGCGTGTTGCGCCAACAGTAATACGGCGACAGTCAGGATTAGAGCAAACGTAGGACGCTCTTTTCCCTAATGTTTCTACCGTTGACTTCGAAAAATCTGGTGGCGCCATGCAATCGCTTTAGGATTCTGAATTAGCTAGGTGTTCTACCCCACAAGTCATACTCTCCCGCCTCATCAACTTCAACGGTCACCAGATCGCCCGCCTGCAACCCGTCCGTTCCCTCATCAATGAACAGGTTGCCGTCGATCTCCGGCGCATCGGCCTTGGTGCGGCAGGTGGCGATGCCGTCTTCGTCGATGTCGTCGACAATGACCTGCAGGGTCTGGCCGACCTTGGCCTCCAGCTTGGCCTCGGAGATCGCCTGGGCCTTCTCCATGAACCGCTCCCAGCGCTCCTGCTTCACTTCTTCCGGCACATGGTCCGGCAGGTCGTTCGAGCGGGCGCCGTCGACATTTTCGTATTTGAAGCAGCCAACCCGGTCCAGCTGCGCCTCGTCCATCCAGTCGAGCAGGTGCTGGAACTCGGCCTCGGTCTCGCCGGGGTAGCCGACGATGAAGGTGGAGCGCAGGGTGATATCAGGGCAGGCCGCGCGCCAGGCGTTGATCTCGTCCAGCGTCTTGGCGGCGGCGGCAGGGCGCGCCATGCGCTTCAGCACATCCGGGTGAGCGTGCTGGAAGGGGATGTCCAGATAGGGCAGCAGCGCGTTCTCGGGGTCCGCCATCAGCGGGATCAGCTCGCGCACATGCGGGTAGGGGTAGACATAGTGCAGCCGCACCCACAGGTCCTCCGCCGGGGCCAGCTTGCCCAGTTCGCGGGAGAGGTCGAGGATATGGCTGCGCACCTCCTCCCCTTTCCAGGGGTGGGTGGAGTATTTGCGGTCGAGACCATAGGCAGAGGTGTCCTGGCTGATCACCAGCAGCTCGCGCACGCCTGCCTCCACCAGCTTTTCCGCCTCGCGCAGCACCGCGTGGACGGGGCGCGACGCCAGCAGCCCGCGCATGTCCGGGATGATGCAGAACTTGCACTTGTGGTTGCAGCCCTCGGAGATTTTCAGATAGCTGAAGTGCCGCGGGGTGAGCTTGACGCCGGCCGCGGGCAGCAGATCCACGTAAGGGTTCGGGGCGGGCGGCACTGCGGAATGCACCGCGTCCAAGACCTGCTCGTACTGATGCGGGCCGGTCACCGCGTGGATGCGCGGGTGATGCTCGCGGATGTAGTCCGGTTCGGCGCCCAGGCAGCCGGTCACGATCACCTTGCCGTTTTCCTTCAGAGCTTCGCCGATCGCCTCCAGGCTTTCCGCCTTGGCGCTGTCGAGGAAGCCGCAGGTGTTGACGATCACCGCATCGGCGCCCGCGTAGTCGGGCGAAATGCCGTAGCCTTCGGCGCGCAGCCGGGTCAGGATCCGCTCGCTGTCCACCAGCGCCTTGGGGCAGCCGAGCGAGACCATGCCAAGCGTCGGCTGATCGGGGCGCGGTGCGTCACCGAACTGCGGGCGGGGGGCGAGGTCGGGGCGGAGATCTGGGGGATTGCTGGTCATGCGCGCGCGGATATCAGG
>NZ_JWLD01000119.1 GCF_000813725.1 Leisingera sp. ANG-Vp
GTTGTGGGCGCCGCGGCGGGTGTAGTTGGGTTCCGGCGACATGATCAGGAAACGGGTGGTGTTGTCGCCGTTGTCCTCGATATGGCGGGCCAGCACGTCCAGCCCGTAAATCTCGCCTGCCAGCTCGCTGGCCAGCGCCGCTACATGCTTGTCGCCGGCATCGGCCACATCGCGCGCGGCACGGGCGTTGTCGGGGCTGACCCGGCCCGTGATGCCGTGCTCGCGCAGGAAGGTCCCGCATTGCGGCAGCAGCACCAGATGCGATTTTGCCTCGCGGATATCCTCCAGTTTTGCGCCCGGCACCCCCAGCACGTTGATGTGCACCCGCACAAAAGCCTCGTCGATGATATGCAGTCCGCTGTGCGGCAAAAGCCGGTGAATGTCGGCAACCCGGCCGTAGGTGGAGTTCTCCACCGGCAGCATCGCCTGCTCGGCTTCACCGCTTTTGACCGCCCCGATCGCGTCCTCAAAAGTGCGGCAGGGCAGCACCTCCATATCGTGGCGCGCGTTGCGGCAGGCCTCGTGGCTGTAGGAGCCCAGCTCCCCCTGGATAGCGATCTTGCGGGTCATAAGGTGTGTTCCCGGTGCAAAACTTCAACAATTGGGCGTTTCGTCGCGCTGTCTATACCTTGCCACTTGAGAGGGGAAGCCTTAGACACCCCGTCAGACAGCTAAATGGACCCGCGATTCATGTTTGACACAATGACCCTTACCAAAGCGACCGCAGGCGTTTGCGGCGCGTTCCTGGTTCTCCTGCTGGGCAAATGGGCTGCCAGCGGCCTGTATCACATGGACAGCCACGGTGAGGCCGCCTATGTGATCGAAGTCGCCTCGGCCGAAGCCGCCAGCGATGAGCCGGAAGTCAGCTTCGAAGAGCTGATGGCCTCCGCCGACGCCGCCAAAGGCGCCAAAGTCTTTAAGAAATGCTCCGCTTGCCACAAGCTGGAAGCCGGCGTGAACTCCACCGGCCCGTCGCTGTACGGCGTTGTCGGCCGGGACATCGCAGCCGAAGCCGGTTTTGGCTACTCCGGCGCTCTGACCGGCCTGGCGGGCAAAGCCTGGACCGCAGAAGAGCTGGACGCCTTCATCACCAAGCCGTCCGCCTATGCCTCGGGCACCAGCATGAGCTTTGCTGGCCTGAAAAAGCAAAAGGACCGGGTGAACCTCATCGCCTATCTGGACAGCCTGGACAACTGATCCAGCCCGCTGTCCAAGCTATCCAAAACGAAAAGCCGCTGCAGATCCGCAGCGGCTTCTTTGATGGCGGCAGGTTCAACCTGGGGTCAGGCCGGATTGTTCTCCCGGTAGTAGGCCAGCGCATCGCGCTCCTGGCCGTCGGGCAGGATGCAGACGCCGATGGTGCCGGCCTTGCCGCTGCGGAGCACATAGCTGCCGCCGCTTTGCACGCAGAACGCCTCTTCCGGGCTGCTGTAGACCACTTCCTCTTCCTGCTGGGCGCAGGCGCTGAGCGCGGCAGCTCCGGCCATTGCAAGCACTGCGGCGATTTTCACTTTCGGCATCTCTGTCTCCCAGGGTCGTTGACAAAATCGTGATGCGAGGCTGGCACGCGGGCCGGATGCGGGCAAGCGGGCAGTAAAAGAGCAGGCCGGATCGGCAGTTGCGCGCCGAATGCAAGGGCGCGGAAGCCGGGAATTCACCCAATCTCAACTTGAATGTTACCACCCCGGGCCATTAGCTTGAGGGCAGATAACATCCCGGGCGTGCAGTCCCGGGGCAAAGGAGGTCATGGCAGATGAAAACCGCTCGGGCTGCGGCGCGTGTACGCGCGAAGGAGAGGGTGAACCCGCTGCAGGCGGCAGCCGGGCTTGCCTTGGGCTTGTTTCTGGCGCTGGGGGCGGCAACGCTGGCCAAGGCGGAAGAGGCCATCATCAAAAGCCACGGCTTTGCCGAGTTCGGCGAGCTGAAATACGGGCCGGAGTTCCAGAGTTTCGACTATGTGAACCCGGAGGCGCCCAAGGGCGGCGAGCTGTCGATTTCTGCCGTGGGCACCTTTGACAGCATGAACCCCTTCACCCGCAAGGGGCGGGCCGGGGCGCTGTCCTCGGACCACTACGAAAGCCTGATGGTGGAATCCTATGACGAGCCCGGCTCTTACTATGGCTTGATCGCCGAAAGCCTGGAGTATCCCGAAAGCCAGGACTGGGTGATTTTCAACCTCCGCCCCGAGGCAAAGTTTTCCGACGGCAGCCCGGTGACCGCAGATGATGTGGTTTTCTCGCATAATATCCTGCTGGACCAGGGGCTGAAGTCCTATGCCGAAGCGGTGCGCAAGCGCATCCCCAAGGCCGAGGCGCTGGGTCCGCACCGGGTCAAGTTCCACTTCTCGCCGGACTTTCCGCGCCGGGCGATGATCTCTCAGGTCAGCGGCACGCCGGTGTTCTCCAAGGCCTGGTTTGAGGCCGATCCGGAAAACCGCCGTATCGACGAGCCGCGGCTGGATCCGGGCATCGGCTCCGGTCCTTACGTGTTGGAAACCGCGGATGTGAACCAGCGCATCGTGTACCGCCGCAATCCCGATTACTGGGGCGCGCATCTGAACGTGAACGCCGGCCGCCATAACTACGACCGTATCCGGGTGGAATACTTCGGCGATGCGATTGCCGCGATGGAGGGCTTCAAGGCGGGCGTCTATACGCTTCGTTCAGAGAACAGTTCCAAGAACTGGGCCACGGGATATAATTTTGATGCGGTGAATGACGGTGAAGTGATCAAGGGCGAAATTCCGGACGGAAACGTGCCTGCCGCGTCCGGCTTTGTGATGAACCTTCTGCGGCCCAAGTTGCAGGACATCCGTGTCCGCGAGGCGCTGCAGCTGGCCTATAACTTTGAATGGACCAACGAGAGCCTGCAGTACGGGCTTTTCCGCCACCGCTCTTCCTTCTGGCAGGACACGCCGCTGCAGGCCGAAGGGCTGCCCGAAGGCCGCGAGAAAGAGGCGCTGGAAGCGCTGGGCGATCAGATTGATCCGTCACTGATGACCTCGGACCCAGTTATGGCGCATAGCTCCAAAGCATCCCGTCCCGGCGACCGCCGCAACCTGCGCCGCG
>NZ_JWLD01000012.1 GCF_000813725.1 Leisingera sp. ANG-Vp
GCGGCGGTTATGGCGGCGGCGGCCAGGGCGGCGGTTATGGCGGCGGCAGCCAGGGCGGCGGTTACGGTGGCGGCTATGACAGCGGCCCGCAGGGTGGCGGCAGCGGCGGCGGCGGTTTTGGCGGCGGTGCCTCGCACAATATCGACGACGACGAAATCCCGTTCTAAACACTCTTTAAAAGAGAACACTTGAAAACCCCCAAGCTCTGCGCTTGGGGGTTTTTTGTATTTTTCACCAGGATTTCCCGGTCAATTCACGGCGCGCGCAGCACCCGCATCCTGGCTAGTGCAGCGCGCGGTGCAATCAGGCAGCACGGTTCTGCCACGCTTTAGAAGCTTAGAACTAAGCTTCTGTTTTTGAAATATAATATCTCTTTACACCGCTCATCACCCTTCCGGAAACCTGCCTGAAACAGCCTGTTTTGCCCCGGTATGCGGTCAGGATCGCCCCCAGGAAGAGGTAGCTGAATTTTAACATACATCACACATGTTGAATTCAACCAATGGGCAAACAGTGCAACGAGGGAACAGGTATGGGTATGCGTTTTTTGCGGCATCTCTCGATCAAAGTGAAAATCACGATTCTCCTCGCAGCGCCGCTGCTTCTCAGTCTTTGGTTCATGGGAACCAAGCTGAACGAGCTGTACAAGCGGGCACAGGTCAACACTGCGCTTGCAGGCGAACTTTTGGAAAGCATGAGCAGTCTTGTGCATACTCTGCAGGTCGAGCGCGGTATCAGTGCCTCCTATCTCGGCAGAGAAGCTTCGGCCATTCCGGACTCTTTGGCCAAAATCAGGCTCGCCAACGACACAGCGATGGCAGCCTATCTCAACCAGCTTGCAACGGTTGACCGGCGCGGCCTCAGCACCGAAGCACTTCAAGCATTCCGGGTGGCCCAAACCGAACTTGCCCGCAAGGCGGAGATCCGTCAGCAGATTTCCAACCGGACGATTCCGCTGCGCAACGCAGTAGAATATTACACCAATCTGAATACCGCGCTGATCCAAAGCGGCCTTTCTGTAGCGCAGAAAATTGACGACCCCCGGATTGCGCAGGAAGCCGTGGCGCTGTCGATGTTCTTGCGCGCCAAAGATGCTGCCGGACTTGAACGCGCCGCCGGCGCTGTCGGCTTTGCCCATCATTGGAAACCTGCGGACTTCCAGAACTTCGTTGCCGTCCATGAACGTTTCAGAGAGCGGCTGGACAGGTTTTTGGATTTTGCCACCATCGAAGACCGCAACGCGGTTTCAGAGCTCAGCAAGACGCCGGAAATGAAGAAGTTCAACAGCATCCGTGAAACCGTGCTGTCCGGCGGCGATACCTCCGGGTACGATGCAGAGTCCTGGTTTGCTGCAGCAAGCGACATGCTGAAGGTCCTGCGCAGCAAGGAAGCGGTTCTGATTGAACATCTGAAGGAGGACATGGCCGCCTATGACGCCAACAGCAAGCTGCTGCTGACTGAGATGTCTGTCTTTGCCGCAGTTCTGCTTGCCGGCGTCCTGGCCCTCAGCCTGGTGATCGCCCGGGATATGACCAATGGCCTCACAGTGCTGAACGGCGCCCTCAAGAAGCTGGCAAGCGGCGACATCCATGCCGATGTGGCCGGGGCAGACCGCCGGGACGAAATCGGCTCGGTGGCCCGCAATGTCGTTGATCTGCGCACCGTCACCCAGGAAAAACAGGAGGAGGAAAAGCGCCTCGACACCAAACGGCGCGAAGAAATCCTCGACGTGGCCCGCCGCATCGGGGCTGCTCTGATGGATCTGCAGAACATGCGGCTGGACAATCCCATCACAGAATTCTTCCCGGAGGAATTCAAATCGATCCGGATGGACTTCAACGACTCGCTGAAGTCCCTGGCCGCATCGGTGTCAGCCATCGGCGAGCTGACCAGCAGCGTGGACGAAAGCACCAGTTCAATTGCCGAGGCCTCAAGGGATCTGGCACACCGTACCGAGGCGGAATCCTCTACTCTTGAAAAAACCACCCACGCCATGAGCATGCTGACCACCAGCGTACAGAAATCGGCGGACAACGCCGGCCGTGCCGAACGGCTGGCAGACAGTGCCCAGACGGGCGTCACCTCCTGCGACGAGGTGGTGAAGAAAACCATTGTTGCCATGGACAAACTGCAGGAGTCCTCGCAGGAGATCTCCCAGATTACCAAGGTGATCCAGGATATCGCCTTTCAGACCAACCTGCTGGCACTGAACGCCGGGGTCGAGGCCGCACGGGCCGGCGAGGCGGGCCGCGGGTTCGCAGTTGTCGCCAGCGAAGTCCGGATGCTGGCGCAGCGCTGCGCCGACGCGGTTCAGCAAATTGACGAACTGACCGCACGCAGCTCCGAGCAGGTTAAGAGCGGCGCTTCGCTGGTGGACCAGGCTGGTCAGGCGATGGCCACCGTGAACGAACAGGTTGGCGAGATCTCAGGCCTGGTTGTGGAAATTGCTGTCAATATCAAGGAACAGTCAGTGCAGATGAACGACGTCAACACGGCTGTCGGCGAGTTGGAAATGATGGCGCAGCAGAACGCAGCGATGGCCGAACAGACAACGGCAGCCACCACATCGCTGTCCGAGCAGGCGCAGGATCTGCGGGCCCAGGTGCAGCGCTTCACCGTGGGCGAGTTCACCGAAGACAGCAGTCCCCGCGCAGCAATCACGCAATCACCGCCAGCCATTGGCTTTGATACCGGCGAGGCGGACACTGCCGCCGGCAGTGCGGCCGCCTGAGCCTGGCACCGGACGCGGCAACCTTTTTCCAGCCAGGCAGGGCAGCCCGCAAGCTGCCCTGCCTGCCATTCCGGTTCAGCCCGCGGCGCTGCGCAGCACCTCCAGCACCGCCTCCGGCGGTACATCAGCCGTCACAAATGCCTCGCCGATGCCGCGCGCCAGGATAAAGCGCAGCTGGCCCGCAACAACTTTCTTGTCCTGCCCCATCAGATCCAGCAGCGCTTCGGCTCCTGGCAGCTCGCCCGGGATGTCCGCCAGGTCCGTCTTCATGCCCATGGCTTTCAGATGCGCCCGCACCCGGCTGGGATCTTCCTGCGAGCACAGCCCCAGCTTCGACGACAGCTCAAACGCCAGCGCGCAGCCGATCGCCACGCCTTCCCCATGCAGCAAGCGATCAGAATAGCCCGTCGCCGCTTCCAGCGCGTGGCAAAAAGTATGGCCCAGATTCAGCAGTGCCCGGTCGCCCTGCTCGGTCTCGTCGCGCACCACGATGTCGGCCTTCATCTGCACCGAGCGCGCCACAGCCTCGACCCGGGCGGCCACATCGCCCTCCGCCAGGGCGGGCCCGTGGTCTTCGAGCCAAGAAAAGAACTCCGCATCCCCCAGCAGGCCGTATTTCACCACTTCGCCATAGCCGGACAGGAAGTCGCGCGCTGTCAGGGTTTCCAGAACCGAGGTATCCGCCAGCACCAGCGACGGCTGGTGGAAGGCGCCGATCAGGTTCTTGCCCTGGGGCGCATTGATGCCGGTCTTGCCGCCCACTGAACTGTCGACCTGCGCCAGCAGCGACGTAGGGATCTGCACAAAACGCACACCGCGGCGCAGGACAGCGGCAGCAAAACCCGCCAGATCGCCGATCACCCCGCCGCCGAAGGCAACAACCACATCGCCGCGCTCGACCTTCTGCTCCAGAAGCCATTCCACTGAGCGGGAAAACTGCGGCCAGCCCTTGGTGGCCTCGCCCGGCGGCAGCGCCAGCGCCTCCATGCCGATCCCGGCGGCAGCCAGACCGGCCCGCAGGCTGTCCAGATGCTCCTCCGCCACGGTCTCGTCGGTCAGCACAGCCACCTGCGGCCGCTTCAACAGCGGCTTGATCCGTTCCCCTGCCTGCGCCAGCAGGCCGGGCGCGATCACCACATCATAAGCGCGCTCGCCCAGGGGCACATGCACAACACGTTCCATCATTTCCACTCCAATACGTCGGGGCGCGCCTTCAGCGCCTCCAGCACGCGGTCAACCATGGTTTCAATTGCCGCCTGCCCATCCGAGACGACGGCCAGGTCTGCCTGGGAATAAAAGGGCACCCGAGCCTCGTACAGGCCGCTGAGCGTCGCATGCGGGTCGGCCGTGCGCAGCAGCGGCCGGGTATCGCGGTGGCGCACCCGGTTCCACAGCACTTCAAGGTCTGCGTTCAGCCAGACCGAAACCCCTTTGCCCGTGATCACCTCGCGGTTTTCCTCAGCCAGGAAGGCACCGCCGCCCGTCGACAGGATGCCGCGTTCCTCCTCCAGAAGCCGCGCAATCACCTGGCGCTCCTTCTGGCGGAAAAACGGCTCGCCGTCGCGGGCGAAAATCTCAGGTATCGTCATATTGGCAGCGGCCTCAATCTCATGGTCGCTGTCCAGAAAGGGCACGTTCAGCCGGGCCGCCAAAGCACGGCCCACGGCAGTCTTTCCTGCCCCCATCATGCCCACCATCACAATGGTCTTCTTCAGTTTCCCCGGCACCGGGTTTGCAGCCTTCTGGCCGCTGCTATGCTCTTTTTCGCTCATTCTTCAGTGAATGACGTGATCTTGCGGAAAAGGCCATATATAACTTGAGCAAAAGAGCAGGAAACAGGCATTGGATACACCATGGGGCGATTGATTAAGTATCTGGTCTATTTAGCGGTTCTCGCCGGGATCGGGCTTGTGGGCTATGCCTATGTCGGCCCCTGGTTCGGCGCCGATTTCCGGGCGCCCGCCACCGAGGTGCGCAAGCCGGTGGTGCTGAATGCGGATTAAGGCGGCCGCGGCCGGGATCTTGCTGGCGGGCCAAGCGCTTGCCAATGAACCCCTGGCAGCAATCGACTGGCTGAATCAGCCGCAGCCGCGCAGCGATCTGCCCGGCACCGTGCTGCTGGAGCCGCCGGTGACCGGCACTGCGGCGCTGCCGCCGGTTTCAGTCACCCCGCTGGAGACCCTGCTGCCGCCCATCGGCCTGGTGCCGCCCTCGGCAACCGGCCTGCCCGCGGATCTGTGGCGCGGCAGCAATGCAGCGGAAATCGCGCATCTGATCGAAACCGTCCCGGTGCGCCGCAGTCCCGCCATGCAGGCGCTGCTGTTCACCCTGCTGCTGTCGGAAACCCGCCCGCCGGCCACTGCCAAGGACCGCATCCTGCTGGCACGTCTTGACCGGCTGCTGGCGCTGGGGGCAACCGACCCCTCTCAGGCGCTCGCCGAACACGCGGGCCCCACCGTCAGCAAAGCGCGGTTCAAACGCTGGTTCGCTGCCACCCTTCTCACCGGCAGCGAGGACAAACCCTGTGCAGCGCTTACCGCTTCGCCATATTTGTCAGACGATTACGCCACCCAGATCTTCTGCACCGCACGGCGCGGCGACTGGCCGACTGCAGCTCTGATGCTGGAAACCGCCCATGCACTGGGGCTCCTGCCGCAAGCGCAGATGGAGCTGCTCGACCGTTTCCTGAACCCGGATCTGTTTGAACTCGCGGCCCCCTTGCGCCGCCCCGCCAATCCGGACCCGCTGACCTTCCGCCTGTTCGAAACCATTGGCGAGCCGATGCCCACGGCCCCGCTGCCGCCTGCCTTTGCCGCCGCCGATCTGCGCGACATCGCCGGCTGGAAGGCCCAGCTGGAAGCCGCCGAGCGGCTGGCACGCGGCGGAGCGCTTAACCCGAACCAGTATTTGGGCCTGTTCAGCGCCCGCAAACCCGCCGCTTCGGGCGGCATCTGGGACCGGGTCGCGGCGGTGCAACGGCTGGAATCCGACCTCGCCTCTGGCAGCGCCGAAGCGCTCGCCCGTTCTTTGCCCCGCGCCTGGGACGCCATGCAGCAAGCTGGCACCGAAACCGTTTTTGCCGACCTCTTTGCAGAGCCGCTGGCCCAGACCCCGCTCACAGGTCCGGCTGAGGCTCTGGCCTGGCGCATCCGCCTGCTGTCACCGCTCTATGAGCTTGCCGCTCATGACGCCCGGCCCTCAGGCGCAGAGGAGCAGTTCCTGGCCGCCCTCGCCCAGGGACGCCCCGCGGACGCAGCCGCGCCGACGCAAACTGCTGAAGCTATCTCCCTTGGGTTCTCGGCTCCGCCGCCCGTCCCTCCGGAAATCCGGCAGCTTCTGGACAACGGCCAGCTTGGCGAGGCCATCCTGCGCAGCATGATGCTGTTTTCCCGGGGCGCGGATGGCAACCTGGGCGACCTGACCTCTGCCCTGGCATCTTTCCGCGCCGTGGGGCTGGAGGATACCGCCCGCCGCGCTGCACTGCAGCTGATGCTGCTGGAGCGGCAGTGACATGACCGCTCCGCAAGACAATTTCCAGTGGATCTCCACCTTCCTCGACGCCCAGGCAGCCGAGACCGGCGCCTCGCAGAACACGCTGCTGGCCTACGGCCGTGATCTCAAGGATCTGACCGCCTGGCTGGAACACCGCAAGCTCAGCTTTCTGACCGCCGTCCAGGACAATATCGAAGCCTATCTTATCAGCTGCGATGTCCAGGGCCTGTCCCGCGCCACCCGGGCGCGGCGGCTGTCGGCGGTCAAGCAGATCTACCGGTTTGCCTTTGAGGAGGGCTGGCGCGAGGACAACCCCGCGATCCAGATCCGCGGCCCCGGCCGCGAGAAACGGCTGCCGAAAACGCTGGAGGTCATCGAGGTCGACCGCCTGCTGGAAGCCGCCCGCAAAACCGGACGCTCGGAATCCGACCGTTTTCGCAACACCTGCCTGATGGAGCTGCTGTATGCCACCGGCATGCGGGTCACTGAACTTGTGTCACTGCCGGTTTCCGCTGCCCGCGGCGACCCCCGGATGCTGCTGATCCTCGGAAAAGGCGGCAAGGAGCGTATGGTGCCGCTCTCGCCTCCGGCCCGCGAGGCGCTGGCTCAATGGCTACTGGTGCGGGATGAGACCGAAGCCGAGCGAGAGGTCAAAGGCAAGCCCGGCTCCCGCTTCCTGTTCCCCTCCCGCGGCAAATCCGGCCACCTGACCCGCCACCGTTTTTACTTGCTGATCAAGGAATTGGCCGTCACAGGCGGCGTCTCGCCGGACAAGGTCACCCCGCACACTCTGCGCCACGCCTTTGCCACTCACCTCCTGGCCAACGGCGCCGACCTGCGTGCAATCCAGGCGCTGCTGGGCCACGCAGACATTGCCACCACCGAGATTTACACCCACGTGCTGGACGCCCGCCTGCAGGAACTGGTGCTGGAGCACCACCCGCTGGCCAAAGACAGCTGAGCAGCGCTTGAAGCAGCGGCGCCAAGGCCCCATAAATACAGCGAAGATTCACAACAGACCGGACCCCTGGACCTCTCATGGACACTGCCTCCACCGTACTCGACAGCGCCTTCTGGACAACTGCCGGGGCCATCGTGCTGCTTCTGGTCCTGTCCGGCTTCTTCTCGGGCTCTGAAACCGCCCTGACCGCCGCCTCGCGCGGCAAGCTGCGCACCCAGGCCGACAAGGGCTCGCGCGGGGCGCAGCGCGCGCTGTCGATCACTGAAGACAACGAGCGTCTGATCGGCTCGGTCCTCCTGGGCAACAACCTGGTTAACATCCTGGCGGCCTCGCTGGCCACCGCGCTCTTCACCCGCGCCTTCGGCGAAAGCGGCGTGGCGCTGGCCACCCTGGTAATGACCCTCTTGGTGCTGATCTTTGCCGAGGTGCTGCCCAAAACCTATGCCATCTCCAACGCGGAGAAAGCCGCCGCCGCCGTCGCCCCGGTGATTGGCTTCCTTGTGACCGTGCTGTCTCCCATAGTCGGCACCGTCCGGCTGCTGGTGCGCGGCGTCCTGCGCCTGTTCGGGGTGCGGATCGACCCTGACAGCCAGATCATGGCCGTGCGCGAGGAAATTGCCGGCGCGCTGCAGCTCGGCCATTCCGAGGGCGTGGTCGAAAAGGAAGACCGCGACCGCATTCTTGGCGCGCTCGACCTCTCCGACCGATTTGTCGAGGAAATCATGCTGCACCGCTCCAACATCGAGATGATCGATGCGGACGCCGAACCTGAAACCATCCTCGAACACTGCCTGCAAAGCCCCCATACCCGCCTGCCGGTCTACCGCGGCGAGCAGGAAAACATCATCGGCGTTGTCCACGCCAAGGATCTGTTCCGCGCTATGTACAAACAGGCAGGCGGCGATGCTGAACGGCTGAAATCCTTTGATATCAGCGAGGTGGCCAAGGCGCCTTACTTTGTACCTGAGACCACCACACTGGACGAGCAGATGCGCCAGTTCCTGCGGATGCGCTCGCATTTTGCACTGGTGGTGGACGAATACGGCGCGCTGCAGGGGCTGATCACGCTGGAAGACATCCTTGAGGAAATCGTCGGCGAGATCACCGATGAATTTGATCCGGCTGAGGAAAACATCGTCAAGAAAACCGCCGATGGCTCCTATCTGGTCGAAGGTGCCGCCACCATTCGCGACGTGAACCGCGCAACCGAGTGGAACCTGCCGGACGATGAGGCCAACACCATTGCGGGCCTGGTGATCCACGAGGCCCAGATGATCCCGACCAAGGGCCAGGTGTTCTCCTTCCACGGTTTCCGCTTCGAGGTGACCGAACGGGAAGGCAACCGGGTGACCGGTCTCCGGATCAGGCCCCTGTCCTGATGAGGAGCCTCGCATGATCCGCGCGGCAGCGTTTGCGCGCGACTGGTTCGACAGCATCATCCTTGAGCTGTTCCGCCAGATGTGCTGGTCGTTCCTGCCGCCGCTGCTGATATATTTCGCCTATGGCGCGCAGGGCATCACCACCGTCGCCGCCTCCTTTTTCGTCAAGGAATACCTGGATTTATCGGCCGCCTTTCTAGCGGGTCTGGCGTTCTGGGTCGGCTTGCCCTGGGCTTTGAAGATGCCGCTCGGCCATCTGGTCGACCTGATCTGGCGCTGGAAATACCTGCTGATCCTGCTGGGCGCCGGGCTGATGGCTGCCAGTTTCGCCATCCTCGCCGCCATCGTGCAGATGCCGGAAATGATGGCCGCGCTGATGCCGCTCAACGCTTGGTATGTGACCTCAGCCCTTCTCGCTCCGTGCGGTTTCGTGCTGCAGGACGTGGTTGCCGACGCCATGTCGGTCGAGGCGGTTCCCCACACCGACCATCAGGGCCGACCCCTGCCCGAGGCTGAGACCAAATCCCTGCACACCACCATGCAGACCTTCGGCCGCATTGCGCTGATCGCGGGTTCCAGCGCTGCCGCCGCGCTGAACGTCGCCCTGTTCGACGGTGCCGATGCGCTGCCGCAGGATGACAAAGGCGCGCTCTACGGTTTTGTCTTCACCCTCGCCCTGCTGATCCCGGTCATTTCCCTCTCCGGCGTCGCCCTCGCCATCGTGCAGAAATGGGCCAAGGCCGTCCGCTTGCGCCGCGCCGGTGTTCCGCCCGAGGATATCCGCGCCCGCCTGGAACTCCCGCGTGAGCCGGTCACGCCCAACCATTGGTATTTCATCGGCGGCGGCGCCTTTGTCGCGCTCTCGCTCGCCGTGGGACTGGGCGATGTGCCCTATTCGCAGGAAATCGTCTTTGCCGGTTCCATGGCCATCGTTCTGTTCCTGATGCGCCAGCTGGTCTCGGTCCTGCCGGTGGACCACGCCCGCGCCCTGATCGGCACCGCCATCATCATCTTTGTTTACCGCGCCACGCCCCTGCGCGGCCCAGGCGCCACTTGGTTCGAGATCGACGTGCTGGGGTTTGATCAGCAGTTCCTTTCGGTCCTTGCCCTGATCACCTCGCTGCTGACCCTCGCCGGCATGCTGATCTTCCGCCCGCTGATGGCCAGCCGCCCGATTGCCTGGATTGTCGCCTTCCTTGCCATCACCGAAGCCGTCCTCAGCCTGCCCAACATCGCGCTCTACTACGGCGCCCATCACTGGACAGCCGCCATGACCGGCGGCGTGGTCGACGCCCGGTTCATCGCAATGGTCGACACCGCCGTCGAATCTCCGCTGGGCCAGGTTGCGATGATCCCCATGCTCGCCTGGATCGCCCGCAACGCGCCCTCCGGCCTCAAAGCCACCTTCTTTGCGGTCATGGCCTCCTTCACCAATCTGGCACTCTCGGCCTCCAGCCTGGGCACCAAATACTTGAACGAGATCTTCGTGGTGACCCGCGAAGTGACAGATTCGGCAGGCGCCATCACAACCGCCGCCGACTATTCCCAGCTTGGGTTCCTGCTGATCACTGTTGGCGTGATCCTCCTCGCAGCCCCCCTGACCGCGATTTTCGTGATCCAAAACAGCCGCTTCCGCACCTCGGAATAACCAACTGCCCCTAACTTCAGCGCAGGCGGATAACATGCCTCACAAGAGCCAGCTGCCGTCAGGCCTGTTCAAGCCGATCAAAAGCAGTTCACGAACGACGCGGGCGGAGAATGCCTCCGCCCGTGCCATCACCATTTCAAGATCGCCAAAACGATCATTCCGCCCGTGAAAATGGCAACACTCCACAGGGAAGGCCGTTGCCATATCTTAATGTGAAGCCCTTCTTTGAAAATTTCGATGTACGGCTTCTTCTGCTCTGCCTCGTTCTTGTCCCAGCGCATGACGCCCCCCAAGAAGTTTGCAGATACCTCAGGCTAGCAGATGCATCTGCTGACGAATCGCCCCGCGGTTTCCTGGTAGTTGACCACCGCATGTGGTGAACTTTGCAAAAGTTTGCCGATATACGGGTGCCGGCGGCTAATCATAAGTTTAAGTTACGTTTCAGCTTCTGCGTGGCCTGCTCGTAACATAGCTCAAGAAATCATCACGTTTGATCTCTGAAAAGTGAGATTAGACTAACGACCTGCCTTCCCTTGCCCCTATTCACGCCTGCTGGAAAGTTTGGCACTGGAAGATTTCACTGGACTACTACACACATATGTCCAGAATGCAGCCAGCACCTTATCAGGGAGAGGCCTCATGAAGACCACCACACGCGTGGCAGTTATCGGCGGCGGCGTCGTCGGCTGCTCTGTTCTCTACCACCTGACCAAGCTCGGCTGGTCGGACGTCATGCTGATCGAACGCTCGGAGCTGACCTCAGGCTCGACCTGGCACGCGGCGGGCGGTTTCCACACCCTCAACGGCGACACCAATATGGCGGCGCTGCAGGGCTACACCATCAAGCTCTACAAAGAGCTGGAGGAAATCACCGGCATGTCCTGCGGCCTCCACCATGTGGGCGGCGTCACCCTCGCGGAAACCCAGGAACGCTTCGACATGCTCAAGGCCGAGCGCGCCAAGCACCGTTTCATGGGGCTGGAGACCGAAATCGTCTCCCCGGAGGAAATCAAGAAGATCGCCCCCGTCACCAATGTGGACGGCATCATCGGCGGCCTCTACGACCCGCTCGACGGCCATCTCGACCCTTCCGGCACCACCCACGCCTATGCCAAGGCCGCGCGCATGGGCGGCGCCACTATTGAGACCCACTGCAAGGTGATCGAGACCAACCAGCGCCCCGACGGCACCTGGGATGTGGTCACCAACAAAGGCACCATCCACGCCGAGCATGTCGTGAACGCTGGCGGCCTCTGGGCGCGCGAGGTCGGCGCCATGGCCGGCGTCTACTTCCCGCTGCACCCGATGGAGCACCAGTATATCGTCACCGACGAAGTGCCGATGATCGCCGAGATCATCGACGGCGGCGGCGAGCACCCGCATGTGATGGATCCGGCCGGCGAAAGCTATCTGCGCCAGGAGGGCCGCGGCCTTTGCATCGGTTTCTACGAACAGCCCTGCAAACCCTGGGCGGTGGACGGCACGCCGTGGGACTTCGGCCACGAGCTGCTGCCCGATGACTTCGACAAGATCGAGGATTCCATCGCCTTTGCCTACAAACGCTTCCCGGCTCTGGAGGCCGCAGGCGTCAAATCGGTGATCCACGGCCCCTTCACCTTTGCCCCCGACGGCAACCCGCTGGTCGGCCCGGTGCCGGGCATGCGCAACTACTGGTCCGCCTGCGCGGTCATGGCCGGCTTCTCCCAAGGCGGCGGCGTCGGGTTGATGCTGGCCCAATGGATGGTCGAGGGCGAATGCGAGCGCGACACCTTCGCGATGGACTGCGCCCGCTTCGGCGACTGGATCACCCCGGGCTACACCCGCCCCAAAGTCACTGAAAACTATCAGAAACGCTTCTCTATCGCCTACCCGAACGAGGAGCTGCCCGCGGCCCGCCCGTTCCGCACAACACCGATGTATGACATCTTTGACGGCATGGGCGCGGTCTGGGGTGCGCAATACGGCATGGAGGTCCCGAACTATTTCGCCGAAGGGGACGAGCCGCGCTACGAGACCCCCTCCTTCCGCCGCTCCAACGCCTTTGACGCCACCGCGCGCGAGGTCAAAGCGGTGCGCGAAAACGTCGGCATCAACGAGGTCCACAACTTCGGCAAATACCTGATCAAAGGTGCGGGCGCCCGCGCCTGGCTCGACCGCATCATGGCAGGCCGGGTGCCCAAGCCGGGCCGCCTGTCGCTGACCCCGATGCTGTCGCCCAAGGGCCGCCTGATCGGCGACTTCACCATCTCCTGCCTCTCGGAAGAAGAGTTCCAGCTAACCGCATCTTATGGCTCGCAGGCCTACCACATGCGCTGGTTCCTGCAGAATCTGGACGACGGCGTTGCCCTCGAGAACGTCTCCGACACCCGCAACGGCTTCCAGATCGCAGGCCCCAAGGCGCGCGAGGTGCTGCAGGCCTGCACAAGGCAGGACATCTCGGACATGCGCTTCATGGATGTCCGCCGCCTGACCGTCGGCATGGCCGACTGCATCGTCCAGCGCGTCAGCTACACCGGCGATCTTGGCTATGAAATCTACTGCGACCTGCCCAGCCAGCGCGCCCTATGGGATGCGCTGTGGACTGCAGGCCAGCCTCACGGCATGAAACCCTTTGGCATGCGCGCGATGATGTCCCTGCGCCTGGACAAGTTCTTCGGCTCCTGGCTGCGGGAATTCTCGCCCGATTATACGGCGGCTGAAACCGGCCTCGACCGTTTCATCTCCTTCAAGAAAAACGCGGATTTCATCGGCCGCGCTGCAGCCGAGGCCGAACGCGACGCGGGCCCCGCCCGTCAGCTCTGCGCTTTCGAGGTCGAGGCTGACGACGCCGATGTGGTCGCCTATGAGCCGATCTGGCTCGACGGCGCCGTGGTTGGCTTCTGCACCTCGGGCGGCTACTCGCACCACGCGCAGAAATCGATCGCCCTGGGTTTTGTGCCCACGGACCGCGCTGAAGCAGGGCTGGAGGTCGAGATCGAGATCCTAGGCAAAATGTACAAGGCCCGGCTGATCACCGAGCCGCTGTTCGACGCCGACGGCGCCCGCATGCGCGGTTAAGTTCCCCAGGCAGGTCAGCAAGCCTGACCTGCCTGCCCCCTGTTGCCGCCTCGGCGCACGCTGCCGCAAGGACACTCCCGCAACACATGCGTCAGTGCCTGCACCCAAATGTTTCGCGCGCGAAACATTCCGTCAGCCTTGCTGACCTTCCCAACGTTTCATCTCTTCTGGCCCACGCACTTCTTCTTTGCCAAAATACTCCCGCCGGAGGCATCCGCCCTCGCAACACAAAGCCAAGGCCAGGAAATCCATGACCGCTATCGCCATTCTCCTGCTTGCCGCCGGCGCCTCTTCCAGAATGCTAGGCCGCGACAAACTGATGGAGGACGTAGACGGCCAGCCCCTGCTCACCCTGATGTGCCGCCGTGCGGCGCTGACCGGGCTGGCGGTCTATGTGACGCTTCCTGGCATTGCGCACCCGCGTGCCAATGCAACCGGAACAGCGGCTCAAGTCCCGGTGCCGGATGCGCAGGACGGCATGTCCGCCTCAATCCGGCGCGGCGTTGCCGCCCTGCCCAAGGAGGCGGAAGCCGTGATGATCCTGCCAGCGGACATGCCGGAAATCGAAACCCAGGACTTGCTGCATATCGCGGCCCATTTCGGTGGAGAGGACAGCCCTGTCCTGCGCGCCACTGCCACCGACGGTACCCCGGGCCACCCGGTGCTGTTTCCCCGCCGCTGTTTCGGCGCCCTGCAAAACCTCAGCGGCGACCAGGGCGCACGCAGCGTGCTGAAAAGCGAAACCGTGCAAACCATCCCCCTGCCGGACCGCCACGCGCTGACCGATCTGGACACGCCTGAAGACTGGGCCGCCTGGCGCAGCCGCCGCTAAGCACCGCAAAAGAAAAGGCAGGGCAAAATGCCCTGCCTCCCTGCGCTTTTGCTTCTTGCGGCCGTCTCCCCCAAAACGGCAGCTGCATAAATCAATGCACAAGCAGATGCGCTTCATGTTTGCGCAGCGAGCGGCGCGCCGCAGTGTAGGCTGCGCGGCCCTTCTCGGACTTCAGCTCCGGGAACAGTTCGAACAGTTCGTTGCGCTGCGCGTTGTCCAGGCCCCGCAGGGACTGGTCGCCGGGCTGGAAGCTTTCGGTCCAGGCTCCGTCGGACAGCACAACCTCATGCTGGTCGAACATGAAGTGGATATAGGTGACCTTGGAGGTCTCCACCCGGTCGACGCCCGCGAGGCCGGTCAGATGCTTGGCCGCCACCAGAACCTCGCGGTCCTCGAAGTAGAGCGCGGTCTTGTCATTGGCGACCAGCACCCGGTGGTTCGGGCTGACCATCATGTCGCGCTCCGGCAGGCCGTTGCCGAGGGCGCCCTGGCGGATCAGCACCGGCTGCAGATGCGCGGCGCGGGCCAGGTCGCGGCCTTCCAGCGTGCGGGTGCCAACCCAGCGGATTTCCTGGATGCCGTTGTCGCGGGTGATCACCCGGTCGCCAGCCTGCAGGTCCTCGACGCGGCGCTCGCCCAGCGGCGTCGCAATCAGCGTGCCCGGCGTGAAGCAGGGAATGATCTGCTCAATCTCGCCAAAGGTCATCGAACCGGTCACATCGCCGTCACCGTCCAGGAAGTTGACAGTGCCCGAAATGCTGTTGCCGTCGGCATCGACAGTAACACCGGTCAGCTCAAACGGGCCGGAGCCGGTCAGGTCCAGGGTGTCGAAGTCATCGCCGCCCGAGCCGCCATCGACCACGTCGCCGGCATCACCGCCGATGAAGGTGTCCCGGTCGTCGCCGCCCGACAAAGTGTCCGCGCCCTGGCCGCCAGTGATCAGATCATTGCCCGAACCGCCAGAGACTTCGTCGTCGTCGATACCCGCGTCGATGGTGTCATTGCCTGCGCCGCCCGTGATGACGTCATCATCATCCTGGCCAAAGATCAGGTCATTGCCGGCACCGCCGTCGATGGTGTCCATCCCGTTGGTCGGATCCGGGTCAGCCGGACGGCCGTCGCTGCCGTCGTCGGTGATGTTCAGACCATCCGGGAAAGCCGGGTTCAGGCCGCCATAAATGGTGTCGCCGCCGCTGCCGCCCTGGATCAGGTCCGAGCCTTCGCCGCCGGTGATCACATCGGCATCCGCGCCGCCGTCGATGGTGTCGTCATCGATGCCCGCATCGATCACATCCATGCCGGAGCCGCCTTCGATCACATCAGCGTCGTCGCCGGTCGAGATAGTGTCATTGCCGGCACCGCCCAGCACGGTGTCCATGTCATCAAACGGATCCGCGTCGGCCGGGATGAACGGGATGTCCGGATCGGTGCCGGTGTAGCCCGGGAAGCCGCGGTCCGGCAGCGGCACGCCGCCGGAGGTGTCAATCACATCGTCGCCATCGCCGCCGTCAACCCCATCGGAGCCGTCGCCGCCGTCGATAGTGTCGTTGCCGCCGCCGCCAAAGATGGTGTCATCGCCGTCACCGCCGATCAGCACGTCATCGCCCGGCACAACCGGGTCTGCCGGATCGGATTCATAGTCGAAATGCACGTTGTCGAACTCGGTGCCCGAGGTGCCCAGATCAACAGTCAGCTTGACGTCGTTGAAGTCGCGGTCGCCCAGGCCGGCCAGATCTTCAAAGCCCAGCTTGACCGAACCGTCGGGGTTCTGGGTGATGCCCTGGGTATGAACCAGCCCGTCGCTGTTCAGACCAACGTTGGCGCCATAGCCGGAAGAGAAGAAAGTGCCCTGCGGGCTGATGATGCCCACGCCCACCACGGCGCCTTCGGGCGCGTCGTAGGTAAAGGTCTCGCCCACGTCTTCCTTGGCATTTTCGCTCAGCACCACAACGTTGCTGATCTCACCGGTAGCGGGATCGATGGTATAGGCAAACACCTGGTTGCGGAACGCAGCGCTGGTTGAGTCGATGGTGATCGAAACCGGGCTGGTGGCGCCGGAGACACCGTCGCCATAGATCAGGTCATCGCCGGTACCGCCGTCCACGGTGTCATCGCCAGAACCTGCGTAGATGCTGTCGTTGCCGGAACCAGCAACAATAACGTCATCGTCCGGGCCCGCCGAAGGATCGATGGCATCGCCATTGTCGACCATGTCGCCTTCCGGATCACCGGTGTACGCCGCATCGATCAGGTCGTCCCCGGAAGTGCCTTCGACAATCCCGTCCAGCGCCGGATTCGGCTCATCGTAACTCTTTGTCATCACCTTCTCCTCACCAGTCTGGCCCCAAGCCCCATCCTTCGGGCCAGCCAGGCAGCCGCAAAGCCATGCGGTACGCCGCAGTCAATTCACCAGCCCAAGCGGGATGGGGGCCAGAACGCGCAAGCGCCCTGGATTGCGTGCCGCAGCGGCACGCAGCCGGATAGCTAAAGCTTTCGGATCAGTGGTGTGCCGACCTAGCGGCACCGGGACCATTTAAAATTTTCAGTAGTCCACCACACTCCAGCAGCTCGCAGAACTCGCCCCCCCAAATGGGCTAATCCATGCATACTTTAGGCGGTTCAGGGCACAAAGCCAAAAAATTGCCTAAAATTCCTCGCAATACGCCGCTGCGGCCTGCTGCCGGGACTGTCCGCCTGTGCGATCTGCCCCGCATTGTTTCCCCTACAGGTGGTAATTCGAGGCGGAAATGTTCGCAGAGTGCTATTTACAGGGGGAGCCGTTAACGCAGCATACAAGGATTGTTTCCAACTGCGAAACATGGAGAGATTGTGACGGCCGCGCCCGTTTTATCCGCCAGCAGCACCTTGCCCTTAGGGAAATGGGCCGGATTTGCATTCAATCCCCAAGGTTCGCCCGGTTTGTTTCCGAAAGCTACCGAAGATGCACGCCAGTCTTTCGAATCAACGGGCCTGTGCAAAAGGTCAGCGCAGCCGCCCAGCAAAGTAAATAACCTTGAAGAATTTATTCAAACCATCGGCGCCGGTCTGCCGCTGTCCCTGTACCATTGCGCTGCAGCCTATCCGAAAACTAACCCCCCGCATCCCGGATTTCCGGTTATACTCGGCAGTATCCACAAAACAGGAGAACACCATGCTCTACCCGCTTGCCACGCTGGAATCTGAGAAACTGGACGCGATTCAGGCCCTGGAGAAGGATATCGGCAGCCCGGTGGTAGCACTGGCCGGAGTTGACACGGATACCGCTGCGCTGCCGGAAGATCAGCTCAAGAAACTGCAGGAGCTGGAAGAGGAACTGGGGGTTGTCCTTGTTGCGGTGCGCCCCAACTGACGGCAACGGCCGCAAAGCTGCAGCCCAGGCGTGCTAACCGCCTTTGGCGGGACACCGGAAAACCGTCTGATCTGATGATTATGGCGGAGAGACAGGGATTCGAACCCTGGAGACGGTTTCCCGCCTACACACTTTCCAGGCGTGCGCCTTCGACCACTCGGCCACCTCTCCGTTGAGGGGGCTTTTGAAGGATCGGCCGGGGAATTGCAAGAGCCGATCTTTCAAAAACTTCACTTACCCCCAATTCTTTTTCAGTCCTCCAAATGCAGGTAGACGCGGCGGTTCTGCTTGCCCTTTTTCTCCACCTTTCCAAGACGGATGCGGCCGATCTCGCCAGTGCGTTTGACATGGGTGCCGCCGCAGGGCTGCAGGTCGATCTGCTCCTCCGCGGTGCCGATGCGCACCAGCCGCACCTGCCCGGCCCCGCGCGGCGGCGAAACGGACATGGTTTTCACCAGCTGCGGATTGGCATCGAGCTCTTCGTCGGTGATCCAGTCCTCAGTCACCTCCAGATCGCGGTCGATCAGCGCCTGCAGCTGGTCCTGCAGCATCTGCTTGTCTTCCGGCGCCTCCGGCATGTTGAAGTCCAGACGCCCCTTCTCTGCTCCGATGGAGCCGCCGGTCACCTCCAGCGGGACCACCACCGACAGGAGGTGTAGCGCAGTGTGAACGCGCATGTGGCCATAGCGGCGGTCCCAATCGAGCACCTGGGTGACGGTGGCGCCTTCCTCCGGCAGCACCTCGCCCTCATGCGGCACCAGGACGATGGCATCGCCCTGCCCCTTTACCGTGGTCGCAATGGAGCATTGCCCCTCGCCCCACAGCAGCTGGCCGCTGTCGCCGGGCTGGCCGCCGCCGGTGGCGTAGAACAGGCTGCGGTCAAGGATGATCCCGCCCTGCTCCGTGCGGCCCAGCACCCGGGCTTCGGTCATCCGGGCATAGGCGTCCTTGCGGAACAGCTTCTCACTTGTCGGCATCACCTTCTCCTTCTCCATCCTGGAGGTCACTCAGGTCCGGCTTTGCCGGGGCTTGCATTGGCACCGCTTTGGCAGGCGTGCCGGCTTTGGCTTTCTGCCCGGCCAGCGCCTCAGGGTTGCGGATCCAGATGTCACGCTGGGCAAACGGGATCTCGATCCCCTCTTCTTCGAACCGCTTGGCGATCTCGTAGTTCATGTCCGATTTCACCGACAGCACCCAGTTCACGTCGCGCAGGATGGCGCGGATCTCGAAGTCGAGGCTGTCGGCGCCAAAGCCCTGGAACACCACATAGGGCGCCGGGTTCAGCAGCACCATCGGATGCGCCTTGGCGATGTCATTGAGGATCGCCTCGACCTTGCGCGGATCGGTGCCATAGGCAACGCCCACGGGCACGATCACCCGGCCCACGGTGTTGCCGCGGGTGTAGTTGGTGACCGTTCCGCTGATCAGGTCCGAGTTCGGTACAATCACATCCGAGCGGTCGAAGGTCTCGATCCTTGTGGAGCGTACCGAGATGTCGCGCACATAACCCATCAGGCCGCCAACCTCGATCCAGTCGCCCTTGGAGATCGGGCGTTCGATCAGGAGGATGATGCCGGAGACGAAGTTCGACACGATGGTCTGCAGGCCGAAACCGATGCCAACCGAGAGCGCACCGGCAACGATGGCGAGGGATGACAGGTCGAGGCCCGCAGTGGAGATTGCAATGACGGCAGACAGGAAAATCCCCACATAGCCGAGGCCTGCGGTGATCGCATTCTGGCCGCCGGGATCAATCTTGGTCTTGGGCAGCAGCGAGTTGCGCAAGGAGCCCTGCACCAGCCGGGTCAGCGCATAGCCCGCGGCAAAGACGACCGCAAAAGTCAGGAAGGCCGTGGGTGAGATACGGGCGTCACCGATTTGGAAACCTTCGAGAAACTTCGACCACAGCTCGGTCAGGTCGGCAATGCGGGCACCCCAGATCAGCGACAGGAGCGGCACGGCAAGCGCCGCCAGAACAAAACCGATCAGAACCGAAAACAGCGATTCCCGGGCCGCGGATCCCTCGCCCGAAAGCCAGCCGTAGACGTCGCCCAGGAAACGGTGAACCACCAGCAGCGCCGCCAGCAGCGCCAGTGTGGAAACGGCCGGGTAGATCATCGCCTCAGCGGCATTCACATAGCCAAAGGCAGCCAGAACCGGCGCTAGAAAACCCAGCAGATAGGTGCCGCGGCGCACCAGCGACATGATGCGGGTGGCGCCTGCGGCGATAGCACGGTCTTCCTCGGCATTGGAGCCCGCCTGCTTCTGTCGCCGCTTGGCGCCGATCCGGTGCAGGCGCAGCAGCACCAGGGCGGCAGCCAAGATCAGCGGAAAACTGGCAACCGAATGGGCCTCGGCCGGGATGCTTTCGATGGCTTCCAGCTGCCGCAGCGCGTCCTGCAGCACCAGGATCACCGCCAGAATGTCGACCATCAGGCGGGTTTCGTTGAGGCGTCCCTCCTGCACCGGAACCAGATCATTTTCGATGCGGCTGGAGAACAGCTGATTGCCGAGCCAGTGGAAGGAGAGGATCAGCAGCGCCCAGCCCGGCACATAATCCAGCAGGATGGTGCCCCGGATACCCAGGATGCCGGAGAGATCCACCGCCGCCACCAGGCAGATGATGCCGATAAAAGGCAGGATCACTTCCAGAAGCGAGACCACAAAACCCCAGACCCCGCGTCCGCTGCTGCCGAAGCTGCGCAGGTAGTCGCCTGCCGCGTGGGCCCAGGGGCGGCCGCGGAACAGCAGCAGGGCGGCGACCACCAGCAGGGCCAGCAAGGCCGGCAGGCTGTTCTGCACCCGTTCAGCCGTGGTCACATTGGACAGCTTGTTGGCGGTTTCGTTCAGGATGGAACTGCCGGAACGGGTCAATGCACGCCAGGCGCTTGCCCAGTTTTCCGGATTGAGCGGCGACGGGCCGCGCTCCAGCAGGGTGCGGGTGCGGCGCTCACGTATGATCTTGTCGATTTCCGCAATCAGCCCGTTTGCACGGCTGTAGGCCTCTTCGGAGACGATGCGCGGGACCTTGAGATCCTTCAGCTGCTGTTCCAGCGAGGCACGCAGGTTGGCAATATCCTCGGGCTCGCTCTCACCCTCGCCCGGGGCCGGGCCAAGCGCGCTCAGCTGGCCTTCAAGGGTCTGGATGCGGTCGCCGTTGCCGGTGCGTGCATCCAGGAAATTCTGCCGGTAGGTGGTGAGCTCAGTGCGCAGCGCTTCCAAAGCAGCGCTGGAGGCCCGTCTGGCGTCGATGACCTCTTCGGCGCGGGCCGCGGTCTTGAGCCAGTCCTGGTAATACGCCCGGGCGTCAGCGTTGAGCTGAGCCAGGGCAGGCATAGCGAGGCCGGCCACAAGGGCCAGCCCCAGCAATGCAGTCCGCAACGCGGTTATGAAAGGTGTCATACGTCCTCAAAAACGCCGGGAATCGACGCGGGCGTATGGGTCATCCACTCCGGCACCGGCAGGTTTTTCTCCCGCAGGAAATCCGGATTGAACAGCTTGGACTGGTAGCGGGTGCCATAGTCGCACAGAACGGTGACGATGGTGTTGCCCGGGCCCATGTCCTTGGCCATGCGCACAGCGCCTGCAATGTTGATGGCAGAGGAGCCGCCCAGCACCAGGCCTTCCTCATGCAGCAGGTCGAAAACATACGGCACCGCTTCGGCGTCCGGCACCTGGTAGCTGAAGTCCGGCGTGAAGCCTTCCAGGTTCTTGGTGATCCGGCCCTGGCCGATGCCCTCGGTGATCGAGCTGCCCTCGGAAGCCAGCTCGCCGGTGGTGTAATAGGAATAGAGCGCCGCGCCCAGCGGATCGGCAAGGCCGATCTTCACGCCCTTGGGCTGGATCGCTTCGGCGACGCCCGCCAGGGTGCCGCCGGAGCCCACCGCGCAGACAAAGCCGTCGACCTTGCCGCCGGTCTGCTCCCAGATCTCGGGGCCGGTGGTTTCCACATGGGCCTGGCGGTTGGCAACATTGTCGAACTGGTTGGCCCAGATGGCGCCGTTCGGCTCGGTCTTGGCCAGCTGCTCAGCCAGGCGCTGGGAATAGCGCACATAGTTGTTGGGGTTGCGGTACGGGGCCGCCGGAACCTGGACCAGCTGGGCGCCTGCCAGGCGCAGCATGTCCTTCTTTTCTTCCGACTGGGTTTCCGGGATCACGATCACCGTCTTGAAGCCCATCGAAGCGCCGACCAGCGCCAGGCCGATGCCGGTGTTGCCGGCGGTGCCTTCAACAATGGTACCGCCCGGCTTCAGCTCGCCGCGGGCAATGGCATCCTTGATGATGTACAGCGCCGCACGGTCCTTGACCGACTGGCCCGGGTTCATGAATTCCGCCTTGCCCAGGATCTCGCAGCCGGTCTCTTCGCTGACACGGTTCAGGCGGATAAGAGGAGTGTGGCCGATGGCATCAGCCAGATCGCGTGCAATGCGCATGGTATCCCTTTCGATCGTTCCCCCAAGGTGTATCCAAGCGGTCCGGTGATCACAAGGCGGGAAGCGCGCGGCCCGTGCGTCAAAATCCTCAATATCCCTTGTGCCGCAGACGGCCGCGGTGGCGCGCAAGCCACAGCGCGGCAGTGACCAGCGGCATGTCCTGGTAGATCTGCGCATCGACACCTTTCATCAGCGCGTCATAGCTGAGGATCTCACTCCGGATGTCCTCGCCTTCGCCTGCTACGCCGCCGCCGCCCTTGATGTCAGAAAGATCCGCTATACCGATGAAAACGTGAATGAATTCCGCCAGTGCGCCGCTAGAGGGATAGACCTGGGCCACCGGCTCCAGCCGCAGAACGGTGACTCCGGCTTCTTCTTCGGCCTCGCGGATGGCGGTTTCTTCGGCGGTTTCGCCCGGGTCGATGACCCCTGCCACCGGCTCCCACATCCAGGGGTGGGCATCGCCCATGATGAAGGGCGGTGCGCGGAATTGCTCCACCAGCAGCACCTGGTCGCGGACCGGATCATAGGGCAGAACCACTGCCGCATGGCCTGCCATTGCCGCCGAACGGTTCATCACCGGACTCATGCTGCCGTCGTAGCGGCGGTACTGCAGGTCCATCTCCTCCATCGCGAAGAAGTTCAGATGAGCCCGGTTATGTTGGTGCACGATCACATCCTTGGCAAGGTCGTGCACCCCGTCGCCAGGCCGGGCCTGCCCTTCCAGCCAGGCGGCGGCGCGGCGGCGGATCGAGGGGAAGACGCGGGCAACCTCCTCTGCCGTCATCCGGCCGTGGTAGGCCATCACCTCTTCCGCCGCCCGCAGGGAGAGCGCCCCCCATTGCCGGACCCAGGCATCCAGATCCCAAGACTCAGCAGTCTCCCACAGGCCAGGTTCCGGGAAATAGACCTCCGCCGTGGCGCTGCTGCCGTCCTTCAGCTGAACTGAAACGGGTTTCAGCGCGTAGCCAAAGCCGCCCTCGTAGAAATTCAGCGCGTCCAGATCCTGCGGCGACAGATCCTGCACCAGCAGGCCTTCGGCAATGGCACCGTCACGGGTTTCGATCGCCGGAAAAGGCTGATCCACAACCTGGTAGACACCGTGGCCGGCCAGCGTGGCCTCCTGCACCTTCAGCGCTGCGCCGCTGCGGCCCAGAACCAGTTCAAGCAAGGGGCGATGGCGCAGCGTGCCAAAGAAAAAGAGATCAGCCACGGAAGATAACCTGTTGTTAATAAGTATGTTCAGCGCCAGCGGCGGGAAGCGTTTTCAGTCGCAAGCCCAGACAGGACACCACCGATCACCAGCGGCACCAGCACCGTCGGCACAGCGATAACAAAGAAATATTCCAGTGCAATGACAAAGATCGCCGACAGGGCTTCGAACGGGCCGTCATAGCGGTGGCGCATGGCCAGGCGGAACATCTCCCAGGCGCCCTGGATGAACAGCGCCCACAGCACCATAACGGCCATGCCGGTCAGGCCATTGTTGATCGCAGGCACCAGGCCGCGGCCTGCCCGTTTGCCCATGAAGATCCAGCCGCTGAGCAGGCCCAAGGCCACGTTCACATGCACGAAATAGCCGAAATCAGTGCCCTCCGGCATCTGCGGCATCACCGCGAAAGACACGAAAAACGCCACCAAAGCCATAGTGATAGCGGCAGTCAGTCGGGCACCGTTGGGCATGTCAGGTAATAATCCGTGCGGTCTTTTCTATCAGCGATGAGCAACTGTAATCTGCGTCACGTCGCAATTGCCAGTCTTAAAGGCGGCCGCGCAGGAAGTGAGGTAAAAGTTCCACATCTTGTGGAAACGCTCGTCAAAGCCCATGCGGGAAATCTGCCCCCAGCGGGCATTGAAAGTCTCATGCCAGCGCCGGAGGGTCTGGTCATAGCTGTCGCCGAATTCGATTGAGCGCACCACGCCAAGTCCGGCCTTCTCGACCTGCTCACGCAAAATTTTCGGCGAGGGCAGCATGCCTCCGGGGAAGATGTGCTTCTGGATGAAATCGACGCCCCTGCGGTAAAAATCCCAGCGGCGGTCGGCGACGGTGATGATCTGCAGGGTAGCCTTGCCGCCGGGCTTCAGCCGTTTGCGGATGGTGTTGAAATAAGCCGGCCAGTATTTCTGGCCCACGGCCTCGAACATCTCGATCGAGGCGATACCGTCAAACTGGCCCTTGCAGTCCCGGTAGTCCTGCATACGCAGCTCGACCTGATCGGAAAGTCCAGCCTTTTCAATGCGGCGGCGCGCGAAGTTAAGCTGCTCTTTACTAATTGTCAGACCGGTCACCCGCAGGCCCCGCTCCTTGGCGGCATATTCGGCAAAGCCGCCCCAGCCGCAGCCGATCTCCAGAACGTGGTCGCCGGGTTTCACCCCCATCTGATCCACCAGCGAGGCATACTTCGC
Organism: Leisingera sp. ANG-Vp; assembly: GCF_000813725.1. Lineage (GTDB taxonomy): Bacteria > Pseudomonadota > Alphaproteobacteria > Rhodobacterales > Rhodobacteraceae > Leisingera. The sequence goes on from NZ_JWLD01000012.1 coordinate 24,289, forward strand.
GGTTTGCGCCTTTTCCAGGCTGTCCTGCCCGCTGCGGAACAGGGCGCTGGAATAGGTCATCGTGTCATCCAGCCACAGGCTGTAGAACTCATTGCCCAAATCATAGTGATAGGAGATGTTCTTTTTCGCCTGGCGGCGGTGGTTGCGGTGCAGCCAGAAACGCAGCCGCTCATAAGCGCGCAGCAGCGCCTGGCCGCGGAAATCGTCATAGACCGTCTCGGCCCCCATATGCACCAGATCCATGAAGGCCTGCAGGTCGGAGGTGCTCCACCAGCCTTCCAGGTAGGCGTCGGAGAACCCCAACTCGCCTTCGCGGATCAGACGGGAGAAGCAGTCCGGATTGTGGATGTGCAGATCGGCGGCCGGACCCGGGTTGCTGCCCTTGGCGCGGAAGATGCGGCCGTCCGGCAGGTGGATATCCAGCTGGCCGGTCTCCATCCGGCAGACCTGTTCGAACACCGGCGCAAAGTAGCGCGGCAGGTTTTTCTGGCCTTCGGTATCCGTGAAGATCATTCCCTTCCTCCTCAGCACTATAGGGAAAATGCTAGGGCGGAGGGTGCTTTCTGGCAAGAAAACTGTGTGTTAGCGGTTTTGGCGCATTTCGTGATAGGCCGTGAGCGCGCGTTCCCGGCCCGCCTGCAGCGGGATGATGGGCGCGGCGCGGAGCGCATCCGGCAAAAGGTTCCAGGACCGGGGCACGGCGGCAAAGAAGTCCAGCGCGGTCTGCGGCGGTGTGCCTTGCCCCTCGGCAATCCATCGGCGGGTGTAGAGGCCTGCTGGATCGAATTTCTCCAACTGGCCCGAGGGGTTGAAGATGCGGAAGAATGGCGCCGCATCGGGGCCGGAGCCCGCCACCCACTGCCAGCCCATGGCATTGGAGGCCGGATCCCAGTCCACCAATGTCTCGGCAAACCAGTCCATGCCCAATTTCCAATGCATCATCAGATGCTTGGTGAGGAAACTTGCGGTGATCATTCGGGCCCGGTTGTGCATCTTGCCGGTGACAAACAGCTCGCGCATGGCAGCGTCGATGAAGCCATAGCCGGTCTGGCCGCGCCGCCAGGCCTGAAGTTCCGGGGTTTCGGCCTCTTGCCAGGGAAAGGCCTCCCACTCCGGGCGCCAGCTGCGAGTCAGGATTCCGGGCGAGTGGTGCATCAGGTGATAGGCAAACTCGCGCCAGACCACCTCTTTGAGGAAAGTCTCAGTCCCCTGGCCGCCGTGGCCCATAGCGGCCAGCCCTAGGTGCCAGAGACGGTGCGGGCTGATCTCGCCCCAGGCTAGGTTTTCCGACAGGCCGGAGGTTGCATCTTCGCCCGGGAAGTCGCGGCGGGCCTTGTAGGCGGCGACGGAAGTTTCAAGGAAAGCGCCCAGCCGGTCCTGCGCCGCAGCTTCGCCCACGCGGCAGTGGCGGGCCACGATTTCCACGCCGCGGTGCATGGCGGCGCCCATCGACCAAGCAGCCAGCTCGTCGCTGGCGGGCCAGTTCTGCGGTGCGGGCAATGCTGCGGGTGCAGGCTGCAAGCCGTCCACCGCACGGTCCCGCACGGCTTTCCAGAACGGGGTGAAGACCTTGAACATGCCGCCAGCTTTGTTTGCGACCGTCCAAGGTTCAAACAGCAGGCGGCCGCCAAAGGAGCAGGCGCCGATGCCTTGGGCCTTGAGCTGTTTCTTTACATCCGTATCCCGCGCTTTCGCTGCCGGATCATAGAGGCGGGACCAATAGACGGCCCCTGCCCCGGTTTCTGCAATCAGTTGCCGGAGCTGCTCCAGCGCGTTGCCCCGGCGCAGAATCAGGCGGGAGCCTGCTTTGGCCAGTTCCCGCCCGAAATGCTCAAGCCCCAGACCAAGGCGGAACTTGGGTGCGGCGCCCAGCGCGTCGTCCTGCGCGTCCAGGATATAGACAGGCAGGACTGCTGCACCGCTTGCAAGAGCAGCCGTCAGGGCGGGATTGTCGGCCAGTCGGAGATCCCGCCGGATCCACCAGATCACCAAGGGACGGTTGCTCATGCACGGGCTCCCGGGGTTGTTACAGAACGCGGTCCAGAGCCTCGATCAGTTTGGCGACCTCCGCTTCGGACGTGTAGTGGGTGAAGCTCATACGCAGCACGCCCTCGGTTGGATCAACCCCCATCGCTTGCAGGGCACGCACAGCATAGAAGTCGCCGCCGCCTGCCATGATGCCATGTTCTGACAGGGCTGCGGCCGCTGGCTCGGCCGGTTTGTTCAGGGCAACAGCTACGGTAGGCGCCCGGTTCTCCGCGGTGGAGGGCCCCAGCAGGCGGACGTCATTGCGGTCCCTCACCGCGTCCAGCAGCGGTTGCAGCAGTTTGATCTCATGGGCGCGCATCAGGTCGTGGACAAAGACCCCTGTTTCCGCGGGGCTGCCGCCGTGGCCGTGATGTGCCGCCAGCGCCTCGAAGTAATCGGCCATGCCTGCGGAAGCCGCAACCTGGGCGTGGTCCGGGCCTGCCGGGGTGAAGCGTTTGTAGAGGGTGCCCTCGTTGAAATAATGCGCCTGGTTCGGCAGCAGTTCGCCCAGCGCTTTGCGGATCACCATGACACCCTGATGCGGCCCGTAGGTCTTGTAGGAGGAGAACAGGTAGATATCGGCGCCCAGTTCCTCGACATTCGGCAGCCCGTGCGGCGCATAGGAGACGCCGTCGACGCAGACAAAGGCACCTGCGGCATGGGCCAGCGCGGTGATCTCGGAGACCGGGTTGATCTCACCCACCACGTTGGAGCAATGCGGGAAGCAGACCAGGCGGACATTCTCATCCAGCAGGTTCTCCAGCTGCGCCGGGTCCAGATGGCCGGTCTGCGGGTCAAGCTGCCATTCGCGGATCTCGATCCCCTCCTCCGCCAGACGCCGCCAGGGGCCGGTGTTGGCCTCATGGTCCTGGTTGGTGACGATGATGGCTTCGCCCGGCTTCATGAACCTGCGGAAGGCCTGGGCCAGCACATAGGTGTTCTGGGTGGTCGAGGGACCGAAGCTGAGCTCGTCGGTAGCTACGCCCATGAGAGCAGCCAGCCGGGCGCGGGCCTCGTCCATTTCGGCGCCGCCCAGACGGGAGGCCTCATAGGGCGCGTAGGGCTGCACCTTGCGCTGGGTGTAGAAGCGGGTGAGGCGGCCGATCACTTGCTGGCAGGTATAGGAGCCGCCGGCGTTTTCAAAGAAGGCCTGGCCTTCGAGGCTGTGTTCGGCGAAGGCCGGGAACTGCGCCCGGACGAAATCAATATCCAATGCGGTCATGGTGTCTGTCTCTCCTCAATCGCGGCCCTTCGCGCGGAAATGGCAAGTGGTCCAGCTGGGCCGCGCTCCGGCACAAGGATTGAGGGATCGAACGCCCCCCTGCAACCCGGAAATCGCGCAAGGCAGGTTTTGCAAATGGCACGCAGGCTGATGACAGAAACTGGCAGGATCACCTGTCATCTTCGCCGCAGGCAAAAACGGAGGATTTGTTATGGCCTTTACTCCCAAGGATTTCCTGGTTTGGGGCGAAGTCCCGGTAAGTGATCTGGACGCTGCGGTGGCCTTTTATTCCAAGGTGACCGGTGCGGATCTGAGCATTGACACCAATGGGCCCAACCCGATGGCAATGTTCAAGACCGCAGACGAGAAGACCGGCATTGCGCTGCATCTCTACCCCGGCAAACCGGCAGGCGACGGCCGCGGCCCGACCCTGCATCTGACCGCCGAGGGCGAGCTGGATGATGTGATGAAGCGGGTGACGGATGCAGGCGGCAAGGTGATCTCAGAGGTCATCGAAATCCCGCCGGGGCATTTCTTCTACGCCACCGATCCGGACGGCAACTCGCTGGGTTTCTTCAAGTTCAGCGCGTGAAATGCAGAAGGCCCCGGGGAATTCCCGGGGCCTTCGTTTGATCTGCGGTATCAGGGCCTACTTGCGGCGGCGCTTTTCACCGGCCAGGCCGATGAAGACCGAAACGCACATCAGCACCAGCACGATGGCAAAGGGGAAGCCGGTGGCAATTGCAGCCGCCTGCAGCGCGCCCAGCCCGCCGCCCAAGAGCAGAACGATGGCAATGGCGCCTTCCAGCACGCACCAGAACACGCGCTGCTTGGTCGGGGCATCGGTCTTGCCGCCTGCGGTGATGGTGTCGATCACCAGCGAGCCGGAGTCCGAGGAAGTCACGAAGAAGACCACCACCAGGATGATGCCGACGAATGACAGGATGCCGGTCAGCGGGAAGCTTTCGAACATCTTGAACATCTTCAGCTCAAGTGCGGCGTCCTTCAGAGCCTGACCGCCTTCGCCGGCTACCATGTCCAGCGCCGCGCCGCCAAAGACGCTCATCCACAGGGCGCCGACGATAGTCGGGATCAGCAGAACGCAGATCACAAACTCGCGCACGGTGCGGCCGCGGGAGATGCGGGCGATGAACATGCCCACAAACGGCGACCAGGAGATCCACCAGGCCCAGTAGAAGGTGGTCCAGCCCTGCATGAAGTTGGTGTCTTCCCGGCCAACCCAGTTGGAAAGCTCCGGCAGGAACACGGCGTAGTCCACTAGGCTGGTGAAGAAGCCGGTCAGGATCGCCACGGTCGGGCCGACGATCAGCACCAGCAGCAAGAGCGCCGCGGCCAGGATCATGTTGGCCTCGGACAGGCGCTTCACGCCTTTTTCCAGGCCTGCCACAACCGAGATCAGCGCAAACAGGGTGATGGCAACAATCAGGAACACCTTCATGCCGTCGGTGATGGGCACATCAAACAGGTAGTTGAGGCCGGCCAGCGCCTGGCTTGCGCCAAGCCCCAGCGAAGTTGCCAGGCCAAAGATGGTGGCAAACACTGCCAGCACGTCGACGATATGGCCCAGCACGCCCCAGGTGGCATTGCCGAACAGCGGGTAGAACACCGAACGCATGGTCAGCGGCAGGCCGCGGTTGAAGGAGAAGAAGGCCAGCGCCAGCGCCACAACCGCATAGATCGCCCAGGGGTGCAGCCCCCAGTGGAAGATCGTTGCAGCCATGGAGAGCTTCTGTGCGGCGGCTTCATCGCCTGCAGCGGCACCCAGCGGCGCCCAGTCGGTGCGCACGCCGTCTTCGCCGACAGCCGTGCCGCCCAGCGCGGAGCCGAAGTGCGAGATCGGTTCGGCCACACCCCAGAACACCAGGCCGATACCCATGCCGGCGGCGAACAGCATCGCAAACCAGCCGGCATAGGAATAGTCCGGACGCGCATTGTCGCCGCCCAGGCGGATCGAGCCGTAAGGCGTCACCACCAAGAACAGTGCAAACAGCACAAAGATGTTGGTCGAGATCATGAAGACCCAGTCGAAATTGCTGGTCAGCGCCGGGCGCAACCAGCCAAAGAACTCGCCCGCCTGTTCCTTGAACACGAGGGAAAAGAACACAAAGGCGACGATGGTCACCGCCGAAATGGCAAAGACCGGGTTGTGCACATCCAGGCCCATGACCTGGATGTTGTCCTGACCGGCTTCATAGCCGGAGTCAGGCTCATTGGTTTCAGTAGTCATGACTTGTCTCCCCGAATAGTCAGTGGGGATGTCATCCGCAGGAACAGCGCACCGGGGGCCCGCAAGAAAGACTAGAATGAACACAAAAACGACATCACTCCGGTTTTGTGACAGTGCAGATTTCCCCGGGCTCCGCAAATCAGCGCCAGAGTGCCGCATAGTGAAGATGAGTCCAAAACCCTTATTTTATTGACTCCAGAGCGACACAGCGAGCGTTGGAACAACAAAAAAGGGCCGGATTGCACCGGCCCTTCAGCTGCAGGATGCAGAGGTCGCAATCAGGCATTCACGTCCACGACAACGCGGCCCTGAACCTGGCCTTTGAGGATGTCCGCCCCCAGCTGCGGCAGGTCGCTGAGGGTGGCGGGCCGGACCATCGCCTCCAGCTTGTCCATTGGCAGATCCTTGGCAATGCGCTGCCAGGCGCGGACGCGGTTGTCATAAGGCTGCATCACCGAGTCGATGCCCAGAAGATTCACCCCGCGCAGCAGGAACGGGATCACAGTGGCCGGCAATGCTGCACCGCCTGCCAGGCCCACAGCGGCCGCCGAGCAGCCGTACTTCATCTGCCCCAGAACACGGGCCAGCATGGCACCGCCAACAGCGTCGACACAGCCCGCCCAGCTTTCGCTTTCCAGCGGCCGCTTGGTGGTCTCATTGATCTCTTCGCGGGCAACGATCTGCGTGGCACCCAGAGATCTCAGGTAATCGGCAGTTTCCGGGCGCCCGGTGACACCGGCAACTTCATAGCCGAGGTTGGCCAGGATCGCGGTCGCAACCGAGCCAACACCGCCCGCAGCGCCCGTCACCAGCACCGGCCCGTGGTCTTTCTCCAGCCCGTGATCCTCCAGCGCCATCACGGCCAGCATTGCGGTAAAGCCTGCAGTTCCCACGGCCATTGCCTGACGGGTATCCAGCCCTTCGGGCAGCGGCACCAGCCAGTCGGCGCGCACGTTGGCCTTTTGCGAATAGCCGCCCCAATGGGCCTCGCCCACGCGCCAGCCGGTCAGCACCACCTTGTCGCCGGGCTTGTAGCGCTCATCCGAGGAGGCCTCCACAGTGCCAGCAAAGTCGATCCCCGGCACATGCGGGTATTTGCGCACCAGCCCGCCGCCCGGCCCTATACAAAGGCCATCCTTGTAGTTCACGGTGGAGTATTCCACCGCCACGGTCACCTCGCCCTCGGGCAGCTGATCCAGGCTGATCTGCTCCACTGCGGCAGAGGTCTTGCCGCTGTCTTCATCCTTGTTCACGATCAATGCGTTAAACATGATCCGTCTCCCTTTCCTTCTGCGGCGCCGTCAGCGCCAGAATTTTTCCTGCACAGTCACCGGCAGCATCCCCGCTCCGGTGTCCGCCTCCATCACGGTTCCGGGTGTCCAATGGCTGCGGTCCACCATGCCAATCGCCGCATTCACTCCGAATTCCGGCGAGTAGATGGCCGAACCCGCCTGCCCCACCTGGCGCCCCCCGGCATAGAGAGGCCAAGCATCCAGGCACGGCGGGAGATCCCCGCCAATCACCAGAGGCCGGATCTGGCGCTGAGGACCGTTTGCCGCCTGCTCTGCCAAAGCAGCCTTGCCGATATAGTCCTCAGGCGAATTGCAGAATTTCCCCAGCCCGCATTCGTAGGGCGTGTTCTCCCGGGTCATGTCATTGCCATAGCTCAGCAGCCCGCTTTCGATCCGCTCAATCGCATTGGGGCAGCCCGCCCGCACGTTCAGGTCCGCTCCGGCGGCAAACAAGGCATCCCACAGCTGCATGCCCAGGTCCGCGCCTTCGACATAGATTTCAAACCCGCCCTGCTTCGACCAGCCCGAGCGTGCGGCAACCAGCTCCGCCCCCTGGAAGGGCAGCCGCTTGTAGCGGAAGAAACGGATCTCCCGCACAGCATCGCCAAAGACGCGGGCCATCAAGTCTTCCGCCTTGGGGCCCTGCACTGCCAGCGGCGACACATCGGGCTCCACGATCTCGACATCAAACCCTTTGGCAATTGCAATCCCCAGGGCGAACTGCAGCAGATCCCCGTCTGCCAGCGACAGCCAATAGTGATCTGCAGCCAGTTTCACTGCCACCGGGTCATTCAGCATGCCGCCGTTGTGGTCCACCGTGGGCACATAGTAGCACTGATCATCTGCCATCCGGTCCATGTCGCGCGGACTGATCAGCTTCATCAGCCGCAGCGCATCCGGGCCCTTTATGCTAACCTGCCGCTCGCAGGCCACGTCCCAGACCTGAACATGCTCTTTCAGATGCGCGCAGTCGGCCTCAAGGCTTTCAAACACCGTTGGCAGAAGCATGTGGTTGTAAACGGTATAGGCTTTGACGCCCTGAGCCTCCACGCCCGGGGTGAACGGGGTCCTGCGCACGCGGCGCGACGGGAAAATGAGTGCCATGGCTGCGGTCTCCCTATGGGTCCGAAACGAGCAGGCCGGCTGCCTCCCAAGTGCCTAACGACAGGTTGGGCGGAACGACTCAGGCCTTGCAAATTAAATGTCAGACTTTTAAATGTCAGACAAATGATTTCTGACCGGGAAGTGTCCGGCGCAACGCGGCGTCAGGGCAAACATGCATGAAAATTGACCCCAACAGCTCTGCTGATCTTTCGGTGCAAATCGCCCAGGCGATCAAGGATTCGATAATCGCAGGTGAACTGGATGTCGGAGAACGGCTGCCCTCCGAAGCCGAGCTTGCCGACCATTTCCAAGTCTCCCGCCCAACAGTGCGCGAGGCGCTGAAGCGGCTGGCGGCGCAATCGCTGATCCGCAGCCAGCGCGGCGCGTCGGGCGGCGCCTTCGTGAACCGCCTCAGCTTTGAAGACGCCTATTCGCAGCAGATCACCACATCGACGCTGCTCCTGAGCATGAATGCAGTCAGCTTTGATACCGCCTGCGAGGCGCGCTATGCGCTGGAGCGGGCCTGCGCGCCGCTGTCTGCCGAGCGCCGCAGCCCTGATCATCTGGCGACAATGCGGGCAGAGATCTTCCGCCAGGGCCAGCCGGGGCTGACGGATGAGGCCTTCTGCGCTTCGGACGTGGCCTTTCACCGGGCGCTGGTGGACGGGGCCGGCAACCCGGTGCTCTCCTATCAGCTGGCCGGCGCTGTGGAAGCCATGCAGCCGCTGATGAACATGATCACCTTCACCGCCCGCGACCGGGAACGGATTGTGGAACTGCATGGCCAAATCGCGGACGCCATCGAACAGCGGAATTCCCAGGCCGCGGATTTGGCATTGTCCGAGCTGACAGCATACACGCTGGAATTGGGGACCAAGGCCATGGCGGCCCGCGCCTCCAGGCATCAGAACCGCAGCAACGTGGAGAACTCAAAGTGATCATCCGCCGCAAAGACGACATCGAGTCCACCAACCGCCATGTTCACTGGGGCAATGGCACAAGCCACAGGATGCTGGTGGCGGAGGACGGAATGGGCTTCACGGTTTGCCACACGATTGTGCACGCAGGGACTTCGACCCGGCTGCAGTACAACAATCACCTGGAAGCCTGCTATTGCATCGCAGGCACAGGCTGGGTGGAGGAAGCGGATGGCGTGCGGCACGCTATCGAAACCGGAACGCTTTATGCCCTGGATCAGCATGATGACCACATCCTGACGGCAGGACCCGGCGCCGATCTGGTTCTGGTCAGCGTTTTCAATCCGCCTTTGACCGGGCAGGAAACCCACGACCCGGAGCAGGATGGCCCTTCCGGTTACTGATGGGTGATCTGCCTCCGGAAAGACTTGCAAATCCTTCTGCAGGCGCCTATTTCAAATCTGTTCCCTTGTGGAACTATGGACATAAACGCGCTCGTAATAAGCGGATCGGACCCGGGGGCGGTACCCGGCGGCTCCACCAAAATCCTTCGTTTGGGGATCATGGGGCCGAAACAGGATCGACGGACGTCTAAAGGGGTTAGCTTTGTCTCGGCTGTCTGCCACCGTTACCGGCGAAACTAGTACAATTGCAAACGACAATCGTGCTCCGGCAATGGCAGTTGCAGCGTAAGCTGTAAATGTCGCCGAAACTTAAGCCCTTATGCCTAGCCGTGTAAGGCGGGGTTCGCAGGTACCTGGCAACAGAAACCTGCACCTTCCCCTTCTTCTGAGTGTCCCTCTTTCCGCGGCTGCATATCCCCCATGCGTGCGGCACTGCTAAAAACATAGTTTTTGAGCTTTCAAACCGGGCCTGCACAGCTATAAAAAGCTGCCCGGACGAAACTGCCCAGCACGAAAGCTGACACGACCTTTGACTGCCCTCTCCCCCAAAGCTGAAGTCCTGCAGCGCTGGTATGACCAGGGCTGGACGCGAGGCGACCTAAGTGCCCTTGACGACTACTTTTTGCCCGGCAGCACGGCGACGGGCGCAGTGCCGTCCCTGCAGCTTTCGCGAAGCGACTTCGAAGCGTTTGTAACCGCTTTGCGCAGCCGCCTGGAGCGAATCAGGATCGAAATCACCCAGGTTGTCGAACAAGGCGACTGGCTGGCTGCCCGGACAAGGTTTCAAAGCATCTGCATTGCCACCGGCAAGCCCGTTGTCACCACCGGCCATGTCATGATCCGTTTTGAGGACGGCAAAATGGCCGAGACCTTCAGCCAGTTCGACTACGTGTCCCTCTTCGAGCAGCTTGACCAGCTGCCGCCGGATACCGTAGCCGCCTGCCTGACCGGCCAAGGCCTGATGTGGCGCTAAAGCAATGACCAAAACCAGCAACTGCCCCGCCCCTGCACCGGTTTCGCCGCGCAGAGCCGCCAATGCCCCCAGCCAGCCGCTTACCCATCCGGTGCCAGCCATGGCCGCGCCGTATGATCCAAGCGCCATAACGGACATGCCGCTGACCCGGATTCTGCACTATTGGTTCGAGGAGGTCTGGTGCAAAGGCAACCTCGATGCCGTTGCCGAAGTCATGACCCCGGAAACACTGATCTCGGGCGCTGTCTCTGCCCTGGCGGAACCGGAGTGCGATTACAGCGAGGTGGTTGCAGCACTGCGCAATCTGCTGGGGCCGATCAAGGTCACTTTCACGCATGCGGTGGAAACTGCGGACTGGGTTTCGGTGCGGCTGCTGGCGGATACCAGCAACCCCAGGGACGGCACGCCGTTTCAGATCACCGGGCAGCTTATGGCCCGGGTCGAAAACGGCCGGATCGCGGAAATGCACTCCAACATGGATTACTTCCGGATGTTCGAGATGCTGGGCCAATTGCCGCCCGAGGCGCTGGCCGTCTGCATGACCGGCGAACGGCTGAAGTAACCGCCTGCGGCCCGCAACCTTGACAACCGGGCCTCAAACGCGTTTTTAGGGCGCCATGGGGAGAGACGCGAACGCCCCGTGAGGCGACAGCCCAAGGTTCGCATGTTAACCTTGCTTGCGAGGAGACATGCTTATGGCTGCCCCGAATGAAATCACCCCTGCCCAATTGTCCCGGCTGATCGGCACGCCGAATGCGCCGGTGCTGGCGGATATCTGCATTGACGAAGACTTTGCCGCCGATCCCTACCTGATCCCCGGCTCTATCCGGCATCCGCATACCGATATCGAAGGCTTGAAGGCCCGTCTGAACGGGCAGCGCTGCGTGGTGATCTGCCAGAAAGGCATCAAACTGTCGCAAGGCGTGGCGGCCTGGCTGCGCAACGACGGGATCGAGGCCGAGTATTTGCAGGGCGGCATGTTCGCCTGGCGCGGCCTGAAAGGCGCGCCGCGGGTTCCGGCCGGTGCCCTGCCCGCGCCCGTTGGCGGCAGCACCCTGTGGGTGACGCGGCACCGGCCCAAGATCGACCGTATCGCCTGTCCTTGGCTGATCCGCCGTTTTGTGGACCGCGAGGCACGCTTTCTGTTTGTGTCACCGTCCGAAGTTGCAGGTGTTGCGGAACGCTTCGGCGCCACGCCCTTTGATGTCGCGGATGTGTTCTGGTCGCACCGCGGGGAGCTTTGCACCTTTGACACCATGCTGGATGAATTCGGCCTCAGAACCCCGGCGCTTGACACCCTGTCCCGGGTTGTGAGAGGCGCCGACACAAACCGGCACGATCTGGCGCCCGAGGCGGCAGGGCTTCTGGCCCTCTCGGTGGGACTGTCACGCCAGTACAAAGACGACCATCAGCAGCTTGAGGCAGGCATGACCCTTTATGATGCGCTTTACCGCTGGGCCCGCGACGGGCGCGGCGAAGGCCACGACTGGCCCGCAGGCGGCAAGGCATGAACCAGCCTTCCTGGACGGAGATGTTCCGTGTCTTCGGGCGCATTGGCGTGCTGAGCTTTGGCGGCCCCGCGGCGCAGATTGCGGTAATGCATAAAGAACTGGTCGAGGACCGTCCCTGGCTGAGCGAGGAGAGCTTCCTGCGCGGCCTGTCCTTCTGCATGCTCTTGCCGGGGCCGGAAGCGATGCAGCTGGCGACCTATACCGGCTGGCGGATGCGCGGCACTGCAGGGGGCTTGCTGGCAGGCCTGCTGTTTGTGCTGCCGGGTGCAGCAGTAATTGCCGCGCTGGTCTGGCTTTATGCGCAATACGGCACCCTGCCCGCGGTGCAATCCGCTTTTCTCGGCGTTAAGGCGGCAGTGGTTGTCATCATCCTGCAGGCGCTGCGGCGTCTGGCGGGCAAAGCCTTGAAACACTCCTTGGATTGGGCGCTGGCCGGGTTTGGCTTTGCGGCGCTGTTCCTGCTCAACCTGCCGTTTCCGCTGGTGGTGCTGGCAGCCGCCTGCATCGGTCTGATGCGCAAGGACGGCAGCCCTGGCAATGCGGCACACAGCCCGCCTGCCCGCAACGGCAGCACTCTGCGCAACATCCTGGTATGGGGCGCGCTGTGGCTGCTGCCGCTGATTGCGCTCAGCCTGTCCGGCGCTGAGTTCCTGGCGGACATCGGCTGGTTTTTTTCCAAGCTGGCGGTGGTCACCTTTGGCGGCGCCTATGCGGTGCTGGCCTATATCAGTCAGACAGTGGTGAGCCAGTTCGGCTGGATCTCCGCCGGGCAGATGATCGACGCCCTGGGGCTGGCCGAAACCACTCCTGGCCCGCTGATCCTGGTCACCCAGTTTGTCGCCATGCTGTCGGGCTTGCTGCAAGGCGGGTTCGGCATGTTCCTGGCGGCCGGAGCGGTGGCGCTCTGGGCCACCTTCATGCCGTGCTTCCTGTGGATCTTTGCGGCTGCTCCCTACGTCGAGCGCATCGCATCGCATCCCCGTCTTGGCATGGCGCTGAAGGCCGTGACCGCCACAGTCGCCGGCGTTATCCTGAACCTGTCGGTCTGGTTCCTGCTGCATGTGGCTTTTGCCGAGACTGGGGTGTTTGAAGCCGGTATCCTGCATGTCCCGGCTCCGGTCTGGAACAGTATGAACAGCACAGCCGTGCTGCTGGTTCTGCTGGCGCCGCTTGCTGCATGGGTGGTCCGCGGCAATATGCTGCTGCTGCTGGCGGCGATGGCTGCAGCGGGCCTGGGCATTGCGGAATTCCCGTTTGCAATCAGCTAACTGCCGCGCTTCAGCACAGCAGGCCGCTGCCAAAAATATTGCGTCACCCCGGAAGGCCGCTCTTTTGTTTCCGGCAGAATCTCCTATGCTGGGAACAAATGAACAAAGGGTGACTGCATGTCCCGTGAAATCGACTATGGCAACCTGATGCACTCTGCCATGCGCGGCCTGATCCGGACCGTGCTGCAGGATATTTCCGAAAACGGGCTGCCGGGTAACCACCACTTTTTCATCACATTCGACACCGCCCATCCAGATGTTGAGATCGCTGACTGGCTGTCCGACCGCTACCCTGGCGAGATGACCGTGGTCATGCAGCATTGGTTCGACAATCTGACCGTGGATGAGGAAGGCTTTGCCGTCACGCTGAACTTCGGCGACTCGCCTGAACCGCTTTACATCCCCTACGATGCAATCCGCACTTTTGTGGACCCGTCGGTGGAATTCGGCCTGCGCTTTGAAAGTGCTGATGAGGAGATCGAGGGCTTGTCCGCTGTTGCCGAAGCCGAAGATGAACTGGAAGATGAAGAAGCGCCTGTGCCGGAGAAAAAAGACGCCGATGTGGTGTCGCTGGACAGCTTCCGTAAATAATCCGTGAACTCTGCGAACCTATGGCAAGGCGGTCCCTGCGGCCGCCTTTTTCATGCGTTCACTCCCGTGTCAGGAACGTCTTCAGCTCACGCTGCGGCACGCCGTTCAGACGGGAGGTATAGACAAGATCCAGCCCGCCCTCAGCCAGGGTCCGGTCGTACTGCTGCATCTCGTAGTCGCCATTGGGGTGAATGAACATTGAAAACACAGTCAGGGTGGAGCCGGTGATGCGGCCCCAGACAAAGGGCTCCCCCTCCATCGGATTAAGCGGCACCGCATGGCCGAACACATTGCGTGTCATCGCCGCGGAATAGACGCCGTCGCTGCCGCTGGACACGAACTCGATCTCATAAGTCTTTGTTTTCCTGCGTCCATCGTCTTTTTCAGTGGTGGAAGTCCACTTCAGCGTAAAGCCCTTTTTCATCTCCCGGATCACAACGCTCATATCCCGCGGATCGGTGTCGCCATCTGCTTTGACCACGTCGACGCTGCCTGAGTAGTCGCCGGCAAAGCGGGAAACATCGGCAAGCGCCTGCAGGGGCAACAGCAGCCAGGCTGCTGCCGCCAGCGCAGGCGCAACCGCTGCCTTGCGGTTGCGAAGGGTTTGCACGCGGATCGGCACTCTGTCTTCCTTTCCGGATTACCTGGCCCGAAATCAAAGCCTGTCTCTTTCTATGTAAGCATAGCAGCGCCTTACACAATGGTAACGCCCCCAGGAGGTGCAGCGGCCTGTGCCGGGCTGCGCCAATTCACCACTATACCTGACCGCACGATTGGCTATGCTGCGCGCAACTGGCCAATTGCGCCGCATTCGCGCAAAGGCTAAACGGCATACAACCGCATACAACACGAGAGAGGCGACGGATGTCCGAGACCCGCACCGAAACCGACAGCTTTGGCCCGCTTGAGGTCCCTTCCGACAAGTACTGGGGCGCGCAGACCCAGCGTTCGATCATGAACTTCCCGATCGGCTGGGAAAAGCAGCCGGTCGCCATTGTGCGCGCCCTTGGCGTGATCAAGCAGGCCTGTGCCATGGCCAACAAGGAATCGGGCAAGCTGGACGCAAAAATCGGCGGCGCCGTCATCCAGGCCGCCAGCGAAGTGGTGGCCGGCAAATTCGACGACAACTTCCCGCTGGTTGTCTGGCAGACCGGTTCCGGCACCCAGTCCAACATGAACTCCAACGAGGTGATCGCCAACCGTGCGATTGAGATCCTGGGCGGCACCATCGGCTCCAAGGACCCGGTGCACCCAAATGATCACTGCAACATGGGCCAGTCCTCCAACGACACTTTCCCCACCGCGATGCATATCGCCACAGCGATGTCGGTGCGCGACGTGCTGGTGCCGGGCCTGACCAAACTGGCTGAGGGGCTGGAGGCCAAGTCGGAAGAGTTCAAAGACATCATCAAGATCGGCCGCACCCACACCCAGGACGCCACCCCGCTGACCCTGGGCCAGGAGTTCGGCGGCTACGCGCATCAGATCCGCCAGGGCCTGGCCCGGGTCGAAGCCGCGATGCCCGGCATCTATGAGCTGGCACAGGGCGGTACTGCCGTCGGCACCGGCCTCAACACGCAAAAGGGCTGGGGCGAGAAGGTTGCCGCCAATATGGCGGAAATCACCGGTCTGCCCTTTGTCACCGCACCCAACAAGTTCGAAGCGCTGGCCGCCCATGACGCCATGGTGTTCCTCTCGGGTGCCCTCGCGACCATTGCCGGCAGCTGCTACAAGATCGCCAATGACATCCGCTTCCTGGGCTCCGGCCCGCGCTCCGGCCTTGGTGAACTGATCCTGCCGGAAAACGAGCCCGGCTCCTCGATCATGCCCGGCAAGGTGAACCCGACCCAGGCAGAGGCGCTGACCCAGGTGGCGGCGCATGTGATGGGCAATGACGCGGCAATCAAGTTTGCAGGCTCGCAAGGCCATTTCGAGCTGAACGTCTACAACCCGATGATGTCCTACAACCTGCTGCAGTCGATCCAGCTGCTGGGCGACGCGGCAGACAGCTTCACCGAACGTATGCTGAACGGCATCCAGGCCAATGAGCCGCGCATCGACAAGCTGATGAAGGAAAGCCTGATGCTGGTCACCGCGCTGGCGCCGACCATCGGTTATGACAACGCCACCACCGTTGCCAAGACCGCGCACAAGAACGGTACCACGCTGAAGGAAGAGGCAATTGCCCTCGGCTTTGTCGATGAGGCCACCTTTGATGCAGTGGTCCGCCCGGAGCAGATGATCGGGCCCAAGGACTGATGGCAAAGCCGGTCAATCTGAACCGGTACAGAAAAGAAAAAGCGCGGGCTGAAAAGAAAGCCCGCGCTGACCGGAATGCCGTGACCTTCGGCCGGACCAAGGCAGAGAAGGATTTGGACAAGGCGCGAAATGCGCAAGACGTCCGGCGGCTGGACGAGCATAAGCGCGACGAATGAACGCCCGCCCCAAGAAACATTCCCTGACACTGCGCGGCCACCGCACATCGGTGTCGCTGGAGGATGACTTCTGGGATGCATTCCGCGAGATCGCGGCCCAGGACGGCCGGGCAATCAACGACTTGGCAGCTGAAATTGATGAAAGCCGCGGCGGGGACTGCGGACTGGCATCTGCCATCCGGCTGTTTGTCCTGCACCGGTTAAGGGCGCGTTAAACACGAACCCGCATCGTGGCGTTATGCCGATGCCCGCCCCTCTTTCAGCTGATCTCTGGCTGCAGCAGCTTTTTCAGTCACAGGCTGCTGCAAAGGGAGGTGTGGTCCGCCGCCAGAAGCGCGACATAGAACGGCTGATTGGATGGGAGCGTTTCCGGCTCGAGTTGAAACGGCGCGGCTTTCACGCCGTAGAGAATGCAGGCCAGGTCGTCATCTTCTGCAATCAGGACGCAGTTCGGATCATCCGGTGATGCAAATTTCTTCAAAGAAATTTGCCAAGAAGATTCCAATTTTCTTGGCTAGCGTTCCGTCAGCCGCAGCCATATCCCGTTCTTTGACCGTACCGTCAGATGGGCAACTGGAACCGGTTCCCTGCCTTCAATGGCCTCGACCCGGAAACGCCGCAGGATCATCGACAAAATCAGCGGCCCTTCCACCATGGCAAAGCCGGCCCCTGTACAGACTCTGGAGCCGGCTGAAAACGGAATGAAGGCATCGCGCTGGCATTGCTTGCCGTTCTCTGTAGCCCAGCGGGAGGGATCAAACCCGTCCGGGTTCTCCCACAGCCGCTCGTGCCGGTGCAGGTGCCAGGGACTGAGCACCATCTGAGAGCCCTTCGGCACCTCCCGGTCCCGGAAATGTTCCGGGCACGCAGCCTCGCGCACCATCATCGGAACCGGCGGGTAAAGCCTCAGCGTTTCGCGGAAAACATCGCGGCTGACCCGCAGCCTGGACACGGCGGCAAAACTCTTGTCCTCAAGCGCCGCGGCCTCCGCTGCGGCTTTCTCCTGCCATTCGGGGTAAAGCGCCATCAGGTACAGCGCCCAGGCCAGTGCCGACGCGCTGGTTTCATGACCTGCAAGAAAGAAGATCGCGACCTGATCCACCATCTCCTGGGTATCAAACAGGCCCCCGGTTTCCGGATCCCTGGTGGTCATTATCTTGGTGGCCAGGTCATCGGGCGCAGTGCCTGCTTCAATTGCCTGCATCCGCGCCTCGGTCAGCCGGGTGATCAGCGCCCGTATCCGCGCAGCATTCTGCTTGGTTCCCTTGCGGAAGAACCGCGGCATCCAGACCGGAAGCGGTACAAATGCAGCCAGATTCAAGATCGGCTGGCTGCGCTGGTAATCCTTGAACCGGCTGAAGACCTCCCCCGCCACCTCATGTTCGATCGGAATGGAAAACAACGTGCGGAAGATGACATCCGCGGCGGCGTGCGAGGTTTCCTCCTCGATTTCCACCGGCCCTTTGCGGCTGGCCAGCCGCTCAACCGCGGCCTCGGCCGCCGCCCGCATGGCCGGGTATGTGTCCTTCAGCCGCCCGCCCTCGAACGCAGGGTCGATGATCCGCCGCTGCCGCTTCCAAGCCGCGCCATTGGTGAGAAACACCGAATTGCCCAGCAAGGGCTTCAACCCCTCGGCGATCCGGTCCGACTTCGGAAAATCCTCCGGCCGCTCCTTCAGCAGCACCTTCACCAGATCCGGCTGGTTGACCAGGAAGGAGCGGAAAAACGGCGTGCGGAACTCGGCCATCCAGGCCCGGTAAAGCCGCGCAGGCTGTGCCGACAGAATGTCCTGGCGGAACAGTTTCACATAGCGCCACAGAGACACACGGTCCGGGCGTGCCGGGGGTTTCGGCGGCAGAACTTGCGTCATTCAGCGGCCACCGACGTGAACTTGGACACCGCCACGTCAATCCGGGACTGCGAAGGTTTCCGGTCCCTGTACCGTGCGGCCAGGGTCAGCGGCCCGGCGGTGATGCGGAAATAGTCATAGTCGCCCGGCCGGTCGAAAGCGCAGAGATACTGGAAATGCAGCCGGAAGAACCGCCAGCGCAGCTTCTGCCAGCGCTCCGGGCTGAGCGTCTGGGTGAAAGCAGCGGAAAACACCAGCGGCCAGCGCTTCTGTTCAGTTGCCACGCCGCTGACGGCAACCGGATCGCAGAGCGCAAAGGCGCAGCCGTCGCCGGGGGCAGTGACGTCCACCCAGGCAAGCTCGCCGCGCTGCGACAGGTATCTGAGGTCTGCGCGCAGCCGTTTGGCCTGCGGCAGGAAGGAAACCATCGGCACCACCTGCCCCAGCGACAGGAAGCCAAGCGCCGGGCGGTCTGCGGGCAGACCCTCCCGGATCAGATCCGCCAGCACGGACACGCCGACATGGGCACCGGAGGAATGGCCGACAACAAGAACTTCATCCAAACTGCGGTCTTGCAGAGCATCCGAAATCAGATGGCGGAATTCGGCCATCCGGGCTTCAAGTTCTGGCGGGTTGGCACCACGGGACGCAGCAGAATAGGCGTAGTCGTGCATCAGGTAGTAGGCAAACAGCTTGCCATCGCGCGCCTTGAACCAATGCAGCAGCGCATAGCCCGCACCCAGGCCCAAGGCCCAGCCAGCTGCCGCAACGATGCCGCCGTCCAGCCCCACTGCCCCCGCCGGAAGTGATACAGCATGGGCCACGCCCCAGGCCAGCAGCAGCGCCAATATGGCCTGCAGGATCAGCATGCCCACGGGATAGAGCGCCGCGATCACCGGCCCCTTGCGCAGCCGCATCAACCGTCTGAGCGCGCCGGTGGTGATATAGATCCAGGCGGTGCGGGCCAGCTGCAGGTAGGTGCCTGCGATAGTGGCCTCCATGCTGCCGCGCACGATATCGGACCAGACCAGAACCTCCACATCAGCCTGGACTTCGGTGCCGTCCATTTCAGCGGCGACGTGCCAGCCGTAGGGGCCTTTGGTCTGCTTGGGCGACAGGGAAATGCCATAGCCGGAAACCTGCGCCTGGGCGGCGCTTTCCTTGCGGTAGAGCTCGCGGTAGCGGCGCGGGTGAATCGGATCGTAGCCCGGGATGTAGAACACCCGGCGCTTGCGCACGTCCTGGGAATGGGAGCCGCTGTGATCCACGCTCTTACCTGCTCTGCCTTGCCAATTCAGATTAGCAGTGCAATCCGGCAAGAGTAAGGCCGCTCCGGGCAAAGAAAAAGGGGCCCGACGGCCCCTTTGAATACCCCTGAGATCAACCCAGTGCTGCCAGCGCCGGGAAGGTTTCCAGCAGCCACCAGGAGAAAGTGGTGAACAAACCGGTAACCAGCATAATGCCGACAAACAGCAACAGCCCGCCCATGATCTTCTCGATCAGCCCCATGTGGCGTTTCATCTTGTTCATCAGCACCATGGAGCGGTTGAGGAACATGGCCGCCAGCAGGAAGGGAATGCCCAGGCCTGCAGCATAAACGCCCAGCAGAATGGTGCCGCGGCTGACCGAGGCCTCCGAGGCCGCCAGCGACAGAATGGCGCCCAGCTGCGGGCCGATGCAGGGGGTCCAGCCAAAGGCAAAGGCGAGGCCGAGCACATAAGCACCCAAGGCTGAGCCGCCGGATTCACCAGCCTCCATCCGCGCCTCGCGGTCCAGCAGCGGAATGCGGAAGACCGACAGGAAATGCAGGCCGAAGACAATGACAACCACGCCGGAGACCTGGGCGAAAAGCTCCTGATTCTGCAGCACAAAGGCCCCAAAGGCCGAAGCGGTGAAGCCCAGGAGCAGGAACACGGTCGACAGCCCAAGGACAAAGAACAGCGCGGCGATGACTGCCTTGCGGCGGGCCGCGGCGGTGCCTTGCATCTCGCCGATGGTGACGCCGCTCATATAGGCCAGATAAGGCGGCACGATCGGCAGGACGCAGGGCGACAGAAAACTGATCACGCCGCCCAGCAGCGCCACCAGCATGGCAGGGAGCAGCCCTGCGTCTATGATCTCGATTCCAAACATGCCCCAACACTTATGTCAGCTGCGGACCAACGTCACGGGGACGGCTGGTCACATCCTTGTGGACAGCATGAAACATCCCCCTTATCTGAAAACCATGAGCGAGATCAAAGAGACTCTGGATGCCATCGGGCTGTTATGCCCCCTGCCCGTCCTGAAGGCCCGCAAGCGGCTGAAAACGCTGCAGCCCGGCCATGTGCTGGAGCTGCTGGCGGATGACCCTGCGGCGGTGATCGACGTGCCGCATTTCTGCAATGAGGCGGGGCATGAATTCCTTGGCCACAGCGATGGCGCCGGCCATCAGGTCTATCTGATCCGCAAAGGGCGCTAAGCCCGCAACCAAAGCACTTTCTGCACTGCAAACCCCGGAAGGCACCTGTTTTCCGGACCGGTTCCTGTGCGGGAAAACAGATGTTTGAGTTGTCCTGCGGCGCCCGGCGGAGCCAAAAGAAAAAGGCAGGCCAACCGGCCTGCCTTTCAGTTTGCTTCTTTCAGCCTCAGCTTCCCATCGACCACCAGCCGCGGCGTTTGGGCTTGGGCGGCGCTGCAGGCTCAGGCTCTGCCTCGGCCCCTGCCATCGCAGGCTCCGGTTGCTTTTCCTCAGCTTCCGGCACCGGTTCAGCTTGAACGGGCTCTTCTTCAGCAGGGGATTCCGCTACAGGTTCTGCGTCCTCAGCAACCGGTTCTGCAGCGGGTTCCTCTGCTGCATCTGCCACCGCTTCGGCCTCTTCGGCAGGTGTGTCATCAGCCGGAGCCGCGGCGGCACCCTCCTCAGAAGCTGCATCCGCAGCCGGAGCGGCCGTGTCAGCGCCAGCGTCTTCGGCGGCTTCCTGCTCCGGGCTTTCAGCAGCGGCCTCAGCCTCGGGAGCTTCAGCCTCAGGGGCTTCGGGTGCCAGAGCTTCTTCTGCCGGAGCTTCCCCGGAAGCGGTCTCAACAGGTTCCGCAACGGGTTCAGCCGCCTCGGAGGCATCTTCTGCAGCGTTCCCGGTTTCTGCTTCGGAAACGGCGGCCTCCCCGGAAGCCTCGGAAACCTCAGCTGTTTCCGCCTCTTCCTTCTTCGGCTTGGACTTGCGCGACCGGGTGCGGGTGCGGGAAGGCTTCTTCTTCTCCTTCACTTCTTCCGGAGCCGCTTCTTCGCCCTCTGCTGCGGTCTCGGCCTCAGCGGCGTCTTCCTTGGGCTGTTCCTGGTCCTCAGCAGCCGCTTCTGCGCCCTCGCCCGCCTGGGCCTGATCGCCGGATCCGGACTTGCGGCGGCGGCGGCGGCGGCGCTTGCGCTTGGGCTTGTCCTCCTGAGTGCCGTCCTCGGCCGTCTCAGTTGCTGCAGCAGCCTCTTCCTCTTCCTGCTTGGCTTCCTCAGCGTCCACCTGATCCATGATCGAGGTATCCACCGACACCACCGGAGCAGGTGCCGCGGGCACGTTGCGCGACGCAGTCTTAAACTTCTCTAGAACAAAGTCCGGGCTGACCAGATGCATGTCGCCTTCGATGCGCACGGAAAGACCGTAGCGGGCTTCGATCTGGGCGATATGCTCGCGTTTCTGGTTCATCAGGAAGTTGGCGATGGAGACCGGGCAGCGCACCAGAACCTCGCGGGAACGGCGGCGGGTGCCCTCTTCCTCGATCTGGCGCAGGATCGACAGCGCCATCGAGTCGTCCGAGCGGATCAGGCCGGTGCCATGGCAATGCGGGCAAGGCGCCGTGGTCGCCTCTATCATACCGGGGCGCAGGCGCTGGCGCGACATTTCCATCAGGCCAAAGCCCGAAATCCGGCCCACCTGAATGCGGGCGCGGTCGGTCTTCAGCTTGTCCTTCATGCGCTTTTCGACGGCGGCGTTGTTCTTGCGCTCGTCCATGTCGATGAAGTCGATGACAATGAGGCCTGCGAGGTCGCGCAGACGCAGCTGGCGGGCGACTTCCTCAGCCGCTTCCAGGTTGGTCTTGAGCGCGGTTTCCTCGATCGAGGCTTCCTTGGTCGCGCGGCCGGAGTTCACGTCGATCGCCACCAGCGCCTCGGTCACGCCGATCACGATGTAGCCGCCGGACTTCAGCTGCACTGTCGGGTTGAACATGCCCGCCAGGTAGCTTTCGACCTGGTAGCGCGCGAACAGCGGCAGCGCTTCCTGGTAGTGCTTCACGTTCTTGGCGTGGGACGGCATGATCATCTTCATGAAGTCCTTGGCGATGCGGTAGCCGCGGTCGCCTTCCACCAGAACCTCGTCGATCTCGCGGCTGTAGAGGTCGCGGATCGAGCGTTTGATCAGGTCGCCTTCTTCATAGATCTTGGCCGGCGCGATGGATTTCAGCGTCAGCTCGCGGATCTGCTCCCACATGCGCTGCAGGTATTCATAGTCGCGCTTGATCTCGGATTTGGTGCGCTTGGCACCGGCGGTGCGCACGATCAGGCCCGCGCCCGAAGGCACGTCCATCTCGGCAGCAATGTCTTTCAGCTTCTTGCGGTCGGCAGCATTGGTGATCTTGCGGGAGATGCCGCCGCCGCGGGCGGTGTTGGGCATCAGCACGCAGTAGCGGCCAGCCAGCGACAGATAGGTGGTCAGGGCTGCGCCCTTGTTGCCGCGCTCTTCCTTGACAACCTGCACCAGCAGGACCTGACGAACTTTGATGACTTCCTGGATCTTGTAGCGGCGCGGACGCGGTTTGCGCGGCGGACGGATGTCCTCGCTGTCGTCCTCGTCGGCAACGGATTCGATGCTTTCGTCTTTGGAGGTCGCATCGGCCCGGCGGGATTTCTTGCCGTCGTCTTCGTCGTCGCTGTCACCCTCTTCAGAGGATGCTTCTTCACCAGCGGCGTCCGCCGGCGCGGTCTCTGCAGTCTCTTCCGACTTAGCTTCAGGCTCGGAAGCCTCTGCCTCAGCAGCTTCAGCCCCGCTGTCCGCAGGGGTATCAGCTTCCGCTTCTGCGGTCTCTGCAGGAGCAGCTTCTGCGTCAGCAGCAGCTTCTTCAGCCGGGGCTGCGTCTTTTGCAGTATCCGTGTCTGCTTCAGCTTCGGCTGCCTCAGCCTTGGGCTCTTCCGCCTCGGCCTGAGCTTCCGCCGCTTCACCGTCCTGAACCGCGGCATCAGCCTCGCCAGCATCTTCGCCAGTGGCGTCTTCCGCGGCGGCCTCATCCGGGTCTTCGACCGGAGTATCCGACACCCGCTCCATAGGCGACGAGCCTTCCGGAACCTCGGCCAGCTCTGCAGCCGGTTCGTCCACCGCCTCAGCGCTGTCGCTCAGGTCGATGGTCTCCATGCCGGCGATCTCTGCGGGCTGCTCTTCCGGGGTTTCGACCTCTTTGGTCTCCACCGCGTCATCTGACGACGCCTTGGCCGCCTTGGCAGCAGACTTGGACTTGCGCGAGCGCTTGGGCTTGACCTGCTTGGCTTCCTCTTCCTCGTCGCGGGCGCGCATCGCCTCGGCATAGGCGCGCTCTTCTTCCATCAGCGCTTCGCGGTCGGCCACCGGGATCTGGTAGTAGTCCGGGTGGATTTCCGAAAACGCCAGGAAGCCATGGCGGTTGCCGCCATAGTCCACAAACGCCGCCTGCAGCGACGGTTCGACCCGGGTTACTTTTGCGAGATAGATATTGCCGGCAAGCTGCCGTTTGTTTTCGGATTCAAAGTCGAACTCCTCAACCTTGTTTCCGTCGACCACCACGACGCGGGTCTCTTCCGCGTGGGTGGCATCGATAAGCATTTTCTTAGCCATGTGTCCTTGGTGCACCTGCCCTGTGCGCCCGCAAGCTGTCTGCTTCCAGGCGGCCGCGCGCGTTTTGGGTGGTGTCTTGTCAGGGCGATCTCAGACAGCGCGGTGCAGCAGGTGGTCCCGGGGACATTGCCCGGCCTTCCTGCCTCAGTGCTCTTCGCTCTCGCGCGTGTCATCGCGGTTCTTCTCCGGCAGGCGGGCTGTCCCGTCCCTGCCCTATTATCCCTTCACCGGTGATATACCCGGTTCGGGCGCTAAACTGCCCTCCGGGTAAGAGGGCCAATCGGTCTGGCTGCAGCTTTCTCGGGTCGTGCCGGACAAAAGCCAGAGCCAGCGAAACTCATCAGAACGGGCGAAACCATATGCCGGTTTCCGGCCCGTTGGGTCAGCATAAGGCCTGTGGATAGGTAATGACAATGGCCATTCGACTCTGCAGAGCCTTAAAATGCAAACAGCCTGCCTTTAGCAGGCAAGCCGTTAATTTCAGGTAATTTTTCCGCCGACCACCGGAATTCTGCGAAACTTCGACCACAGTAAGCGCAGATTTTCCGTGCCGTTTTCCATGCCGGAAAACGGCACCGGCTGGGTCAGGCCAGGTAATCCGAGCGCTGCAGGCCGTATTTCGCCATCTTCTCGTTCAGGGTCCGGCGCGGCAGGCACAGCTCGTCCATTACGCTGGCAATCGAGCCCTTGTGGCGGCGCATGGTGTTGTCGATCAGCATCCGCTCAAAGGCTTCCACATATTCCTTCAGCGGCTTGCCTTCGGTGGTCATCACCGGCTGCATTTCCTCGTGATCGGACATCAGGAGCGACGCGATGGTGCCCGAGCCGCGGCGCGACTGAAGAACTGCGCGTTCCGCGATATTGATCAGCTGGCGCACATTGCCCGGCCAGGGCGCCTGCAGCAGCTGCGCGGCTTCCTGGGCGCTGACCTGCGGAGCGTCGCAGCCGTATTCTTCGGAGAACTGTTCCGACAGGCGGGTGAACAGGGTCAGGATATCCTCGCCGCGCTGGCGCAGCGGCGGCACGGTGATGCGCAGCGCCGCCAGACGGTAGAACAGATCCGGGCGCAGCGCGTCTTCGCAGGTCTTGCCCGCTTCCTGCAGATTGGAGATCGCGATGATCCGGGTTTCCGCCGGGGTGCCCTGCTCGTTGATCACGCTCAGCAGCTTGGCCTGCAGGGTTTCCGACAACGCATCGATGTCTTCCAGCACCAGAGTGCCGCCGCGCGCTTCCTCGATCGCAGGCAGCATGCTGTCTTCCGGCAGCATCGGGCCGAACAGGCGTTTGGCCAGCGCCTCCTCTTCCAGCGCGGCGCAGGAGATCAGCACGAATTTCTTCCCCGCCCGGCTGCCAACCGCATGCAGCGCATGGGCGACCAGCGTCTTGCCGGTGCCGGTTTCGCCGTCGATCAGCACATGGCCGTCGGCCTGGCCCAAGTCCAGGATGTCCTCGCGCAGCCGCTCCATCACCGGGCTTTGGCCGATCAGCTTTTTCATGATCTGGCCGCCGTCGGACAGCTCGCGCCGCAGGGCCCGGTTGTCCAGCGTCAGGCGGCGGGCGCCGGTGGCGCGTTTGGCCAGTTCCGACATGCGGTCCGGGTTGAACGGTTTTTCGAGGAAGTCGAAGGCGCCGACGCGCATTGCTTCGACCGCCATCGGCACATCGCCATGGCCGGTGATCATGATCACCGGCAGCGCGGAGTCGCTGCCCATCAGCTTTTTCAGGAACTGCATCCCGTCCATGCCAGGCATCTTGATGTCGGAAATCACGATCCCGGGGTAATCCGGGCCCAGCACCTTCAGCGCTTCCTCGGCGCTCGAGAAGGTCTCGGTGTCATAGCCCGACAGCGCCAGCCACTGGCTGATCGACTGCCGCATATCCTGTTCATCATCGACGATCGCGATCTTCATAGCCTGTGCCATGCGCGTCCTCTCCTACGTCTTGCGGGCTGCGGTCACTCCGCCGCCTCGATGCCGTCCACCAGGACCGGCAATTGCATCTCAAAGACCGCGCCGCCGTTCTGGCCATTGCGGGCGGTCAGCCGTCCCCCAAGGTCGTTGACGATCCCCGAGGAGATGGCAAGCCCCAAACCCACCCCGTCGCCGGGCTGCTTGGTGGTGTAGAAGGGCTCGAACAGCTCGTCGAAGTCCTTGATCCCCACCCCGTTGTCGCGCACCGAAAGGGTCGCGGTCTCGCCAGCGGCCAGGAGGATTTCCACCTCCGGGTCCGGCACCGACTTGGTGGCGTCCAGCGCATTGCGCAAGAGGTTGACCATGACCTGTTCCAGCCGCATCCGGTCCCCCATCACCATAACAGGTTCTTCCGGCAAAATCCGGGTGATTTTCACATGCCGCTGGCGCAGCTGCGGCTCCATCATCGAAAGGCTCGAGGCCAGCGCATCGCCCAAGTTTACAGGGCTGAACGCATCGCCGCCCTTGCGGGCATAAGACTTCAGCTGGCGGGTGATCGCCCCCATCCGCTCAATCAGGTCATCGATGCGGCCGAAGGAGGCCAGCGCTTCATCCGGCCGGTTGCGATTGAGCAGCAGACGGGCGCCCGCCAGATAGGTTTTCATCGCCGCAAGCGGCTGATTCAATTCGTGGCTGACGGCCGCCGACATCTCCCCCAAGGCAGCCAGTTTCGAGCTCTGCGCCAGGCTCTGTTCGGCCACCGCCAGGGTCTTTTGCATCCGCTCCCGCTCGGCAATTTCCCGCTGCAGGCGAGCGTTCAATACGCGAAGCTCTGCCGACTCGCGCTGGAACAGCGCCATCCGCAGCGCGGTTTTCCGGCTGAGCGCATAGAAGGCCAGCGCCAGAAGGATCGCGAATCCCATGATTTCCAGCGCCAGCACCGCGTTCACCCGCTCGCGCACAGAGGCGTAGGTGGTGAAGGAGGCCATCCGCCACCCCTGGAACGGCACCCGGGTCTCCAGCCGCATCACCGCCTCGCCCTGCAGATAGGCGTCCGGCGGCAGCGCAGTCCAGTCGGTGGTGGCGCGGATCGCCCGCTGGATGGCACCCTCCGGCGTTTGCAGGGTCAGCGCGTCGTCTTCCTTCAACCCGCGCCAGCGTGCCTCAGTGGCAAGGATGATATTGCCGGTGCTGTCGGTGACCAGCACCGCGTCGGAAATCCCTGCCCAGGCCCGCTCGAACTTCTGCAGGTCGACCTCGACCACAATGGCGCCCAGCACGCCTGTGGCATCCACCATGCGCCGGGAATACGTGAACCGGTAGCCGCCGACCTCGCGCGGGATCACCGAGAACACGGTCGACTTGGCGCGCACCGCATCGACGAAATAGGCCGCGTTGCGGTGGCTCTCGCCCAGACGGTTGCGGTCGGTGGCGGCCACCGTGCGCCCGTCCTGCGCCAGAAGCATGATCGAGGCGGCGCCGATCTCATCGACAAAAGAGATCAGCCGCTGGGTAGACAGGGAAAAGTCGCTCGATTGCAGCGCCGAGATCAGAGTCTGGTCGCGCGCCAGCAGCTGCGGCACGATGGCGTGCTGGCGCAGCTCGCTCAGCAGGTTGCCGGAATAGAGCGCCAGACGCAGCTCGGCCCGGTTGCGGGTGCTTTCGGTAAAACGGTGGGTCAGCGCCCGGTTCGTGGTCCAGACCGTGATGGCCGCTGCCGCCATGAACAGCACAAGCGCCAGCCGGGCGCGCCACGAAATCGTGCGCGAGCCGGTTCTGGGTTTGGATTTGGTCAAATCAGAGCGCGGGGCGGTCATAGTCTATACCTATTGCGGCCGCCCCGCCTTCTCAAGTCACGCAGCGGTGACCATGCCGGCCAATGCGCGGAACATGGCCGTCCCGTCGGTGCCGCCGTGGCCCTCGTCCGCGGCGCGCTCCGGATGCGGCATCATGCCGAGAACACGGCGGTTTTCAGACAGGATGCCTGCGATGTCCGCCACAGAACCGTTGGGGTTCTCTTCATAGGTGAAGGCAACACGGTCCTGATCCTGCAGTGCCTTGACGGTGTCTGCATCGGCAAAATAGTTGCCGTCGTGGTGGGCAATCGGCACCCCGATCACATCGCCCGCGTTGTACCCTTGGGTAAAGACGCTGTCAGAGGTCGCAACCTGCAGCCCCACGGTGCGGCAAATGTACTTCAGGCCCGCGTTGCGCAGCAGCGCGCCTGGCAGCACGCCGGTTTCGGTCAGGATCTGAAAGCCGTTGCAGACGCCGAGGGCATAGCCGCCGCGGTCCGCGTGCTCAATTACGGCCTTGCAGATCGGAGACTGCGCCGCGATGGCGCCGCAGCGCAGGTAGTCGCCATAGGAAAAGCCGCCCGGCACGCCGACGATGTCGACCCCCTCCGGCAGCGCACTGTCCTTGTGCCAGACCATCGACACGTCGAAACCGGCCTGCTCAAACGCCACCGCCAGATCGCGGTCGCAGTTCGAGCCCGGGAAAACAACAACCGCCGCTTTCATCAGGCCATCTCGATGCTGTAGGATTCGATCACGGTGTTGGCCAGCAGCTTCTCGCACATCGCGGTCACGTCGGCCTCGGTGGCGCCTTCGGCCAGATCCAGGTCGATCACCTTGCCCTGACGCACGCCTTCGACCTTGTCAAAGCCCAGAGCCCCCAGCGCGTGGCGCACCGCCTCGCCCTGCGGATCCAGAACCCCGTTCTTCAGCATCACATGCACCCGTGCCTTCATCGCTTCATCCCTCAGGTTTTCGATGGCGAAGCCCTGGCGGGCTTCTTCTTTGCAAAATACTCAAAATCCCGCCCTGTCAGCAGGGCGGGACCGGATCAGTTCACCAGCGTCGGTTTGCCCGGCGCCGGCGGGTTGTTCGGCATCACGCCCAGACGGCGCGCCACTTCGCTGTAGGCATCGGTCAGGCTGCCCAGGTCGCGGCGGAACACGTCCTTGTCCAGCTTCTGGCCGGTCTTGATGTCCCACAGGCGGCAGCTGTCGGGGCTGATCTCGTCAGCAATCACCAGGCGCTGGAAGTCGCCCTCGTACACGCGGCCGATCTCGATCTTGAAGTCGACCAGGCGGATGCCCACCGCCAGGAACACACCGGACAGGAAGTCATTCACCCGCAGCGCCAGGCTCAGGATGTCGTCCATGTCCTGCTGGCTGGCCCAGCCAAAGGCAGCGATATGCTCCTCGGTGACCAGCGGATCGCCCAGGGCGTCGTCCTTATAGCAGTATTCCACGATCGGGCGCGGCAGCTGGGTGCCTTCGTCGATGCCCAGGCGCTTGGAAATGGAGCCCGCCGCATAGTTGCGCACGATCACTTCCAGCGGCACGATCTCGCAGCTGCGCACCAGCTGCTCGCGCATGTTCAGACGCTTCAGGAAATGGGTCGGCACGCCGATCTGCGCCAGGCCCAGCATGAAGAACTCGCTGAGGATGTTGTTCAGGACGCCCTTGCCCTCGATCACGTCGTGCTTTTCAGCATTGAAAGCGGTGGCATCGTCCTTGAAATACTGCACAATGGTGCCCGGCTCGGGGCCTTCGTACAGTGTCTTTGCCTTGCCTTCGTAGATTTTCTTGCGGCGCGCCATTGGGAACCTTTCGGGTCAATGCCGGGAATCCGGCCCTGCGATGTGCCGCCCTCATAGTGCAAGGGGGGCCGCGCCGCAAGCTTGCTGCGGGCCGGCCCTTGCCTGTCAGCGCCCATGGCAGCGCTTCGGCCTGCCCCCGCGGCAGGCCGGCGGGCGTGCTCCCGGCAGGCTGCGTCAGACAAGGGCTTTGACCGGCTCAGTTTTTTCTTGCCCTGGAGGGGGATCACGCTCCTATCATTACAAAGGTGAAAAGCGGTTAAAGAGGATCAGCCATGACGACATTCGACGAACGCGAGCAGGCCTTCGAAGCCAAATTCGCGCATGATGAGGAAATGCAGTTCAAAGCGCGTGCGCGCCGCAACAAGCTGGTTGGGCTTTGGGCGGCTGAGCTTTTGGGCAAAACCGGGTCTGCCGCAGATGAGTATGCCCAAACCGTTGTTGCCGCCGATCTTGAAGAAGCAGGCCACGAGGATCTGGTGCGCAAGCTGTACGGCGATCTCGGCTACCGGGCCACTCAGGAGCAGATCCGCGGCAAGATCCGCGAGATGATGCCGCAGGCCCAGGAAGAGATCCTGCAAGAGGACGGCTGAACCGGCACCCTCCGGCCACCGCCTGACTGTCGGCCTGACTTGCGCTGGCACTGACCGCCCGGCGCAGGCCTGATCTGGCGATCTGGCGCACAGGGCAGAGGCTCCATAAGTATTTCCGCGCACAATTTTACAGGTTAACCCAACTGAAAACCGCTGCACCTAGACTGGCGCAGACTGCCTTTCTGCTCTGCCAGCTCAGGATTGTTATGCTGTTTTCAAAATCGCCCGCCCGCAGACCGGCCGCGCGGCTGATCAGGCTCACTGTGCCGTTTCTGGTCATGGGGGTCTGCCTTTGGCTGCTGCGGGCGCAGACAGAGCTACCGCCGCTGGCCGAGCTGGGCGCCGTTCTGGCCGGGCTGCCTGCCTGGAAGTGGGCAGGCGCAGCCTTGGCAACCGCACTCAGCTTCTGGGCCCTGGGACGCTATGATTCCGTCGCCCATCGGCACCTTCAAACCGGGCTGGACGGTCCCGAAGCGCGGCGCGCAGGCATCGCGGCGATTGCCTTTTCCCAAACCGCCGGGTTTGGCCTGTTTACAGGCGCCTACGCCCGCTGGCGGCTGCTGCCGGGGCTTTCGCCGCTGCAGGCAGGCCAGCTGACAGCCCTGGTCGCGGCTACTTTTCTAGCCGCGCTTTCAGTGATTTGCGGCGCGGCTCTGATCCTGGCCCCGCCTGCGCCGGGCCTGTCCTGGGCCGGGGGGCTGATCCTTCTGGCAGCCACGGCCATTGCGGCTGCCAGCTTTCTTCACCCGGAAATGCCCCTGTTCCGGATCAAGCTGCGCTGGCCTTCGCTGACGGCCATGGCCGCGCTGGGGTTCTGGGCGGTTGCGGACGTTGCAGCAGCCGGCACCGCCCTGTGGCTGCTGCTGCCGGAAGGCGCAGGCGTCTCCTGGGCACCGCTCCTGACGGCCTATGCCGTGGCGCTGGGGCTGGCAGTCGTCTCCTCCGCTCCAGGCGGTGCGGGCCCGTTTGAACTTGCCCTCTGTGCATTGCTTCCCGCGGTGCCTGACAGCACGCTGATTGCCGGGCTGCTGGCCTTCCGGCTGGTCTATTACGCTGTTCCGGCCGTTCTGGCAGGCCTGCTGCTGATCTTCCCCGGCCTCATCCCGGTGCGCAACAAGCCCCTGGAAGACACGGATCTGCTAGGCAGCCGCGCTTTGTCGCCCGCTGCTCTCCCCAAAGACCGGACATGCTCTGAAGCCGGAATCATCCGGCAAAACGGCGGCCATGTGCAGGCTTTCGGCCTCAATCAGGTGGCGCTGCTGAACACGCCGCAAGCCTCGGTCGCGCTGTTTGACCCCCTCTCCGGCATCACCCAGGAGACATTTGCCCCGCTGGCGGCCCACGCCCGCAGCCGCAATGCTGCCGCCTGCTACTATAAGTGCGCCCCCCGCACTGCATTAGAGGCGCGCAAGGCCGGATGGCGGGTTCTGCGGATTGCCGAAGAGGCCGTGCTGAACCCTTTGGCCTTCGCCGAAAAGGGATCCAGCCGCCGCCAGCTGCGCCGCAAACTGCGCCACGCGGAAAAGGCCGGGCTGGAGGCCTTTTCGGCAGGCGCCTCGCTGCCGCTTGATCAGATGCAAGAGGTGGACGCAGCCTGGCAGGCCGCCCACGGAACCGCCTATGGCACAACGATGGGCCGGTTCGAGCCAGGCTACGTCGCCGGGCAAGAAATTGTTCTGGCCTTCCTGGAGGGGAAACTGATCGGTTTCGCCAGCTTCCATGCATCTTCGCGCGAATGGTGCCTCGACCTGATCCGCCTGCGCCCGGATGCGCCGGACGGCGCCGGCCACGCACTGGTACGCGCAGGAATTGCTTCAGCCGCCGCCGCCGGGATCAGCCGCCTGTCGCTGGCTGCAGTCCCGGATCACCGGCTGGCCAAAGGCGTCGACCGGGGCCTGCGCCGGTTCAAGACCTGTTTTGCCCCGTCATGGGAACCCCGCTACATGGCGGCGCCAGGCTGGCTGCAGATGGCGCTCTGCATTGCCGAACTTGTGCGCCTTGTGCACCGACCGCCCGCGGTGCTGCCGGCAGCCGGAGGTGCGCAAACTCATAATGAAGATGAAGAAAATGAAATTGCGCTTGCCCATACGGCATGAGAGAGAACACCAGACCTACCAGCCGCCCGCACTCCGTTTTGCGGCGGCCCCTGATCGGGACATGAGCTATGACCAACACCTTCACTCATTTGCTAGAGACCAAAGACGTTCTGCTGGCGGACGGTGCGACCGGCACCAACCTGTTTGCTATGGGGCTGCAATCCGGCGATGCGCCTGAATTGTGGAACACCGATGAGCCCAAGAAGATCATGGCGCTGTATCAGGGGTCGGTGGATGCGGGCAGCGACCTGTTCCTGACCAACAGCTTTGGCGGCACCGCAGCGCGCCTCAAGCTGCACGACGCCCAAGGCCGGGTGCGCGAGCTGAACCGCGCCGCTGCAGAACTCGGCCGCGAAGTTGCCGACAAGGCGGAGCGCAAAATTGCGGTGGCCGGCTCGGTCGGCCCGACCGGTGAGATTTTTCAGCCCGTCGGCGAGATGTCCCATTCCCTCGCAGTGGAAATGTTCCATGAGCAGGCAGACGCCCTGAAGGAAGGCGGCGCGGATGTGCTGTGGGTCGAGACCATCTCGGCCCCGGAAGAGTTCCGCGCTGCTGCAGAAGCGTTCAAACTGGCCGGCATGCCCTGGTGCGGCACCATGAGCTTTGACACCGCAGGACGCACCATGATGGGTGTGACTTCGGCGGATCTGGCCCAGCTGGTGGAAGAGTTTGACAATGCCCCGCTGGCCTTTGGCGCCAACTGCGGCACCGGCGCATCCGACATTCTGCGCACCGTTCTGGGCTTTGCCGCGCAAGGCACCGAGCGCCCGGTGATCTCCAAGGGCAACGCGGGCATACCGAAATATGTCGACGGCCACATTCATTATGACGGCACCCCGGAACTGATGGGCGAATATGCGGTCATGGCCCGCAATGCCGGCGCCAAGATCATTGGCGGCTGCTGCGGCACAATGCCGGCCCACCTCAGCGCCATGCGCGAAGCGCTGGACACCCGGCCGCGCGGCGACCGCCCGGCGCTGGAGGAGATCGTCGAAGTCCTGGGTCCCTTCACCTCTGACAGCGATGGCACCGGCGAAGATGCAAATGCAGGCGGCGAGCGCCGCTCCCGCCGCCGCCGCCGCGCCTGAGCCTGCGGGGCCGCGTAAAGCGGGAAACACTCTGATTTATGAGCAAGATACGGCGCCGCATACATGCGGCGCCGTATCCGTTTTATTGGGGGGCGAACATATGGTCTGCCCAGAGAGGCCCAGCCATAGGCACACCGGCAGCAGCCGCTGCAGGCCGTTCTTTTCTTTGGCGCTGCTTCAGGCGGATCAGCCTACTTGACGATCCGGAACTCAGTCAGCCCCGGTTCGGGCTCCGTGCGTTCGGTGAGAACATCCTTTACCGCCGCCGCGCCCGGCCCGCGGCCCATCCGGCGCACCATATCGGCCACGCTGGCGGCCGGCCCCATCAGCAGGGCCCGTACGGACCCGTCCGGCTCATTGCGGATCCAGCCGGAGAGCCCGTGGCGCACCGCCTCTGCCCTGGCCCAGGTGCGGAAAGCCACGCCCTGCACCCGGCCCGTGACCCGTGCTTTGATCGCAACAGACGTCATGAGACACCTTCCTTTCCGTCATTGCCCCTTCAGCATAGCACAGATGCGCCGCTGCGGGTTTCAACTATGAGTCAGAACAGGGCGAGCTGGTCCCCCGGCTGCGGCGGGCGTGCAAACAGGTCAGCCCGCAGGTCAGCCGTCCGCTCCTTCAGCTCCAAACGTTTGCACGCGGCCTTGAACCGCTGGGCGATCATTTCCGCATACCGCCCCTCGCCCCGCATCCGGTGGCCCCAGCGCGGATCATAATCCCGGCCGCCGTGCATCTCCCGCAGCCGTGCCATTACCTTGGCGGCGCGGCCAGGCTCATGCTCGGCCAGCCATTCCTGCCACAGCTCCGACACTTCCCGCGGCAGCCGCAGCATGATCCAGCTGGCGGCATCCGCCCCCGCTTCTGCCCCGGCAGCCAGCAGCGCCTCCAGCTCATGATCTGTCAGCCCCGGAACAACGGGCGAGGTCATGATCCGCACCGGCACACCTGCATCGGTCAGCCGCCGGATGGCTGCCAGCCGCCGTGCGGGCAGCGGCGCCCGCGGCTCCATCCGCCGCGACAGGTCCGGATCCAGGGTGGTGACGGAAATTCCCACCCGCACCAGCCCCCTGGCCGCCATCGGCGCCAGGATGTCCAGGTCGCGCTCCACCATCGCGCCCTTGGTCACGATCGCCACCGGGTGGTTGAAATCGCGCAGCACCTCCAGGCAGGCGCGGGTGATGCCATAGTCCCGTTCGCAGGGCTGATAGGGATCGGTGTTGGTTCCCAAAGCCAGTGTGGCCACCCTGTAGCGCGGCGCCGACAGCTCCTTGCGCAGCACCGCCGCTGCGTTGGGCCGGGCCACCAGCCGGGTTTCAAAATCCATGCCCGGCGACAGCCCCAGATAGGCATGGGTCGGACGGGCAAAACAATAGATGCAGCCGTGCTCGCAGCCCCGGTACGGATTGATGGAACGGTCGAACGGCAGGTCGGGAGACCGGTTATAGGTGATCAGCGACCGCGCTGCTTCCTCCCGCACCTCGGTGGGAATCACTTCCGGATCCGCATCCTGAAACCAGCCATCATCGACAGTATCCCGCGCCTGTTCGTAGCGGCCTGCCGCATTGCTGAGACTGGCGCGCGCTTTGCGTCGCATGGGGTCGGAAACGCTGTGGTAAGGCATGGCTTGATTATGCACTTGCAGCAAGAACAAATAAAGAACAAATGCGCAGAACTGAAGATTTTCATGCATAATCTGAAGTATCAATCAGCCGAATTTCCTCCTATAGGTCGGTTCGGACAACAGCAATGTCGCAAACAATGCAGTCGAGCGGCGGCATTCTGTCACAAAAGTTCCAAAACTAGGCCAACACGGGGCATCCCGCCCCGTAAGCAAGGATTAAGCGAATGTCGGACGAAGAAGACATCATCCTCTCTGAACTCGATGACGAGGAACTTGTTCAGCAGATGTTTGATGACCTCTATGATGGTCTCAAAGAGGAAATCGAAGAAGGCGTGAACATCCTTCTCGAGCGCGGCTGGACGCCCTACGACATTCTGACCAAAGCGCTGGTTGGCGGCATGACCATCGTCGGCGCCGACTTCCGCGACGGCATCCTGTTCGTTCCGGAAGTGCTGCTTGCGGCCAACGCGATGAAGGGCGGCATGGCCATCCTGAAGCCGCTGCTGGCCGAAACCGGCGCGCCGCGCGTGGGCTCCATGGTCATCGGCACCGTCAAGGGCGACATCCACGACATCGGCAAGAACCTGGTTTCCATGATGATGGAAGGCGCAGGCTTCGAGGTTGTCGACATCGGCATCAACAACCCGGTCGAGAACTACCTGGAAGCCATGGAAGAGCACAAGCCGGACATCCTCGGCATGTCCGCTCTGCTGACCACCACCATGCCCTACATGAAAGTGGTCATCGACACCATGGTCGAGCAGGGCCTGCGCGAAGACTACATCGTGCTGGTTGGCGGCGCGCCGCTGAACGAAGAGTTCGGCAAGGCAATCGGCGCCGACGGCTATTGCCGTGACGCAGCCGTGGCCGTGGAAATGGCCAAGGACTTCGTTGCGCGCAAGCACAACTCGATGAGCGCCTGATTTGGCACGTAAAGGACGCGCAGCCCGCTTGACAGAGCGGGCTGCCTTCCGCCCCCCCACCGGGCGGACGCTTGAGGAAGCTTCCCTCACCGAACAGGGCCTGGCCGCGCCCGAAAAGAAGACCGGCCGCATCCTGCTGATTGCCTGCGGCGCGCTGGCGCGCGAGATCCTTGCCATCAAGGACGCAAACGGCATGGATCACATCGACCTCACCTGCCTGCCCGCCAAGCTGCACCTTTACCCGGAGCAAATCGTTGACGCCGTTGACGGTGCCGTGGCCAAGCATTCAGCGGTTTATGACAAGATCTTCGTGGTCTACGCCGACTGCGGCACCGGCGGCGCGCTGGAGCGCAAATGCCAAGAGCTGGGCGTCGAAATGGTGGCAGGCCCGCACTGCTACTCCTTCTTCGAAGGCAATGAAACCTTTGCCCGCCATTCCGAGGAAGGGGAAATCACCGCCTTCTACCTGACGGATTTCCTGGTCAAGCAGTTCGACGCCTTTGTCTGGCGCCCGATGGGGCTCGATAAGAACCCTGAACTGCGGGATATGGTCTTCGGCAATTACACCAAGCTGGTCTACCAGTCACAGGTCAATGACCCCAGGCTGATGGAAAAGGCACAGGAATG
This sequence comes from Leisingera sp. ANG-Vp, assembly GCF_000813725.1. Taxonomy (GTDB): domain Bacteria; phylum Pseudomonadota; class Alphaproteobacteria; order Rhodobacterales; family Rhodobacteraceae; genus Leisingera. Next base: position 60,429 of record NZ_JWLD01000012.1, read on the forward strand.
CGCCGAGCGCATGGGACTTGAGTTCGAACACCGCCACACCGGCTACGGCGACCTGGAAGCCGCCATGACGAACTGGGCCCGGTAGCCTTTCATCTTTCCTGAAATACTCCAGGGGTCGTCATTGCGGCGCCATCTGTTCGAGCCCAATGACGACGAGGGGCCGGCCCCTCGCCCGCGTACGTCAGGCCTGCGCCATCGCTGTTTCACGGACCCGCTCGATCATCGCCCGCAAGCCATTGGAGCGCTGCGAGGACAGGTGCTCGTTCAGCCCCAGCCGCCCCAGCTCAGCCTTGGCGTCCACGGCAGCCACTTCCTGCACCGGCAGGCCATTGTAGAGGCAGCGCAGCACCGCAATCAGCCCGCGCACGATCATTGCGTCGCTGTCGCCATCAAACCGGAATTCGCCGCCCTCGATTGCCGCGTGCAGCCAGACCTGGCTGGCACAGCCATCGACCTTGGTCGCAGGCACTTTCAGCGCCTCGTCCAGCGGCTCCATCGCCTTGCCCAGGTCGATCACATGGCGGTAGCGGTCCTCCCAGTCCTCCATGAACTCGAAGTCTTCCACGATCTCTTCAAAGGCAGCTGTGGCCATCGCCGGTCAATCCTCAATAACGCATCCTGGGGCAGATCAGCACCTAAGCCCCTGCCCGCCCCATTTCAACCGCTTTTCAAGCCGCAGCCAATCGGGTAATCCCTTGCAAGGAATTTATTTTGGGGCGGGGACAGATGAACAAACCTTTGGCGATCACATTGGCCTCGGCGCTGGTGCTGGCGGGCTGCGGCTGGAAGGATTCACGGCTCAACCCGTCCAACTGGTTCGGCAGCTCCGAACCGGCAGCCGTGGAACCGGCAGCAAACACCAATCCGCTGCTGCCGCAGGACAGCAATGCCCGCGGTATTTTTGCCCGTCCGGAGCCCGAGGACGTCACTGTCCTCATCAGCCGGATCTCTGATCTGCGAATCGAGCGGACCGCTGCAGGTGCCATCATCTATGCCACCGCAATTGCCAGCCGCCAGGGCGCCTACAACGTGGAACTGCGCCCGGTGGAACTGCCCGAGGACGGCGTGCTCGCCTATGACTTCCGGGTTGTTTACCCCGAGTTTCAGACGCCCACCGGCAGCGAGTTCAGCCGCACTGTGCATGCCGCCCGCACCGTTACAGAACAGGATCTGGAAGGCATCCGCACGGTTCGGGTGAACGGCACTGAGAACGCCCGCGAAAGCCGCCGCCGCTGATCCCGGCAAGCTTAATCTGAAAGCAAAAAACGCCCGCGGTTGCGGGCGTTTTCTTTTCTTGCATGTGTCAGTGCTTAGAGCTCTACCACTTTCACGTCCTGCCCCTTGGCCGCAAGGCCGATCTCGCCGTCGCACAGGCGCAGCGCATCGGCGCCGAAGACTTCGCGCCGCCAGCCGCTGAGGGCCGGAACATCGCGCAGGCCTGCGGCAATGGCATCCAGATCAGCGCTCGGGGCAATCAGCTTGGCAGCAACGCCTTCGGCTTCGGTCTTGGCCTTCAGCAGCACCCGCAGGAGGTCCGCCAGCGCCGGGTTCACCTGCAGCTTTTCCTTGCTGCGGTCCATCTTGGGCTGCTTTTCCGCCGGGCAGGCAACGCCTTTGGCAACGGCTTGAAGGATGCCCTCGGCAATCGCCCCCTTGCGCGCCTCGCGCAGCAGCAGGCGGGAACCGCCCAGCTCGCCCGGGTTGCGCGGCTTGGTCGAGGCCAGCTCCACCAGCGCGTCATCCTTGAACACCCGGTTGCGCGGCACGTTGTTGGTTTGGGCGTAGCTCTCGCGGAACGCCGCCAGTTCCCGCACAACGGCCAGGAACTTGCCCGAGGTGGTGCGGGTTTTCACCCGTTTCCAGGCGTCCTCGGGGCGGATGTCATAGGTCGCCGGATCGGTCAGCACCTGCAGCTCTTCGGTCACCCAGTGAGCCCGGCCGCTCTTGTCCAGCTCAGCCGCCAGAAACTCGTAGATCTTGCGCAGATGGGTCACGTCCGCCAGCGCATAGGTCTTTTGCGCCTCGCTCAGCGGGCGGCGCGACCAGTCGGTGAAACGCGAGGTCTTGTCCAGGCCCTGCTTGACGATCTTGCGCACCAGCGTCTCATAGCCCGCCTGCTCGCCAAAGCCGCAAACCATCGCCGCCACCTGGGTGTCAAACAGCGGCTTGGGGAAGACCTGCGCGTCGACCCAGAAGATCTCCAAGTCCTGGCGCGCGGCGTGGAACACCTTCACGACATTCTCGTTGCGGAACAGGTCATAGAGCGGTTCCAGCGAGATGCCCTCGGCCAGCGGATCCACCAGCACCGCGTCGTTTTCGCCATCGCCGGAAAAGGCCAGCTGGATCAGGCAGAGCTTGGAGTAATAGGTCCGCTCGCGCAGAAACTCGGTATCCACCGTGACATAGGGATGCTGGGCAGCAGCCTCGCAAAAGGCCTGCAATTCTTCGGTAGATGTCAGAGTTTTCATCAAAAACGGCTTTTCAATCTCGTGAGGGTCAGGATGTGATACGCGCTTGGCCCCGGCATTGCAATCAGCCGGGCCTCAGCCCAGCAGAACCGGCGTTTTGTCTCCAGCGGCAAAACGGCGCAGCACCGCCGGATAGAGTTTGTGCTCTTCGACCAGCACCCGTGCGGCCAGCACATCGGGCGTGTCGCCCTCCAGCACCGGCACCCGGGCCTGGCCCAGGAGCGGCCCGTCATCGAGGCGCGGCGTCACCTCGTGCACAGAGCAGCCATGCTCGGCGTCGCCCGCCTCCAGCGCGCGGGCATGGGTGTGCAGCCCCTTGTACTTGGGCAGCAGCGAGGGATGGATGTTCAGCATCCGGCCTTCGAACTGCGACACGAAACCGGCGGTCAGCACCCGCATGAAGCCGGCCAGGCAGACGATGTCTGCCCCGGCCTCAAAGATCGGCTTCACCAGCTCGGCCTCAAAGGCTGCGCGGTCGTCCTTGAACGGGCGGTGGTCGACAACGGCAGTGGCCACACCCGCCGCCGCGGCCTTGGCCAGCCCGCCTGCATCGGCGTTGTTGGACAAGACCAGGCAGGGGCGCGCCGGATGGTCTCCGGTCATGCTTTCCAGCAGCGACACCATGTTGGAGCCGCCGCCGGAAATCAGGATGGCGACTTTCTTGTGGCTCACAGCAGCTTGCCCGAATAGCGCATGCCGGCGCCTGCGGTCACGGTGCCCAGGCGCGACACGGTCTCGCCTTCGGCGGCCAGCACTTCGGTCAGCGCATCGGCACGGTCGGCCGAGACAGACAGGATCATGCCAATGCCGCAGTTGAAGGTCTTCAGCATTTCTGCTTCGGCGATATTGCCGGTTTCTGCCATCCATTTGAATACGGGCGGCAATTCCCAAGCGTTCAGGTCGATGTCTGCACCCAGATCTTCGGGCAGCACCCGCGGCAGGTTCTCGGTCAGGCCCCCGCCGGTGATATGGGCCAGCGCGTGAACGCCCCCTGCCCGCACAGCCGCCAGGCACTGCTTGACGTAAAGGCGCGTCGGGGTCAGCAGCACCGCGCCCAGGGAGCCTTCGCCAAATGGGCAATCAGCGTCCCAGCCGAGGCCCGAGACCTCCACCAGCTTGCGCACCAGCGAATAGCCGTTGGAATGCACGCCGTCAGAGGCCAGGCCCAAGAGAACGTCGCCTTCCTGCACGCCTTCGGGCAGTGCAGTGCCGCGTTCCATGGCACCGACGGCAAAGCCTGCGAGGTCGAAATCACCCTCGGGGTACATGCCCGGCATTTCAGCGGTCTCGCCGCCGATCAGCGCGCAGCCAGAGCGCACGCAGCCCTCGGCGATGCCCTCGATGATGCGCGCGGCGACGTCTGTTTCCAGCTTGCCAGTGGCGAAATAGTCGAGGAAGAACAGCGGCTCAGCACCCTGGCAGACCAGGTCGTTCACGCACATTGCCACCAGATCGATGCCAACGCCGTCCACCACACCGGTGTCGATGGCAATCCGCAGCTTGGTGCCAACGCCGTCGGTGGCGCCGACCAGGATCGGGTCGCTGTAGCCTGCGGCCTTCAGGTCGAACAGCGCGCCAAAGCCGCCCAGGCCGCCGGCCACGCCAGAGCGGTTGGTGCGCTTGGCAGCCGGCTTGATCCGGTCAACCAGGGCGTTGCCCGCATCAATGTCCACGCCTGCGTCTGCATAGGTCAGGCCGTTCTTGCCGCTGGTCATCACTTGGCTCCTTCAACTCGGTTGCGCAGCCTTTAACGCAAGGCGCATCAGAAGGAAACAAGGGATTCCGCCGCGCCGTCCCGGGCGGCGCGGCGGGG
>NZ_JWLD01000120.1 GCF_000813725.1 Leisingera sp. ANG-Vp
CACTTCGCGTGTGGCGGGGGCGTTGGTGCCGGCGATAAGGATCTCGTCATCGTTGGCGAATTCCTTGACGAACTGCAGCACCTGGCGGCGTTCCTCGGTGGACTGGCTGAAGTATTCGCCGGTGGAGCCGTTGGGCACCCAGCCGGTGACGCCGGCCTCGCGGAAATGGGTCAGCAGTTTTTCGAAGGCATTAAAGTCGACCTTGCCGTCGCTGCCGAAGGGGGTGACGAGGGCGGGCATGACGCCCGAGAGTTTGACGTTGTAGCTCATGAGGAGGTCCTTTTGGTCTTGTAGGGGAGGTAGCCGCGCTGCTCGACCTCGGGGAAGGCGTCGCCGCGGCGGACATAGTTGGTGTTCTGGGTGAGGGGGCGCGGGGTGAAATCCCAGATTTCCTCGCGCCCGGTGGAGAGGGCGTTGTCGATCAGCTTGCGCGCCACCTGGCTGGCGATGACGTCGTCCAGCAGGGTGTCGAGCGGCCAGGTCTGCTCGGCCAGCTCAGTGAGGCGGGCCTCGTCCGCATCGCCTTGGCCTGCCCGGGTGACCTGCTCCAGCGGGGCGGCGGCGGGGGCGTAGAGCTGCGGCGGGGGGGGGGGG
>NZ_JWLD01000121.1:0-965 GCF_000813725.1 Leisingera sp. ANG-Vp
CCAGATGCGAGCCGTCCGGCACATCGGAGTCGAAGTTGAACAGGGTGTTGCCGCCGCCCAGATCTGTTTCGGTGCCGGTGACATCGGACACTGCGCCGCCGCTGGTCAGCTCATGCACGGTGTCGCTGCTCTCATAATCGTCGCTGAAGAAACCGCTGACGCTGGTGCCGGTGCTGATTACGCTGCCGATATTGGGCGCGTCATACTCGGTGTCGACGCTGAAGGTTTCGGTCAGGGTATCGGTATTGCCGGCCGCGTCGGTGGCCTCGATTTCCGCTGTGGCGGTATAAGTGCCAGCGAGCAGATCATCTGCCGCAAAAGTGGCGCTCCAGTTGCCATCGGCATCCACCGATGCGGTGCGGGTCACGCCCTGAATGGTGACTTTGACATCCGAGCCGGGCTCTACAGTGCCGGTCATGGTGAGACCTGCAGCCCGCTCGGCGAGGTTCAGGGCGTCATCGTCGGTGACACTGTCTGCAGTGAAGGGTGAAACTTCGGTGTCAATCGCCAGCGTGTCGTTGATTTCCGCAGTATTGCCGGCCGCATCGGTAGCGGTCACCACAACATCCGCATCATAACTGCCTTGCGGGATGTCGCTGGCCGCAAAATCCACACTCCAATTGCCGGAGGCGTCTACGGTTGCGGTTTCGGTGGCACTGCCGAGCTGCACGACGACGGTGGATCCGGGTTCCACCGTACCGGTCAGGGTCACCCCATCACTGCGCTCGGTTTCATTGACGATGTCGTCGCCTTCGACGCCGGAGTCGAGCGTAATCGGATCGACCACGGTATCCACATGCAGGCTGGCGGTGGCGCTGGCGGTATTGCCCGCGGTGTCTGTCGAGGTCACGCTGACGGTAGTGTCGTATTCCCCGGCGGGCAGCGAACCAGCCTCGAAGGTGGCCGCCCAATTGCCATCTGAATCCACTGTTGCGCTGCGGGTTACCCCTTCGACCGTCACAGCA
>NZ_JWLD01000121.1:1547-2245 GCF_000813725.1 Leisingera sp. ANG-Vp
GCCGGACGGCTCGCATCTGGTGGTCAACCGGGTGGACAGCGCAGGCAACAGCTCAGGCAACATGGTAGTGCTTGAGGATGGGGCCGATGCAAGCGTGCTGGGCAATGCAGGCCTATCGCAGTTCAATATCGATGAGCTGAACCTGGTGCATGCGGACAATGTCGACCTGACCCTGACCGAGGCGGACATCAACGCCCTGTCGGACAATGACGATACGCTGATCGTGCACGGCGATACAGACGATAAGCTGACCATTTCCGGGGCAGTTGCAGGCGGCACCGAAACCATCGATGGCGAGACCTATAATGTCTATACCCTCGGCAGTGACGGCACCACTGTGATCGTCGATGAAGACATCAATACCGTGATCTGATTGACTGGCCCGGCAGCCAGGTGCTGCCGGGCCCAAGACTTTAAAACCCTTAAACAAAAGGGCAAAGGGCAGGATGCAACCGGGACGCTTTCTTTGCGCCATCGCAGTGATGTGCAGCCTGTCGGCCTGCGCGCAGACACTGCCGTTCGGCGGTGCTGAAAGCGCGGCGGACACCGCCCCGCGCAGCAATTTCACGCAATCCGGCGAAAACAGCTCCGAAGTGATCCATGAGCTGATGCAGCGCCGCTCGCTGCTCACCCCTGACAGCGCTTATGGCCAGGTGGCCGAGGCTGCCATTGCCGCCTCGGCCCGCGCCGCCGAAGCG
>NZ_JWLD01000122.1 GCF_000813725.1 Leisingera sp. ANG-Vp
GAGCCCGGCACCGGAGCCATCGGTGGTCACATTGCCCGCCGCGGAAATCTGCGGCAGCAGCCCGGCGCGGCCGGATTTGGCCTGGGCAATGGTGCGGTCCGCTTCGGCGCCGGCCTTTAGCACCGAAAGGAATTGCACCTGCTCCGGCGGCGTGCCGATTTCCAGATGCGAAGGCTTCTGCGGGAAGGCTTGGCCAGTCATCGCCTGCAGCTCGGCCCGCGCAGTGGCGGCAGCGTCCTGCGCGGTCGCAGTCGCAGTCCGGATGCCGCTGATCTTGCTGTCCACCACGTTGAGATCGGCGCGGTCGGACACGCCGCCGTCGACGCGGCCCTGCACAATGCGGCGGAACTCCTGCATCCGCTGCATGGCGCGCTGGCCATAAGTTGCTTTTTCGTCGCCGCGCAACGCTGCGGCGTAGAGGCCGACAGCAGTTTCAACCCTCGTGTTCATGTCCTCGGACAGGTTGACGGCTGCAACTTCGACATCGGCGGCAGCAAATTCACGCTCTGCCTTGCGGCGGCCGTTGTCGAACA
>NZ_JWLD01000123.1 GCF_000813725.1 Leisingera sp. ANG-Vp
CCCGCCGCAAGCCATCGAGCAAATTGAAACCGCAACTGCTGAACCGCCGCTGCAGGCCGCAGCGCCTGCGCTTCCGCAGATAGACGCGCCGCAAGCGCCGCGGGCAGCTGTGCGGCTCGCGATGACCGAACCAGCCGCTGCAGACAATCTGCAAATAGACACCGCAGCGCCGCCGCCCCCGCCGCCTCCAAAGGCCCAAACGCCTTCCAAGCCGCAAGAACGCGAGGTACCGCCGCGCAATGCCAATTCCAGCCGGAACGCAGCGGGCCAAGCCGGTCAGCAGGCGGCCGATTCCGGCGGTGGCGCCCAGGCCGGGCAGTCGGGAGGTGCGCAGACGGCAACCGCCAGTTCCGGCCGTGAGGCCAAGCTGCGCTCAGTTTGGGGCAACAAGATCCGGGCCCGTATCGAGCGGCGCAAGCGCTACCCCTCCGCCGCCCGTGGCCAAGCCCGGGTGGTGGTGCGCCTGATAGTTTCCCGCAGCGGCCAGCTGCTGGACTACCGCATCGCAAAGTCCTCTGGCATTTCCGCCTTTGACCAGGCCGCCCTGGCAGCCGTCTCCCGCGCCGGGAAGTTCCCGCCGGCCCCCAAAAAGCTGCAGGCGAGTCAAATCCGGCTCAGTCTGCCCATCAGTTTCACCAAGTAGCCAGCAGCGGGCCAAGCCTGGACGCCTGGCTGCCAGCGCGCGGGAGAGCGGGGCCTGACCAATCCGTTCCTCAGTCAGCCATCACTCCAAAGCTGTCCGGACGGACAATAAGCTTAAACTGGCCGTGCTGCGGCTTTTTCGGACCGGGACGCTGACACGCGGCCCACGTTCTTCGATACCCGGCGGAGTCGGGCGGGCTCAGGATGTTTCCATCTCTGGCACCTCTGCTGGATTGTTACTCTTGCACAGCTGTGCAGCAAGATACTGCTGAAAGTACCAGACCGTGCGCTCCTTCGGAGACAGCCTGCCCGGGGCTGCAGCCAGCGCCTTGGCGTTTTGCGCGATGGCTCCGATGATCGGCTTATCCTCTTCGTTGATACGGTCAAATCCCGCCTTCAGCTCTACCGCATAGGCTGCACGCTCCTGAGGATCCTGCGGCACAGCGCCAGGGTAGTAATCAGCCCCCCAGAACACTTTGACTTTGTCCGTGCCATAAGGCTGCAGCGACAGCCAGAAGGTGCGTTCCGCCACCACCGACATCACATGGCATGGGAAGATCGCGGACAGCACGGCCTTGTTACGCTCGTCCTCGGTGAGCAGCGGGTTGTCCACCTGCATATCTGAATTGCGCTCGTAGGATTTACCGGGAATGCGGCCCTGCTCATACAGGCTGTACCCCGCGCCGCCATGCATCGCATTGGCCAATTTGGTGGGCATAGCCGGCTCGATCGTCTCGGCGTGGGCGACAAACAGATGATAGCCCTCGGTGAAGTTCTGAACCAGGATCTTCCAGTTGGTGTCCCAGATCTCTTCCGCTCGGAACAGGGTGCGGTACTTCGGCAGCTGGTAGTTCTCCAGCCGCGCCGACAGACCCGCCAGCCGCGGCGCCAGCGGCGCAGCTTCAGGATCCAAAGAGACGTAGACCCAGCCCTGCCAGACCTCGACCTGGAACTGCGGCAGGCAGACTTCCTTCTTGTTGAAGTTATCCCGCATATGGGCAGCGCCGATCAGCTGGCCGTCCAGATTGTAGGTCCAGGCATGGTAGGGACAGCTGATCCGGCCGCGGATATTGCCGGAGCCCTCCAGCAGCGTTGCCATGCGGTGGCGGCAGACGTTGGACATCGCCCGCAGAATGCCATCGCGGTCGCGCAGGACAACCACCGGATCGCGCCCGATGGTGGTGGCCCGGTAGTCGCCAGGGTTTTCGAATTCATCTTCCCGGCCGACGCAGAACCATTCGTGGTTGAAGATTTCGTCCAGTTCCAGTTCCAGGAACTCCGGCGAAGTATAGACCTGCGGCGGCGTCGCCTCGGCCAGTTCATCCGGCAGCGCGGCGTTGCGCGCCACCGCTTCCAAAAGGTCATTTACAGACATGCGAGGGGTCATTCCTGGTCTCCCGGTGCAGGTGAAAAGGTGGTTTCGCGCGTTTTCAGCCCGTATTGCAGGGCACTGCCGGCCAGCAGTTCCCAGAGTGAAGCGGCAAAGCTGCGCGGCAAGGCCAGGATGAACGCCGGCCCCGTCCGCCACAGAGTGACGCCCGTATGGTGAAAAGCAGTCGACGCCGCAGAGCCTTCGGGGAAGGCTGCCGGGCGCAGGTCCAGCGGCAGGAAGTGGTTCAGCAAAGTTTCGGCCTGCGGCCCCGAGACCTGCACCAGGGTGCGGGCGCTGGACAGGTCAAGAACCGTGCCCGCATTCCCCGGCTGCACCGCCGCCGGCAGATGACCGGCGCTTTGAAGCAGCCACCATTTCAGCGGCTCAACCCGCACCAGTGTGCCGGCTGTGCCCTGCTCCGCCCGCCCCGGACCCGGTGCTGCGCCGCAGCCTGCGGCGCCGGCGGCGGCGGTTCCGGCGTCAGCCAGCGCCTCTGGCCAGGCGGCAATCTGCGTCAGGGCGACCCCTGTGAGCAGGCTGAGCGTAACGCCAGCAGGCCCGGGTTTGCCGCTTCGGCTGGGGTGCGGCTGCTCCTGCAGCGCCAAGACCTGATCAAACATGCATCCGTTCTCCTTCAGGGTCGAACATATGGGGAGAGACAATCTCGACCTCGACCGGGGTGCCGCGCACCGGGTCAACCGCCGTCACCGCCTGCCCCGGCCAGGCCTCGTGCCCGCCTGCGATATAGCCCAGCCCGATCCAGTGGCCGAGCGCAGGGGAATGGGTCACCGCTGTCACCCAGCCTTCACCAAAGCCGCTGATCTCATCCGGCTTGCACAGCAGCGCGCCGCCATTGAAGGCCTGGCTGCGGTCCTTGGGGAAAACCCCAACCAGCCGGGGCCGGTCTTCGCGGGTCAGTTCGGGGCGGCCCTGCAGCGCCTTGCCGATGAAGGCTTTCTTGGCCGAGGCCATCTTGCCCAGGCCGGCATCATGGATGGTCACGCGGCCATCCAGCTCGGCTGCGGTAACATGGCCTTTCTCGATGCGCAGGGTCCCCAGCGCCTCCAGGCCATAGAGGCAGCCGCCCAGACGTTTGGTCTCTGCCCACAGCAGATCCATCATCGGCTCGCCATGATCGGCTGGCACGTAGAGTTCGAAGGCCAGTTCGCCCGAAAAGCTGATCCGCGCGATCAGCCCCTGGATGCCGTTGGCCAGTGCAACCGGGGCAACCCCCATGAACGGCAGCGCCTCGTTCGAGACTGCCCCGGGATCAGCTAGGCAAGCGGCCAGGGCCTCGCGGGACATGGGGCCTGCAATGGAAACCCCGGCCCATTGATCGGAAACGGAGGTCAGATGCACCCGCAGTTCCGGCCAGCGGGTTTGCAGAAGCTCCTCCAGCCAGACCATGACCTTGCCAGCCCCAGTGGTGGTGGTGGTCATCAGGAAGTCATCCTCGGCCAGCCGCCAGGTGGTGCCGTCGTCCATCACCATGCCGTCATCGCGCAGCATGATGCCGTAGCGTGCCTTGCCCACCGCCAGCTTGGCAAAGCCATTGGTATAGACGCGGTTCAGGAACTCCGCCGCATCCGGCCCCTGCACCGCGATCTTGCCCAGCGAGCTGACATCGCAGACGCCAAGGGTTTCGCGCACCGTGGCGGCTTCGCGCACATAGGCCTCGGCGATGGTTTCGCCATCCTTGGCGAAGTACCAGGGCCGGTGCCACAGGCCTGCGTCGGTCATGGTGGCGCCATGGCGCAGGTTCCAGTCGTGCAGCGGCGTGCGGCGCAGCGGCTTGAAATGGCCGTGCACATTGCGCCCTGCCAGCGCACCGATCGCAACCGGCGTATAGGGCGGGCGGAAGCGGGTGGTGCCCACTGCCGGGATCTCCTTGCCTAGGGCCTCCGCCATCAGCGCCAGGCCGATGATATTGCCCATCTTGCCCTGGTCGGTGGCCATACCCAGCGTGGTGTAGCGTTTCAGATGCTCAACCGAGACAAAGCCTTCCTGATGCGCCAGCCGCACGTCATCGCCGGTCACATCGTGCTGCGGGTCGACAAAAGCCTTGGCCTTGCTGCCGGGCAGCCGAACTTCGTAAAGCGGCTCAATCGGGCTGTCCCAGCCGCCGGGCGCAGGCTGCATGGCTTCCTGGCCCATGGCGTGCTTAGCTGCCGCCTCGCCGGAGGCCTCGCAGGCGTCGTGCGCCCAGATGCCCGCGGCAGCGCCCACCATGAATACCGGCTCTTCGCAGCCGCCCGCCAGGAAACAAGCCTGCCCGGCGTCCCACTCCGGTTTGACCCCGCGGTGCGAGGCCAGGTTCACAACCGGCGACCAGCCGCCGGAAACCAGCAGCAGATCGCAGGCCTCGGTGCCCGCCGCCTGCCAGCCGCTGCCGCTCCGGCGCGCCAGCTGCAGCGCCTTGATGCCGCTCCCACCCTTAGCGTCCAGCGGTGCCAGCCCCCGGTGCAGCGTGACACCCGATGGCACCTCGCAGCCCGGCTGACGGCGGGCATCGGCCAGCACCACCTCTGCCCCGGCTGCGGCCAGGTCCGCGGCAGTCTGATAGGCGCTGTCATTGGTGGTGGCGATCACCACCCGCTGCCCCGGCAGAATGCCATAGCGGTTGAGATAGGCCCGTCCTGCGGCGGCGGTCATCACGCCCGGGCGGTCGTTGCCTGCAAAGGCCACCGAACGTTCCATCGCCCCGGTGGCCAGCACGGTGGCCCCTGTCCGCACGGTCCAGAAGCGCTGCCGCGGCTGGTAGGGCTCAGGCGCCGGCAAGTGATCGGTCACCCGCTCCACCAGGCCTGCGGTGCCATTGTCGTAAAGACCGAAAACCGTGGTCCGGCTCATGATCCGCACACCTGCGTGTTCTACCGCCTGGATCAAGGCAAGGCGCTGGGATTCGGCGGCGGGATCGTTCAGCAGATCGCCACCCAGTTCAAAGTCCTGCTCAGCCAGGATCACGTCCCGGCCAGCCTCCGCGGCGGTCAGGGCGGCGCGCAGCCCGGCGGG
>NZ_JWLD01000124.1 GCF_000813725.1 Leisingera sp. ANG-Vp
GCGGCACGGGTCTTGATCATTGCGCGTTTCCTTTGTTCGTCATCCAGCCGGCAGGCCCGTTACAGGTCCCGGTCGGCACCCAGCATCCGGCCCATGTAGCCCAGGAAGTCCCAGATGGTGCCCTCCAGATCATCCGGCGCCAGCGGACCGCTCCGGAAATAGCGCGTGTTCTGCGCCACTTGCAGAGTTTCCAGCTTCTCCCGATCCTCGGCGTTGAAGGATTTGCAGAGATCTACATAAGAGATGACCTCCGGGTCCTGCGGATCGGTTTTGAAACCGGCCACGCCCCAGCGGATTGCCACTTTGTCCGCACCGGCAGGACGCAGGCAGAGATAGAGCGTGTAGTTGGCTGCCACCGCCACCACAAAGCTGGGGAAGATATTGAACAGCACGGTGTTGCGCTGCTCATCTTCAGTCATGTCCTCGTGGAAGGGGCCGCGCGGCGGGAATTCCGGATCGTAATAAGACCGGTAGGCGGTCCAGCGCGCCTCGCCCGGCACCTTGCGGCACAGCTGCGTCGGCGTCATCGGCTGCAGCGTCTTGGGGTGGGTGGCAAAGAGGTGATAGCCCTCCATGAAGTTCTCGGTCAGGTTCTTCCAGTTGGTGTTCCAGACCCCTTCATCGGTGAACAGAAGATTGCGCTGCTCGTTGTGATAGTTGTGCAGGATGCCGTCCAGCACCTCCAGCTGCGGCGCCAGCGGCTCAGCTGTGCCGTCCAAATTCACAAAGATGAAGTTGCTCCAGATCTCGGTCTTGAACTGCGGCAGGCGGCAGCCCTTCATCTCGAAATTCTTGGCATTCTTCATCAAGGGCGCCGTCTTCAGCGCCCCGTCGGTGGCATAGGTCCAGGCGTGGTACTGACAGACAAAGCTGCGGCGTTTGCCTGAGGCTTCGGTCTCCACCAGATTGCCGCGGTGGCGGCACACGTTGGACAGCACATGCACCTCGCCGTCATGACCGCGGGTCACAAGCAGCTGCTCGCCCGCTACCTCGGTGGTAAAGAAATCCCCCGGCTCCTGCACCTCGCCCGCGTGGCCGACGCAGATCCATTCACGCCGGAAAATATGCTCTTTCTCGAGCTCATGGAAATCGCCCGAGGTGTAGAATCCGGGCGGCATCGTGCGGGCCTGGCTCCGGTCCAGTGTCTTCAGCTCGGTCAATTCCTGGCGCAGCGCGGCGGCGGTGATCGCTTGGGTGACGGGCATCTGATTCCCTCTGCCTCCTAATCTGTGATCACAGATTGATTACATGCTTCCGGCCCAGCCGCCAAGGAAAAAAGTCGACTGACAGGAAATCTCCCCCGCAAAGGCAGCACTGGGCGCCCCCTGCAGCCGTTGAACACGGCTGCCCATTCTCAAGGCTCCATTCCGAAGCTTCCCCGCAATTCACCCCGGTAACTAGGTTCTGGCGCAGACCGCTATTTGCGCCATCCTTCCTGCGGGCCTGCAATTATTTTACATAATCACGATTACACCCCGCACGCAGAAGACCGCCATCAGCGCGGAGGCAAAACAAGCTGCCTCAGACCTCCGATCAATAATTGACAAAATTAGTAAATCATTTTACCCGCCGCCCTCGAAGGAGTTGCGGATGTTTTTTGATCTGGCCGAATTGCGCGCATTTGGGGCCCGGCCCTGCCTGATCACTGCCGAAGGCACCAGCCTGACCTATGCGGCCCTGGCAGAGGCTGCAGAGCAATTCGGACGCCTGCTTCCCAGTGACCGGCAACTGATCGCGGTTGAGGCAGCAGCAGACCCCGAGGCCATTACCGCCTGCCTCGGTGCGTTGGCGGCAGGCCATGCCGTTATGCCGCTGCCGGCTGGAGACAGCACCACAGCGGCCAAGCTCGAAGAACGCTTCCGCCCCGCCGCCAGTTTCCGCCGGCAGGACGGCGCATGGCAGCTGCTGGCCCACGCGCATGAGCCCGCCGCCATCCATCCGGATCTCACGCTGCTGCTGCAAACCTCCGGCAGCACCGGCCATGGCCGCGGCGTGCGCCTGTCCGCCCGGGCCGTGGACAGCAATGCCCGGGCCATCGCAGAATACCTCGAAATCCAGCCCCAAGATCGCGCCGCGCTGATCCTGCCGCTGCATTATTCCTACGGCCTGTCGGTGCTGCACTCACATCTGGCCGCCGGCGCCAGCCTGTGGCTGGCCCCCGGCTCTGTGCTGGAGCCCGGTTTTGCCGCGGCCCTGGACGCCTCCGGCGCCACCAGCCTGGCCGGGGTTCCGCATCACTTCCGGCTGCTGGAAAGCGCAGGCCTCTCCCACGCCCTGCCGGAACGGATCAAAACCCTTACCGTGGCCGGCGGCGCCATGGAGCCCGCCCAAGTCAGCGCCTGGTCTGCCCGGATGCAGGCCCGCGCCGGCCACTTCTTCGTGATGTACGGCCAGACCGAGGCCACCGCGCGGATCAGCTATCTGCAGCCGGAGCTGGCGCAGGACAATCCCGGCGCCGCAGGCCGTGCCATTCCTGGCGGCCGCCTGCTGCTGCGCAACGCCGGCGGCACCGAAATCACTGCACCCGAAGGCGAGGGCGAACTGGTCTACCAAGGCGCCAATGTGATGATGGGCTACGCCGAGACCCACGTTGATCTCGCCAGGGGCGCGGAACTGAGCGAACTCGCCACCGGAGATCTGGCCAAGCGCGATGCAAACGGGCTCTACCACATCACCGGCCGGCTCTCCCGCATGTCCAAGATCGCCGGGCTGCGCATCGGCCATGACGCCATCGAGCGCGCCCTGGCGGCCCAGGGGCATGAGGCCGCCGTCTGGGGCGATGACAGCCGCATTTCAATCGCCGTCTGCGGGCCGGAAACCGGAATTGCAGCGCTGGCGGCCCAGCTGACCGGCATCGGCCAGCAGCATTTCACAGTGCTCACCCGCAAGTCCCTGCCCCGCCGGGCCAATGGCAAGATCGACTACCCGGCGCTGAAAGCGCAATCGGCCAAGCCCAAACCCGCCAAGGGCGTGCTGGCCGCCTACCAGGCCGCCTTTGCGTCGCAGACCGTGGGCCGCAACGACAGCTTTGCTTCTTTGGGCGGCGACTCGCTGCGCCATGTCGAGCTGTCCCTAGCGCTGGACGAGGCCCTTGGCGGCGCCCCAGCGGGCTGGGAAGAGATGCCTGTCAAGGACCTGGAGCAGGCCGCCCCGGCCCCCTCTGCCAGCCTGCCCTTCGACCTTGCCGCCCGGGTTCTGGCCATTCTGGCCGTGGTGGTGGCGCATCAGACCTTCTGGCCGGTGTTCGGAGGTGCCGCAACCATGGTGATCCTGATGGGGATGAGCGTTGCAGGCTTCCGCTGGGACGCGCTGAAATCCGGCGATATGCGCAGCTTTTTCAAACCCGTAGCCGCAGTGCTGATCCCCTACTACCTGATCCTCGCAGGCTATGCCCTGGCCTGGGAGCAGGTGCCCTGGGCTTCGCTCTTTCTGGCAGGCAACTTTGCTCTGACCATCCCCGAAACCCATCTGATGCTGCCCTATCTGTACTGGTTCATCGAAGCTTACCTTCAGATGACGTTGCTGGTTGCCCTGCCCTTTGCGCTGCCGCCGGTGCGCCGCTGGCTGGCAGAACAAGGCGCCTTCCGCGCGGGCCTCTGCTTCCTGGCTCTTGCCGTCGCGCTGCGCCTGGGCGTGCCGGAGGTCTGGAACATCGGCGGCCGGGCGCAGTTCACCGTGCCTTGGGTCTTCTACCTGTTTGCGCTTGGCTGGTGCATCACCGCGGCCAGCACAATGGCGCAGCGGCTCATGGTGCTGGCTGCGGCCTGTGTGATCATGCCGATGGCGGCCTATCTGGGCGGCAACTGGTACGGCGGCTGGATCAAATACATGTGGCTCCTTGCTTTGATTGCCGGGCTGCTGTTCATCCCCCGTCTGCCGATGCCGCGATTTGCCGTGCGGCCGATGATGCGGCTGGCCCAGGCCGCCTTTCACATCTACCTGCTGCACCGCTTTGTGCCGGAACTGCTGATGCCGATGGCCGGGCTGGAGGGCCGCAGCCCGCTGAATGACGCGCTGGCGATTTTCGGCGGCATCGCACTTGGCCTGGCCGCAGCCGCCCTGCAGCGCCAGCTGGTGCAGGTTTGGTCCCAGGCCCGGAGCCGCCGCCAGCTGGCTGTGGCACAGGCCTAGGCCAGCGCGGCAACGGCGGAACTGATCCGGCTCAAGGCCTCGCGCAGCTCCGCCTCGGAGGTGGCATAGGAAATCCGGAAGTAGGGCGATATGCCAAAAGCCCGGCCCGGCACCACTGCCACCTGGTGGTGCTCCAGCAGGTAAGCACAGAAATCCGCGTCCGTTTCCAGCACCCCGCCCTGGGGCGTGCGCCTGCCCAAAACGCCTGCGCAATTGGCGAATGTGTAGAATGCTCCCTCCGGCACCGGGCAGGTGATGCCCTCCATGCCATTGAGCGCCTCCACCACCAGATCGCGCCGCGCCTGGAAACTGGCCCGCCGCTCCGCAAGCACTTCCTGCGGGCCGTTCAAAGCCGCCGCCGCTGCCGCTTGCGACACCGAGGACGGGTGCGAGGTCGACTGCGACTGCACCACTTTCATCGCATCGATCAGATCCTTCGGCCCGCCGGCATAGCCCAGCCGCCAGCCGGTCATCGCATAGGCCTTGGAGACGCCATTCACCGTCAGCACCCGGTCCTTCAGCCGCGGTTCCACCTGCGCAGGGGTGGCAAATTCGAAACCGCCATAGGTGATATGCTCATACATGTCGTCCGCCATCAGCCAGACATCCGGATGCCGCAGCAGCACCTCCAGCAAGGGCTTGTAATCCTCGGCGCTGTAGCCAGCCCCCGCCGGGTTCGACGGCGAGTTCAGCAGCAGCCAGCGGGTGCGCGGCGTGATCGCCGCCTCCAGCTTCTCCGCCGTCAGGCGGAAACCGGTCTCAGCGCCGCAAGGCACCAGCACCGGTTCGCCTCCGGCAATGCGGATAATATCGGAATAGGACGTCCAGTAAGGCGTCGGCACAATCACCTCATCGCCCGGGTTGAGGCTGGCCATGAAGGCATCAAACAGGATCTCCTTGGCGCCGGTGCCCGCGGTGATTTCATCCAGCGCATAATCCAGACCGTTGTCGCGCTTGAATTTGGCCTGGATCGCCTGCCGCAGCTCCAGCGTGCCGCCAAGCGCGGTGTATTTGGTCTCACCCGCCTGCATCGCTGCGGCGGCGGCATCCTTGATGTGCTGCGGCGTGTCGAAATCCGGCTCCCCGGCGCCGAGGATGATCACCGGCGCGCCCTGGCGCTTCATGTCGGCGGCCTTGGCGCCGATGGTGAGAATCTCCGAGACCTCAAGAGGGTCAAGTCGGCTTGCGCGGCGGAATCGGGCCATGGCGAGGGCTCCCTGCTGGTTCTGGCACTTCCAGCATGAAACGCGCATGGCCCGCGGAAAAGCGGCAAAACACGACAGAATCCATTCCGGAATGGCATTAAACACGGAAGGCAGCGCCCGAGCCTGGGTGGGTGCGAAGCGCCCTCCCGTGGGGAGGGTCGGGCGCTGCCTGGCCTATCGGCCATGAGAAACACTTCAATCCGGTTTGGCTCTCAACTGCTTGCGCATCCAGGCCTCCAGCTTCTGCACCGCCTCAGGAACCGGCCCGTGCGGGCGCACCAGGAAGTAACGCTTGCGCGTCTCCAGCGCAGGCCCCGGAATCCGCAGCAGGTCCCCCGCAGCAATCTCCCGCGCCACCATGTCATAGGGCACAATCGCCGCGCCCAGGCCCGCTGCCGCTGCCGCAATCACCATCGAGTGCTGGTCAAAATAGCGCCCGTCCTGGCGCGGGCTGCCCGCCAGCCCGGCGCGGTCGAACCACTCCGCCCAGGACCCTGCCCGGCTGTCCAGATGCAGCAGCGGCGCCTGCGCCAGATTGGCCGCCAGCTCCAGCTGATGCGCGGCATAAAACCCCGGCGCGCAGACCGGCACCATTTCCTCGCCGAACAAAGGCGCCATATGGGTGCCGGGCCAGTTGTCCAGCCCGTAATGCACCGCGAGGTCAAAGTTTTCCCGCGCAAAATCAAACGGCTCCAGCCGGGTGGAGAAGCTCAGCTCCACCTCCGGATGGCGGTCAAAGAAATCCGGCAGCCGCGGGATCAGCCACAGGTTTGCAAAGGCCGGCAACACCGCAATCCGCAGGGCCGACCTCCCTGCCCCAGCGGCGGCAGCCTTCTGCAAGGTCGCGCGCAAGCCTGCCAGATCCAGCTCCAGATCCGCTGCCAGCCCCTGCCCCGCCGGTGTCAGCACCACGCCGCGGCCGACACGCTGGAACAGGTCAAACCCCAGATCCGCCTCAAGCTCCTTCACTTTCTTGCTGACCGCGCTTTGGGTCAGCCCCAGCTCCTCGCCGGCCGCGGTGAAACTCTGATGCCGTGCAGCGCTTTCGAAACAGCGTAGATGGGTCAGGCTTGGCAGGCGCATTTCAATTCTCCTCCAGCTGCAACAGCAGCCACTCGCGGAACTTGATCAGCGGATACTCCTCCGCCTGATCCGCAGGCCAGACCAGGAAGTACTCTCCCAGGCTCACCGCGTCGCCTTCCATCGCCAGCGCCAGCCGCCCTTGCGCGATCTCATTTTCCGCCAGGAAGTCCGGCAGCAAAGCCACCCCCAGCCCGTGCACCGCCCCCTGCGTCATTGCTGAGGACTGGTCAAACAGCATGCCCTTCAGCTTCTGCGCCGGCACATCGTGCAACTGAAACCACTGCTCCCAGCAATCGGGATGCGTCTCCAGATGCAGCAGCGGATACTCCAGCAACTCTGCGGGAGACGCCACTGGCCCCGCCATCAGCCCCGGCGCGCAGACCGGCAGCACATGTTTCGGCATCAGGGGCAGATACTCCACCCCCGGCCAGTCCCGGGTGCCGTAATGGATCGCCGCCTGCGCTGTTCCCGCGTCAAAGCTGAACGGCAGATTATGCGTATGCAGGTTCACCGTGATGCCCGGATGCGTGGCGGCGAACTCGCGCAGACGCGGCGCCAGCCAGTGCAGGCCAAAGGACGGCAGGATCGACAGGGTAAAGCTGCCGCCGTCCGGATTGGCGCGCAGCTTGACCGAGGCCTGCGCCAGCCGCGTCAGCACCGCCCGCGCCTCCTTGGCAAAGCCGGTGCCCGCCGGCGTAAGCTGCATCCGCATCTCGCCGCGGGCAATCAGATCCACCCCCATCTGCTCTTCCAGCTGCTTTAGCTGGCGGCTGATGGCGCTTTGTGTCAGCGACAGATCCTCCGCCGCGGCTGAGGCGCTTCCCAGCCGGTCCACCGCCTCAAGGGCCAGCAGCGAGGGGATCGAGGGCAGGAACCGGCGCGGTGCAATCATATGATCTTAACTCATGGCTTCACGATTTAGTTTCATTAGCAATCCAGGCCGGGCAGTGCAATTTCTATATCAGACAGACGCCCCGCAGGGCATCTGCGCATCGCCTCCTAAAGTTTTGCTCATGCCCTGCCCTACAGATAAGGACGCCGACATGCCCCATTCCGACATCCTCGCCGCCGCAGGCCTGACCACAGCCGAACTGACCGGCGGCAGCCTCTCCGTCACCACGCCGGTGGACGGCAGCGAGATCGCCCGCCTGACAACCCATACCGTAGCCGAGGCCGAAACGCAGATCGCCGCCGCCAAGGAAGCCTTCAAATCCTGGCGCCTGGTGCCAGCCCCGCGCCGCGGCGAGCTGGTGCGCCTGCTGGGCGACGAGCTGCGCAAAGAAAAGGAAAATCTCGGCCGCCTCGTCACCCTGGAATGCGGCAAGATCTACCAGGAGGGCCTAGGCGAAGTGCAGGAGATGATCGACATCTGCGACTTTGCCGTGGGTCTGTCGCGCCAGCTTTACGGCCTCACCATCGCCTCCGAACGCCCCGGCCACGCGATGCGCGAAAGCTGGCATCCGATGGGCACCTGCGGCGTCATCACCGCCTTCAACTTCCCCGTCGCCCCCTGGTGCTGGAATGCGGCGCTGGCACTGGTCTGCGGTGATCCGGTGATATGGAAACCGTCGGAGAAAACCCCGCTCACCGCCCTCGCCGTGCAGAAAATCTGCGAGCGCACCATGGCGGCCTTCGGCGAAGACGCGCCCAAAGGCCTGATCCAAGTGCTGATCGGCGAACGCGATCTGGGCGAGACCCTCACCGCTTCCAAGGATGTCGCGATCATCTCCGCCACAGGCTCGGTGCCGATGGGCAAGGCGGTTGCGGCAGACATGTCCAAACGCCTCGGCCGCACCATTCTGGAGCTGGGCGGCAACAACGCGATGATCGTGGCGCCCTCCGCTGATCTGGAAATGGCCCTGCGCGCCATCGTCTTTTCCGCCGTCGGCACCGCCGGCCAGCGCTGCACCACCCTGCGCCGCCTGATCGTGCATGAAGACATCTATGACGCGCTGATCCCGCGCCTGATCAAGGCCTACGAGGGCCTGCCCATCGGCGACCCGCTGGCAGACGGCACCCTGGTCGGCCCGCTGATCGACAGCGCCGCGCTGGACGCAATGACCAGCGCGCTGGAACGCGCCAAATCCGAAGGCGGCACCGTGCACGGCGGCGGCCAGGCCCTGGCAGACAGCCACGGCGATGCGGCCTATGCCCATCCGGCTATCGTCGAGATGCCCGCCCAAACCGCGATCATGCACACCGAAACCTTCGCCCCGATCCTCTACGTGGTGAAATACGCTGATCTCGATCAAGCCATTGAAATGCAGAACGAAGTGCCGCAAGGTTTGTCGTCCTGCATCTTCTCCACCGATGTACGCGAGACCGAATATTTCCTCTCGGCAGCGGGCTCCGACTGCGGTATTGCCAATGTGAACATCGGCCCCTCCGGCGCTGAAATCGGCGGCGCTTTCGGGGGC
>NZ_JWLD01000125.1 GCF_000813725.1 Leisingera sp. ANG-Vp
CCCCGCCACCGGGACCGCCTGCTCTCTTCCGGAGCGGCAAAACCCTATGGCACCGGACACCCCCTCCCATTGAGGCAGTCCGTTAACATCCACTATGCGCGCAGGTGTGGCGCAATAAAACCGGTATTACGCCCGCCGCCGGTGAAACGATGGTCAGGCAGGTATCCTTTTGGATAGGCCGCCCCGCCGTTCTGCAGCCCATAAAAAACCCCCGCTCCAAGGCGGGGGTTTCAAAAACACTCTGGCAGCTGCGCTTAGGCGCGCACCAGCTTCTCGTAGTCTTCCGCGATCTCGCGGGTCAGCGCGCCAACTTCGAACTTGTAGGGGCCGATTTCGCCAACCGGAGTGACCTCGGCCGCGGTGCCGGTCAGCCAGCATTGTTCGAACTCTTCCATCTCTTCCGGCTTGATGCGGCGCTCGTGCACGGTGATGCCCTTGTCCTTGAGCATGCCGATCACGGTCTGGCGGGTAATGCCGTTCAGGAAGCAATCCGCCTTGGGCGTGTGCACCTCGCCATCCTTCACAAAGAAGATGTTGGCGCCGGTGGCTTCGGCCACATAGCCGCGCCAGTCCATGAACAGCGCG
>NZ_JWLD01000126.1 GCF_000813725.1 Leisingera sp. ANG-Vp
GGCCGGAATAATCCCGGCCCTGCCGGGGCTGCCCCACGCAGCCCCGGCTTTGAATTTAAGACGTTCCTTTGTCTTCGCCCGGCCTTCTGGCCGGGCAGCCCCCGACCGCCCCCCTGGGCGGGGGCTTCACCCCCACCCGCGGTCCGGGGCCGCCCTTCGCGTTTCGAGGCAAGTCTAGTGCCAGCAATTATTTCCCATACCGAAGGTGAATCTAATACATCCGAAGCCCGCAAGGCCTGGCTGCAGAAATCCATCGGCCCCAACTCCGCACCGCTCTTGCAGCGCGACGCCAATGCTTTTCTGCATCAAAGCCTGTCCAGCCCCTGTGTCAGCACCATCGCCAAAGCTGAGGGCATCTGGATCGAGAATATGGACGGCCGCCGCTACATGGATTTCCACGGCAACTCGGTGCACCACCTGGGCTATGGCCACCCGCGGCTGGTGGCGGCGATCAAGCAGCAGCTGGACGACCTGCCTTTTGCCCCGCGCCGGTTCACCAATGACCCGGCGGTGGAACTTGCCGAAAAGCTCGCAGAAATCACCCCTGACGATCTGGGCAAGACTCTATTCACCACCGGCGGATCCGACGCCAACGAGGTGGCCCTGAAAATCGCCCGCGCCGCCACCGGGCGCTTTAAGACGCTGAGCTTCTGGGATTCCTTCCACGGCGCGGGCTTTGGCGCCGCCTCGGTCGGCGGCGAGGCCACGTTCCGCAGCCACATCGCCGGGCCCTTGCTGCCCGGCACAGAGCATGTGGCGCCCTACAGCCCCTCGGACTGCGCCTACGGCCGCCAGACCCTGGAAGCCAGCGCCGAGGCCTGTGCGAAGATGATCGATTATGTGCTGGGCCGCGACGGCGACTACTGCGCTTTCATCGCCGAACCGATGCGCGCGGTGCCCATTGTGCCGCCGCCGGGGTTTTGGAAAGCCGTGCGCGCGGCCTGCGACAAGCACGGTGTGCTGCTGATCCTGGATGAAATTCCGACCGGGCTGGGCAAGACCGGCCAAATGTTCTCTTTCCAGCATGATGGTGTGGTGCCGGATATCGTGACGCTCGGCAAATCGCTGGGCGGGGGCATCCTGCCGATTGCCGCCTGCGTCGCCCGCCGCGGTCTGGACGTCTGCGGCGATTTTGCCATCGGCCACTACACACACGAAAAGAACCCGGTCACCGCCCGCGCGGCCCTGACCACCCTGCAGATCATCGAGGACGAAGGCCTGGTGGAGCGTTCCGCAGACTTGGGGGCCTATGCGCTGGAGTACTTGCAGGAGCAGATCGGCCATCTGCCGATTACCGCAGATATCCGCGGCCGCGGGCTCATGTTCGGGGTGGAGATCGCAGGCAGCGCAGACATCGCCCGCCAGCGCGCAGAGCAGATCTATTATGCTTGCCTTGAGGCCGGCCTCAGCTTCAAGATCAGCCAGGGCAATGTGCTCACCCTGTCGCCGCCGCTGACCATCGCGCGCGAAGACCTGACCCGGGCGCTGGATATCGTCGTCGCGGCTGTCAAGGCGGCCCAGTAGCCCGCGATTGCCCCTCAGCGAACACAACACGAAGACACGATCAGAACGGAAGAACAGAAACTACCAAACCAATAAAGGGAGAACCAATCCATGCCGGAGATAGTAACCAGCCAGTCGCGCGTCCGCTTTGATGAGGCGAGATGCCAGAACTCTGGGTGCTGCGGCTTGCGGCTCTCCCGAATGATCCAGGCCCTGTCCGGCGAGGCAGGCTCAGCCGATGACGCGGATGAGGAGATGCTGAAGGCGGCCGCATCCGCCTGCCCTTCCGGCGCGCTCAGCTACAGCAAACGGCGCCGGGTCCGGGCCAAGGAACAGGTCCGCGAGCGCCGCTTCTATCTGCCCTGATACTCCGCTGCTCCGGCAAGTGGTCCGGCCAAGGCCCGGCAGAGACACTCCCTGCCCGCCGGAGGGGAAACAGCCCTGGCCGTCCCAGCCCCTGCCCGGTTCCGGACAGGGAATGAGATTGGGAAAGGATCAGGCGTCCTGACCGGATCGGTCGCCCAGAGTCACGTCCAGAGTGACCTCCTTGCCCTTGCGCAGCACCTCGATCTGCGCCGCCTCGCCCGGGGCGTTCACCGCCACGGCGGCGGTCAGATCACGCAGCTCGCTGATCTCGGTCCCGCCAAAACGCAGCACCACGTCGCCGGCTTTCAGGCCCGCCTCTGCCGCCGGGCTGTCTGCTACCACGCTTTCGATCACCACGCCCTTGCCGGCCTCGCGGCCCAGCACATTGGCAGCGTCCTCAGACAATGGCTTGATCTGCACGCCCAGCCAGCCGCGGGCAATCTCGCCGTCATCTTCCAGGTCGGCCACGATCTTCTGCACCATGTCCGAAGGCACCGCAAAACCGATCCCGACCGAGCCGCCGCCCGGCGAATAGATCATGGTGTTGACGCCGACCACTTCGCCTTCGGCATTGAACAGCGGGCCGCCGGAATTGCCCTTGTTGATCGCCGCATCGGTCTGAATGAAGTTGTCAAAGGGGCCTGCGTTGATATTGCGCGAGGTGGCCGAGACGATGCCCGAGGTCACGGTGCCCGCAAGGCCAAAGGGGCTACCCATGGCCAGCACCTCATCACCGACGCGCAACGCGTCCGAAGAGCCGAATTCGACAACTGTCAGCGGTGCCTCCGCCTCGACCTTCAGCAGGGCAATATCCGTCAGCGGGTCGGCGCCGATCACACTGGCCTCGTGCTTGCTGCCGTCGGCGAGGGTGACCGAGACAGTCTGTGCATTGTCGATCACATGGTGGTTGGTGACGATCAGCCCGTCCTCGGAGATCACAAAGCCGGAGCCTGCGCCCTTCACCGGGCGGCCGTTGCCAAAGTCCGGAACCCGGCCGCCAAAGCGGCGCATGAATTCTTCCATGAACTTGTCGTTCGGCATGGATTGGCGGTCGGCGGCAGGCTGCGCTTTGCCGGTGACTTCGACAAAGACAACGGCGGGCGAGATGGTTTCGACCAGATCGGCATAGCCGCCTGCAGGCACAGCCAGTGCAGGGGCAGGCGCCAAGGCAAACATAGCCGCAGCCGAGGCAGCGGCGGTCAGGGCAAAGGCAAACCGTTTGGGAGCGTGGGTTTTAGGCATCTTCATTTCCTTGCGTTCGAAGTGATGCAAGGCAAATGGAAGGCCCGGATTTCAATGTCCTGACGCATTCTATACAGATCTGTAATGTGTGCTTGGACCCGTTCCGGTGTAATTCAGGCAGGCAGCAAAGCGGGGGAAGCCTTGAAGATCCTGGTGATAGAAGACGACGCCACCACCGGTCCTTATGTGGCCGCGGGGTTGCGCGAGGAAGGCCATACCGCCGATCTCGTCACCGACGGCCGCGAGGGGCTGCTGCAGGCGACCGCTGCGGATTATGACGTGCTGATCATCGACCGGATGCTGCCCAGCCTTGATGGGCTGAGCCTGATCAAAACCCTGCGCGGCGCCGGAGTGCGCACGCCTGCCATCATGCTGACCGCGCTGAGCGGGGTGAATGACCGGATCGACGGGCTGGAGGCCGGGGCGGATGACTATCTGGTCAAACCCTTCGCCTTTGGAGAGCTGGCCGCGCGTGTTGCCGCCCTCGCCCGCCGTCCTGGGCTGCAAACGCAGGAAACTGTGCTGAAAGCGGGTGATCTGGAGATGGATCTGGTCCGCCGCAAGGTGACCCGAGGCGGCCAGGAAATCGACTTGCTGCCGCGCGAATTCCGCCTGCTAGAGCACCTCCTTCAGCGCAAGGGCCGGGTGCAGACCCGCACCATGCTGCTGGAGGCGGTCTGGGACATCAGCTTTGACCCGCAGACCAATGTGGTGGAGACCCATATCTCCCGCCTGCGGGCCAAGGTCGACAGGCCTTTTGCGAGTGAATTGATCGAAACCGTGCGCGGCGCGGGGTACCGGATTGCCGAATGACCTGAAGACCCGCGCAGGAGCATTGCTGCGCTCCTCGCCGATGCGGCAGTCGCTATGGCTGTCGCTGCTGTTTGTGGCTGCAAGCTCGCTGAGCCTGGGCATTACCTATTACGTGGCGCAGGGGGCGCAGCGGCAGGCAATCGAGGAAAGCCTGACCCAGGACATGGCGGGCTTCCGCGCGACGCCTTCTGCTGCGGCACTGGCGGCCATCGTCAATGCCGAAACCGCCGAGACCGACCCGCAGCGCCGCTTGCTCAGCTACCGCGGG
>NZ_JWLD01000127.1 GCF_000813725.1 Leisingera sp. ANG-Vp
GAAACCTCAGCGGCGAGGACGGCGCAGAGGCTGAACAGGAGAGCAACGAGGGCAACAACTCCGGCTTCGGCAACGTCTTCGATCCCGGCGCCCTCTCCGGTGACGGCGAGGACGGATCAGGAAACTGATAGTCGAACACAAAAACAACAAAGGCGGCCCAAGGGCCGCCTTTTGCTTTTGGTACTCCAGTGTATCCCTCAGGCGGGGGAGCCCGCTGGACTGCGGTCGGCGTAGTACTGTTTGCGGAAGGCCTGCGGGCTGGTCTTATACTCCCGCTTGAACCACTCCGTCAGGTTGCTGCGCGAGCCGAAACCGGTGGCGGCAACAATCTCGGCCAGCGGCAGGGTGGTGTGCAGCAGCAACTGGCGGGCCTTCTCGATGCGCAGCTTGCGGTAGGCGGTCAGCGGGCTGGTGCGGGCCTTCTGCTGGAAACGGCGCTCCAGCTTGCGGGGGGAGACGCCGGCCTGCTGGGCGATGTCGCGGATCAGCAGCGGCTCTTCTATGTTGCGCTGCATCAGGTCGAGGATCTTGACCACTAAGGCATCGCCGCCAGCGGCCTGACGCAGCTGCAGCGAGACCTTGGATTGCTCTGCAGCCGGGCCCAGGGCGAGGCCGAGATAGTCGCAGACAGCATCAGCGATGAAGGGGCCGCGGTCGGTGCGCAGAAAATCCACCAGCAGGCGCAGCGCGGCGAAGCTGCTGATGGCGGTGCTGATGCGGCCCGAGGCGG
>NZ_JWLD01000128.1 GCF_000813725.1 Leisingera sp. ANG-Vp
CTCATGCACCACGATGCCGCCGGCAAAGTCTTTGACGCCCACGTCGCCGAAGATGCCGCCATCCGCCAGAAAGCCGCCGCCCCAGATCCAGTGGACCACCGGCGCGTAGCACAGCAGCATCCAGAGGCCGGAGAACACGAGGACGAAGCCAAAGCCCACGCGCTCCACATAGGCGCCGACGATCAGCGCGGGTGTGATGATGGCGAATGTCATCTGGAAGGCAAAGAACAGAACCTCGGGCAGGGTGCCTGACAGGCTGTCTACGGTCACGCCGTTCAGGAACATCTTGTCCAGCCCGCCCCAGATGCCGGAGGTGCCGCTGCCAAAGGCAATTGTGTAGCCGAATGCCAGCCACAGAACGCTCATCAAACAGGCAATGGCGTAGCAATGCATGAAGACGCTGAGCACATTGCGAGCACGCACCAGCCCGCCGTAGAACAGGGCAAGCCCTGGCAATGTCATAAAGAGGACCAGGGCCGTGGCCACAATGATCCATGCGGTATCCGCTCCGTTCATCCGTTTGTTCCTTCCCCTCAAAAAAACGGTGGCTATGGGGAAAGCTCAAAGGCGGCGCAGAAAAAAGAGGCAGCCGTGCGGAATGCGCCCAAAAACGGGGCTTTTTCAGGAGTGCTGAATTTTTGGGCGGGCTTGGGCGGGCGGTGCCCGGAATGCGGCCGGTTTACGAA
>NZ_JWLD01000129.1 GCF_000813725.1 Leisingera sp. ANG-Vp
GCAGCATGGTGCGGGTCTGCGAGGAGATCGCCTCATTGGCCTCGCGCCGGGCGGCCATCAGAGTCTCTTCCTCGGCCTGGAAATCGGCCATCACCTGGCGGAAGGCATCGAAATAGGTCTTGCCGCGGCCTTCGCCGACGAGGTCAGCCATGTCGTCCATGGTGGCGGCATCGCCGATCTCGCGGCGCAGCGCGATCATCGGCTCAGTGACATTCTGGCGCCAGCCGTCGATTGTTGCCTGCACCTCTCCAAGCAATGCGACCTGCGCCGGGTTGTCGCTCACCGTTTCACTGAGGCCCGCAACCAGCTCTCCGAAACGGGTGCCGCCGGCATTGTAAGGCTCCAGGAAGGCATCCTGGCCGGCCAGGAGATAGCCGCGCATGCCGGTTTCCATGTCCACCGCAGCGGCAATGATGTCATTTGCGGTTGCGATCACCTTGTAGGTGTGGATCGTCCAGTTCTGCGTGTCGTTCATGGTGGCCAAAGCATCGGCAATTGCCGCTTCGGCCGCCTTGGCAGCCGCCTGGCGTTCCACGATCAGCTTGGCTTCGATGCCCGAGAACTCGGCCAGCAGAGCGCGGAAGGCGTCGAAATACTGCTTGCCGGCCTGTGCAGACACATAGCTGTCGATTTCCTCAAGCGGCACCGCACCGAAGTTGGCGCGGCTGCGCAAAGCCATGCCCGGCTCGATGACATTGGCGATCCAGTCGCGGATCAGGCTCTCCGCCTCCTTCAGGCGTTCCACCTGGGGCGGGTTGTCGCT
>NZ_JWLD01000013.1 GCF_000813725.1 Leisingera sp. ANG-Vp
CGTGATGCTGCGGCTGGCGGTGGTGGATGGCTCCACCGAACGCGGCAAGGCGGTGAAACTTGCCAACCCCGAAATCCTGCATTCTTCGATCGAGCTGCGCGAGCATGACGAGGCGAGCCCCAACCTGCCGGGTGTCTCGGCCAAGATCAAACGGCCGCGGGCGGTCACGGTCCGCTACATCAATGAGCAGGGCATGGTCGACCGGCGCGATTTCGTCGGTATCGAGGCGACCTCGGTGCAGCACCAGATCGACCACCTGAACGGCAGGATGTATTTCGACCGCCTCAGCAAGGTGAAGCGCGACATGCTGATCCGCAAGGCAAAGAAGCTGAACGGCTAAGGCCGGAATTCCATTCCCGGGGCGCTTGCGGCCCGGTTCGCGCCCGGCCCCGCCCCCAGGGCGGGCGCGGAACGCCCCTCCCGGAACCGGGTGCGAACCTGCGCAAAGGCAGGCACGCCCCGCCGGATGTGCGGCAAGGCAGCGGGGCAGGGACGGGAACGCCGATGCGCATCATCTTTATGGGAACCCCCGATTTCTCGGTGCCGGTGCTGGACGCGCTGGTTGCGGCCGGGCACGAGATTGCCGCCGTTTATTGCCAGCCGCCCCGGCCTGCGGGCCGCGGCAAGAAGGACCGTCCCACCCCCGTCCACGCCCGCGCCGCGGCCTTGGGGCTGGAGGTGCGCCACCCGGTGTCGCTGAAAGGGGCGGAGGAGCAGACGGCCTTTGCGGCTCTGAACGCGGATGTTGCCGTGGTCGTGGCTTACGGTCTGATTCTGCCGCAGGCAGTGTTGGACGCGCCCGCGCAGGGCTGTTTGAACATCCACGCAAGCCTGCTGCCGCGCTGGCGCGGCGCCGCACCGATCCACCGGGCGATCATGGCGGGCGACGCAGAAACTGGTGTCTGCATCATGCAGATGGAGGCCGGGCTGGATACCGGTCCGGTGCTGCTGCGCGGGGCCACTGCGATTGGTCCTGAGGAAACCACCGCCCAGCTGCATGACCGGCTGTCGGACATGGGCGCCGCTCTGATCGTCGAAGCCTTGGCCCGCCTGGCGGAGCTGGAGCCGGAGAACCAGCCCGAAGACGGCGTCCTCTACGCCGAAAAGATCGACAAGGCAGAGGCGCAGATCGACTGGTCCCAGCCAGCTGCAGAGGTCGACCGCAAGATTCGCGGCCTGTCGCCTTTCCCCGGCGCCTGGTGCGAGGCGGAAGGCCAGCGGGTGAAGCTGCTGGCGTCACGGCTGGCAGAAGGGCAGGGCGTGCCTGGGGAAGTGCTGGACGATGCATTGACGGTTGCATGCGGCGAAGGGGCCGTTCGACTGCTTCGCTTGCAAAGGGCGGGCAAAAGCGCGCAGGATCCGGATGTGTTCCTGCGCGGCTTCCCGCTTCCCAAGGGCAGCCGCCTGTAATCCGACGAAAACCGGAGACGCGTGATGATCCTGACCTTGATGGGCACCGTGGTGATTGCCGGCATTGTCGGCTATGCGGCCGAGCGCAGCGGCTTCACCAGCAACGGCTATGTGCAGTCGATCATCATTTGCACCGGGGGGGCGTTCCTGTTCTTCTTTGTGCGGCTGATGTTCGGCATTGGCTTCAGTGCACCGGGCTGGAACGCCATCGCGTCCTCGATCGGAGCGCTGGTGATCGTGCCAACCCATTGGCGCAGATAGGGAGGTTCCCGTGCCCATTATTGCCCTGATCATCATCGGCGCCGCGGCCGGCTTTCTGGCGACCCGCCTGATGCGGTTGAACACTGACATCATCACCACGGTCTGCATCGGCATGGCGGGCGCGCTCATTGGCGGGCTGGTGCTGCGGTTTCTGCTGACTGTGATGGGGTTCATGGCCGGCTTTATTGGCGCGGTGCTGGGGGCTTTGCTGCTGATCTGGCTGTGGCAGCGCTACTTCGGCAAATAAGCCGGGTTGCGGCGCAAGGGCCACAGCTTGCAGGAGAAGGCATAATTTCTGCTGCACCGCACCGCTGAATGGTTAAGATTGCGTTAACGACCGCAAAAGCGGCGGACCCAGAGGCAGAGAGCATTTGCAGATGACACAGGACAGCACCCGGCAGGGCGCGCCGAAAGTGGTGGTTGTGACCACCATGAAGGATGAAGGCGCCTACATTCTCGATTGGATCAGCCATTACAAGGCACTGGGTGTCAGCGATTTTGTCATTTTCACCAACGACTGCTCGGATCCGACCGATCATATCTTGCGCTGTTTGAACCGGCTGCGGGTGGTCGAGCACCGCTTCAACCGGGTGATGCGGCGGGGGCCGCATAAAAGCGCGCTGATGTGGGCAGGCTATGAGCCGACGGTGGCCGAGGCGGATTGGGTTCTGGTCATCGATGTCGACGAATACCTGCAGATCAATTCCGGCGACGGCACACTGCCGGGGCTGCTGGCAGATCGGGCGGACGCGGATGCGGTCTCCTTTGTGTGGCGGATTTTCGGCAATGATGGCGTGGCACAGGTGGACCACCCGCCGGTGCCGCAGGCTTTTACCAGGGCTGAACCGGAGGCAGGCGCACCGGACGAGCACCGCTTCTTCAAGACCGCCTACCGTAACAACGGAAAGTTTGACCGGATGGGGGTGCACCGCCCGTTCCTTGCGGTGCCGCCGCAAGAGGTGAACTGGCAGCTGGCGGATGGAACCCGGCTGCCGGAGGAGGAACTGGAAGGAGCGCTTTATGTGCGCGGCAGCTACGGCTATCCGGCAGCGCAGCTCAACCATTATGCCCTGCGGTCGCGCGACGGCTTCCTGAACAAAAAAGCCCGGGGGCGGGCCAACCATTTCACCTCCTCAATAGAGCCCGGCTATTGGCACAAGTTCAACCGGAACGAGGAAGAGGACCGGCGGCTGGCGGATCATTTCGAGGCGGCGCTGGCGATCAAGGAAGACCTGCTGAAGGACGAGGCGCTGCGCGAGCATCACGAAACCGCGCTGGGCTGGCACCGCCGCAAGGGCCGCAAGGCGCGGATCAGCCAGGAGGGGCAGGAGTTCCTCAGGCAGCTGAAGCTAAGCGACACCGTCTGAGCCCGGCTCAGCTGCGCGGCGGGCGGCTCTTGTAGACCGGGAGATGCCAGCCGAACAGGATGGAACCAGCCCGCAAGCTCCAGCACACCGCGGCACAGGCGGACAGGGCCAGGCCCAGTTCCAGTCCTGCGCCGATGGCCGCCACCGCGGTGATGGCGCCTGCCATGGCGCAGGAGATGTAGAGCTCTCCCTGCTTCAGCACCAAAGGCACCTCGTTGCAGACCACATCGCGCATCAGCCCGCCCAGGGTACCGGTGGCCATGCCCATCAGCACGGTGATCACCGGCGGGCTGCCGAGCGCAATTGCTGCGCCTGTCCCTGCGGGGACAGCCACGGATAATGCAAAACTGTCGAGCCAGACGACCCAGCGCAGCCGGCTCTCCAGCAGATGCGCGGTGAAGAACACCGCCACCGCGGCGCTGGCGGCCAGCAGGATGTAGTCCGGGTTGCCGATCCAGAACACCGGGTTGCGGTCCAAAAGCAGATCGCGCACGGTGCCGCCGCCAAGCGCGGTGAGGCAGGCGACAAAGGCAAAGCCGACAATATCGAGCTGCGCCCGGCTGGCGACCAGTGCTCCGGTCAGTGCAAAGACCAGCACCGAGGCATAATCCAGCAGCATCAGGAAGGTCATCCGTGCGCCTCACGCATCAGGCGCTTTTCTTCTTTTTGAAAGGGGCCATGCCGGCCCGGGCCAGCTCGTCGGCGCGCTCGTTTTCCGGGTGGCCTGCGTGGCCTTTGACCCATTCCCAGGTCACTTTGTGGCGGGCCTGCGCCTGGTCCAGCCGCTGCCACAGCTCGACGTTCTTGACCGGCTTCTTGTTGGAGGTTTTCCAGCCGTTTTTCTTCCAGCCGAAGATCCAGCCGGTGACGCCGTTCTTCACATAGGCCGAGTCGGTGACCACGGTGATCACCGAGGGCCGCGCCAGGCTTTCCAGCGCGTTGATAGCGGCCAAGAGCTCCATCCGGTTGTTGGTGGTCTCTGCCTCGCCGCCCTGCAGTTCTTTTTCTTTTACGATGGTTTCACCATCCATGGCGCGCAAGAGCACACCCCAGCCGCCAGGGCCGGGATTGCCGGAGCAAGCGCCGTCGGTATAAGCAAATAAGTCAGGCATGCGCCGTCAGTACTATGAACTCTTCGTCGGTGCCAGCCAGTCCTTTGCCTTTTCCGCAGCGGCTGCCGAGAACGGTGAAACCGGCGGTTTCGAGATGCCCGCGCAGCTCCTCTTCGCTGTGGTAGGCATAGAACCGGCCCAGCCCGTCGCGGCCTTCGCCCTCTCCCAGCTTCATCGCCAGGCACAGAGTGCCGCCGGGGATCAGCGCCCGGTGCACCGCCGACAGGTGGACCGGCAGCTCGGCGCGGGGCACATGCAGCAGGCTGAAATAGGCCCATATGCCGTCAAAGACCGCTTCTGCATCCAGGGCGTGGAAGCCTGCGACGATGACATCGATCCCGTGGGTGTCGCGGGCCATGTCGGCCATTTCCTGCGAGGCATCCAGCGCGGCAACACGGTAGCCTGCGTCCCGGAAACGGGCGGCCCACTGGCCGGGGCCGCAGCCCAGATCCAGCAGGGTGCCGTTTTCGGGAAGCCGGGCGGTCATGGCAAGGAAGTCAGCCTCTTCCCCTGCGTCCATGCCGCCGGCAAAGCGCTGAGCGTATTCCGCTGCTTGATCGTCATAGACGCCGATTGTTCTGTCATCGCTCATTTGATCATCTCCAAGCCGTCAATTCAGGCGCGTTCGAGGGCAAGCCGGGCGGCAAGGCCTGCAAACACGGCGGCAAAACCGCGGTTCATCCATTTGAGAACCCGCTCGCTCGTCAGAAGATAGCTGCGGGCCTGGGCGGCAAACAGCCCGTACAGGACAAAGATGGCAAAGGTCATCACCATGAACACGAGGCCCAGAACGGACATCTCCAGCGTGGCGCTAGCAGGGTTGCCGCTCAAGAAAGGCGGCAGCAGCGCCAGGAAGAACACCGACAGCTTGGGGTTCAGGATGTTGATCAGCGCCCCGCGCCAGGCGATTTTCCAACCGGGCTGGCTGGTGCGTTTGGAGGTTACTGCCAGCGCGCCGCCACTGCGCAGTGCCTGCCAGGCGAGGTACAGCAGATAGGCTACGCCGGCTGCCTTGACGATCTGGAACAGCAGGGCGGAGCTGTGCAGCACAGCCGCCAGCCCCAGCGCGGCTGCGGCCAGATGCGGAAGGATGCCGATGGTGCAGCCAAGCGCCGCCCAGATTGCGGCGCGCCAGCCTTGGCCGAGCCCCAAGGCCAGCGTGTAGATGACGCCGGTGCCGGGGGCGAGGACGACGACAAAAGCGGTAATAAGAAAGTGAAGGGTAATCATGAATACGGCTCCAGAAAAAAGTCGGAATGCTGTCGCGCAACATGATTAGCCTGCACCAGCGGCGCAAACTGTGAAACCCTTCTCTTAACTTGAATGTTTGTTTAGGCGGGCACGCGCAGGACGCGGGGCACCTTGAACTCCACGGTTTCGACGGCGGTTTCCACGGTTTCGACAGTTACGTCATACCGTTTGCGGAAGGCGTCGATCACCTCATTGACCAGCAGCTCCGGGGCCGAGGCACCGGCGGTGATGGCGACCGAGCGGATACCTTCCAGCGCGCGCCAGTCGATGTTTTCCGCACGCTGCACCAACTGGGCGTAATCGCAGCCGTTTTTGGCGCCGACCTCAACCAGGCGGCGGGAGTTGGAGGAGTTCGGCGCGCCGACCACCAGCAGGGCATCGGCCTTCGGCGCCACCGATTTCACCGCTTCCTGGCGGTTGGTGGTGGCATAGCAGATGTCTTCCTTGTGCGGGCCGGTGATGCTGGGGAAACGCGCTTCCAGCGCCGCAACGATGCCTTTGGTGTCATCCACCGACAGGGTGGTCTGGGTGACATAAGCCAGCTGCTCGGGGTCGCGCACCTCGACCGTGGCCACATCCTCGACGGTTTCCACCAGCAGCACCTCGCCGTCGGGCAGCTGACCCATGGTGCCGATGGTCTCGGGATGGCCCTTGTGGCCGATCATGATCATCTGCAGGCCCGCCTCGGCGTGGCGCTGGGCCTCGATATGCACCTTGGAGACCAGCGGGCAGGTGGCATCCACATAGACCATTTCACGTGCCTCGGCGGCAGCGGGAACCGATTTCGGCACCCCGTGGGCGGAGAAGATCACCGGCCGGTCATCGGGACATTCGTCCAGCTCCTCGACAAAAACCGCGCCCTTGTCCCGCAGGCTGTCAACCACGAATTTGTTGTGCACGATCTCATGGCGCACATAGACCGGCGCGCCCCATTTCTCGATCGCCATCTCGACGATTTTGATGGCGCGGTCGACTCCGGCGCAGAAGCCGCGCGGGGCAGCGAGGTAGAGGGTCAGATCTGGCTTGGTCATTGGCGTCTCCTTGCGCAGCAGAGGTAAGCGGTCCGGGCGCCAAGGTCTAGGGCCAGATGGACCTCACGGATTTGTGATTGGAGCTTCCTGCGGAGGAAGGCGGCAGAGAGCAGCGGGATGGAACAGCAAGAGAGGCAGGCATGAAGTGGGTGATTGGCGGCGCAGCCGTTGTGGTTCTGGCAGGCGCAGCAGGGTACTGGCTGGCCGGATCGGATGTGCGGGCGGCGGGTGTTCTGCCCTATCAGGATCCGGAGGCCGTAAAGGCCGGTGCGGAAATCTACCAGGACTATTGTGCCAGCTGCCATGGGGCGGCATTGCAGGGAGAGCCCAATTGGCAGCAGCGGGATGCCGAGGGCTATCTGCCTGCACCGCCGCATGATGCAAGCGGCCATACCTGGCATCACCCGGACGCACAGCTTCTGGCGATCACCAAATACGGGGTAGCGCCTTTGGCGGGTGATGGCTACCGCAGCCGCATGGGCGGTTACGAGGGTGTGCTGAGCGAAGAAGAGATGCTGGCGGTGCTGGCCTATATCAAAAGCAGCTGGCCGCCAGAGGTCATCATCCGCCACAATCAGATCAATGCCCGGGCGGACGGGTAGTCTTGATTAAACAGGCGCCTCCCCATCAGGCGCCTGTTTTTGTTTTTTGCAGAACGCGTGCTGTGGTCAGCCGTGCGCGGCAGTGGTCGCCGAGCGCGGTTCGCTCTGCTCGCGCGGCGGGCGGCCGATCACGTCGCGCAGCTCTTCCAGCTCGATGAAATTGTCGGCCTGGCGGCGCAGGTCGTCAGAGATCATCGGCGGCTGGCTGCGGATGGTCGAAACCACCGAAACGCGCACGCCCTGGCGCTGCAGGCTTGCAATCAGCGGGCGGAAATCCCCATCGCCCGAGAACAGCACGATATGGTCGACCCGCGGTGCCAGCTCCATGGCATCGACGGTAAGCTCGATGTCCATATTGCCCTTCACTTTGCGGCGGCCCATGCTGTCGGTGTACTCCTTGGCCGGCTTGGTGACCATGGTGAACCCGTTGTAATGCAGCCAGTCCACCAGCGGCCGGATCGGCGAATACTCGTCATTCTCCAGCAGGGCGGTGTAATAGAAGGCCCGCAGCAGCTTGCCGCGGCGCATGAATTCCTGCCGCAACAGCTTGTAGTCGATGTCGAAACCCAACGCCTTGGCCGCGGCGTAAAGATTCGAACCGTCTATGAACAGCGCAAGCCGTTCGTCTTTGTAAAACATCAAATGTTCCTTCCGGTATATCCGCCTCGGCCATTGTTCCGTGAGTGAATGCTTGAAATCGGCGAAACGGGTGGACTTAATGTAAGTTATTTGTCATCTGCCGCAAGTATACTGCCATTCTGAAACAGGGTCAAAAATGGCCGCAAACCGGAAAATGTCGCTTATCGCACTGGGCGGCAACCTGCCAGTTGACGCTAATGCGCCTCAAGTTACGCTGTCAAAGGCAATTTCTGCCTTGCAGTCGGATGACGTCATCCTGCGCAGCGTGTCGCGTTTTTACCAAACACCCTGCTTTCCGGCGGGGGCCGGGCCCGATTATGTGAACGCGGCCGTGGCAGTGGAAACCACGCTCTCTGCAGGCGCGCTGCTGGCCCGCCTGCATGAGGTTGAGGCCGCGTTTGCCCGGGTGCGTGACCAGCGCTGGGCAGGGCGCACGCTGGACCTGGATCTGCTGGATTACGGCGCTGCCGTGCTGCCGGACGCCGAGGGGTTTGCCCGCTGGCACGGGCTGCCGCTGGAGCAGCAAATGCAGGAGGCGCCGGGGCAGCTGATCCTGCCGCATCCGCGTATCCAGGACCGCGCCTTTGTGCTGGTGCCGCTGAACGATATCGCGCCGCGCTGGAGCCACCCGGTGCTGCAGAAAACCGTATCGGAAATGCTGGCGGATCTGCCGGAACAGGAAGTGGCGGAAGTAAAGCCGCTGTAACCCGTCCAATGCGGCGTTTTCCGCCCTTGTCAAGAGAAAGATATGGGCGTAAATGTCTGCCTTCTGGACCCGGAATGAATTGGAGAGTCGCTCATGGCCCGCGTGACGGTTGAAGATTGCGTAGACAAGGTGCCCAACCGCTTTGAGCTGGTGATGCTGGCAGCACACCGCGCCCGCGAGATTTCGGCAGGTGCGCCGATCACCGTTGAGCGTGACAACGACAAGAACCCGGTCGTGTCCCTGCGCGAGATCGCAGATGAGACCCAAAGCGCCGATGATCTGCGCGAGCGTCTGATCGAGAGCAACCAGACCCAGATCGAAGTCGACGAGCCGGAAGAAGATTCCATGGCTCTGCTGATGGGTGCGGACGGCGACAAACCCGCTGAAGACGATATGTCGGAAGAGAAACTGCTGCGCGCACTGATGGAGGCCCAGGGCCAGGGCTGAGGCGCGCGCCTATAGAATTTTGAGGCTGCGGACCGGACATGATTTCCCCTGACGACCTGATTGCTCTGGTCCGCAACTACAATCCCAAGACCAATGCGGACAGGATCGCCGAAGCTTATGACTTTGGCGAGCAGATGCATGACGGGCAATTCCGCCACTCGGGCGAGCCCTATTTTACGCATCCGGTGGCAGTTGCCGCGATCCTGACTGAACAGCGCCTGGATGATGCAACCATCATCACCGCGCTGCTGCACGACACCATCGAAGACACCAAAGCCTCCTATGAGGAGGTCGAGCGCCGTTTCGGCGGCGAAGTGGCGATGCTGGTCGATGGCGTCACCAAGCTGACCAACTTGCAGCTCTCCAGCCGCGAGACCAAGCAGGCAGAGAACTTCCGCAAGCTGTTCATGGCGATGTCCAAGGACCTCCGGGTGATCCTGGTGAAGCTTGCCGACCGTCTGCACAACATGCGCACCATCAAGGCGATGCGTCCGGAAAAGCAGGCCCAGAAGGCGCGCGAGACCATGGATATCTATGCGCCGCTGGCGGGCCGCATGGGGATGCAGTGGATGCGGGAAGAGCTGGAGGATCTGGCCTTCCGCGTGCTGAACGCCGAGGGGCGCCAGTCGATCATCCGCCGCTTTGTCACCCTGCAGCGCGAAACCGGCGACGTGATCCACCGGATCACCGGCGACATGCGCGGCGAGCTGGAAAAGGCCGGGATCGAAGCCGAGGTATTCGGCCGCGCCAAAAAGCCCTATTCGATCTGGCGCAAGATGCAGGCCAAGGACCAGGGCTTTTCGCGGCTGTCCGATATCTACGGCTTCCGGGTGATCACCCTCTCTGAGGAAGACGCCTACCGGGCGCTGGGCGCGATTCACCAGCGCTGGCGCGCGGTGCCGGGCCGGTTCAAGGATTACATCAGCCAGCCGAAATCGAACGGCTACCGCTCGATCCACACCACGGTGTCGGGCCGCGACGGTAAGCGGGTGGAGGTGCAGATCCGCACCCGCCAGATGCATGATGTGGCGGAAACCGGGGTTGCGGCGCATTGGTCCTACCGGGACGGTGTGCGTTCGGAAAACCCCTTTGCGGTTGATCCGGCCAAATGGATCGCCTCGCTGACCGAACAGTTCGACGCCGAGGACGACCACGACGAATTCCTCGAGGCTGTGAAGCTCGAGATGTACTCGGACCAGGTGTTCTGCTTTACCCCCAAGGGCGACGTGATCAAGCTGCCTAAAGGCGCAACACCGATCGATTTTGCCTATGCTATCCACACCCGTATCGGCAGCTCCTGCGTGGGGGCCAAGGTGGACGGCATCCGGGTGCCTTTGTGGACCCGGCTCAGGAATGGCCAATCCGTGGACGTCATCACCGCCGAAGGCCAGACCCCGCAGGTGAGCTGGCTGGAGATCGCCACTACCGGCAAGGCCCGTACCGCCATCCGCCGGAGCTTACGCGAGGCGGACCGGGCGCGGTTTGTGAAACTTGGGCACGAGCTGGCGCGCTCGGCCTTTGAACACGTCGGCAAAAAGGCGACTGACAAGGCACTGGAAACCGCCGCCCGCGCCCTGCGGGCCAGCGGCGTGGATGAGCTGCTGGCGCGGCTGGGCGCGGCCGAGATCACCGCGCATGACGTGGTGCAATCTGTCTACCCTGAGCTGACTTCGGGCGATGGCGACGAGATCTCGCCGCGCCGGGCCGTGATCGGCCTGGAGCCTGGGCAAAGCTTTGAGCGCGCGCCCTGCTGTCAGCCGCTGCCGGGCGAGCGCATCATCGGCATCACCTACCGCGGCCGCGGGGTGGTGGTGCATGCGGCCGACTGCGACCGGCTGGGCGAGTTTGAAGACCAGGTGGAGCGCTGGGTTGATGTGCAGTGGCACAGCGGCACCCACCCGGCGGCATATGGCACGACGCTGGAGCTGACCATCGGCAATGACGCCGGTGTGCTGGGACGCATTTGCACGTTGATCGGCGAGAAAAAGGCCAATATTTCGGATCTGGAATTTGTCGACAGGAAACCAGACTTTTACCGGCTTATGATCAATGTGGAACTGCGGGATGTGGAGCAGCTGCACTCGCTGATGCTGACGCTTGAAGCCGAAAGCGATGTTGCCGCGGTGGCGCGGTTCCGGGAACGGCCGGAAGAGCGCCATTTCCCGGGGTGAGCCGCTGACATCTTAAAGCGGGAATTGAGCCGGGCACTGGGCCGGAAACTGGGAAGGACGCACAGCTTTGGTATTCAGGCGCCGGGACAGACGTCCGCCCCTCCGGGCGCTGGCAGACTTCCTCTGGCCGCGCGGCGGCTGGGGAAGGGCGTTTCTCTATGTAAAGCACCGGGTGCGCCGCCTTCCCGATTCGCCTGAACGCATCGCCCGCGGCATTTGGGCCGGCGTCTTCACCACCTTCACCCCGTTCTACGGCCTGCATTTCCTGGTGGCGGCGCTCATCGCCCGGGTGATGAACGGCAACATTCTCGCCTCGCTCAGCGCCACCTTCTTTGGCAACCCGCTGACCTATGTGCCGATCGGGGTGGCGTCGCTGCAGACCGGTCACTGGCTTTTGGGGACCGAGTTCGACGAGAAGGTCGACAAGTCCCTGGTGGGCAAGTTCATGGATGCGGGCAAGGACCTGAAGGACAACCTGTTTGCCCTGTTCATGGATCAGCCTGCCGATTGGCAAGGGCTGCACCTGTTCTACAACGAGGTGTTCTATCCCTATATGATCGGCGGCGTCATTCCCGGGATCATTTCGGCCACCGTGTGCTATGTGCTGAGCCTGCCGGCGATCCGGTTTTATCAGCAGCGCCGCCGGGCCAAGATCAAGGCCAAGTTCGAAGCGATCAAGCAGCGCGCGGATGTTGGCACCGGCTCCTGACCGCATCAGAAGTATTGTACCAAATTCCGCCTGCAGGCTTGCTCTGGCCAGCGGCCTGTCTAGTCTTGGGTTAAGCCTTTGACTTCAGACGGATGAGACAGCTTACATGACACAGAACCAACTGCGGCTGGGTGTGAACATCGATCATGTCGCCACCGTGCGCAACGCCCGCGGCGGCGCCTATCCGGACCCGATCCGGGCGGCAAAGCTGGCCGAGGAAGCCGGCGCCGACGGCATCACTGCCCACTTGCGCGAAGACCGCCGCCATATCACCGATGCCGACATCGACGGGCTGATGGAGGCGCTGACGGTGCCGCTGAACTTTGAGATGGCGGCAACAGAAGAAATGCAGAAGATCGCCCTGCGCCACAAGCCGCACGCGGTGTGCATCGTGCCTGAAAAGCGCGAGGAGCGTACCACCGAGGGCGGGCTGGAAGTGGCCCGCGAGGAGAACCGCCTCGCGCACTACATAGCGCCGCTGCGGGATGCGGGCTGCCGGGTGTCGATTTTCATTGCAGCGGACAAGAAGCAGATCGAGGCCGCGCACCGCATCGGCGCCGAAGTGATTGAGCTGCACACCGGCGCCTATTGCGATTTCCATGCCGAGGGCAGTTTTGCCGAGCGCGACCGGGAACTGGAAGCGCTGCGGGAGATGTCGGCCTATGCGCATTCACTGGGGCTGGAGGTTCACGCAGGCCACGGGCTGACCTATGATACGGTACAGCCGGTTGCGGCCTTTCCTGAGGTGAAGGAGCTGAACATCGGTCATTTCCTGATCGGCGAGGCGGTTTTCCGCGGGCTGACACCGGCGGTGCAGGAAATGCGCCGGCTGATGGATGAAGCGCGGGGGTAAGTCTGCAATGCAAGTCAATTTGATCCGCTACGGGCTGATCTGGATGGCGGCCTCGGTCGGGATGATGCTGCTTGGCCTGCTGCTGGCGCAGTTCGGGGTCGGCATGCCGGCCGGGCTGGCCACTGTGCTGCCGCCGATGGTGGCATCGGTGATGGAAGGCATGCGCATTGCCGAGGCGACCCGGGAGCCCTTGCAGGGCAAGGAGGCCTGGACCAATGCCGCGGCGATGACCGGCGTGGTTGCCGTTCTGACCATCATTCAGCTGCCGCTCTACTGGAACAACCCGGTGATTGCAGAGGCTCGGCAGACAATTCCGTTGCTGTTCCTTGCAGGCATCTTTGTCCTGCTGCTGGCGGTGATCCTGATGATCAACCGCCTGTTCCTGGGCCATGGCATCAAACTGGGGCTGAAGCGGCTGGAAGAATGATCCTGGGGGTTGGAACCGATCTCGCCAATATCGAGCGCATCCAGCGCACACTGGACCGCTTTGGCGACCGGTTCCGCAACCGGGTGTTTACCGACATCGAACAGCGCAAGGCCGAGCGGCGCCGTGACGTGGCAGGCACCTACGCCAAGCGCTGGGCCGCCAAGGAGGCCTGCTCCAAGGCGCTGGGCACCGGCTTGCGGATGGGGATTGCCTGGAAGGACATGGCGGTCTCAAACCTGCGCAGCGGCCAGCCGGTGATGCATGTGACCGGCTGGGCTGCCGAGCGGCTGCGCGAGATGACCCCGCCCGGCCATGAGGCGGTGATCCATGTGACATTGACCGATGATCACCCCTGGGCGCAGGCCTTTGTGGTGATCGAAGCGCGCCCCGTGGCCGCGGACACAGCGGAAATTCCTTCGGGAACTTGACTTGCCTTCTTCAGGCCCGCATGTAGCCCCGGACCCTGTTTCCAAACCGGAGAGCCTGATGACGGCCAAAGCAAAGACCGGCAGTTCGATTGTCGAGACCATCAAGACAATCGTCTATGCGCTGCTGATCGCCGGTATCTTCCGCACCCTGTTCTTCCAGCCGTTCTGGATCCCCTCCGGTTCGATGAAGGAAACCCTGCTGATCGGGGATTTCCTGTTCGTGAACAAAATGGCCTATGGCTATTCCTATGCCTCCTGCCCCAGCGTGCGTATTCCTGCTGTGGGGCTGAATATCGACGCCAAGGATATCTGCGGCTTCCTGGACGGCGACAACACCCGCCTCCTGGGCAGCGAGCCCGAGCGCGGCGATGTGGTGGTGTTCCGCCATCCGGTCAACGGCAACGACTTCATCAAGCGTCTGGTCGGCCTGCCCGGCGACAAGATCCAGATGAAAAACGGCGTATTGTTCATCAACGGCGAAGCGGTCAAGCGCGAAGATGCAGGCCAGTTCGAAGAAGTGATGGAACGGCAGGGGCCTCAGGGCTCTTTCCCGCGCTGTGAAAACGCGCCGGTGGGCCGGGGTGCGGTCTGCAAGAAATCCCGGACCAAAGAAACCTTGCCGGGCGGCAACGAGCACATCGTGCTGAACATCACCAACCAGGGCATGGACCACACCGGCGTCTATCAGGTGCCGGACGGGCATTTCTTCTTCATGGGCGACAACCGCGACAACTCCTCGGACAGCCGCCTGCCGCAGTCGGCGGGCGGGGTCGGCTTTGTGCCGTTTGAAAACCTCATTGGCCGCGCTGACCGGATCATGTTCTCCTCTGCCGGGCGCTCGATGCTCTACTTCTGGACCTGGCGCGGCGACCGTTTCTTCAAGGGGATCCAGTGAAACTGTCCAAGGAACTGCGCGCGTTCGAGGAACGGATCGGGCACCGGTTCAACCGGCCCGACCTGCTGCAGCGTGCCGTGACCCATGCGTCGGTGTCCTCGCCCAACCGCAAGGACAACCAGCGGCTGGAGTTCCTGGGCGACCGGGTGCTGGGGCTGGTGATGGCCACCGCGCTTTTGGAGCATGACAAGGCCGCGACCGAAGGCCAGCTGGCGCCGCGCTTCAACGCGCTGGTGCGCAAGGAGGCCTGCGCTGATGTTGCCAAGGAAATCGACCTGGGTGCGGTGCTGAAGCTGGGCCGCTCCGAAATGATGTCCGGCGGGCGGCGCAAGCAGGCGCTCTTGGGCGATGCGATGGAGGCGGTGATTGCCGCGGTCTACAAGGACGCGGGTTTTGATGCCGCGGCAGAGATGATCCTGCGCCTCTGGGGCAGCCGTATCCATCAGGTTGAGACCGACGCGCGCGACGCCAAGACCTCGCTGCAGGAATGGGCCCAGGCGCGCGGCCAGAAAGTGCCGGTTTATGCCGAGGTCTCCCGCAGCGGCCCGGACCACGCGCCGGTCTTCACCATCGCGGTGCGCTTGCAGGATGGCACCGAGGCACAGGCTACCGCAGGTTCCAAGCGGCAAGCCGAGCAGGCCGCAGCCAAGGCGCTGCTGGCACAGCTGGGCTAGAGTATTCAGCGAAACGGATTCGCCCGGCGAAACGCCGGGCAGATAGTTTCGATGTCAGTAGCAGGCGGGTACATAGGTTCTCAAGTCACCCGGATATAGCCCGCCAGCCCGGTCTTCTGATGCTCGATCACATGGCAATGGAAGGCCCAGTCGCCCGGGTTATCGGCCACCAGCGCAATTTCTGCCACTTCGTCCTTCAGCAGCAGCATGGTGTCAGTGACCAGCGGCGGCAGCTTGCGCAGGTTCGAGCGGATCGGGACGAAGGCCAGCCCGTGCAGGTGGATCGGGTGCAGGTTCGGCGACTCGTTCCTCAGCCGCAGCACATAGCTCTTGCCGCGCTCCAGCACGGCCAGCGGTCCGGTGCCCTTGGCGGCATCTCCGGCCCAGGGTGTTCGGTTGATCGACCAGAAGCTATAGCCCATCGAGCCGCAGTAGCCGTCGTTGGGGGCATCTCCCTCGGGTGTCCAGCCGAACACGAAATCATGCACTTCGGCAGAGGAGAGGTCCGGCCGGGAAAACGGGTTGGCTGGCAGCGGCTTCAGCTCAGCCAGGTCCCGTGCCAGGTCCGCACCAATTGCCCGCAGCTGCGCCATGGTGCGGGTGGGCTGGCCCGGTAGCTCCGCCAGCAGGTCCGCGGTCTGGCCTTCGCCCGCAGGCATCTGCACCGCAAAATCCACCCGCTGGCCGGGGCCGACCAACAGCGGTTCGCCGGCAGAGGGCAGAGGCAGTTCCATTTCAACCGGATGCCCGTCCCAGGCAATGATGCGGGCCTGACCGGTGCTGAGATGCAGCTTGTAGATCCGGGTAGTGTCGGTGTTGACCACGCGCAGCCGCACCAGCCCGCCGGCCGGGTAGTCATAAACCGGGACTTGCAGCCAGTTTGCGGTCAGCACATTGCCATGGGTGCCGCCCCGCGCGGCCCCGCGCGCGGTGTAATAGGGCAGGAAGGCACCGTCGGCGTCCAGCCGGAAATCGCGCAGGTTGACCACCTGATCGCCGTCGAAACCGGGGTCTTCGGCTTCCTTGATCACCATTACCCCTGTCAGCCCATGCGCCATCTGCGCCATAGTCATGCAGTGCGGGTGATACCAGTATGTGCCGGCATCGGGCGGCGTGAACGTGTAATCAAAACTCTCGCCGCCTGCGATCGGCATCTGGGTCAGGTAGGGCACCCCGTCCATGCGGTTCGCAATCCGCAGCCCGTGCCAGTGCATAGCGGTATAATCCGGCGTCCGATTGGTCACCCGCAAATGCATGGGCTTGCCCTGCTCGCCGAACAGAACCTGTGGCGGTGCGTCAGGCGACAGGCTCACCATGC
This sequence comes from Leisingera sp. ANG-Vp, assembly GCF_000813725.1. Taxonomy (GTDB): domain Bacteria; phylum Pseudomonadota; class Alphaproteobacteria; order Rhodobacterales; family Rhodobacteraceae; genus Leisingera. The sequence continues at coordinate 16,302 of NZ_JWLD01000013.1, forward strand.
CTTTGGTCGGCTTGTCCCGGAACGTGAAGCTGGCAGATTGCAGCGTCAGCTCCTGCGTATGCGTTGCGCTGGCTATCCCCCAGCCTGACGCGCCCAAGCTGGCGCCTGCTGCAGCGGTCCCAAGCAGAAAATCACGACGGTTCATCACAGGCCTCCGGTATGGGTGCGGGTTCGAAAGGCCTGGCTTGCGAACTGGCTCGGCGCTGCGGTTGTCACACGGGACCTGCCACAGGTCTTTGACATAGGGCAAGCCTGTGCGACGCTGCACGGAACGCCCGGGAAAACAGCTCTGGCCCCTGTGGGTAAAATCCTGTAGGGGGTCTGCTCTGCAAACAGGACCAGTACCCATGACCACACGCGCCGGATTCATTGCCCTGATCGGAGAGCCCAACGCGGGCAAATCGACCCTTCTGAACCGCATGGTCGGGGCCAAGGTCTCGATTGTGACCCACAAGGTGCAGACCACCCGTGCCCGTATCCGCGGCGTGGCGATGGAGGGCGACGCGCAGCTGGTATTTGTCGACACTCCCGGCCTGTTCAAACCCCGCCGCCGCCTGGACCGCGCCATGGTTGCGGCCGCCTGGGGCGGCGCTGCGGATGCCGATGTTGTGGTGCTGATGGTCGAGGCGCACCGGGGCATCACCGAAGGCGTCGAAAAGATCCTGGAAGGGCTGGAGGAAATCGGCGAGGGCCGCACCGTGGCGCTGGCGATCAACAAGATCGACAAGGTGCCATCGGAGAAGTTGCTGGGTCTTACGCAGGATCTGAACGGCCGCTATGGATTTGCCGAAACCTTCATGATTTCAGCAGAGCGCGGCCACGGGGTTGGTGACCTGCGCCAGTGGCTGGCAGGCAAGCTGCCGGAAAGCCCCTGGCTCTACCCCGAAGACCAGATCGCAGACCTGCCGATGCGGATGATCGCGGCCGAGATGACGCGCGAGAAACTCACCCTGCGCCTGCATCAGGAACTGCCCTACCAGCTGACCGTAGAGACGGAAAAGTGGGAAGAGCGCAAAGACGGCTCTGCCCGTGTGGATCAGCTGATCTATGTGATGCGCGACGGCCACAAGGGCATTGTTCTGGGAAAACGCGGTGAGACTATCAAGGCTGTTTCCCAGGCCGCCCGTGCCGAGCTGGAAGAGTTCCTTGGCCGCAAGGTGCATCTGTTCCTGCAGGTTAAGGTGCGCCCGAACTGGCTGGAAGAGGCGGAGCGCTACTCCGAAATGGGCCTCGACTTCAAAGACGGCAATTGAGGCAGGTCTCGTGCCTTTCACCTTTCTGAAAATACTCCCGCCGGAGGCTCCGGCTCTGCCGGCTGGGGCAGACGCCGGCGGTTGCGTGCAATGACCCGGCTCACCGCCGAATTCTGGGTTCAGGCCTATCTGGCCCGCTTGCGGCTGATGGATATACCGGCCTTTGTTACCTCTCATGGCGATGACACGGCCGGCGCCGTGCTGGTCAAACTCAACACTCTGGATGGCCAGGCCTGTGCCTTTCACCGCACCTACGACCTGATGAGCGGCTCGCGCAAATGGGATGAACTGGCGTCGGGTGCCGAAGCAGACGTGGACGCTTCGATCCGCCGCCAGCAGGAGTTTGACCCGGATCTCTGGGTGCTAGAGGTCGAGGACCGCCAGGGGCGCCACTTGCTGGACGAACCCGGGCTGGAATAGGCCCGGCCGCTTGCAGACGCCGCTGCAATCGGCTCTGCTGGCACTGTCCGGATGACTGGGAGGCCCGCCTTTGGAATGGCGTGATCACGGCATATTGCTTTCGACGCGCCGCCATGGCGAGAATTCGGCGATCATTGATGTGTTCACCGAAACGCATGGCCGTCACGCGGGCGTGGTGCGCGGCGGAGCCGGCCGCAGGATGGCCCCGGTGCTGCAGCCGGGCGCACAGCTGGATCTCACCTGGCGGGCCCGGCTCGAAGAGCATCTGGGCAGCTATGAGGCGGAACTGCTGCGCAGCAGGGCAGCGGCGGCCTTGTCCGGCCGGCTGGCGCTGGCGGGGCTCAACGCGGTGACGGCGCTGCTGGGTTTCTGCCTGCCGGAACGCGAACCGCACCCCGCGCTTTACCGCCGCAGCGAAAACCTGCTGGATCTCCTGGAGAACGAGGAGCTTTGGCCGCTTGCTTATCTGCGCTGGGAACTGGCGCTGCTGGAGGAGCTGGGTTTCGGGCTGGACTTCACAGCCTGCGCGGTGACTGGCCGCACCCGGGGCCTGGAGTTTGTGTCCCCCAAGTCGGGCCGGGCTGTTTCACGTGAAGGCGCAGGAGACTGGGCTGACCGGCTGTTGCCGCTGCCGCCGGTCATGCTGGGAGAAGGTGCTGCGGAAGACGCCGAGATTGCGCAGGCGCTGCGCACCACCGGCCATTTCCTGGAAGCGCATCTGGCGCCATCGCTGGGCAGCCGCCCGCTGCCGGAGGCGCGGGGGCGGTTTGCGGACCTGCTCAGCCGCCGCTCGCGAACAGCATTTCGCGCCCCTGATCGTTGCTGAGGATCAGCACGTCGCCCGAGATTTCTGCGAGTGTCATCTCCTGCAGCGCCTGCAGAAAGGCGGTTTCCGCATCCTGCTCCGGGCAGGCCCTGCGGGTGGTTGCGAGCTGCCCGGCGCCAAACCAGGGATAGGGAGCCGTCTGGCGGCCGCGGAAGCTGTTGCAGGGGGCCTGGCCAGCGATGCGTCCGGGTGCCGGAAAAGTCACGCTGGCTGCGGCAGGGAAATCGGCCCCGTCAATGGCGGAGAGGTGCCACAGCTTGCCGGCTGCGCCGTAGGCGGAGAGGGTTTCGTCACCGGTGCACGCACTGGCGAGCAGAAATGCGAGTATCCAGGCAGTGCGTGGCATAGGCGGGTCCAATTGCTGCAGCATCCGGCATTGTGGAAAGGGGCCGCGGCAAATTCAAGACAGCGCCCTGAAAACATCCCTGGGAAGCGCTCCCGCCCGTCGCGGCGGCATTGAAAATGCCTTGCTCCCGTTGGGCCGGGCGCCGCGCGATGCGCGGCGCGGGGCTTCCCCGTTGCAGAAGTCCGCAGAGGCGCCGGGCGCAGTACGGCGCTACACTCAACGCACTGGAGGAGGCGGGAGTGCCTCCTTAATTGGCGTGGATGATCCCGGCTACCTTGCGGCCGATTTCAGTGCTGGCCTTGACCGACGGGTGGATCATATCGAGCGCGTGGTAAGACCGGTCGCCAAACGGCACCATGTCCTTGAGCGACAGGAAGTGGATGCCTTCGTCCAGCGCGGCAAGCCGTTCGATGCGGGTTTCCAGTTCGTTGCCCTCATCGCGGCAATGTTCGATCAGCGATCCGACACCGGGGCTGCGCAGGTAGCCGACGTAAATCACTTTGGCGCCGGTTGCGCGCAGATCAGACAGCATGCCAGGGATCGCGCCCTTGCGTCCGTCTGCCGAAATCAGCTTGTCCATCTTGCGGTTGCAGGCAAAGCAGCCGCAGCCGAGCCACAGATCATTGCCGCCGCCGTTCACGATCACCCAGTCCCATTTTCCGGGCGTGTACTGATTGCGGATCTGCAGCCCTGCGGCAGCAGAAACCGGCAGTTTGTAGATTACCCGTGCGGCGGAGACGGAGCGGTCGACCACAGGTTCCTGAAGTTCCTGCGCCACAGTGTCCGCAACCGATTTTCCTGCCAGGCTATGCCAGGCCAGCAGGGAATCCCCCATGGCCAGAATGCGGGAAGGCTGTTCGGTTGGCACGGCGTCGCCGCAAGCTGACAGCAGCATCATAAACGGAACAAGAAGACATCGAAGAATGGTCATGCCCCCTTGTTAACCACGAATCGCTGAGGAGCGAATAACCCGGAATGGAAACAATCTTATTCCGGTCTTCCATTGCAAACAGGCCGCATTCTTGGCGGCAAGGGAAAAGCCCGGCACGGGGCCGGGCTTTGACGCATTTGAGCTGCAGCGGTGTCTGCGATCAGCCCAGCAGGCGGCGGGCAATGACCTGCGCCTGGATCTCGGCAGCACCTTCAAAGATGTTGAGGATGCGGGCGTCGCACAGCACGCGGGAGATTTTGTACTCCATCGCAAAACCGTTGCCGCCGTGGATCTGCAAACCGTTGTCGGCTGCTGCCCAGGCCACCCGTGCGCCCAGCAGTTTGGCCATGCCGGCCTCCAGGTCGCAGCGGTGGCCGTGGTCTTTTTCCCAGGCCGAGAAATAGGTGAGCTGACGGGCGATCATGATTTCCACCGCCATCATCGCAAGCTTGCCGGAGACGCGCGGGAAATTGATCAGCGATTTGCCGAACTGCTTGCGCTCCTGCGCATACTGCATGGCGATATCCAGCGCGGATTGTGCCACGCCGATGGCGCGGGCCGCGGTCTGGATACGGGCCGATTCAAAAGTCTCCATCAGCTGTTTGAAGCCTTTGTTCTCCTCGCCGCCCAAGAGGTTTTCGCCCTTCACATGGAAGTTGTCGAAACCCAGCTCGTATTCCTTCATGCCGCGGTAGCCGAGCACCTCGATCTCGCCGCCGGTCATGCCTTCGGTCGGGAAGGGATGTTCGTCGGTGCCCGGGGTTTTCTCCGCCAGGAACATCGACAGCCCGCGGTGGTCGGTGGTGTCGGGGTCGGTGCGCGCCAGCAGGGTCATCACATGGGTGCGCGCCGCGTGGGTGATCCAGGTCTTGTTGCCGGTGATCTTGTAGTCGCCGTTCTCGTCCTTCACCGCGCGGGTGCGCAAGGAGCCAAGGTCGGAGCCGGTGTTCGGCTCGGTGAACACAGCGGTGGGCAGGATTTCGGCGCTGGCCAGTTTCGGCAGCCAGTTGGCTTTCTGCTCCTCGGTGCCGCCGCAGAGGATCAGCTCGGCTGCAATCTCGGAGCGGGTGCCCAGCGAGCCAACGCCGATATAGCCGCGCGACAGTTCTTCAGAGACCACCACCATCGAGGCTTTGGACAGGCCGAACCCGCCGTATTCCTCAGGGATGGTCAGGCCGAAAACGCCCATCTCGGCTAGCTCTTCGATCACGCTCAGCGGGATCAGCTCATCCTTCAGGTGCCAGTCATGGGCATTCGGCTCGACCTTTTCGACCGCATAGCGGCGGAACTGGTCGCGGATCATCTCCAGCTCTTCTTCCAGGCCGGAGGTGCCGAACATGGTGGAGCCTGCCTGCTCCTCCATCAGCTGGACCAGACGGGAGCGCGCAGCCTGGCTGTTGCCCTGCTCGCACAGCGTCATCACCGCAGGCGCCATCAGCGAGCGCTGCGCATCTTGGCTCAGGCCCAGGTCCTGCAGGCGGATGATTTCGCCCTGGTTCATCTGGATGCCGCCGTAGACCTGCCACAGATACTCGCCAAAGCCGATCTGGTGGATCAGCTGCTCCATCTCGCCGAATTTGCCTTCGCCCTGCAGCTTTTCGGCCCACTTCTGCATCTGGCGCAGCGAGTAGACGTAAGTGGCCAGCCAGGACAGCCCGTGCGCGGCCACCTGGTTTTCCTCGATCAGCTTGCCGGAAACGCGGCCCTCGCTGCTGACCATTTCCTTCACGGAGGCCCGGGCAGCGTCAAGCAGCTGGTCCAGCGGTTCCAGGGCGGCGCCGGTCAGTGCCAGCAGGTCGGGAATGAGTGTCGGTTTCATCTGCAAGTCCTGTCCGTCATGAGCCATGAATCAGATCCTTCTTCGGTCGCCCGGTGGTAAATCATTTTGCAGGTGCAGCGCAACAAAAATACTCACAGGTGTGGCGTTTGGATCAAATCTTGCGTGTTGATTTTGCCGGTGCAGCGCGGCGCGGATGTGGTAGAGCAGGGCTATGAGCGCATTGTTTTCCCTGATTTCCCCGGCTGAGCTGGCAGCCGCATTTGGCATCGCATTGCTGGCAGGCACCGTCAAAGGGCTGGTTGGTTTTGCCATGCCGATGATCTTCATCTCCGGGCTCAGCATGTTCCTGGCGCCTGATCTGGCGCTGGCGGGGCTGATTCTGCCGACATTGGTGACCAACGGAATGCAGGCGCTGCGGCAGGGGCCGCGAGCTGCCATGGCTTCAATTGGCAAATTCAAAGTCTTCTTGCTGATTGGTCTGATGTGCCTGCTGCTCAGTGCCCAATCGGTGCGGGTGCTGCCGCAGCAGGCGCTGCTGCTGGTGATCGGGGTGCCGGTGACGGTCTTTGCCTTCATCCAGCTGATGGGGAAAACCTTCTCGATCACCAATCCGACCCGCCGCAGCGAGGCCATGGTGGGCGGCATTGCCGGGCTGATTGGCGGGGTGTCGGGTGTCTGGGGGCCGCCGACGGTGGCCTATCTGACTGCATTGGGCACCGAAAAGACTGAGCAGATCCGGGTGCAGGGGGTGATCTACGGCCTTGGCGCCGTGGCGCTGCTGCTGGCGCATGTCGGCTCCGGGGTGATGCGGGCGGAAACTGCACCTTTCTCTTTGGCTCTGATCGTGCCCGCAGTGGCAGGCATGTGGATCGGCGGCCAGCTGCATGACCGGATCGACCAGGTGCTGTTCCGCCGGGCCACGCTGGTGGTGCTGCTGATCGCCGGCTTGAACCTCTTGCGCCGCGGGCTGCTGATGTAAACAGTGCACAAGCGGGGAGAGAGCATGTTTCAACGCTTCAGTGCAACACAACTGGCGACAGGGTCGATCCTGATCGCGCTGGCGGTGACCGGGCTGAAAGTTGCTGCCTGGATGCTGACCGGCTCAGTTGCGCTGCTGTCGGATGCGCTTGAGTCCTTCGTGAACATCGGCGGCGCTGTGATTGCCTGGTTTGCCGTGCGCTATGCCCAGCGGCCGGCCGATGACGGCCATCCCTACGGCCACCACAAGGCGGAGTATTTCTCGGCCGTGGCCGAAGGCATCATGATTGTGATCGCCGCAGTGGTGATCCTGCATGAGGCGGTGAATGCCTTTGGCCGTGCCGCCGTGGCGGATTGGGGCACGGCGGGCCTGCTGGTCAACGCGCTGGCCATGGTGCTGAATCTTGCCTGGGCGCGGGTGCTGCTGGCCGCAGGCGGACGGCTTAAGTCGCCGGCCTTGTCGGCAGGCGGGCGGCATCTGATGAGCGATGTCTGGACCTCCGCCGGGGTGCTGGCAGGCCTGGTTCTGGCGCTGGCCAGCGGCTGGACGGTGCTTGACCCGCTGCTGGCGCTTTTGGTGGCGGTCAATATCCTGCGCGAGGGCTGGCTGGTGATAGCCTCCTCGGTGAACGGGCTGATGGACACCGCAGCGCCGGAAGCGGAACGCAGAAAGATCGAGGAGATCATTCACCGCATGGGCTCAGGCGCGCTGCAGGTGCATGATCTGAAGACGCGCCGGGCGGGGCAGGCGCTGTTCATCGAGTTTCACATGGTGGTGGACGGCGCCATGACGGTGCGGGCCTCGCATGGCATTTGCGACCTGATCGAGATTGCCCTGCGGGATGCCTTGCCCGAAGCGCAGGTGGTGATTCACGTGGAGCCGGAGCACAAGCTGGAGCCGGCCGGGATCAAGCCGCGCTGAAGCGTTTGCATTTCCGGCGCGCCTCCCGTTTAAGCGCTGTCAAACAGGCATAAGGAGCGGGCATATGGCGATGGATTGGAACAAGCTGCTGAATGCAGGAAGACTGTGCCGTCCGGAGTACCCTGAGCACCCGGGCCGCCCCGCCTATCTGCAGGATTACGACCGGATCCTGTTTTCCGAACCGTTTCGCCGCCTGGCGCAGAAGACCCAGGTGCATCCGCTGCATGACCATGACCACGTGCATCACCGGATGATCCACAGCATGGAAACCGCCAGCGTCGGCCGCTCGCTGGGGGCGGGCGTGGGCGCAGCGCTGGTGGCGCGCGGCAGTCTGGAGCCTGAGCAGATCTCGCGCCTGGCCGGCCACACCGAGGCTGCCTGCCTGGTGCATGACATCGGCAACCCGCCCTTTGGCCATTCCGGCGAAGACAGCATCGGCGACTGGTTTGCGGCGCAGTTCCGCGCAGGCAACGGCGTTGCCGCGGAGGTGCCGCAGCATCTGCGGGCCGAGTTTGAGCACTTCGAGGGCAATGCCCAGGGCTTCCGCATCGTCGGACGGCTGGAGTTTGCCCAGCAGGAGGGCGGTCTGCGTCTCAGCTATGCGACGCTGGGCGCCTTCATGAAGTACCCCTGCACCCGCCTGGTGCGGGACGAGGCCGTAGGGGCAGGCAAAGCTCCCTACGTCGGCCTCAAGAAATTCGGTGTGTTCCAGTCGGATGCAAAGCTGTTCGAGGAAACCGCAGAGGCGCTGGGCCTGGTGGCCGAGCCCGGCGGCTGGTACCGGCGCCATCCGCTGGCCTTCCTGGTCGAGGCTGCCGATGACATTTGCTACCGTATTCTGGATATCGAGGATGCCGCCAGCATGGGCGATCTCGACCGCGCCGAGGTCGCCGAGGCGCTGGAAGCCATCATCGGCAAGCCCAATGAGGACCGCGGCCTGCCGATGCGCGACCGCATTGGCCTGCTGCGCGCTTTTGCTATCGGCCAGTCCATCGAGGCCGCCGTCACTGCTTTCATGGAAAACTATGACGCCATCATGATGGGCGAATTCAACGACGGGCTAATGGAGGTCTCCTCCAAGGCACAGGCCTTTGCCTGGCTGAAAGAGCTGTCGGAGAAGCGGATCTTTGTCGCCCGCCGCAAGACCGAGCTGGAGATCACCGGACGGCAGGTGCTGCATTCGGTGCTGGATCACTTCCATGGTCTTTACGCCGATCTGCATGATTGCGGCTGGGATGCAGAGGAGCTGCAAGCCCGGCACGGCTATTGGGCCAAGCTGATCCGCGCTGTCGATCTGGATCTGCGCGGGGTGGAAGACCCCTATACCGCGATGCACTCGCTGGCCGATTTTGTTTCCGGCATGACTGACCGCTATGCGCTCAAGGTGCGGGACATGGTGACGGGGGCTGTCTCGCGCTAACCGGCACGCCGGGCTTCGGCAGCCTCCCGCGCCTCATCGCGTTTGCGTTCGGCCATGGTGTCGGTGATGCGGCTGGCCCATTGATTGTTCTCGTCCGCCAGCGCTTTGATCTCGCGGGCGAGGTAGGCAAAGCCGAGGCCCGCCTTGCCCGCGCGTGCAGCCTCGATGCCTGCGTTGATTGCCAGGATCGATAGTTTCTGCACCGACCGCAGGATGTTCTCCGCCAGGTCGATGATCTCGGCATTGGCATCCTCAGTGCGGCTCAAGGTCTCCTGCAGTTCCTTGCGCAAGGCCACCTCAGCCGAGGCATCCACCACCAGTCCTTCCAGATAGACCATTTCGCCGCTGTCGTCATAAACCGCATTGCCGCGCTCGCGCACCCAGGCGTCAGTGCCGTCCGGGCGGCTGAGACGGTAGGCAACGTCCCAGTTTTCCCTGGCTTCGATGGCGGCGTCCACATCTGCAAACACCCGGTCGATGTCGTCTTTGTGGGTGAGCCCGACGTAAGACACTTTGGCGTTGCCAAGGATATCGGCCTTGGCACAGCCGCAGAGTTTCTCCACCTGGCCCGCCATAAACTCCATGGTGAAATTCTCGTCGTTGGCGCATCGGTACACAAAGGCGCTGCCAGAGCTGAAGATGCTGTTGAATACCGTCAAAGCTTGCGTGTCCATGTGGCCCTTTCCCAGCTTGGAGGCTGCGCAAAAAACATGTGATCTGAGTTGTTGATTCCTGAATAGGGTGGGTTTGTGCCGTTAAATTAACGTATATCGGTCATTTGCGGCATTGAGTGCCCGCAGATGCGGCATGCAAAAGAAAAACCCCGGCCGGAACCGGGGTTTTCTTAAGGCTTCGCTAAGGAAGGGAATCAGCCGATGGCAGCTGCTTTCACATCCTCGTCGATGAACGGCAGGTACTGTTCGAAGTTGTCCGAGAACATCTGAACCAGCTTGGCCGCCTGACGGTCATAGGCTTCCTGATCATCCCAGGTGCGGCGCGGATCCAGCAGCACTTCCGGCACGCCCGGCACGGTGACGGGCACGTCAAAGCCGAAGTTGCCGTCCTTGCGGAATTCCGCCTCGGCCAGCGAGCCGTCCAGCGCGGCGGTCAGCAGCGCGCGGGTTGCCTTGATCGGCATCCGGGAGCCAACGCCATAAGCGCCGCCGGTCCAGCCGGTGTTGACCAGCCAGCAGGTTGCGCCGTGCTGGGCGATCTTCTCGCGCAGCAGGTTGCCGTAGACTTCGGGGCGGCGTGGCATGAAGGGGGCGCCGAAGCAGGTGGAGAAGGTCGGCTCCGGCTCGGTCACGCCGCGCTCGGTGCCGGCCACTTTGGAGGTGAAGCCCGACAGGAAGTGGTACATCGCCTGCGCCGGGGTCAGCCGCGAGATCGGAGGCAGCACGCCGAAGGCATCACAGGTCAGCATGATGATGTTCTTCGGGTGGCCGCCGCGGGCGCTTTCCGATGCATTGGAGATGTAATGCAGCGGGTAGGCGCAGCGCATGTTGGCGGTCAGGCTGTCGTCGTTGAAATCCAGCTCTTTGGTGTCCTCGTCGAACACCATGTTTTCGATCACGGTGCCGAACTTGGAAGTGGTGGCGTAGATTTCCGGCTCTGCCTCGGCGTTCAGGTTGATGGTCTTGGCGTAGCAGCCGCCTTCGAAGTTGAAGGTGCCGTTGTCGGCCCAGCCATGCTCATCGTCGCCGATCAGCACCCGGTCCGGGTCGGCGGACAGGGTGGTTTTGCCGGTGCCCGACAGGCCGAAGAACACGGCGGTGTCGACCGGGTTGCCTTTGGCGTGGTTGGCGGAGCAGTGCATCGGCATGATGCCTTTTTCCGGCAGCAGGTAGTTCAGCAGGGTGAATACCGATTTCTTGTTCTCGCCCGCATATTCGGTGCCGCCGATCAGGATCATCTTGCGGTCGAAGTTCATCGCGATGATGGTTTCCGAACGGCAGTTGTGCTTCTGCGGATCCGCCTGGAAGCTGGGGCAGTTGATGACGGTAAAGTCCGCGGTGAAATCGTCTAGATCTTCGCGGTCAGGGCGGCGCAGCATGGTGCGGATGAACAGGTTGTGCCAAGCCAGCTCGGTGACCATCCGGACGTTGATCGCATGCGCCGGGTCGGCACCGCCCACCAGGTCCTGGACGAAGTAGTCTTTGCCCTTCATGTGCTCCAGCATGTCGTTGTAGAGCGCATCAAAGCCTTCCGGGCTCATCGCTGCGTTGTTGTCCCACCAGATGGTGTCGCGGACGCTGTCGGATTTTACGACATGTTTGTCCTTGGGCGAACGGCCGGTGAATTTGCCGGTGGTCACGAGGAAAGCGCCGCCATTGCCCAGCGTGCCTTCGCCGCGCTTCAGCGCGGCTTCGATCAGCGCCGGCTCCATGAAGTTGTAGTAGACATTTCCCAGACCCTCGATGCCCTGATCTTCGAGGCGGAATTGCGGGTTAACCCGTCCAGATGTCATGCGTTTTTTCTCCTGTGGCGGCGCGGCGGCACGCAGGCTGCGCGGCTGCGCCAGTGGGGCAATAGAAAACGGCATTGCTGCCGGTGGCGGGGTCTTAACACGGCGTTTCGGGCGGTGAACAGGCCGGCGTCCCCTAGTTAGCGCCATCAAGGCGATGTTTAGCGCAACCATTGATTTAACAGTTGATTTAACTGCCGCAGCCGCCTGCTTGTTCAGCAGACGCTAAGGTATTTTTGCCCCAATTGCGCCCAAAGATGGCCGCGATTCTTCAAATGGGATTGATTCGGCGCACCATTAGGGCGATGAAAGTGGTAAAAACAAAACTGAGCAGAGCAGATTAGGGGCAATTCCGATGTCAAAGATTGCTTTGGTTGACGATGACAGGAACATCCTGACATCCGTCTCCATGACGCTTGAGGCCGAAGGCTTTGAGGTTGAGACCTATAACGACGGCCAGGCAGCACTGGACGCGTTCAACAAGAAACTGCCGGACATGGCCGTTCTGGACATCAAGATGCCGCGCATGGATGGCATGGACCTGTTGCAGCGGCTGCGCCAGAAAACCCAGATGCCGGTGATCTTCCTCACCTCCAAGGATGATGAGATAGATGAGGTGCTGGGCCTGCGCATGGGCGCAGACGACTATGTGAAGAAGCCGTTCTCGCAGCGCCTTCTGGTTGAGCGGATCCGGGCGCTTCTGCGCCGCCAGGAGGCGATCAGCAGCGACGCGGCCGGCGGCAGCAGCCCCGAGACCAAGGTGATGGAGCGCGGCAACCTGCGGATGGACCCGCTGCGCCACGCCGTCAGTTGGAAGGGCAAGGACGTGTCCTTGACCGTGACCGAATTCCTGCTGCTGCAGGCGCTGGCGCAGCGCCCCGGCTTTGTCAAAAGCCGCGACCAGCTGATGGATGTGGCCTATGACGACCAGGTTTATGTCGACGACCGCACCATCGACAGCCACATCAAGCGCCTGCGCAAGAAGATGCGCAGCGCGGATTCGGATTTTGCGGCAATCGAAACCCTTTATGGAATCGGTTACCGTTATAACGAAGAATAAGCGGCACGATTGAGCGGGGCGTTATGCCACCGGGGCCGAAGGAGAAGGCGCGCATGCGCGATACCAGCATAACGCAACGCCAGCAGGACGGCGATGTTGTTCTGGGGGAAGACTGGGTCACCCCCGAGCAATCCGTCACGCAGGAAATGCAGGTCAAGCGCGCACGCCGGGGGCTTCTGTCGCTCAAGGGTTCGCCGCTGACACGCAAAATCATTACCTTTAACCTGATCGCGCTGATCATCCTGGTTGCCGGGATTCTGTATCTGAATTCCTCGCGCCAGAGCCTGGTCAAGCAGCGGGCGGGCACCCTCGTATCCGAAGCAATGCTGACTGCCAATGTCTTTGAAGCGGAGCTGCCGTCGGCAGGTGCCGTAAGTTTTGCTGCAGGTGACGGCATTCAGGTGGAGGATACCCTGGCCCGTCTCAGCCTGCGCAGCGGCGTCGAAGCCTTTGTGTTCGATACCACCGGCAATCTGATCTCAAGCATCAAAGGGGCCGGCAGCAGCGATGCCCTGAACACCTTGAATGACAGCGGCGGAAACCGCACCCTGATCAGCGATGCCCTGGCTGCCATATGGGGGTTTGCAGATGGCGGCAAACCGGCCGCTTCAAACACTGCATCAGCGCCGGCTTTGGAGCAGCGCCTGGCTGGGCTGGTCGACCGCGCGATGAGCGGCGGCACCGGGGTTGAAACCGTAGTCGATACCAGCGGCAGCCGGGTGATTTCCGCGGCGACGCCGATCATGCACAACGGCAGGGCGGTTGGCGTGATTGCCTTGACGTCGCCCACTGGCGAGGTGGACGCGCTGGTGCGCGGCGAGCAGGAGCGGGTGCTGCAGATGTTCATCGTGGCGCTGCTGGTCTCGGTTGGTTTGAGCCTGGTGCTGGCCTCGACCATTGCCAATCCGCTGGCGGATCTGGCCGAAGCCGCCGAACTTGGCCGTGAGCGGGGCAGCCGCAAATCCAATCCCGGCAGGATCCGTATTCCTGACCTCTCTGCCCGTCCGGATGAGATCGGCCGCCTGAGCCGGGCCCTGCGCGGCATGGTCAAAGCGCTTTACACCCGGATCGACAGCAACGAGCAATTTGCAGCTGACGTCGCGCATGAGATCAAGAACCCGCTGGCCAGCCTGCAATCGGCCGTCGGCACCCTGCGCATGGTGCGCCGCGATGATCAGCGCGAAAAGCTGATGGATGTGATCGAACATGACGTCCGCCGCCTCGACCGGCTGGTGAGCGACATTTCCAACGCCTCGCGGCTGGATGCCGAGCTGGTCAAGGAGGAGGAAGAGGAATTCGACCTGCTGACCATGCTAGGCAATCTGAACCAGTATCTTGGCGAAGACGCCCGCGCCAAGGGCGTCGACTACATCACCGATCTGCCCGCCCAGCCGATCCTGCTGCAGGGTCTGGAGGCGCGTCTGGCGCAGGTCTTTGTCAACCTGATCACCAATGCGATTTCATTTTGCGAGGAGGGCGACGCGATCCGCGTCTGGGCGCGGCGCCGCGCCAACCGGGTGCTGATTGTGGTCGAGGATACCGGACCGGGCATTCCCGATCAGGCGCTGTCCAAGATCTTCAAACGGTTCTATTCGCAGCGCCCGGTGGAGCATTTCGGCAATAACTCCGGCCTTGGCCTCGCGATTTCCAAGCAGATTGTCGAGGCGCATGGCGGCGTGATCTGGGCCGAAAACATCCGTCCTACCGAGGCCGATGTAACTTCTGAGCCTCTGGGCGCGCGATTTGTGGTAGGCTTGCCCGTCTAAACCCGGTGTATAGCCCATGTCTGAAACTCAAAGCCTCATCCTGCATGCCTCCTGCGTCGCGCTGGAGGGGAAGGGGCTGTTGATCACCGGCACTTCGGGGCAGGGCAAATCGGCCCTGGCGCTGCAACTGATGGCTTATGGCGCCCAGCTGGTTGCCGACGACCGGGTGCTGCTGCAGCTTTGGGACGGCGAGGCGGTTGCCAGCGCACCGGAGCCGATCCGCGGGCTTGTCGAAGCACGCTATATGGGGCTGCTGCATGCGCAGATCCGCAGCCCGGTGCCAGTGGCGGTTCTGGTTGACCTGGATGAGGCCGAGACCGAACGCCTGCCGGAACGGCAGACTACCCGGCTGCTGGGCCTGGACGTGCCGCGGCTGAAACGGGTGGACGGCGCGCATTTTGCTCCGGCCCTTATTCAATACCTCAGATGCGGAGCCCTTGATCCCGATGCCTGATGCCGAAACACAGGCGGTCCCTGCCGTTCTGGTGACCGGCCCTTCCGGGGCTGGGCGGACTACCGCGATCAACGTGCTTGAGGATCTTGGCTTTGAGGCCATCGACAACCTGCCGCTGCGGCTGCTGCCCGGGCTGATCGACGCCGCCGCCGCACCCCGGCCGATGGCGCTGGGCCTGGACAGCCGCAACCGCGATTTCTCGCCGCGGGCTCTGCTGGATGTGATCGACATGCTGTCCGGCCGCCGCGAGGTTGAGCTGACCGTGCTGTACCTTGATTCCCAGCCGGACGTGCTGCTGCGCCGCTATTCGGAAACCCGCCGCCGCCATCCGCTGGCCCCGGCGGAATCCCCAGGCGAGGGCGTGCGCCGCGAGCTGGACCTGATGGCGCCGATCCGCGACCGCGCGGACATCCTGCTGGATACTTCCGCCATGAACGTCCACCAGCTGAAGGCCGAGATCGAGCGCTGGTTCGCCCCCGAAGGCCGGGCGCTGGCGCTGTCGGTGCAAAGCTTCTCATACAAACGCGGCATGCCGCATGGCATCGACATGGTGTTCGATTGCCGCTTTCTGGCCAATCCTTACTGGCAGCCGGAGCTGCGCCAGCTGAATGGCCAGGACCCCGCCGTGCAGGACTACGTTCGGGGCGATGCCCGGTTTGCGCCCTTCTTTACCCGGATCCTGGACCTGACCCGCCTGCTGCTGCCGGCCTACCGGGAAGAGGGGAAATCGCATTTTTCCATCGGCTTCGGCTGCACAGGGGGGCAGCACAGATCTGTCACAATGGCGGAAACCCTGGCCAAGGCCCTTGCGGAAGACGGCCTGCAAGTGTCAATTAGACACCGCGAGCTGCAAGGCCAGCAAATGAAGTGAGAGGCCGGGTTGATCGGGATTGTGATCGTAGCGCATGGCGGGCTGGCAAGGGAGTACCTTGCCGCGGTGGAACACGTTGTGGGTCCGCAGCCCAATCTCATGTCCATTGCTATCGGCCCGGAGGATGACCGGGGCGGCAAGCAGGATGAAATCTGTGCGGCTGCCAATACCGTCGACACCGGCGGCGGCGTGGTGGTGGTGACGGACCTGTTCGGCGGCTCTCCATCAAACCTCAGTCTCAAGGCCTGCGCACCGGCGGACCGCCGCATCCTCTACGGAGCCAATCTGCCGATGCTGATCAAACTGGCGAAATCCCGCCACTTGCCGGTTGCCGATGCGGTCCGGCAGGCTATGGAGGCCGGGCGCAAATACATCAACGCGCAAAACGTAAACCCTGACGGGGAGCAGGCACATTAAATGGCTCTGAAGACGCTGAAAATCATCAATGAAAAGGGGCTGCATGCCCGCGCCTCGGCCAAGCTGGTGGAGGTGGTCGAAGGGTTTGACGCCACGGCAGAGGTCACAAAGGACGGGCTGTCGGCCTCCGGCGACAGCATTATGGGTCTTTTGATGTTGGCAGCCTCGAAAGGAACGACTATTGACGTCGAAACTTCGGGACCTGATGCAGATGCGCTGGCGCATGCGCTTGAGTCCCTGGTGGCCGACAAGTTCGGCGAGGGCTACTAGGCCCAGCCGGCAGCGGAACGGGAAAAGGCACATTGGCGGATACCGCACACGACAGGAACACCGGCGCTGCGCCGGAGAGTGCTGGGCAGACGGGGGAGGTCTATGACCGCCGCACGCTGACCTATGCCAATTCCTTTGACGACCGCTGGACATCTCTGGCCATCAAGACCATCGAATGGCTCACAGGCAAACTGACTATCCTGCGCATGGTCAGCCGGTTCGAAAAGCAGAATGCCGAATACCGCGGCCAGAAGTTCTGGCGCGGCGCGCTCAACGTGATGGGCATCGACCTGCAGACCCCGGAAGAGCAGATCAACAACATCCCCAAGGACGGGCCGGTGGTGATTGTCGCCAACCACCCGCACGGTATGGTCGACGGCATGATCTTTGCCGATCTGATCGGCCGCCGTCGTCTGGACTACCGCATCCTGACCCGCTCGGTGCTGACCGGCCTGGACGAGGCGGCGACCTCCTTCATGATCCCGGTGCCCTTCCCGCATGACCCCGAAGCGCAGCGCAAGATGGTCGATATGCGGGCCAAGACGATGGCGTTCCTCAAGGAGGGCGGCGCGGTGGCGCTGTTCCCCTCCGGCGTTGTGATGTCGTCCGACAGCTGGTTCGGCCCGGCAGTGGAGCGCGAATGGAATGTCTTCACCGCTCAGCTGATCCGCCGCTCCGGTGCGCGGGTGGTGCCGATCTTCTTCCCCGGCAACAACTCCCGCTGGTATCAGATCGCCTGCCAGGTCTCGCCGATCCTGCGCCAGGGCCTTCTGCTGCATGAGATCGTCCGCTCCTGCAACAAACCGCAGGCCCCCGTTGTCGGCAAGCCGCTCACCGATGAGCAGATGGAGCAGCTGCAAAGCGACCCGCGCGGCTTCATGGCCTGGCTGCGCGAACACACGCTCAGCCTCGGCAAAAAGGGCTGACCTCGGCGTCATCCCGCTGGAAACAAAAGAAGCGCCCCGCAGGGCGCTTTTTTGTTTTGCACGGGTCTGGCCGTCACCGTGTCGGCACCGGCTCCTCGCCGCGGTAGTCGTAAAACCCGCGCTGGGTTTTGCGGCCCAGCCATCCGGCCTCGACATATTTGGTCAGCAGCGGGCAGGGCCGGTACTTGGTGTCGGCCAGCCCGTCGTGCAGCACGTTCATGATCGCGAGGCATGTATCCAGGCCAATGAAATCCGCCAGTTCCAGCGGCCCCATCGGATGATTGGCGCCCAGCTTCATCGACTCGTCGATCGACTTCACCGAGCCCACGCCTTCATACAGCGTATAGACCGCTTCGTTGATCATCGGCATCAGGATCCGGTTGACGATGAAGGCCGGGAAGTCCTCGGCGCTGGCCGATGTCTTGCCCAGCCGCGCGACTACCTCCTGGCAGGCGGTGAAGGTGGGCTCGTCGGTAGCAATGCCGCGGATCAGCTCAACCAGCTGCATCACCGGCACGGGGTTCATGAAGTGGAAGCCCATGAAGCGCTCAGGCCGGTCGGTGCGGCTGGCCAGCCGGGTGATCGAGATTGACGAGGTGTTGGATGTCAGAATCGTATGCGGCATCAGATGCGGCTGCAGGTCCTCGAAGATGGCCTGTTTCACGGTTTCCCGCTCCGTCGCCGCTTCGATCACAAGGTCGGTCGTGCCCACATCTGCCAGCTTCAGAGACGGCACGATTCGGGCCAGGGCCGCCTTCATGTCCGCTTCGGAGACCTTTCCCTTGCTCACCTGGCGGGCCATGTTCTTGTGAATGACGCTCAGCGCGCCATCCAGCGCCTGCTGGCTCACGTCATTCAGCACGACCTCGTACCCGGCCAG
This sequence comes from Leisingera sp. ANG-Vp, assembly GCF_000813725.1. Lineage (GTDB taxonomy): Bacteria > Pseudomonadota > Alphaproteobacteria > Rhodobacterales > Rhodobacteraceae > Leisingera. The sequence continues at coordinate 34,286 of NZ_JWLD01000013.1, forward strand.
CGCCATCACATGGGCAATGCCGTTGCCCATCTGCCCGGCGCCGATCACACCAACCTTCTGAATTTCCATGCCTCAGGCTCCTGAAATATCTGCGGCAACCTTACTGGCGGCGAAAGGGCAGGCACAAGGGCAGCTGCAGCGGATTTGAGGCAAATTTTCACTTTAGGGAAATTGCAATGGTTGCCGGTCAGAGTGAGTCTCGGGTGAAAAATTGGTGGTGAAATGAGCTATGAACTCAAAAGCGCGGGGGCGCTTTCGGGGGAACCATGCAGATATGGCGAGTCCAGGCTGCTGGTGAGGGGTCCGGAGAGGATCCTGGGGGACCCCTATATTGCCTTTCTCGGTGGAACCGAAGTTTACGGGCGATTCGTTGAATTTCCCTTTGTCGACTCCCTGGAGACCCAGCTTGGAATGGATTGCATCAACCTTGGCAGCGTGAATGCCGGGCTGGACAGCTTCGTGCAGGATGAAACCCTGACCGGGATCGCCCGCGCCGCGGAAGTCACGGTGCTGCAGATGCTCGGGGCGCAGAACATTTCGAACCCCTATTACCGGGTGCATCCGCGCCGCAATGATCGTTTCCTGCAGGCGCATCCGGCGCTGAAAACCCTCTATCCCGAGGTCGACTTCACCGAATTCCATTTCAACAAGCACTTGCTGTGCACCCTGCGTGACATTTCCGGCCAGCGGTTCGAACAGGTGCGCGAGCAGCTGCAGCGCAGCTGGGTGGAGAGGATGAGCCTCCTGATCGAACAGCTGGATGGCCGGGTGCTGCTGCTATGGCTGCGCTATGAGCTGGGCGGCGAGACCGGTTTCCCGGAAGAGCCGGTTCTGGTTGACCGGGCCATGGCCGAAGCCTTGAGGCCCAAGGTGCAGGGCATCCTCGAGTTCCGCGCCGAATCCGCTGCCGCGGCACAGGATATTGCAGGCATGATCTTCGGCCAGATGGAGCTGCCGGCGGCGCGCCACATGATCGGCCCCAAAGAGCATATGAGGATTGCTGAAGCGCTTGCCGGCCATCTGGCACCGCTGGTGCAGGAGAAATAGCTTCCGCCTGCCAAGCTCCCTCAACAGCAAAAGGCCCGCCAAATGGCGGGCCTTCGCTTTGATCAGCTGTTGAGCCGGGGGTTAGCCCAGCTTTTCGGTCAGAGCCGGCACAGCTTCGAAGAGGTCTGCAACCAGGCCGAAGTCTGCGACCTGGAAGATCGGTGCTTCTTCGTCCTTGTTGATCGCCACGATGACCTTGGAGTCCTTCATGCCCGCCAGGTGCTGGATCGCGCCGGAGATGCCGATGGCAACATAGAGGTCCGGGGCAACAACCTTGCCGGTCTGGCCAACCTGCCAGTCGTTCGGGGCGTAGCCCGAGTCGACCGCGGCGCGGGATGCGCCAACTGCGGCGCCCAGCTTGTCGGCCAGGGTCTCGATCAGTTTGAAGTCTTCCTCGGAGCCAACGCCGCGGCCGCCGGAGACAACGATGCCGGCCGAGGTCAGCTCGGGGCGGTCGGAGGCGGCAACCTTGTCTTCGACCCACTCGGACAGGCCCGGGTTGCCGGCTGCAGAGATGGTTTCCACGGATGCGGAACCGCCTTCGCCGGCTGCGTCGAAGGACGCGGTGCGGATCGAGACGACTTTCTTGGCGTCGTTCGACTTCACGGTCTGGATCGCGTTGCCGGCATAGATCGGGCGCTCGAAGGTCGCGCCGTCGACAACGCCGGAAACGTCCGAGATCACCATCACGTCCAGCAGCGCGGCAACGCGCGGCAGAACGTTCTTGGCGTCGGTGGTGGCGGGTGCCACGATGTGCTCGTAGTCGGACGCCAGGCCTGCGATCAGCGCTGCGGTCGGCTCTGCCAGGCGGTGGCCCAGGGAAGCGTCCTCGGCAACCAGAACCTTGGCAACGCCAGCGATTTTCGCGGCTTCGGCACCGGCGGCAGCAGCAGATGCGCCAGCGGCCAGAACGGTCACGTCGCCCAGCTTGGAGGCTGCGGCCACGGCTTTTGCGGTTGCGTCCAGCGCCAGGGCGCCGTCGGTCACTTCAGCAAGGAGAAGAACAGCCATTACACAGCCCCCGCTTCTTTGAGTTTCTCAACCAGCTCGTCGACGGAACCGACCACGATGCCTGCGGCGCGTGCCGGCGGCTCTTCGGTCTTGACGATTTCCAGGCGCGGCGTGACGTCGACGCCGTAGTCGGCGGCGGTTTTCTCGTCCAGCGGCTTTTTCTTCGCCTTCATGATGTTCGGCAGCGACGCATAGCGCGGCTCGTTCAGGCGCAGGTCCACGGTGATGATGGCGGGCATCTTCACGGAGATGGTCTGCAGGCCGCCGTCAACCTCGCGGGTGACTTTCGCGGTGTCGCCTTCGATGTCCAGCTCGGAGGCAAAGGTGCCCTGGGACCAGCCCAGCAGCGCCGACAGCATCTGGCCGGTGGCGTTCATGTCGTTGTCGATCGCCTGCTTGCCGCAGAGCACGACGCCGGGCTGCTCTTCCTCGACCACTTTGGCCAGGATTTTCGCAACGGCCAGCGGCTCGATGTCGGTGTGCACGTCGTCGGCAGCAACCACCAGGATCGCGCGGTCCGCGCCCATCGCCAGGGCGGTGCGCAGAGTTTCCTGGGCCTGCTTCACGCCGATCGAAACCGCAACCACCTCATCCGCCTTGCCGGCTTCTTTCAGGCGGATGGCTTCTTCGACAGCGATTTCGTCGAAGGGGTTCATCGACATTTTCACGTTGGCGAGATCGACACCGCTGCCGTCCGCTTTGACGCGGACCTTCACGTTGTAGTCAATCACGCGCTTGACAGGCACAAGTACCTTCATTTTGCGTTCTCTCCTTAACAAACGGCAAGCCGCCACCGGCGACTCCCCTTTATGCTCTCGCAGCGTTGATACCGGCTGGTGTGGCGCCGTAACAGGGCAAAATCGTCACGTTAGCGCACGCCGACGTCGCGTTTGCGCATTTGAGGCATCAATTTTGCAAGAATGTTTCCTGACGGAAAATTGTTCCGGGCCATGCCGCAAACCCCGGCGGCAAAGGCGCACCGGGGCAGGCGTTTTCAGGGGATTTCAGGGCTGGCTGGGCGAATCAGGCGCCTGGCAAAGCGGCCGGGGTGTCAGCGGTTGGCGCCGGGCACCCAAAGGACATCGTCCTTGCCGCCGTTGTTGGCCACGCGCGCCGCAACAAAGAACCAATCCGACAGCCGGTTCAGGTATTTCACCGCCGCCTGGTTCACGTCCTCAGCAGTGCTCAGCTCGGTTGCCATACGCTCGGCACGCCGGGCAACGGTGCGGCAGACATGCAGATGCGCGGCCAGCTTTGAGCCGCCCGGCAGGATGAAGCTGCGCAGCGCCTCCAGGTCCTTGTTCATCACGTCGATCTCGGCTTCCAGCCGCTCGACCTGCGCCACCGCGATGCGCAGCGGCGGATATTCGGCCTCGGCGTCTTTTTCCATCTCGGGCCGGCAGAGGTCGGCACCCAGATCGAACAGGTCATTCTGGATACGGCTGAGGGCTGCGTCCATCTCGCCCTCGGCCTCAAGGCGTGCCACACCGACAAAGGCGTTCAGCTCATCCGAGGTGCCATAGGTGTTCACCCGGGCCGAATGCTTGGCCACGCGGTCGCCATTGCCCAGGGCGGTCTCGCCCTTATCGCCGGTCCGCGTGTAAATCTTGTTCAGAACGACCATCGCCGATTACCCTCCCTGGCTTTGGAGGTAGATGTAGGCCAGCAGCAGAACCACCGCAATGAATTGAAACAGGATGCGCAGGCGCATCATCTTGTTGGCATTCTTGCGGTTGAACTCGCCGCCTTTGCCAAAGCCGCCGATGCCGATGACCAGCGCCAATACCACGGCGCCCATGGCGGCCAAGCCCAGATAATACAGCGGATCGCTCATCCTATCCCTCGCACGCGTTTAGTCCCTTGCTTTCCTCTACCCCGCGCGACGGCGGTTGGCGACCGGGAATCGGCTAGCCCAGCTTCACAAGGATGCGGTCAATTGCCCTAGTGCTGAGGATCCGGCGCAGGATGCCGGCAATATGGGTGGGCGTGGTCACATAGTAGCGCGGGTGCGGGCGGCGGGATTCGCAGGCATGCGCCAGCTTGGCGGTGACGGCTGAGGCGGGCAGTTCGAATGTGTCCGGGCCTTTGCTTTCGTACAGCCGCTTCAGCAGGCGCTTTTCGTAGAGATCGCGCAGCGGCGAAGACTTCCAGTCAATGAAGCGCTCGAAATGCGGAATCGACTTCTCGCGGATTTTCGAGGTTACCGGCCCGGGCTCGATCAGCACCATGTGGATGCCGGTCCCCTGCAGCTCGACCCGCAGCGTGTCGGTGAGGCCCTCCAGCGCGTACTTCGTCGCCACATAGGCGCCGCGCCAGGGGAAGGAGACAAAGCCCAGGATCGAAGAATTCTGCACGATCCGCCCGTGCCCCTGCTTGCGCATCACCGGAATCACCTGCCGGGTCAGCTCGTGCCAGCCAAAGAAGTTGGCCTCGAAAATCGTCCGCAGGGCCTCGGTCGGCAGGTCCTCCACCGCGCCGGGCAGCCCGTGGGCGCCGTTGTTGAACAGCGCGTCCAGCGTGCCGCCGGTGGCTTCCAGCACTTCGGCAAGGCCCGCGCTGATGCTGGCCGGCTCGGTGTAGTCAATCCGCGGGCTTTCAAAGCCTTCGGCGCGCATCCGGTCGCAGTCGCGCTGCTGGCGGCAGGAGGCAAACACCCGCCAGCCCCGCTCCCGCATGCCGCGCGCCGCGTCCAGGCCGATCCCGGAGGAGCAGCCTGTGATCAGGATGGTTTTCTTCATGTTCACGCCCTCTGCCCGGATGTCTCCGGTGCAGTTATGGGCGTTTCTTGCTGACCAGGGAAGCGGCAATCCAGCCGACATGCCCCTTGTCCGGTGCGCGCAGGTGCAGCCAGCCGGTACCGCTGTCTTCCAGCACGATCACCTCATCCCCGCCCAAAAGGCGGGTGATCACCGGGTAATTTGTGCCCGGCCCCTGGCGCATGTTCACCCGGGATGCGCGGATGCTGCGGCGGTCCAGAATGACCTCAGGTTCGGGTTGCAAGGTTTCAGCAGTTTCGACAGCGGCAGCAGGCGTTGCTGTAATCGCTGCAAGGCCGCCATCCAGCGACGCCAGTTGCAAGCCCCCTGGTGCCGGTTCGCCGGAGAAGGCCGTCTGCGTCGAAGCAAGAACGCCGGCAGCGCTGGCCAGATGGCCGGCTGCCACGCGCTGGCGCAGGGCCGGATCCGCAGCCGGGCGCTCAGGCGTCTGAACCTGCGACCGGCGGGTCAGCACCGGCTGAGCCGTCAGCGAGGCCGCGGTGATTCTCGCAGGCTGAGCCGTGGCAGGTTTGGCCTCCGCCACCGGCTCCGGCCGTTTGGGCGGTTCAAAATCCGCCCCTCCGCTCAGTTCATAGAATCCCCATCCGAGGAAGGCAAAAGATACCAAAACAAATCGCGACATAACCCGGTCCCCCCAAGACCTGCAAAAGGCAGCGCAGCGCAAACACATTGATCCAAAATGCAATACGACCGGTGCAGCTGCCCGGTCCCTGTATATCTAGCGCGGGTTAACGGCCAGGAAACAGGGGAGAGTCGGCGGCCTTCTCCCCGTAGCGGGCGGGCAGGGGGCGGCGTGCGAATTTCGCGCAGCCCCGCTTTACCAATTCCGGCGGCGGAAGTATCACCGATGCATGACCGACTTGGTAGAAGACCCCGACATGCCGTCCGCCCCTGAAGGGGGCGAAATCCGCGAACCGCTGCGCCGCGCCATTGGCGAGCGCTATCTGACCTATGCGCTCAGCACCATCATGCACCGGGCGCTGCCCGATGCCCGCGACGGGCTTAAGCCGGTGCACCGGCGCATCCTCTATGCGATGAACCGGCTGCGGCTCAGTTCTTCGGGCGGCTTCCTGAAGTCGGCCAAGATCTCCGGCGACACCATGGGCGACTTCCACCCCCATGGCGACGCGGCGATCTATGACGCGATGGCGCGTTTGGCGCAGGACTTCAACGTCCGCTACCCGCTGGTCGACGGCCAGGGCAACTTTGGCAACATCGATGGCGATAACCCGGCGGCCTCGCGTTATACTGAGGCGCGGATGACCTTCATCGCAGAGGCGATGCTGGAAGGGCTGAACGAGGACGCAGTTGATTTCCGCGACAACTACGACGGCCGCCTGCAGGAGCCCTCGGTTCTGCCCGCGACCTTCCCGAACATTCTGGCCAACGGAGCGGCCGGCATCGCGGTGGGCATGGCCACCAACATTCCGCCGCACAACATCGCCGAGCTGATCGACGCCTGCATCCACCTGATCCGCACGCCGGATGCCCGCGATGACACGCTGCTGAACTACGTGCCGGGCCCCGATTTCCCGACCGGCGGCATCATTGTCGAGCCCAAGGAAAACATCGCCAAGGCCTACAGCACCGGACGCGGTTCCTTCCGTCTGCGCTGCACCCATGAGGTCGAGGATCTGGGCCGCGGCCAATGGCAGATCGTGGTCACCGAGATCCCCTATCAGGTCCAGAAATCCAAGCTGATCGAAAAGATCGCCGAGCTGATCCAGACCAAGAAGGTGCCGATCCTCGCCGATGTGCGCGACGAATCGGCCGACGACATCCGCATCATCCTGGAACCCAAGTCCAAGAACGTGGACCCCGAGGTTCTGATGAACATGATGTTCCGCAACTCGGACCTGGAAATCCGCTTCAGCCTGAATATGAACGTGCTGATCGACGGCGTCACGCCCAAGGTCTGCTCGATGAAAGAGGTGCTGCGCGCCTTCCTCGACCACCGCCGCGACGTGCTGCAGCGCCGCTCGCGCCACCGGATGGAAAAGATCGACCACCGGCTGGAAGTGCTGGAAGGCTTCATAATCGCCTTCCTGAACCTCGACCGGGTGATCGACATCATTCGCTATGACGAGGACCCCAAGGTCGCGCTGATCCGCGAGGACTGGAGCAAGGACCACCCGCGTGCCTTCACCGAGGCCGAGTATATCACCCCGGCACAAGGCGTTGGCGAGCTGACCGAGGTCCAGGCCGAAGCCATCCTCAACATGCGCCTGCGCAGTTTGCGCAAGCTGGAAGAGATCGAACTGACCCGCGAGCGCGACGCGCTGCGCGAGGAACGCGCCGGCCTGGTCGAGCTGCTGGGGTCGGAAGAGCTGCAGTGGAACCGCATCACCGAGCAGCTGAAAGAGACCAAGAAGCAGTTTGGCAAGACCTACGAAGGCGGCGCCCGCCGCACCCGCTTTGCCGAGGCCGGCGAAGTGGAAGAGGTGCCGCTGGAAGCGATGATCGACAAGGAGCCGATCACGGTTGTCTGTTCGCAGATGGGCTGGATCCGCGCCATGACCGGCCATATCGATCTGAACCGCGAACTGAAGTTCAAGGACGGCGACGGCCCGCGTTTCATCTTCCATGCCGAAACCACAGACCGGCTGCTGGTGTTTGGCTCCAACGGCCGTTTTTACACGCTGTCGGCGGCGAATCTCCCCGGCGGCCGCGGCATGGGGGAACCCGTCCGCCTGATGGTCGACCTCCCCAACGAGGCGGAGATCATTGATCTGATCATCCACAACCCCGAAGGCAAGCTGCTTGTGGCATCCGATGCAGGCAACGGCTTCATCTGCGCCGAGAAGGAGATCGTCGCCCAGACCCGCTCCGGCAAGCAGGTTCTGAACGTCAAGGACGAAGACCGCGCCAAGATCTGCATTCCGGTCGAAGGCGACCACGTGGCCATTGTGTCGGAAAACGGCAAGTTCCTGGTGTTCTCGGTCGAGGAGATGCCCGAGCTCACCCGCGGCAAGGGCGTGCGGCTGCAGAAGTACAACATGGCCCGCGGCAAACAGGGATCGCTGGAACTGGACGGCGGCCTCAGCGACATCACCACCTTCAACTGGGACGATGGTCTCAAGTGGGAAATGGGCGGCGGCAAGACCCGCCATGAAGCCGACCTCACACAGTGGCTGGGCAAACGCGCAGGCGTCGGCAAGCGGCCGCCGCACGGCTTCCCGCGCAACTACAAATTCAAGTAAGGCGGCAGGTTTCTGCTGCCTGCCTGTGCCCCCCGCGCCACCTGCGCGGGGGTTGCTGTTTGCGGGCCTTTACCGGCTGGGCGTTGCCCGGCTATCTGAGCAGGTCTGAATTTCCGTGGGGGACCGTTGATGATCCGCATTCTTTCTCTGCTGTCCGGGCTGGCCATGCTCGCCGCTTGCGGCGAAACCAGCCTGAACGAGGCTCCTGAGGATCTGGGCGCCTTCCATGCGCGGGTCACTCATGTTTACACGGAAAAAGCACTGCAATGGCCGCTGTCGCGCGACGCTGAACACAGCGAATGGACGGCGCCGATCGAAAACGCGCTGAACGCCCGTTTGCGCCGCTACGACGGTGCGCAGGAATATGACGTGGCAGTAACGCTCGAAGGGTTCATGCTGGCCCCGCCCGGCGTGCCGGTGCTGTTTTCCCCGAAGAGCGCGGTTGTGGTGAACGTCTTTGTCTATGACGTTGCGGAAGAGAGATTCCTCGCCAAGAAGCACCAGATGGAGATCTTCGAAAGCACAACCGGCGAAAGCGCTTTGCTGGGCTCCGGCCATGCCCGCACGAAGGAAGAGCAGATCCAGGGCCTGGCCATCAACATTGCCGACAAGGTCGAGGAATGGATGGCAGAGCAGCATAAGGAATCGGGGTGGTTTGCCCCGCGCCTGGCCGGGGAGGCCGCAGATAGGCCGGCACCGGACAGCACGGACGGCTGAGGCACGCGAATTCCGCTTCTGTCAAGCAGGAACGGGTTGATTTTTCCGCCCAAACCAAATAATCCGCCCGCGCAGAGGAAACCGGGTCAAAGCACGACCCCTCATTTCAAAAGGGCGCCTAAGGAATGGCAAAGGAAAAGTTTGAGCGTAATAAACCGCACGTCAA
>NZ_JWLD01000130.1 GCF_000813725.1 Leisingera sp. ANG-Vp
TTCCAGAACAGCATGTCGGAGTAGACCCGCGCCACCGCGCCGGTAGTGGCGGTGACGTAATAGAGGTCCTCGGCCAGCCGGTAAGCAACGCCGTCGTCGATCACCGTGCCCATCTCGTTGGTCATCAGGCAATAGCGGCAGCGGCCCACGGGCTGTTTCTTGTAAGCCATTGTGTAGATGCGGTTGAGGAATTCACCTGCATCCGGGCCGCGCACCTCCAAGCCGCCGAGAGTGGAGACATCCAGCACACCAACGCCGTTGCGGACGGCATGGACTTCCTCTTCGATCAGCCGTTTGGCGTCGGCTTTCGGCCCATAGAAATACGGTCGCCGCCAGGCGCCGACCGGGCGCATGTCGGCGCCGAGGCGGATGTGCTCCTGATGCAGGGCAGAGCGGCGCTCAGCCGGGTGGTGGTGGCCCGACAGCACGCCCAGCGTTTCCGGCGCGAAGGGCGGCCGGGCGGTCGTGACGCCGACCTCGGCCACCTTGCGGTTCGTCGCTTTGGCCACGGTGCGGGCGGTGGCCAGCGCCGAGTGGCGGCCTTGCGAGGGACCCATGCCGACAGTGGAGAAGCGTTTCACCAGCTCCAGCTCGCTGTAGCCTTCCTTGACCGCATTCTGCAGATCCTTGACCTGCAGGTCCTCGTCCCGGTCGATGAAATCCTTACCTCTGGGGTGGGCGTTGATCGGGAGTTCGAAGTTGGCGAGCGCGGCCTCGTCGTCCAGGACCGGGGTGATCTCGCGGTTGTCCTTGCCGAGACGGGCGAGGGCGGTTTGGGCCGCGGATTGGGCGCTGGCGGTGACGGCGTTAGCGCTGAACAGGCCGGTGACGCCGCCAGCCGCGCCGATGGCGGCATCTGGCAGGGTCAGCGAGAATTGCGCGGTGTCCTCGTCATAGCTAAGCTTGGCGCCGGCGTGGCAGGGCAGCTGCCACATCGGGGCATAGCCGACCGAAACCACCGCGAGGTCGCACGAGACCCATTCACCCACAATCTTGACCGCAGCAACATGGGACTTACCACGGGCTTCCTCAAACTGGCCTTGCACGATGCGCACGCCTTTGGCGCGGAGGTCGTCGGCCAGTTCCCCGCCGCTGCCGCCTGGACGCGGGTCGGCGAGGAGGGCGACGTCGACGCCGGCCTCCAGCAGGTCCAGCGCCACGCGGTAGCCGTCGGGGTTGGCGGCCATCACCGCGGCGCGGTTGCCGGGTTTCACCGCATAATGGCGCATCAGGCGCTGTGCAGCGCTCCCAAGCATCACGCCGGGC
>NZ_JWLD01000131.1 GCF_000813725.1 Leisingera sp. ANG-Vp
GGATGTGGGGATCACCGACATCAACATGCCCAACCTCGACGGCTTCGGCGTGATCGAGGAACTGCGCGGCACCGGCATCAACTCCAAAGTGCCGATCCTGGTGCTGACCACCGAGAGCGCGCCCGAGCTTAAGGCCCGCGCCCGCGGCGCCGGCGCGACCGGCTGGATCACCAAGCCGTTTGACGATGCGTCCCTGATCTTCGCGCTGAAGCGGGTGACAGGAGCTGCGGCCTGAGATGTCCGGCTCGATTCAGGATACCTTCTTTGAGGAGTGCGAAGAGCTCCTCGAAGCAACGGATGAGGGTCTGACCGCTATCGAAGGAGGCGATCACGACCCCGAGGTTGTCAATGCGATCTTCCGCGCCGTGCACTCGATCAAGGGTGGCGCCGGAGCTTTTGGCCTGGATGATCTGGTGGCCTTTGCCCACCGGTTCGAAACCGTCTTTGACGAAGTGCGCTCCAACCGCCTGGAGCTGGATGAAAAACTGATCCAGCTGCTGCTGCGCTCAAGCGACCACCTGTCGGCGCTAGTCGAAGTGGCCCGCGACGGCGGTGAGGTCGACGAAGCCCATCACGACACGCTGCTGGCTGCACTGGATGAGTATATTCCCGAAGAAGAGGAAGATCTCACCTTTGAGCCGATGGGTCTCGGCGGACCGGCCCCTGTGGCAGACCTTGGCGCAGCACCCGCTGCACCGGCGGCACCCCAGGAGGAAACCTACCGGATCCGTTTCCAGCCGCTGAAGGAAATGTACGGCACCGGAAACGAGCCGTTTTTCCTGTTCCAGGCACTCAAGGACTTGGGCGATCTGACCGTAAAGCTCGACGAGAACGAGCTGCCCGGCTTTGACTCCATGGACATGGCCGAAAGCTATCTGGCCTGGGACCTGGTGCTGGTGACCAAGGAGACCCGCTCGATCGTCGAAGCTGTCTTCGAATTTGTCGAGGGTCTGTGCGAACTGTCAATCGAAGGCGACGGCGATGCTGAGGCGGAAGCGAATGCCCTGGCTGCGCTCGACGCCATGTTCAGCGCGCCGGCCGAACCGGATTCGGGAGCCGCAGCCGTCCCTTTTGAGCCGCCGGCCCCCGCGCCCCAGCCCGAAGCCAAGCCGGCACCTGCCGCAGAAAAGGCCTCGGCCCCGAAAGCCGAGAGCGGCAAGCAGGAGCAGCGCAGCGGTCCCAAACCCACGCTCCGCGTCGAACTCGAGCGGGTGGACCGGCTTATCAACGCTGTCGGGGAGCTTATCATCAACCATTCGATGCTGGCCCAGCAGATTGCCAATCTCAACGTATCCGACACGCGGGACGTCGAGACCGAGCTGGAAGGGTTCAAAAACCTGGCTCGCGACATCCAGGAAGGTGTCATGGCAATCCGTGCGCAACCGGTGAAGCCGCTGTTCCAGCGCATGGCGCGGATCGTGCGCGAGGCCTCTGCTGCAACGGAAAAAACCTGCAAGCTGGTGAACGAGGGCGAAAATACCGAGGTGGACAAGACCGTGATCGAACGGCTGTCCGACCCGCTGACGCATATCCTGCGGAACGCGGTCGATCATGGTATTGAAAAGCCCGAAGACCGGGAAGCCGCGGGCAAGTCCAGAATCGGTGAAATCCGGCTGTCGGCCTCGCACCGTTCAGGCAGCGTCTGTATCGAGATCAAAGACGACGGTGCCGGTGTGAACCGCCCGCGGGTCAAGCAGATCGCCATTGAAAAGGGCCTGATCCCTGAAAATGCCGAACTGACCGACAGCGAGATCGACAACCTGCTGTTTGCACCCGGTTTCTCAACCGCCAAGGAGGTTTCCAACCTTTCCGGCCGCGGCGTGGGCATGGATGTGGTGAAAAACGCTGTCACCGGTCTCGGCGGGCGCATCAATATCTCATCGACGCCCGGCAAGGGTTCTACCTTCACGATTATCCTGCCGCTGACCCTGGCCGTCATGGACGGCATGGTGGTTTCGGTTGCCGATCAGACCATGGTGGTGCCAATCACCTCGATTGTCGAAACAATGCGCGGCAGCGACGACATGATCAACAGCCTGGGCGCCGACGGCACCCTGCTGTCGATCCGCGGCAACTTCGTGCCGATCTGCGATGTTGCCGGAGGCCTGGGGCTGTACCGCGAAAGCGACCAGCAGGCCGGTGTCTACCTTCTGGTGGAAACCGAAACCGGGCAGCGCTGCGCTCTGGCTGTGGACGACATCCACGACCAGCGCCAGGTGGTGATCAAAAGCCTGGACGGCGTCTGCGGGGAAATCCCCGGCGTCGCCGCTGCAACCATCCTGGGCGACGGCAAGATCGCCATGATCCTAGACCCTGAAAGCATCATTGCGGCCTCGCCCACTGCGGCCGCCTTTGACACCGAGCGGAGAATGAGCAATGCAAGCTGAAGTGAAGCAAACTGACCAGGAAGTGAAACACGCCGAACACAGCGAGTTCGTCAGCTTCACCGTGGCCGGACAGGCCTTCTGTCTGAAAATCACGCAAATCCGCGAGATCCGCCGCTGGTCTCCGGTCACCATCCTGCCGCATGCCCCCGCCGATGTGCTGGGCGTCATGAACCTTCGCGGTGCGGTGATCCCGATCTATGACCTCTCTGCACGGTTTGGCCTGCAGCAGACCGAAGCCAGCGAACGCAATGTGGTCATTGTGGTGTCGGTGCACGGCAAGCCGGTCGGCCTGCTGGCGGAATCGGTGTCCGAGATCATCTCGATCAACCCGGATGACATTCAGGATACGCCGCCGGTCGATAGCCGCAACACGATGGAGTACATCCAGGGCATCATCTCGCATGATGACACCATGGTGCGCATCATCAATCTCGACGCGGTCATCTCGGCGCCGGAGCAGGTATTGCCGTGAGCGCAGAAGGATCCATAACGCCTGCCGCGGAAAGCTTTTCGCTCTCGGATCACGAATTCGAGGCAATCGCAAAATTCGCGCACAAGCACTTCGGCCTGGCCTTGGCGGCAAGCAAGAAGCCGCTGGTGTCCTCGCGTCTGGCGCGCAAGCTGCGGCAGCGCAATTTCACCAGCTTTAAGGACTATCTTGCCTGCCTGGACGGCCCCAATGCCGAACAGGAGCGCAGCGGTCTCTTGTCGCTGCTGACCACCAATGTGACCCATTTCTTCCGGGAACCGCATCATTTCGAGACGCTGCGCAACGATGTCTTGCCGCCGCTGATCGAACAGGCGCGGCGCGGCGGGCGGGTGCGGCTGTGGTCGGCCGGCTGCTCCAACGGCCAGGAGCCTTACTCGATTGCCATGACGGTGCTGGACCTGTGCCCGGAGGCTGCCAAGCTGGATTTCAAGATCCTGGGAACCGATATCGACCCGGTGGTGGTACGCCATGCCCAGGCAGCAAAATACCCCGAGGACGAGCTCGCCCAGATCGATGCGAAGTACCGCAAGCTGGTTCCGGCGCGGGACGCGGAGGGGCGGCTGCCCAACAGCCTGCGGCAGCTGATCACCTTCGGCACCCTGAATCTGATCGAACCCTTCCCTTTCAAAGGCAGGTTCGATGCAATCTTCTGCCGGAATGTCGCGATCTACTTCGACAATCCGACCCAGCAGAAAGTCTGGAGCGCCTTTCAGAATACCCTGAACCCGGGCGGCTATCTCTTCATCGGTCATTCCGAGCGCATGTCAGGCCCGGCTGCGCAGCACCTGAAGACGGCCGGGATCACCACTTACATCAACTCGCCAGCCGGCAGGGCCTCCTGACCGGGGCTGCAAGCAGAGCAGAAGGAAAGAAAAATGAGCTTGAAAGACTCTCTCCGCGTTATGGTTGTTGACGATATGTCGACCAGCCGCGGGATCATCACTCAGAGCCTGGATGAGATCGGCATCAAGAACTACATGGTCGAAAACTCCGGCCAGGGGGCTTATCAGAAGCTGGTCCAGACACCCGTTCACATGGTGCTGTCGGATTACAACATGCCCGGCATGGACGGGCTGGGGCTGCTGCAGGCACTGCGCGGCAACCAGTCCACCCAGCGGGTCGGCTTCATCCTGGTGACCGGCAAGCCGACACCGGAAATGATCCAGGTCGGCAAGCAGCTTGGTCTCAACAACATTGTCCGCAAGCCCTTTACGGTGGCAACGATGAAACAGGCCATCGAACAGGTCGTCGGGCGGCTGTAATCATGGAACGTCCCGACAAGGCCCTGGGTGAACTATGCGCCGCCTCGGCGTGGGAGATGGAGCAGCTGCGCAGCCAGATGCAAACGCTGGAAGATGTCGTTCTGGATGTGCTGGAGCGGGGCACCCCGCCGACCAGCCAGGAGCTGCGCTCATTGCAGGACTTCGATCTGGTCATTCAGACTCTTGCGGGGCTCTCCGGCTTCTACAAGCGTGTGCAGATGCAGGTTGATGAAGCCGGTCCGGCGGATCTGCCTGCAGCGGCGGCCGGCGTCACACTGGAAAAGCTGCGCGAGCGGCTGCGCTCTGCCGGCAATATGGCCAGCACCTGAATCCCTTGGGGCCCCGCCCGCGCTCGGGCGGGGCCGTTTGCGGCTGCGAATTTTCTTTTTCTTTGCCGCCGCCGCGGACTACATTGGGCCTAAGCAGCAATTGCCAGCCCGGGTATCCGCATGTCTTTCTTTTTCAAACCTTTGATTTTTTCCGCTTGCCTGCTGTTCGCAACAGCGGCGCAGGCTGCAAGCGACCGGATTGCACTGGTCATCGGCGTTGCCAAGTATCAGCATCTGCCGCCGCTGGAGAACACGCGCAACGATGCCGTCGCGATGGCGGATACGCTGGAGGGCATTGGCTTTGATGTCAGCCTGGCGCTGGATCCCGGCACTGCCGAGATGGAACAGCTGCTGGACGATTTCGCTTTCCGTTCCGAAGTTGCCGATCTGGCCCTTGTTTATTTTGCCGGCCACGGAATCGAGGTTCAGGGCGAAAATTTCCTGATCCCGGCGGACGCCAAAGTCACCAGCAACCGCGATGTGCAGCGCCAGTCGCTGTCTTTGAAGCAGCTGCTGTCGGCGGTCGACCGGGCCCGCAAGATGCGGATCGTGATTCTGGACAGCTGCCGCGACAATCCGCTGGGGGATTCCATCGCCCTGGATCAAAGCAGCAGTGAAACAACACAGACCAGTGCAGCCACCCGCGGCGGCGGCGGCATGGCGCCGGCCGATCCGGACCGCGGCACCCTTGTGGCGTTTGCTGCCAAGGATGGCCAGGTAGCCCTCGACGGCAGCGGCAGCAACTCACCCTATGCGACTGCACTGATGGAGAAAATGGTGCAGCCGGGGCTGGAGATCAGCCTGATGTTCCGCCAGGTGCGCGATCAGGTGCTGCAAAGCACTGCCAACCTGCAGGAGCCGCACACCTATGGCTCGCTCACGGGTGTGCCTTTCTACCTGGCAGGCCCGGGCGCAGATGACGCGCCGGTGACCGTCGCAGATGCCTCCGAGGCCTGGGCCGCACTGAAGCCGGATCAGGAGGAGCAGCTGCTGGCTCTGGCAGAGCTGGGCGATACCCGGTCGATGCTGGGTCTGGCCTATATCCGGCTGAACCCGAACCAGGGCCGGTTCGACCCTCAGGCTGCGGTGGAGTTCCTGCAGCGCGCCTCGGATGCCGGCTCGCCGGAAGCGCAATTCGAACTGGCCAAACTGTATGAGCGCGGCACCGGGGTCGAATCGGATCCCGCCAAGGCATTGGAGCTTTACCAGGCCGCCGCGGCCCAGGATTTTGCCGATGCCATCAACGACCTCGGCTTCCTGCATTATCAGGGCGGGCTGGGCCTGCCCCCCAATCCGAAGAAAGCTCTGACCTTCTTTGAGCGCGCTGCCGATCTTCGCCATCCGCAGGCGCAGTTCAATTTTGCGGCGCTGATTGACGACGGGTTGATCCCGTCCAAAGGCCCGGAGGATTCCGCGCATTACCTTTATGCGGCCCTGCGCAGCGGCAGCTCCGATGTTCTCAATCTGCTCAGCGACCGCCCCAATATGTTTACCTCCGAAACCCGGCGCGCTCTGCAGAGGAAGTTGAGAGAAAACAATTTTTACGCTGGTGCAATCGACGGAGATTTCGGCCCAGGAACCCAGCGGGGTATCCGTCAGGCGTATGGACTGGAGGGATAACCGTCCTACGTCAAGGGGATGTTGTTACATCGTACCTTGTTCCTTGTTCTGATCACATGTTTCCTCAACAGCCCCTTGAATGGCCACGCTGCCGGCTGCGGTTGCGGCGGCGGCGGGGACAGTGGTGATAGCGGCGATGGAGACGGCGGCGGCGGAGATGGCGGCGGCGGGGATGGCGGCGACGGAGACGGCGGGGAC
>NZ_JWLD01000132.1 GCF_000813725.1 Leisingera sp. ANG-Vp
GCAGCTGCATGACGAGGCGGTGGCGCTGGCGGAGGTGGCCCGCGGCCAGTCGGTGGCGGATCTGATGAAGCTGATGCATATCAGCGAAGACCTTGCCAGGCTGAACTATGGCCGGTTCCAGGACTTTTCGGCGGATCCGGCAACAGAGGCCACCCGCCCGGCGGCGCTGGCTTTTGCCGGCGATACTTACCAGGGGCTGGAAGCCGTATCGCTGGATGCTGAAGAAATGGCTTGGGCGCAGGATCATTTCCGCATCCTCTCCGGCCTCTACGGCGTGCTGCGGCCGCTGGATGCGATGCAGCCCTACCGGCTGGAGATGGGCTCGCGGCTGAAGAATGGGCGCGGCAAGAACCTCTATGAATTCTGGGGCAGCCGGATATCCGATGCTCTGAACGAACAGGCGGAGGCCACGGGCAGCTCTGTCCTGGTGAATTGCGCCAGCCAGGAGTATTTCGGCGCAGTGGACCTGCAGGCCCTGAAACCCCGGGTGATCACCCCGGTCTTCATGGAAGACAAGAACGGCACTCCGAAGGTCGTCAGCTTCTATGCTAAACGCGCCCGCGGAGCGATGGCGCGCTACATCATCCAGCACCGTTTGGATGCTGCTGAGGCGCTTAAGGACTTCGACGCTGGCGGCTATGTCTACCAGCCCGGACTTTCTGAACCGGACAAACCCGTCTTCCTTCGCAGCGCCTGAGGCCGTAGGGAAAGCTCCCGCCCGCTCCGCCGCACTCAAAGAGTGCACCGTCCCGGTTGGGCCCGGCAGCGCGCTTTGCGCGCTGCCGGGCCCAAGGCCGCAGGAGGGCGTGCCGGCGCAGCCGGCGTGCCTGCGGGGGCGGGAGCGTTTGGGTGCCGTGGATGGCGGGCGGAACGCCTGGCTGCAGATGATTCTGCTGGAGAAGATCTTACGGCGGCAAGGACCCGCACAAGCAGGGCCGCCAGACAGCATGCCTTCAGATCAGCTCTGCGCGGCCATTGCGGAGGGGCCGCCCAGGTCCAAGGGCTGAGCGTCCTCAGGCGCGAAGCTGCGGATCTTTTCATGAATCAGGGCCTTGCGCAGAGGCTTGGTCAGATAGTGGTCCAAACCGGCTGCGAGAATGCCCTCGGAATCGCCGGTCATTGCATGCGCGGTCAAAGCGACAACAGGGACATGGCCGCCGGTGCCGGCTTCGATCCTGCGGATCTCGGCGGTGGCTTCCTTGCCGTCCATCATCGGCATCGAAATATCCATGAAGATCAAGTCCGGGGCGAAAGACTTGAAGCCCTCAACCGCCTCCAGGCCGTTGTTGGCAAACTTCAGCTCGATGTTCAGCTCCTTCACCATCTTGCGGAACACCAGCTGGTTGGTTTTGTTGTCCTCGGCTGCCAGCACCCGCATCCGGCGGATTTCCGGCTGCGGCGGGTTGGCCGGCTCAATTGCTGCGGGCGCGGCTTGCAGCGCTTCCTTTGGAGGCGTCTGGGCCTCGGTCTCGGTCTCGG
>NZ_JWLD01000133.1 GCF_000813725.1 Leisingera sp. ANG-Vp
GCGGCCTTGGGCCCGGCACCGGGCGCAGCCCGGTGCCGGGCCCAACAGGCAAAGGCTTTTGCACAAAAGCCGGCGCCTGGCGGGAGCCCTCCGCAGCTCACGGACGCACGCAGGAATGTGACCGCCCTTCGGCAGACATTGCGGATAGACTCAGGCTGCACCGCAAAAGAGCGATGGAAATGACCCGACTGAGCCCACCACGGATGCCGCGCCGAACGCTGCTTGCCAGCCTGGCCGCCGCCTTGCTTGCACCGCAGGAACTGCAGGCAAAACCCATCGCCTACCGCCTTGCGCCGGAAGGCACCGACGTGCGCTTTACCTTCCTGCTCAATGGCCAGCCGCGGCACGGCCGGCTCCCGGTGCGTGCCGCCCGCATCCTGATCAATCCCCGGAACCTCATCCGCAGCCAGGCAGACATCACCCTGAATGCGAGCCGCGCCCGGACCGGGCTGATTTTTGCCACCGAAGCACTGAAAAGCGCCTCCGTGCTCGACACCGCGCGGTTCCCGGATATCCGTTTCCGTTCCACCCGGATCCGTCTCGGCCCCCGGGGCAACCTTTCCGGCGGTGCGCAAATCAGCGGCGAGCTTACCCTGCGCGGCACCACACGGCCCCTCACTCTAGAAGCTGCACTCTACCGCCTCCCAGGCACTGCCCCAGCAGACCTTCGCGAACTCGACGTGCATCTCTCCGGCCATCTCAGCCGCGCCGCCTTCGGCGCCACAGGCTTTGCCGATCTGGTGGCCGACCGGGTCAGCCTCGCCATCAAAGCACGCCTGCTCCAGGCCGGCTGAACTGCCGGCACTGCGGTAAAAATACCGCCCCGCAGAAATACGACACGGCAATGGCGGAAACCGGCTGGCAATGGCGCCCCAGCCTGTCATGGTCGCAGCGTTATGCGCCTGATCATCTCCTTTGCCGCCCTGTTTCTTTCCGTCATCCTGCTGCAGCTGTCATCCGGAGGCGTGGGCCCGCTGGATGCCATTTCCGGCTCGGTCCTGAACTTCACGACAACGCAGATCGGCCTTCTGGGCACGGGCCATTTCGTCGGCTTCTTCATCGGCTGCTGGTGGGCGCCGCGGCTGATGGGCAACGTCGGCCATTCCCGCGCCTTCGCGGTCTGCACCGCGCTAGGGGCCATGGGGCTTCTGGGCCATACGCTGACCGAAAACCCCTATGCCTGGGCCGGGATGCGGATTGCCTCCGGCCTTTGCGTGGCGGGCGCCTACACGGTAATCGAGGCCTGGCTCAACGCCAAGGTCACCAATGAGAACCGCGGCCGCGCCATGGGCACCTACCGGATCGTCGACATGGGGGCCTCGCTGGCGGCACAGCTGATCATCGCGGTGCTGCCGCCTGCGGTTTATGTCTCCTACAACCTGCTGGCGGTGCTGTGCTGCGCGGCACTGCTGCCGCTGACCCTGACCAAGGCCAGCCAGCCGGAAACCCCCAATGCGCCGCGGCTGCGCCCCAAGCTGGCCTGGCGCTGCTCGCCGCTGGCTGTGGCGGGTGTGATCGTCGCGGCACTCAGTTCCGCCTCCTTCCGGATGGTCGGCCCGGTCTATGGCCAGGAAGTCGGCCTCGCCGTGGACCAGATCGCCTTCTTCCTCGCGGCCTTTGTGGCGGGCGGCGCGCTGGCGCAGTATCCGATGGGCTGGCTTGCCGACAAATACGACCGCCGCTGGGTGCTGATCTGGCTGTCGGGCGTTGCCATCCTCAGCTGCGGCATCACCATGGCCGCCAGCGGCACCGGCACCCTGGGCGTCATGCTGGCCGCCGGCTTCTTCGGCTTCACCACCTTCCCGATCTTCTCGGTCTCTGCGGCGCACGCCAATGACTTTGCCACCTCGGCCGAGCGGGTCGAACTGTCCGCCGCGCTGATGTTCTGGTATGCGCTTGGCGCCATCGCCTCGCCCTATGTCTCATCCGCGCTGATCGAGGCTTACGGACCAGCCGCGCTTTTTGCCTATGTCGCCTGCGGCCATGTGCTGCTGATCGTTTTCGGCCTCAGCCGGATGAAAGTCCGCGCAACCCCGGAAGAGCGCACCAGCTATGTCTACGCGCCGCGCACCTCCTTCACCATCGGCCGCCTGCTGAAGCGGTCACGCGAGAAAAGATAGCCAGGCGCTGCGTCTGTCTTTGGTCCCTAGCGGGGCTGAAGACCGTCCCGCAGCTTGAACAGCAGCGCCTGCAATTCCTCCAGCTCAGCCACGGACAATCCGGACTGGCCGATCATGCAGGCCGTCACAGCCGGCGCCTGCTGTGACAGCGCCTTGCCTGCATCCGTCAGCCGGACCTCCACCGCCCGGCCGTCCAAGGCGCTTTTGCTGCGGGTCACATGGCCCATGGCCTCCAGCCGCTTAACCAAAGGCGTCAGCGTGCTGGTCTCCATCCCCAGCTTCTGCGCCAGCGCATTCACCTGCCGGCCATCCTCCTCCCACAAAAGCGTCAGCGTGATGTACTGCGGATAGGTCAGACCCAGCGCTTTCAGATGCGGCGCATAGGCCCGGGTCACCGCATGAGACGCCGTGTACAGCCCATAGCAGAACAGGTCATCCGCCCTGGTGGGAATATCAGCGTGTTTCATGGCCGTGCCTCCATTTATATCGTGCACGATTCATTTCTTGACTCCAGCGGCAGCCGCAGTCAATGTCACAATATAGGTCGCGCACGATATAAATTGGAGAACACATGTCCTGGCTACCCAACCTGCAAACCGAGACGCCGGAGGAAGGCTACCAGCTGGCGATCAAGCTGTCCCGCATGGCCGTAAAACTGACCCAGCCCGATGACGAGGCCCGCAACAAGATGCGGCCGGGCTATGCCAACAACTACGATAGCCTGATCGCGGTCTCCCATGTCGTGGCGGTGAATTTCCAAACCGTCTCGCAGGCCAACAACTACTGGCGCTGACAGGCCTGCAGCAGCCACCACTCACGCAAACAAAAAAGAGGGCCGGTCTTCCGGCCCTCTCTCAATCAGGTCAACGGCACTCAGTCCTTGGCGGCTTCCGAAGCCTCCGGCGCACTGCCTTCTCCGACCGCGCCATTCAGCAATGGCACCTCGTCCGCGCCGCTGTCCTCCGCTTCAACGCCCAGCGCCTGGCTGGCAACGCCGCTGACACCGTTTTCCATCGACAGGCCCAGCTCCTCGCCCAGCTTCTTCAGCGCAGGCATCTGCACCGCCATGCCCATGATCGAGTCGAGCGCCTGATTGACCACCGGCTTCTCGGCACCATTGCCGGCACCCGCCGA
>NZ_JWLD01000134.1 GCF_000813725.1 Leisingera sp. ANG-Vp
CGCCTTGTGCTTGGAAATGGTGCAGATCATGTAGAGGCCGGCTGCCTTGGCGTGGACCGGAATGGTCTCCGGCGAGGGGCGTTTCCACTCGGCAATCGCCAGTTTGGCGCCCTGCATCTTGGCGTCGCCGTAATAGGCGCCCCAGCCCCAGACCGCGATTGCCATGCGCACCGGGTTGGCGGCGGAAGCCACACCCATGTCATCGCCCGAGCCGCGCCAGACCAGCGCCCGCACATAGGCGTCCTGCAGACCGGAAGCCTTCAGGGTTTCTTCCTTGGCCGCCTCGATCTGGTCGACGGTATAGGGCATCGGCATGTCCAGCGCCTCGGCCGAGGCGATCAGGCGCTCGGAATGCTCGCGGCTCTTGAAGATCTTGCCGTTATAGGCGCGCTCGCCCTCGAACACCGAAGAGGCGTAGTGCATCGCATGGGTCAGGATATGCACTTTGGCATCCCGCCAGTCGACCAGTTCGCCGTCCATCCAGATCACACCATCGCGGTCATCATAGCCTGCCATACCGCACCCTCCTACAACTTGCGGAATTTCCATTAATTGCGCCTGATACGACCGGTTCGGACATAATCTTGCGCCAAAGCTGCGATTCGATACATCTTCACCCTTGGAATGTCAACAAGGCTGACATAAACTGGCCTGCAAGACAGACGAGGGGGCACCGATGCCGGAAG
>NZ_JWLD01000135.1 GCF_000813725.1 Leisingera sp. ANG-Vp
GGGTTCACCGCCGATCCAGACCGGATCCTGGCCGAAATGGCCTATGGCCGGGCGCATCACCGGGCGATCCACTTCATCAACCGCTCGCCGGGCACCACGGTGAACAACCTCCTCAGCATCCTGGGGGTGACCAAGCAATCGCTGAACCGGGTGCTGCGCACCTTGATCGGCGACGGGCTGGTGGTCAGCAAGGTCGGCGAGCTGGACAAGCGTGAGCGCCACCTCTACCTGACCGAGCAGGGCGCGGCGCTGGAAGCCACCCTGTCGGACGCCCAGCGCGCCCGGATGCGCGCCGCGTATAAAGACGCCGGCCCTGAAGCGGTGCAGGGTTTCAAGAAGGTGCTGGAAGCGATGATGGACGCGGACATGCGCCGCGCCTATGCCAAGCTGCGGGATTGAGCCATATGAGCATGAACGACGCCCATCTGCTGATCGTGGATGATGACGAGCGGATCCGCGGCCTGCTGAAGAAATTCCTGATGCGCTCAGGCTTTCTGGTCACAGCCGCACGCGATGCCGCCCATGCCCGCCGGG
>NZ_JWLD01000136.1 GCF_000813725.1 Leisingera sp. ANG-Vp
GCCGCGCCGCCGTCTGCGGCTACCAGCACCGGTGCCAGCGCCAAAGCCTCCTCCAGCGCCCCCAAAGCGATTTCCCCGCCACCCACCAGGGTGATTGGTTCGATTTCGTCAACAATCTTCGCGTTCATGGGCGCTATTCCTGCCAGTTTTGGAAACAGGTCACAATGTGAACACAAAATGATACGATCAATTGCACGGATTCGAGCAAAATTGGTCCTTCTAGCCAATATGGTGAACGACAACAAATGTGACGAAGACGAGCGAGCTGATGGTACATAACAACAAAGTCTTGACCGTATCCTATGGAACCTTTTCCTGCACATTGGAAGGGTTTGAGGATTCCTTCGGCACGATGAAGGCGATTGCCGAGTATTTCCGCGACCTGGCTGCCGACGACCGGTACTTCGGTGCCGAGCCGCCGCAGCCCGATGCCGACATGCTGGCGCGCATCGCCCAGCGCGAGATTGCCCGCCAGGTCGAGGCCCGCACCAGCGAGGGCGGCATCCACCTGCGCGCAGCCACCCCGGCGCTAGGCGCCGCCGCTGCCGAGGCGCCAGCACCTGCTCCGGCCCCGGC
>NZ_JWLD01000137.1 GCF_000813725.1 Leisingera sp. ANG-Vp
AACCGCCGGCACCGCGCCGGAGGTGGCCCCCACAACCGGCTCCGCCATAAAGGCCATTACGGTCTCGGGGCCGAGGCGGAGAATTTCCTCCTCCAGCTCATTTGCCACGCGCTGGCCGTAGTCATAGCTGCTCTCACCCTCAGCCTTGCCCACGTATTCGTAGCAGGGCGAGATGTGGGAGATTTCGATCAGGAGCGGCGCAAACTGGGTGCGGCGCCATTCGTTGCCCCCTGCCGCCAAAGCGCCAAGGGTGTTGCCGTGGTAGCTTTGCTTGCGGGCGATGATGTGGCGGCGCTGCGGTTCGCCGCGTTCCAGGTGGTACTGGCGGGCAAGCTTGATGGCCGCCTCGGTGGCTTCGGAGCCGCCAGAGACAAAATAGACCCGGTCGATATCGCCCGGCGCATTGGCCACCAACAGGTCTGCCAGTTCTTCGGCCGGTTCCGAGGTGAGGAAACCGGTGTGGGCAAAGGCCAGCTTGCCGGCCTGGTCCTGCACGGCCTTGATGACTTCGGCATCCGAGTGGCCCAGGCAGGAAACCGCGGCGCCGCCGGAGCCGTCGAAGTAGTGCTTACCGCTGGCGTCGATCAGATAACAGCCGTCGCCAGAGACTGCGGTGGGCAGATCGGCCTTGGTATGGCGGGGG
>NZ_JWLD01000138.1 GCF_000813725.1 Leisingera sp. ANG-Vp
CAGA
The DNA here is from genome assembly GCF_000813725.1 of Leisingera sp. ANG-Vp. Taxonomy (GTDB): domain Bacteria; phylum Pseudomonadota; class Alphaproteobacteria; order Rhodobacterales; family Rhodobacteraceae; genus Leisingera. The sequence goes on from NZ_JWLD01000138.1 coordinate 5, forward strand.
CGCAAAAAAAACGGCGAAACAAAGCCTTATTCTGGAAGCAAAACAGGACGACAATGCCTAAAGCCTATTGGATCGCCAATGTCACCGTCACCGACCCCAGCAGGTACCAGGGGTATCAGGCCGTTGCGCCCGCTGCATTTGCGGAATTCGGAGCGCGTTTTCTGGCCCGCGGCGAGGCGGAAACCCTGGAAGGCCGGGCCTGGCAGCGCCGGGTGGTCATTGAGTTCGACAGCCTGGAACAGGCGCGCGCCTGTTATGAGTCAAAGACGTATCAAGCGGCCCGGGCCGAGCGCGCAGGTGCCTGCGAGGCGGATATCGCGCTTATTGAAGGCCTGGACTAGGCTTTCGGCCGGCACCTGAAACCCAATAGCGGTTGCAGCGGGAGTCAGCTGCCGCCCCGTGTCTGGCAAATGTCCCGGGCGCGGTTGTGCAGCATTTCCAGATCTTCCGGCGGAAACGGCGTGTCGGTGTGCTCGGCCATCCACAGCGCCATCTCCAGCAGCACCGGCTCCAGCGCACGCCCCTTGTCCGTCAGCTCATAGCTGACGGCGCGGCGGTCGTTTTCGCAGACATGCCGCTCCAGTACACCTAGAGAGACCAGCCGGGTCAGACGGTTGGTCAGTGTGCCGGTGGAGATACCTTCCTCCATCCGCAGGATCTGGCTGAATTTCTTTGGCCCCTGCAGCAGATCGCGCACGATCAGCAGCGACCAGCAGTCTCCGAAAAACTCCAGCGCGCCATTCAGCAGACATTCGGAGCGGCAGATTTCTGGCGGATGATCAGTCATTTGCATGCATGTAACAGGCCGGAACCACACCCGGCAGCTTTGCAGTGATGCCATGAAACCGCGCCCAAGGCAATTGCTGCGCGGCGGCAGGCAGCCCGCCCGCATGGCCTCACCGCAATGTGATCCGGATCACAGACGCTTCGATAATTAGCTTTACTTTGAGAAGTGAAATTCATATCGCTTCAAAAAGTGAAGCGATTCCGCCGCGCGCACAAGCGGCAATCAAACAAGAGGGCGGTGCAACATGACGAGACTCCTATTGCGGTACATCGACTTTGTGCTGGCGTGGCGCTTATGGGTGCTGATCGGTATTCTGGCCGTCAGCTTTGCCGCGTCGGCCGGCATGTCGCGGCTGACGATGGCCAGCGACTACCGGGTGTTTTTCGGGGCCGATAACCCGGACCTGAAGCGCTGGGACGATTTCCAGGCAACATTCTCGAAGAACGACAACGTGTTCTTCATCCTGCAATATCCGGAGGGCGAGGCCTTTGACCGCCAGATGGCGGTTGTGATTGAGGATCTGACCGAACGGGCCTGGGCGCTGCCCAATGCGACCCGGGTGGATTCGCTCAGCAACTTCCAGCGCACCTGGGTGGATGGCGATTTCCTGGAGGTCGAGGATCTGGTGCTGGGCGCCGGGGATCTCAGTGCAGAGGACCTGCGCGAGCGTTCCGATTTTGCCGTGGGTGAGCCGGCACTTTACCGCGCGCTGCTGTCCGAGGACCTGCGCACCAATGGCATCAACGTCTCGATCGAGCTGCAGGGCGATGCCGACGCCGAGGGCCGCCGCACCGCGATTGAAGCCCATGCTATGGCCGATGAGCTGCGCAGCAAGTACCCGGATCTGAAAATCGCGCTGACCGGCTCGATGATCATGAACTACGGCTTTGTGCAATCAGGCGAGGCCGATGCCACCAGCCTGATCCCCGGCATGTACGGGCTGATGCTGGTGCTGACGCTGGTGATGCTGCGCTCGGTTTCCGGCATGATTGCCACCCTGATCACCATCATCCTGTCGACAACCGTGGCACTGGGGATTGCGGGGCTTCTGGGGATGCGGCTGGCGCCGGTCACCATCATCGCGCCCAACATCATCCTGACGCTGGCGGTTGCCGACTGTATCCACATCATCAGCTCGGTGCAGAAGCATCTGCGCGCAGGGATGGAGAAACAGGCCGCGATCAAAGAAGCGCTGCGCAAGAACTTCACCGCGGTCTTTGTCACCTCGGCCACCACCGCGGCGGGCTTCCTGGCACTGAACTATTCCGACGCGCCGCCGTTCCAGTGGCTGGGCAACATCACTGCCTTTGGCGTGCTGGCTGCCTGGATCCTGGCCATCACCTTTGTGCCGGCCTTCCTGTCCTACATGCCGCTGAAACCCGCCGCCGCGCCGCGCGAAAGCCGGATGCAGCAAGCGATGGCCGCACTGGCTGATTTCACCATCCGCCGCTCGCGCGCCATTCTGGTGGCCGGCTCCCTGGGTGCCGCCGCGCTGATCGGCCTCGCGCTGACCAACAGCCTCGACGACCGCTTCTCGCGCTACTTTGACGAAAGCCTGACCGTGCGCCAGGACATCGACTTTGCCGCCGAGAACCTGCGCGGCCAGGATATCTTTGAATACGAGATCCGCGCCGAAGGGCCGGGCGGCATCAGCGACCCGCAGTATCTGGCAACGCTGGACGCGTTTGCCCTGTGGCTGCGCGAACAGCCCGAAGTGGACCAGGTCACCGCCTTCACCGATGTGATCAAGCGGCTGAACCGGGACATGAACGGCGGCGACCAGGGCTTCTATGCGGTGCCGCAGGACGCCAAGCTGGCAGCGCAGTATCTGCTGCTCTATGAGCTGTCGCTGCCCTTTGGCCTGGACCTGAACAACCAGATCAACATCGACAAATCGGCCACCCGCCTGTCCGTGGTGATCACCGACATCAATCTGGAGGGCCAGAACGCCTTTCATGCAAGGGTCGCCGATTGGGTCGAGACGAACTCCCCCGACGGCATGATCGAGCCGCCCACCGGCATCTCGCTGATCTTTGCCTCGCTGACCCTGCGCAATATCGTCGAGATGATCACCGGCAACGTGATTGCCGTCGTCACCATCAGCCTGATGATGATGGTCACCCTGCGCAGCTTTGGCATCGGCATGATCTCGATCATCACCAACGCGGTGCCTGCGATGATCACCTTTGGCCTCTGGGCGGTGTTTGTCGGCCACATCGGCATGGCAGCAGCGGTGATTGGAGCGGCGTCGCTAGGCATCGTGGTGGATGACAGCGTCCACTTCCTGACCAAGTACCTGCGCGGTCGCCGCGAAAAGGCGCTGAACCGCGAGGATGCCATCCGCTATGCCTTTGCCGAAGTGGGCGACGCAATTGTCTTCACCTCGATCATCGTTGGCGCGGGCTTTGCGCTGATCGCCTTCTCCACCTTCCAGGTGAACGCCCAGCTGGGCCTTCTGACCGCAATCACCGTCGCCGTGGCCATGGT
>NZ_JWLD01000139.1 GCF_000813725.1 Leisingera sp. ANG-Vp
CATGCCGCGCTCGGCCATCAGCGCATCATAGATGCCTTTGGCGCGGCGGCGCACCTTCAGGCCGCCGGGCAGGATGCCGTCGCGTTCCAGCCCTCGGTTGATGCAGTCGTTCATCACCTGCCAGATGCGGGCGGTGCCTTTGGCGAGGCTGTCCTCGCAGCCGCGGGCAATCTCATTGGCGCGCTTCATGTCCGCAATGGATTTGCCGCTGGACTTGGCCATCTCCAGCATTTCGGCCGCGGATTTGAATGGAAAGGGCACCGGGTCGCCCTCGTCGGTGGCCTTGCCTGCTGCCAGTTCCTCTTCGGTTACGACAAAGCCGCCGCCGATCGAATAGAACACCTGTTTCAGGATCACGTCGCCCTGGGCGTCGGTGGCCATCAGGATCATGCCGTTGGAATGGCCCGGCAGCGCGTGATCGTAATCAAAGATCATGTCGGCCTTGGGGTCGAAATGCAGCTCGCCCAGCCCTTCGGGGTGCATGGTACGGGTCTTGGCCAGTTCTGCCAGGAAGGCCTCGGCCTTCTCGTCATCATAGTCATGGGCG
>NZ_JWLD01000014.1 GCF_000813725.1 Leisingera sp. ANG-Vp
TCTGCGGCCGGCCCGCGCCCGCCCGCTTTGCCGTCCAGGGACGCGCCTCCGGGAATGCATCTGCAGCGCCCCTGTCTCCTGGCGGGGCGGGCGCTTGGCGTATTGATCCGCCGGTCCCGCCAATTGCAAAATTTAGTCTTCACATCTATCTACAGAATTGTATACAGTTTGGAGCACGAATCCCGGGCATCTCCCCGGGGCAGGTTTCAAAGAGGTTTGAGGGGGCTCCCATGAAGAACACGATGACCAATTCGCTGAACGGGGCAGAGGCCATGGTGCGCTCTCTGGAGGCGCATGGCGTCACCCATATCTTTGGCCTTTGCGGCGACACCACGCTGCCGTTTTATGACGCGATGAACCGGCTGGAGCATGGCATTACCCATGTCCTCACCCGCGATGAGCGCAGTGCGGCCTATATGGCCGACGGCTTCTCCCGTGTGACCGGCCGCGTTGGCGTTTGCGAAGGCCCCTCGGGGGGCGGCGCTACCTACATTCTTCCGGGCCTCATTGAGGCCAACGAAAGCTCCTATGCGGTGCTGTCGATCACCACCGACATCTCGGTCGGCTCTTACGGGAAATACCCCCTGACCGAAGTGGATCAGGAAACCCTGATGGGGCCGCTGACCAAGTTCAACACGGTGATCAAACGCGCCGACCACATCCCGCGCATGGTGCGCCAGGCATTCCGGGCGATGACCACCGGCCGCTCCGGCTCGGCCCATCTGGGGCTGCCTTATGACATCCAGTATGACGCTGTGCAGGCGGATGACATCTGGGGCGACCCCAAGCATCAAAGCTACCCCTCCTACCGCGCCGCCCCGGAACCGGGTGCAGCCGAGGCCGCCGTCGAGGCCATCCTCACCGCCAAGTCACCGCTGATCGTTTGCGGCGGCGGCGTGGTGATTTCCGGCGCGATGGAGGAGCTGGGCACGCTTGCCTCCCGCCTGGACATCGCCGTGGGGACTTCGATCTCCGGCAAGGGCTCGCTGGCCGACACCCACCCGCAGTCGCTGGGCGTGGTTGGCTCCAACGGCGGCACGAATGAGACCTGGGAGATGATGGAGGCCGCGGATCTGGTGGTCTTCATGGGCTGCCGGGCCGGCTCCACCACCACCTCGCGCTGGGAGGCACCGAAGCCCGGCCAGCGCATCGTGCATTTCGACAATGACCCGATGACGATCGGCGCCAACTACCCGACCGAGGTCGGCGTGGTGGCCGATCTGAAACTGGCCCTGCAGGCAGTGAACGCCTATCTGGACGGCTGCGAAGGCAACGTGCCTTCCTTTGGCGGTGCCGCCAAAGTGGCGGACATCAAGCAGCGTAAGTTTGCCAAGTTCGAAGAACTGGCGCACAGCAAGACCGATCAGGTGCTGCCCGAGCAGATCATTCACGCTCTGAACCAGAACCTGCCCGACGATGCCATTGTGGTGTCCGACCCCGGCACCAGCTGCCCCTATTACAACGCCTATTCGCAGCAGAAACACCCGGGCCGCCAGTACATCACCAACCGTGCCCATGGCGCGCTGGGATATTCGCTGTCGGCGTCGCTGGGGGCCTGGTTCGGACGGCCCTCCAGCAAGGTTGTGGGGATGATGGGCGACGGTTCCTTCAACTTCACCTGCGGCGAGCTGGAAACCGTGGTGCGCTGCAACGCGCCGATCACCTATGTGGTGTTCTCGAACGCCAACTTCGGCTGGATCAAGGCAAGCCAGCGCGACGACTGCGAGAAGCGCTATTACAATGTGGACTTCAACCGCACCAATCACGCGGCGGTGGCCGAGGCGTTCGGTGTCAAGACCTGGCGGGTGGAGAAGCCGGAGGAGCTGGATCAAGCGATCAAGGAGGCCTTTGCCCATGACGGCCCGACCCTAATTGACGTTGTCTGCCAGGCGCTGGAAGAGGCCGCCGCGCCGGTGCGCCGCTGGATGGGGTGATCCCCGCCAAGGCTCGAAACCTATCAGAAGCCATTCGCCCAGCTGAAGGCCGGGCAGCGCCCGTCCGCCCCCATGGGCGGGCGCTACGCTTCCGCCCGCGGACGGGCACTGCCCTCTGTACTGCAGTTCGAAATCTCCAAACTGTAATCCTGCCGATTTTCTTTTTCCCTTGTGCCGGTTATCACTCCTGAAACCCCCACGATTCAGGAAAGGCGCCGCCCATGGACAGACCCACCGCCCCCAAAGCCGGAGCCATGCTGCACCTGCGCGGCAATACCCTCTCCGAAGGCGAGCCGGTGGCGCTGCCGCTGACGCAAAGCTCAATGTACCACCTTCCGGGCGACTGGACCGGCGGGCCCAGCTATGGCCGGGTGGACAATGCCACCTGGGAACAGCTGGAACACGTTCTGACCTATCTGGAAGACGCACCTGCACTGGCTTTCCCCTCCGGGATGGCGGCGATCTCGGCGTCGCTGTTTGCCACGGTCAAGGCGGGCTCCAAGATCCTGATCCCCTCGGATGGCTACTACGTCACCCGGCGCCTCAGCGAGCGGTTCCTGCAAAACCTCGGCGTTGTGGTCGAGCAGCGCCCAACCACCAGCTTTTCCGATGGCGGCTTTGAAGGCTTTGACGTTGTATTTGCGGAGACACCCTCCAATCCCGGCCTGGATCTTTGCGACCTGCGGATGATTGCTAATGCTGTGCATGCGGCGGGCGGCATTCTGCTCGTCGACAACACAACCATGACCCCGCTGGGACAGCGGCCGCTGGAACTTGGCGCAGATGTTGTTGTGGCTTCCGACACCAAGGCGCCGGGCGGGCATTCGGATGTGCTGATGGGGCATCTGGCCACCCGTAACGAAGAGATCCTGCAGGCCGCGCGCGAGTGGCGCCAGTTCGGCGGCGGCATCCCCGGCCCGCAGGAGGCCTGGCTGGCACACCGGGGACTAGAGACGCTGGACGTACGCTTTGACCGCATGTGCAGCACAGCAGAAGTGCTGGCAGAACGGCTCGCCGCGCATCCGCTGGTGCAGGAGATCCGTTTCCCGGGGCTGGCATCGGATCCCTCGCATGAGCTGGCCAAGCAGCAGATGGCCAGGTTCGGCTTCCTGATCTCAATCACTTTGGACGGGGCGGAACAGGCGGATGCATTCATCAACAATTGCCCGCTGATCCGTTCCGCAACGTCCTTTGGCGGGGTGCATACCTCAGCCGAGCGCCGTGCCCGCTGGGGAGATGCGGTGGCGCCAGGGTTTGTGCGGATCTCGGTCGGCACCGAACCAGCCGAGGAACTGTGGAGCGCTATGGCTGCCTCGCTGGAGGGGCTTTAAAGGTCTCAGTACAGAGCGAGCGAAACCTCTTATCAGTATACTGAGCGTCTGCCCGGGTGGGCGCGGTACGCGCCCGCCGTGGGGCGGGCGGACGCGTGCCTGCCGCTGGCGCGACAGGCGACATGAGGCGCTGTCCCCGTGGGGACAGCATGATGAAACCTGCGTGGTATGCCCAGGGGCGCTAGGCCATCTGCGGCACCCGGATGCGGTGCTGGTGCATCTTCTGGTAATGCGGCAGCATCCGGCGGTGGACGCGGCGGACGCGCTCCGGCGTGTTCTCGATCTCCACGTATTTGCGGGTCTGGCGGGTGAGTCCGGTGGATTTCGCCAGATTGGCGTGGAATGAGCCGCCGTCCCACCAGCTGTGCGCTGAGGGGTCGCCGCCCGGCTCCCAGCTAAGCGCCTCGGGCATGTAGGGGATGCCGACCGCCGCGCAGAAGGCCTCTGTCATCTCTTCGGGGTTCTCCAGCAAGTCGTCGCTGTCCACTACTGGCGGCGGGGTGCCATTGAGCGCGGTCAGCAGGTCGAACAGGGCGCGCTGCTCGGGGAAGCCGACCTCCAGCTCATCGAAGTCCGGCCATTTGTTGTACATCGACGTGATGGTCTTGGCCGGATCGCGGATCAGGAAGGCGTGAGTGAAGTGGGACAGGAACTCGGGATCCCACATGTGGTTGATGTAATGGGGGAAATCCTTGAGGAACACCGGACCCTTTTCGGCCCGCGCCTTGATATCTTCCCAAACGCTTTCCAAGGTCAGGCCGGGGGTGGTTTTCTCGCCCTCGGTAAAGCGCGGCCACAGCGGATCCTCGCCCTGGTACCAGGCCTCGCCGAAAGGTTCGTGCAGGCAGTCGAGGTCGCCGCGCTGGCGCATCATCCATTCAAACGCGGTGGAGGTGGAGCGGGGCACGGCCCACAATGCGACAATCTTATGCATCAAGCGGTTCCTTATCAGAGAGAGGACAGCAGGGCACCCTGCGGGGATTCAGGACTGCTTTCGGGTTTCAGGCCCAGGGTTTTGAAAATCCGCCAGTAAAGCGCGATGTCATGGCCGATCACCGGTTTGCCAAGGCGTTCTTCCAGCTCGGCCGCGTAATGCACCGGGCGCTGTGCGATGCCGTCGGAGGCACGGCGGTAGTTGCTCATGCCGTTGATCAGATAGGCGTCGGCCTTGGGGGCCTGTTCGGCGGTGTAGTCGAAGGATTTCCAGATCAGATCCTCGTCAAAGCACCAGATGCAGTTGTCGACGTCCTCCTGGCTCTCAAACCATCCCTGGTCATAGAAATTGCCGGCCCAGACCACGTCGAACCCGGCCTCTTGCAGGAAGCCGACGGTGCCCTTGTACCAGCTGTCCGGGTGATAGCAGGCGTTCAGGGCGACCTTTTCCACGTTCTGGTCGCGCAGAGCCTCGACCATGGCGTAGCCGGCCATGTGGAAAGGGGTCTCATACTTGTCGCTCAGCATCTCGCAGTGCTGGCGGATGCCCTCGACGCCTTTCCCCGAGGCATGCACCCAGTTGGAGCCGACCTGGCCGCAGACGTCGGCGCCGTTGTTGGCCATGCATTCGACGAATTCCTCCAAGAGGCCGAAATTCTTCTGCCGCTGGCCCAACTGGTGCGCGTAATCCGGCACATGCAGCATCCGCCCATGCACGCCGACTGACCGCGGCGCCATCCGCAGAAAATCCGAGGGTGCTGCGTCAAAGTCGTGCGGCGGTGCGGTAAATCCGACCTGATGCGGGAACAGCTTGTTCTTCGGATTGGCCCAATGGGCGGGTTTTTCATAGCCGGGCATTCCACCTCTCCCTGTTTGCGCTTGGGGAAAAGTTGCGGCAGAGGCGCGAGTCTGTCTATTGCTTTCGCGTGCATCTCATCATAACCATTTTGATATGTTTAGAAGGAGCTGAGATGCGGCGGTACAACCTGCCTTCGGTCAATGCGCTGGCCGCCTTTGAAGCGGTTGCGCGGTTGCAGGGCTTTGCACGGGCGGCGGAGGAGCTGAACACCTCGCAGCCGGCGATCAGCCGCCATATCCGCAATCTGGAGCTGCGGCTGGGGGCGCTCCTGTTTGACCGCAGCGGCCCTCAAATCCGTCTGACGCGGAAAGGCGAAGGGTTTTATGCCTCTGTGGTGCAGGCTTTGGACGGGCTGCAGCGCGCCGCTGGGGAGTTTGCCAAACCTGAGACCGGCGTGACGATCACCTGCACCTATTCGGTTTCCCACTTGCTCCTGCTGCCGCGGCACAGCGCGTTGCGGGCAGCGTTGGGAGCGGAGACCGAGCTTCGGTTTGTGACTGCCGAATACAATCTGACCGGAGCTGCAGTCGATACCGGAGCGGATATCGTCTTTGAGTATTCTCAAGTGCCGCCGGAACGGGAGCATGTGGTGGTCTGCAGGGAAGAGGTGAAACCGGTCGGAACGCCAGAAGTGGTTGCTCAGGCGGCGGCAGCGATGGCTGGAGACGGTGCTCCTCCCGGTGTGCTTGGGTTGCGGCAGGAGAATTTCGGCTGGCTGCGCTGGGAGGATTGGCAGGAGGGGCAGGGCGGCGTTCAGGAGTGGCCTCAGGCGGAGTACTTCGACAACTATGTTTTTCTGCTGGAGGCTGCCGCACAGGGGCGCGGGCTGGCGCTGGGGTGGCGCGGCTTTGCTGACCCCTATCTGGAGCGCGGCCAGCTGCAGGAGCTGCCGGGCGGCTGGTTTTCCAGGGATACCTGGCTGTTTGCCAGGCTGACCCGTTTTGGAGAGCAGAACCCAGCCGCTCGTAAGTGTCTGGCATTGCTTGAAAACATCCGGGAGCTGCAGCTTCTCAGAGCAATTCCTGGTACAGCGACATGAGCCAGTTGCAGAAGGTTTGCACTTCATCCCGCTGGCCTGCGCGTTCGTTCAGCACCATGTAATGCGAGCGGCGTTTGGGCAGTTTGTAAGAGGTCGGGGCGACCACGAGCCCTTGTTCGACGTATTGCCTGGCGAAACTTTCCAGCACCATGGTCACGCCGTGGCCTGTGGCAATGGTTTGCAGGGCAAGCAGAGATGAGTCCGCCTTAAGCCAGTCTGCAGGTGTTTGCAGGTTCAGCCCGTGCAGGTCCGACAGGCGCCCCCAATCGGTTTCGGAGCCGAAGATCTGAATGACATCCGCCGCAGCCAGATCTTGAATCGAAGGATTGCCGCCGAGTGATTTCAGATAGGCCGGGCTGCAGACGGGCACGGCGTTTTCATGGCCCAGGTGCAGCGTCTCGCTGTCCTGCCAGTCACCGCCGTAGCGGATATCGATGTCGAGCCCTTCTTCGTCAAACCGGTTGGCCCAGACGGAGGTGGTAAGCTTGACCAGAATGTCGGGATGTTCCGATTGGAACCGGGCCAGCTGCGGAGATATCACCAAGGCTGCGCAGGAGATCGAGGCCCGCACCCGGATCACCCGTTTGCGCTGTTTGCCAAACAGGCCGGCTGTGGCCAATTGCATGTCGTTAAAGGATTTCCGGATCGGCTGGGCATAGGCCTGGCCGGTGTCAGTCAGCGCCACACCGCGGGGCAGGCGCTTGAACAGCTGAGCATTCAGGTGCTTTTCCAGCAGGCGGATTTGCTGGCTGATGGCGGCGGGCGTGAGCCCTAGTTCTTCGGCTGCAGCGGAGAAACTGTTGAGCCGCGCGGCAGCTTCGAAGGCCTTGAGCCAGGTGACATGAGGCAGATCGGTCATACTTACCTTTAAGCACAGTTGGGTCTAAGGGGCAAAACGCATTGTTTGATTTAGCCTGAGCGCCTGCGCAAGCTCAGCCCACACCAATGGACTCGCAGGATCATGGCGCAAACATTTGATTTCATTATCGTTGGGGCCGGATCGGCAGGCTGTGTTCTGGCTGACAAGCTGACGGCCAATGGCCGCTACAAGGTTCTGCTGATCGAGGCGGGCGGCACCGACCGGCGGTTCTGGGTAAAGATTCCGGTGGGATATGGCTTCACCTTCTCGGACCCGGCGGTGAACTGGCGCTATTCGGCAGCGGAGGATCCGGGGCTGAACGGCCGTGAAGCTTATTGGCCGCGGGGCAAGATTCTGGGCGGGTCGAGCTCGATCAACGCGATGGCCTATGTCCGCGGGCTGCCGCATGATTTTGACGATTGGGAAGCTGCGGGAGCCGCTGGCTGGGGCTGGGAGAATGTGCGCCGCAGCTACGAGGCGATGGAGAGCCACGACGAGCGGCACGGGACCGGGCGCCGCCTGCGCGGCTCCGGCCCGGTGCGGGTCACCGACTTGAGCGAGCGGATGCACCCCTTTGCACAGAACTTTCTGGCTGGCGCCAAGGAAATGGGCTGGCCGTTCCTGCAGGACATGAATGCCTCTGCGGACGCTGGAGCCAACACCTTGCCGGGGGAGGGCATGGGCTATGTCCGCAGCACCGTGAAAGACGGGCGGCGCTGGTCTTCGGCGGATGCGTTTCTGCGGCCCGCGATGAAGCGGGGCAACCTGACTGTCGTCAGCGGGGCGCTGGTGGAGAAAGTGCTGACTTTCGGAAAGCGGGCCACCGGCGTTGCCTACCGGGTGAAGGGCCAGGCACAGCAGGCCATGGCGGCACGGGAGGTGATCCTGAGCGCGGGCGCAGTGAATTCGCCGCAGCTGCTGCAGCTGTCAGGGATCGGGCCGGCGGCGCTGCTGCAGCGGCATGGCATTGCGGTGGCCCATGACTTGCCGCACGTCGGCCAGGGGCTGCAGGACCATCTGGCGGTGTCGCATTTCTTCTGGGCCAATACCGCCACCTTGAACGACCGGCTGGGCAGCTTTGCCGGGCAGATGAAGGCGGGGCTGCAATATGTGCTGACCCGCAAGGGTCCGCTGAGCGTGCCGGTGAACCAATGCAGCGGCTTTGTCCGCACAGAGGGCGCCGCGCTGCCGGACGTGCAGGTCTATTGCAATCCGGCATCTTATTCGACGCGTCCCAGCGGCAAGCCGCAGATCGACAAGGACAACGGCTTCCTGCTGTGCGTGCAGCCCAGCCGGCCGACCAGCCGCGGGCAGATCAGCATTCAGTCCGCAGACCCGGCGCAGGCGCCGTTGATTGAGCCGAACTCGCTGTCGACCGAGGCGGACAAGGCCACGGCGATCCGCGCAAGCCATTTGCTGCAGGCACTGGCGCAGACGCCGGCGATCAAGGCTGTGACGCGGGAGCGGCGGGCGCCGGACATTCTGAAAATGGACGACGCGGCTCTGCTGGAAAACTTCCGCGAGCGCGCTGGCACCGTGTTCCACCCGACCTGCACCTGCCGGATGGGCAATGACGCCCGGGATTCGGTGCTGGACGCGCGGCTGCGGGTGCACGGGGTGGAAGGGCTGCGGGTGATTGATGCCTCGGCATTCCCCAATGTGACCTCTGGCAACACCAATGCACCCACCATGATGCTGGCGCACCGGACGGCGGATCTGGTGCTGGAAGACACTGAAAACAGGCCTTTGGCGGCTGAATGACAGGGATAGTCCAATGAAACTCGATTCCATCGAAACCTTTGTGTTCGGCAACCCGCCGCCGCGCCACGGCGGGCGCTACTTCATTTTTGTGCGTCTCACCACGGCTTGCGGCATCACCGGGGTGGGGGAGATCTACAACGCGACCTTCGGCCCCGAGCTGTGCTGCGCGATGGCCGAAGAGATGTTCGCCCGCCAGTTTGAAGGCTGCGATCCGCATCATATCGAGAAGCTGTGGCGAAAGTCTTACGGCGCTGGCTACACGCTGCGGCCCGATGTGACGGTAATGGGGGTGCTGAGCGGGCTGGAGATGGCTTGCTGGGATATCATCGGCAAGGCGGCGGGCAAGCCGGTCTATGAGCTGATGGGCGGTCAGGTGCATGAACGGCTGCGCAGCTATACTTACCTCTATCCGCCGGAAGGCGACGTGTACCCGGATCCGGAGACACCCAATGTTTATAACGACCCGGACATTGCTGCCGAGGTTGCTTTGCAGCGGGTAGATGAAGGCTTCACGGCGGTGAAATTCGACCCCGCCGGCCCCTATACGATCTACGACGGGCACCAGCCGCGGATGGAGGATCTGGAGCGCAGCGAGATGTTTGTGAAGCGCATCCGCGAGGCAGTGGGGACGCGGGCAGACCTGCTGTTCGGCACCCATGGGCAGTTCACCGTCTCCGGCGCCAAGCGGATGGCGCGGCGGTTGGAGCCCTATGAGCCCTTGTGGTTCGAAGAGCCGACCACCCCGGAAAACCCATCTGATATGGCCGAGGTCGCCCGGTTTACCTCGGTGCCGATTTCCACCGGTGAAAGGCTGTGCACCAAGCATGAATTTGCGCGGGTGCTGGAGGCGGGGGCGGCCTCGATCCTGCAGATGGATCTGGGGCGGGTCGGCGGCCTCTTGGAAGCCAAGAAGATTGCCAGCATGGCTGAGACACGGCAGGCACAGATTGCACCGCATCTGTATTGCGGGCCGGTGGTGGCTGCGGCGAACATCCAGATCTCTGCCTGCAGCCCGAACTTCCTGATCCTGGAATCGATCGGCACGTTTGAAGGGTCTTACATGTCCTGTCTCAAATCCTCGATCACTTGGGAGGAGGGTTATGTGATCCCATCCTCCGAGCCGGGTCTTGGGGTGGAGCTGGATGACGAAGCGATTGCGGGCAGCCCCTATACCGGCAGCAAGCTTCACCTGGATCTGGCGCATGAACCGGTGGTGCAGTGAAACGCAGGCGCGCCTGTCAACGCGGGCGCGCCGTTGATTTTCTGAGAACCAGCGAAGGCTCCAGCAGGGTCGGTTCCGGCACAGTCTGGGTCTCGACCCACTCTGCAATCGCATCTGCCGCGGCAAGCCCCATCCGGGCAACGGGGAGGTGGACGGTGGTCAGCTCCGGATAGATATGCGCGGAGCCCGGGAGGTCGTCGATCCCCATGACCGAGACGTCCCGGGGCACAGCAAGGTCCCGGCGGTGAAGTTCGGCCAGCACCCCGGACGCCAGCACGTCCGAAAGGCATAGGATGGCGGTGGGGCGCTGTGTCCCTTGAAGGATCGCGCGGGCGGCGTTGCAGCCCCCGGCCAGGGAAATTTCCGTCTCGAACAGCTCCAGCGCGGCGTTTGATCCGGTCAGCCCGCTGAGGCGGGCCTCGGTGCGGTCATTGTTCAGGCGGGGGCCGTGAACAACCGCGATGTGCTGGTGGCCGAGGCCGGTCAAGTGTTCCTGTGCCAGTTTCGCGGCGGCAGCGTTGTCGTAGCCTATGGTGGGCAGAACGTAGCCCGGATCGTAATATGACGTGGCAATGGCCGGGCGCTGGCTGCGGTCCAGCAGGTCATAAAGCGCCTGGCCGTGGGTGATGCCGGAAACCACCAGCCCCTCGGCGCCGATGTCGATCAGGGTTTTGGCCTTTTCAGCTTCGACTTGAGGGTCGCCTCCGGTAGTGGCAACGACCAATGAAAGACGGTGGGTGTTCAGCTGGTTTTCCAGTTTCGACAGGAAACGGGCGAAGATCGCATTGTCCAGGGTCGGAACCAGAGCGCCGACAAACCGGGTGCGGCCGGTATTGATGGCGCGGGCCGCGGCGCTTGGCACCCAGCGCAGGCTGTTCATCGCCTCTTCCACCCGTTTGCGGGTTTTTTTGGCCACCGTGTCCGGTGCGTTCATAACCCGCGACACCGTCGCCACAGACACCCCCGCAGCCGTGGCAACATCCCGTAAATTCGCGCGTTTCTGAGGCGGGGTCTTGCTCATTTCTTCCTTGCCTTTCTTGCCGTCCCGGTCAGGGCAGCCAGTAAAGTCTTGACACATGTAACCGGTTTCATCAACTTATGTAACCAGTTACATTTTGAGAATCGGCAGAAGAGATGACCCGCTACACAGTCCTGCACGGACTAGACAACATCGGATTTGACAGCCCCGGCCGGGCGTTTCCGGGCTTTGCCAAGACGGCCCGGGGCAGCACCCGGGTGATAGCCCTGCGCGACGGCATCCGCCAGGAGATGCAGCCGGGCGACCTGCTGTCGGTGGAGATCGCCGCCGGGGCGGAGGGCGTGCAGATCGCGGCATTTGACGTCAGCGGGCGCCCGGCGCTGGCGGCGCTGGGGCTGCAGGCGGATACGCGTTTGGATGCGGCGGGTTGCGACAGTGCCGCTCTGCTGGGCTGGATCACATCAAATGGCGGCCCGGCGGCGGACATCCCCGCTGCAAATCTTGCCGCCAATGGGGTGCCGCTGATCCTGAAGGCGGGCAGTGCGATGACGGTGTGGGTGTTTCACACCGCCAGCAGCGAAGCGCTGGTGCAGGGCCCGGCGCCCGACAATACCAAGATCACCTGGCAGCCTGCCGACAGCCGCACTCCGCTGCTGCCGCCATTGCTGGGCGACACCCGCGACGAGTTCACCGTCAGCCGCGGCACCGGCTTTGCCTATGAGGTGAAGAAAGGCGAGATCATCCAGATCATCGACGTTGAAGGCCAGCAGTGCTCGGACTTCACCGCCTTCCGCGCCGACGGGCTGGACCGGGGCGAGGAGCTGATGATCGACAGCACCGCCACCCGCTCGATGGTGCGGCGGTCTTATCCGGGGCCGGGCTTGCTGGACAAGTTCTTTGACCGCGACATGCGTCCCTTGCTGAACGTGATCCAGGATACCTGCGGGCGGCATGATACCTTTGGCCTTGCCTGCACCGCGCGCGGCTATGAGGAGCGCGGCTTTCCCGGCCATGTGAACTGCTCCGACAATATGTCCCATGCACTGGCGCCTTATGGTGTTGCGCGGCGGGCGGCCTGGCCTGCGATCAACTTCTTCTGGAACACCTGGGTCGATCCGCATTCGCACCACATCATGACCGAGGAGTCCCACTCCCGCCCAGGCGACTATGTGGCGATGCGGGCGCTGGAGGACCTGGTCTGCGTCTCCACCGCCTGCCCGGACGACATCGACCCGATCAACGGCTGGAACCCTACGGATGTGCATGTGCGCATCTACCGCCCCGAAACACCTCTGCGCCGCGCTGTTGCCTACCGCGAAAAGGAAGACGCCCCGATGTCGATCAGCCAGAACTCCGCCTTTCATGACCGTCTCGCGCCGCTGACCCAGCATTTTGCCCCGGCGCGCGACCTGTGGGCGCCGGTGAGCTTCCCGTCGCATGGCACCACCGGCGAATATTGGGCCTGCCGCAATGCGGTGACGGTTCAGGATATGAGCGGGCTGCGGAAGTACGACATTGCCGGCCCCGATGCCGAGGTGCTGCTGCAGCGGGCGACCACCCGCAATGTGGCAAAACTGGCGGTCTGGCGCGGCTCCTACACGCTGATGTGCGACGAGGGTGGCACGGTGATTGATGACGGCACCCTGTTCCGGCTGGCGCCCGACCTGTTCCGCTGGTGCTGCGGATCAGAAGAAAGCGGCCGGGTGCTGGAGACTCTGGCGCAGGAGATGGGGCTGCAGGTCCGCATCCACGACATGCGCGGGGCGATGCCCAACCTGGCGATCCAGGGGCCCAAGTCTCGGGATCTATTGCGCAAGATTGCCTTTACCCAGCCGCATGTGCCGCAGCTGGATCAGCTGAAATGGTTCGGCGTCACCGTGGCGCGGCTGAACGACCGGGAGGGGGCGCCGTTCATGCTGTCGCGCTCCGGCTACACCGGCGAGCTGGGCTATGAGATCTTCTGCGCCAAGGCGGATGCGCTGGCGATCTGGGACGCAGTGATGGAGGCGGGCGAAGAATTCGGGATCACCCCGATGGGCTCTGCCGCACTGGAGACCATTCGGATTGAGGCCGGGCTGGCCGCCGCCAATGCGGAATTTGCGCCGGGCGTGGATGCATTCGAGGCTGGCCTGGGCTTTGCTGTCGATCTGACCAAGCCGGAGTTCACCGGCAAGGCGGCGCTGGAGCGCAATGCGCGCGCGCCGCGCCGGGTGCTGAAGGGGCTGCTCTTGGGCTGCAACGATGTGCCGCTGCACGGCAGCCCGGTCTATGACGGCGAACGGCAGGTCGGGGTGGTGACCTCGGCCACCCGCTCGCCCTCGCTGGAGCACGCCATTGCCATTGCCCGGCTTGGTATCGAGCACGCCGGAGACGGCACACGGCTGGAGGTCGGCCAGCTGGACGGACGGATGAAGCGCCTGGGCGCCACCGTCACCGGTATTCCTTTCATAGACCCGCAAAGAAAGCGGGCCCGCGCCTGAGCGGCGCTTCACCTCACATCAACAGGAGAGAGAAAACGATGAAACATCTTGCGTTAGCCACTGCAATTGCCGCTTTGGGCACCGGTGCCATGGCACAGGAAAAGGTCATGGTGGGCGAGCCCAGCTGGCCCGGCGCCAAGATCATGAGCCGGATCATCGGTCAGGTGATCGAAACCCGCCTGGGCGGCGAAGCGGGCTATGCCCCCGGTGCCAATGCGGTGATCTTTGCCGCGATGGACGGCGGGCGCGGCGATATCGACGTGCACCCGGACGTCTGGCTGCCGAACCAATCGTCCTTCACCGACGAATATGTCGGCCAGAAAGGCACCGTGGCGCTGTCTTCGGGCAGCTACGAGGGACGCTCGGGTTTTTGCACCCCGACCTATATGGCCGAAGAGCACGGCATGAAGTCGGTCTTTGACCTGGCCACCCCGGCAGCGCAGGAGGCCTATGACACCAACGGCGACGGCAAGGGCGAGATCTGGGTTGGCGCTTCGGGCTGGGCCTCGACCAATGTGCATAAGGTGAAGGTGCGCGACTACGGCATCGAAACCTTCCTGGAGCCGTCGACCGAGGACGAAACCGTGTTCTATTCGCGACTGAAGGATGCGGTGGACCAGAAGGAAGGCGTCGTCTTCTACTGCTACAAGCCGCACTATGTGCATGCGCTTTATGACGTGACGATGATCGAAGAGCCGGAGCACGATCCGAACGCCTATAAGATCATCCAGCCGGATCAGGATGCGGACTGGTACGCCAATTCTTCGATCACAACCGGCGACCAGGTGAAGACGGTGACCGTGGCCTACTCCAAGTCGCTGGAGCAGCGGAACCCGGCAGCGGCTTCTTTCCTGAGCCAGATCGACATGGACGCGGGCGAACTGTCGAAGCTCACCTACGCTGTTGTGATCCAGGGCCAGGAGATCGACACGGCGGTGTCGGACTGGCTGGCAGCAAACGGCGCCGTCGTTGACGGCTGGCTCGGCCTCAACTGATCGCAACCTTTGGCCCTGCCGCCCTGCGCGGCGGCGGGGTCCATGCAAGACTTATGAAGACAGGGGGAGGCCATGGCGGGTGACATCGCAATTGACGCACGCGGCGTCTGGAAGATTTTCGGGGCGCGCTCGGCTGAGGCGCTGAAGGCCATTCATGCGGAAGGGCTGACCAAGCCGGAAGTGCTGGAGCGGTTCAACTGCGTGGTCGGGGTGGCGGATGCCAGTTTCCAGATCGAACGGGGCGAACTGTTCTGCGTGATGGGGCTGTCGGGCTCCGGCAAGTCAACGCTGGTGCGCCATGTGAACCGGCTGTTGGAGCCCACGGCGGGCCATATCCACATTAATGGTGATGATGTGATGGGGCTGAACGCCGAGGGCCTGCGCGACCTGCGCAACCGCCGCGTGGCCATGGTGTTTCAGAACTTCGGCCTGATGCCGCACCGTACGGTGCGCGACAATGTGGCGATGCCGCTGGAAATCCGCGGCACCGGCAAGGCGCGCCGCTGGGAGGAGGCCGACCGGGTGCTGGAGCTGGTGGAGCTTTCCGGCTGGGAAGACAAATACGCCCATGAGCTGTCGGGCGGCATGCAGCAGCGAGTAGGCCTGGCGCGCGCCATTGCCTCGGACCCCGAAATCCTCTTGATGGACGAGCCGTTCTCGGCATTGGACCCGCTGATCCGCAAGCAGCTGCAGGACCAGTTCATGGAGCTTTCCCGCAAGCTGGGCAAGACCACCATGTTCATCACCCATGATTTGGACGAGGCGATCCGCATCGGCCACCGCATCGCCATCATGAAGGACGGCCGCATCGTGCAGATCGGCACGCCGGAGGAAATCATCCTCAACCCCGCGGATGACTATGTGGCGGACTTCGTGGCCGGGATTTCCAAGCTCAACATGATCTTTGCCCACTCAGTAATGAAACCGGTGGCGGAATTCGAAGCCACCCATGGCGCCCTGCCGGCAGACGCCAAAGTGGCGCGTCCCGACATGGATCTGAGCGACCTGATGGATCTGGCCGTTGACGGCCACGGCATCGTCAAGGTGGCGGATGCTGGCAGCACTGTCGGGGTGATCAACCGCGCGGGGCTGATCCGCGCCATTCAGGACAGCCAGGCGTAAGGAGGTGGAGATGCAACACATCGACCAATCACAAATCAAACCGGAGACCGCCGGCCGCCTGAATGCGCTGGTGGGCGAGTTCACCGGCCAGTCGCAGGCCTACTACCAGCAGGTCTTCAGCTACATGATGGAGGCGCCGGGCTACCGCTTCACCCTGAACTGGGCAGCGGGGGTTCTGGGGCCGGTCTGGTTCGGGGCGCGGGGCCTGTGGTCCTGGTTCCTGGGCTTTCTGGTGCTGGAAACCCTGGCCTTTATCCAGATCGGGCTGGGGCTGTTCGGCGACCTGGGCCGTGATTTCCGCATCCGGGCCGAGCAGATCGCCCAGACGCTGGAGCTGCGCCATCAGCAGATTGCGGCGGCAGAAGCTTCGGGTGCGTCCTCGCTGGACTCGCTGAAGCGCGCGGCGGAGTCGCTGGAAGGCGCCTTGGCCAGTGCGCAGGAGGCTGCCGCGGCGGCGAATGCCAGCGGGATCATCTATCTGGCCGTGGGAATCGCCCTGCTGCTGGCGGTGAAGTTCCTGGCCGCTTCGCTGGCGAACTGGACGCTGGAGGGGCAGTTCGCCCGCTGGCGCTCGGACCGCAGCGTGGCCAGCGGCTGGTCGCTGCCGCGGCTGGCAGTCTCGGCGGTGCTGGCGGCAGCCGTTGTGGTGCTGTCGGCGGTGAAATTTGCCATGCCGGATGCCTTCTCGCTTCTGAACGCCTTTCCGACCAACCGCGACTGGCGGCTGAATGTGGGCGATGGGGTTCAGGCTGCGTTCGACTGGACCAAGACCTCGGGCCGCGGGTTCTTTGACGGGCTGACGGCGGGCATGCGCACGCTGCTCGATTGGATCGAAGTGGTGCTGGTTGATACGCCCTGGCCGGTGGTGGCGCTGGTGATTGTGATGCTGGCCTACCTGTCGGCTGGTGCGCGGGTGGCGATCTTCACCGGCGCGGCGCTGGCCTATCTGGGTCTGCTGGACTTCTGGGAAAAGGCGATGACCACCATTGCGCTTCTGGGTGCGGCGGCGCTGATCTCGATCACCCTGGGCATTCCGCTGGGCATCTACTGCGCGCGGCGTCCGCGGGTGTTTGCCATCGTGCGCCCGGTGCTGGACTTCATGCAGTCGATGCCATCCTTTGTCTACCTGATCCCGGTTGTGGCCTTCATCGGCTCGGGCAAGCCCGCGGGTGTGGTTGCGACCATGATCTTTGGCAGCCCGCCGGTGATCCGCTTTACCGTGCTGGGCCTGCAGCAAGTGCCGGAAACCGTGCGCGAGGCGGCGCTCGCCTTTGGTGCCACCCCCCGGTACCTCTTGTGGCGGGTCGACCTGCCGCTGGCGCACAAAACGATCATGGCCGGTGTCAACCAGACCATCCTGCTGTCGCTGGCAATGGTGGTGGTGGCCTCGCTGATCGGCGCCAAGGGCCTGGGCGAGGACGTGCTGGAAGCGCTGCAATATGCAGCTGCAGGTCAGGGGATCCTCGCAGGTCTTGCGATCCTGTTCTGCGCGCTGATCCTCGACCGGATTGTGGCTGGCAGAAAGTGAACTGAAAACAACAGCGGGGCATAATTAGATGCCCCGCCGCATTTTCTCCCCGTCAGGCTCTGACATAGGCCTGACAACTCAGCACCCGGCCATGACGCCATGGCCGGGTGTTTTTTATCACGCGGTGAGGCAACCCCGGCCGCTTTCAGATCATGCTGAAGTAGCCCTTGTAAAAACCCGAGATGCCCCACTCCATTTCCGACAGCGGGCCGGGCACGAAACGGTGGGAATTCACCCCTTCCTGATTATGACGGATGATCCGCTCGTCATCGAGCGAGGTCACATGCCAAAGCCAGGTAAGCGCCTCCTTGTCATAATCTCGCCCTTCGTCGGCATCGCCGCGCACGTACCAGGCGATCTGGATGTCGGTCTCCTGCAGTCCCCGGGGGACAAATCGGTAGCCCACCAGATGGTCGGCATAGATCAGGAAGTAGTTCACCAGGCCAACCGACAGATCAGTGGCACCGCCGTCGTGGCCGCTGAGGCTGCCCAGGGGCGGCGCCAGCGGCTCTCCATCGCGGCTGCCGGTCTGGTAGCCGGGAAACAGCGGGTAGCGGCGCCAGTAAACGTCCGCACCCGGGGCCGGCGCATTGGGGCCGGTCTGGTCAAACTCTTCTGCAGGCAGGCCGATAGCGGCGGAACGCGTGCGCAGATCATCTGCGTATTTCTCAACGTCTGCAGGATCCTTCAGCGAATGGCTGCGGGAGTATTCCTGATGCGAGGGCGCGCAGTGGTAGCACTCCAGGTAGTTTTCCAGCGCCAGCTTCCAATTGGCGGGCACCGGGTAGGAGGCCTCATGCGCAAGTTTCAGGTTCTCCAGCTGCAGCGGCGCCGACAGCGGCGCCAGCTTGGCAAAGCCCTCTTCCAGCGGCGGCGGGTTCTCGTCGGCGCAGATGAAGATCAAACCTTGGAAGACCTGCACTTGCACCGGGAACAGCCCGTAGTCGGAAGGGTTGAAGTCCGGCCCCATGGCACGGCCGCCGCGCAGCTTGCCGTCCAGGCCGAAGGTCCATGCGTGGTAAGGGCAGGAGAACACCCGGGCGGTGCCCTGTTTCTCGAGGCAGACGCGGGAGCCGCGGTGGCGGCAGACGTTCAGATGCGCGCGCACCTCGCCTTCGCGGTCGCGCACCACGATGACCGACTCCGGGCCGTAGTCGAACAGGAAGTAGTCGCCGGGCTCTGCGATCTGGCTGACGTGGCCGACCCAGATCCAGTTGCGGTTCCAGAACATTTTGATGTCGTGGTCATAAACAGCCTCGGACGTGTAGAAATGACGGTCCAGAGCAAAGCCTTCGCGGTAGCCTTCCATAAGCTCGCGCATTACGTGCAGGTCATCTTTGGGCATTCAGGTGCCTCCCATATCTTGGAGAGAGATCAATTCACGGCGGAACCATTCGGCATCAACCGCCGCCGGGTCGCGTTCAAAATTGCGCGCTGCCAGGTGGCCTGCAAAGACAGCATCAGCAATGAGGCCAGGGGCAGCGGCGTCGCCGATCAGTTCGAGCGTAGTGAAACTTTCTGCGTGGTTTGCTTGCAGGTCATCAAAAAGCGCAGTGTTGCGCTCGCGGGAAGTAACCATCAGCAGGCTGGCGCAGTCCACGCGGCGGATTCGGTCCGTATAGACGCAGGCAAGCGCCGCGCCGGTTCCGTCGGCTGAATGCAGGCTGTGCAGCGGGATGATTTCGACGCCGGCCTGCAGCAGATCGGTCTGAACCCGGTGCTGCTCCAGCGTCAGCTCGGTAAAGGCAGAGGCAATGGCGCCGGGAGTGGCAAGGATCACTTTGCGCCCCGCGGCGGCCAGCTGGCTGGCCAGCACTCCGCCCATATAACCCTGATCATCGTCATAAAGCAGCACCGGTCCGCTGTCCGGCGGCAGCTCGCCCGCCATGACATCATCCGGGGTGATGACGGCTATGTCCTTGATGTCCAGAGGCCGGGGAGAGGTCCGGCCGCGCCCGTCGCGGTGCCAAGTGCTGCCGGTGGCGAGGAAGACATTGGGGATGCCCAGTTCCGCCACTTCAGCCGCGCTAAGTTTGCTGCCGGTGAACATCTGCACATTGGCACGCTGCTGCAGGTCCCACAGGCGGTTGTCGGCAACACGTTTCCAGGCCGACAGCCCCTTGAGCCGGCTTTCATTCAAAACCCGTCCGCCGAACTCCTCGGCTGCTTCCGCCAGGGTCACATGATAGCCGCGTTTTGCCAGTTGCATGGCGCATTCCAGTCCCGCTGGGCCGGAACCGACCACCAACGCGGCTTCCTCCTGCTGTTTCGGCGCAATCTTCTCGGGGTGCCATTTGCGCCGCCATTCCTCTCCCATTGTAGGGTTCTGGGTGCAGCGAATTGGGACGCCCAAATTGTCGGCCGAGACACAGATATTGCAGCCGATGCATTCCCGGATGTCCTCGATGCGGCCTTCCTCGATTTTCTTCGGCAGAAAGGGATCGGCAATGGAGGGACGGGCGGCGCCAATGAGGTCCAGCACGCCCTTGGAGACCAGCGAAGTCATCAGGTCGGGCGAAGTAAAGCGGCCGACGCCGACCACCGGCTTGCGGGTCACCTGCTTCACGAAATCCGTATAGGGAATCTGGTAGCCGTCTTCGGGCTGGAAGCGGGTGGTCTGGCTGTCGTTGCTCCAATCGGCGACGTTGACGTCCCAGAGATCAGGCAGATCCGCCAGCATCTCGACCACGGCGCGGCCTTCTTCGCTGGCCTGCATGCCATCAGCGCCCATCATCTGGTCGACAGCAAAGCGGAAGGCGACGGCGCAGTGGCCGTCCAGCACTTCGCGGGTGTCTTCCAAAAGCTCGCGGGTCAGACGGGCACGGTTTTCCAGGGAGCCGCCGTATTCGTCGGAGCGGGTGTTGTACTGCGGCAGCAGGAAGTGATGCGCCAGGGTCATCTGGTGGCCTGCATAGACATAGACGATGTCGAAGCCGGCTTCCTTTGCCCGCAAAGCAGCGTCGCGGTGCCAGCGGCGTAGGTCGCGGATGTCCTGCTTATCCATGGCACGGGCCTGTTTCGGGAACACCGCATCAATGGGGCGGTCACTGACCCCCAGCGCCGGGGCGCGGGTCAGATGGTTGGTGGAGTGATGGCCGTTGTGCGCCAGCTGGATCGCCGCCAGCGATCCTTTGGCATGGACCTGCTCCGTCATCAGCTGCAGCGCCGGGATGTCATGCTTGTCCCAAAGCCGGTGCTCGGCATAGGGCCCCAGGTCCGAGGTCGGGTGAATCTCGGTCTCCTGGGTCGAGACCACCGACCAGCCGCCTTCGGCCTTCATTGCACGCACCGCGGCTTCAGCTTGCGGGCGCACATGGCCCAGGCCGGTGCAATGGGGCACCTGAAAAAAGCGGTTGCGGGCGGTTACAGGGCCGATTTTCACCGGCTCAAACAAAACAGAATACCCATTTGCGCCTGGCATGCTGGCACATCCTTATAAGTCAGAGAGTGTCACGGCGGCGGCAGGCCTCACGGCCCGCCGCCGGAAAGAGATCAGAATCCGGCCTTGATGCGCTCGAATTCTTTCAGCATCCGGCCTTCCAGCTCAGGCTTCACCGCGTCAAAGAACAGGCTGCCCTCAAAGAAGCTGTTCACGTCACCGAAGCCGTATGTGTTGACCAGATCCTGGTCAGCGGCGGCAAAGGCGTCGGCGTTGGAATGGGCATAACCCCAGCTTTCGATGATGTATTTGCCGCTGGCCTCGGCGCTCAGCGCATTGAGCATGTCATAGACCTGCTCGTCGCTTTGGGTCGAGGAATTCAGATGCACATAGCCGCAGACCCAGGTGGCGATGCCTTTGTCCACATCCCGCATCATCTTGGCCGGGGTTTCGTTCCAGATCAGGTTCAGTTCGGACTGGTTCCAGCCCCAGCCCATGGACACTTCGCCGCTGGCAAGAGCCTGGTCCAGCTGGCCGGCATCGGACCAGTAGAAACGCACGTTCTGATGGATCGAGCGCAGGAAGTCCGAGGCCTTCTGGAATTCTTCCTCGCTCATGTCGGTATAGCTGGAGGCGCCGGTTGCCAGCGCCGCCATCGCATAGGCCGAGGAGGCCGCATCAGGGATTGCGATCTTGCCCTGGTAGCCCGGATCCGCCAGCAGCTGCAGCGAAATGTCGCCGTCTGCAATCTGATCGGTGCGGTAGATCAGCCCGGTGTTGCCCCACTCAAACGGCACCATGTAGGTGTTGCCGTCGATGGTGACGCCGTCCACGTCCTTGATCTGCGGCAAGAGCTTATCCCAGTTGCTGATTTTCGACGTGTCGATGGGTTTCAGCAGTCCGGCAGCCACCCATTTGCGCAGCCCGTCGGTGCAGGGATGGGCGAGGTCGGCGGCAAAGCCCGATTGCAGCTTGGTAAACGCCTCTTCCTGGCTGCCGAAGTAGGTATAGCTGGGCGCGCCGCCGTATTTTGCGACGTAATCGCCATAGAAACCCTGATCCTCGTAGCCGGACCAGTCAAAGACCGACAGGCTGGCGGCATCCGCGGATGCGATGCTGGCTGAGGCGGTTAAGGCGGTGGCAGCTGCCAGAGCCGTTTTGAAGTGTTTCATTTTCTTCCTCCCTTTTATTCTCATGCCTCGCGCGCGCCCAGATCGATGACCGAGGCGTTCTGCACCCCCAGCCAGACCTGGTCGCCGCGCTTGTGATCAACCGTGTGGAAGTAGTTGGGAACCGCAACCGAGACCGGATCCTCCATCCCGTCGGTGCGCACGTAGTAGTGGACGCTTTCCCCATAGAAGGCGATGTCGCTGACAATGCCTTGCAGGCACGCGTCGTAGCCTTCCGGCCGTTCGGCGCCGATTTCCAGCTGCTCCGGCCGGATGCCTGCCAGCAGGTCCGGACTGCGGGACAGGGCGTTTGGGTTCACGTCAATGGTGAGAGGCCCGAAACCCTGAACGTTCACATCGACTGTGCTGCCGTTGTCACCAGTGACCCGCGCATCCAGGAAATTCATGCCCCCGATGAAGGACGCCACGCGGCGGTTGCAGGGGCGGGCATAAAGCACCTCGGGGCGGTCGACCTGTTCCAGCTTGCCGGCAAACATCACGCCGATGCGGTCGGACATGGTCATTGCCTCATACTGGTCGTGGGTGACCATCACAAAGGTGATCCCCAGCTTCTGCTGCAAGCGGCGCATTTCCAGCTGCATCGCCTCGCGCAGGTTCTTGTCGAGCGCCGACAGCGGCTCATCCAGCAAGAGCACCTTGGGCCGCATCACCAGGGCCCGGGCCAGGGCCACCCGCTGGCGCTGGCCGCCGGAGAGCTCATCCGCCTTGCGCGCCTGCAGCCCGCCGAGTTCGACCATCTCCAGCGCCTCGGCGACCCGGTCCTTCATTTCTGCCTTGCTAAGGCCCAGCTTGCGCAACCCGAAGGCGACGTTGTCGCCGACGTTCAGATGCGGGAAGATCGCATAGGACTGGAACACCATGTTGGCGGGCCGCTTGTTGGCGGGGATATGGGCCATGTCCTGGCCCGCGATGCGGATAGTGCCCGCGTCATGGTCCTGAAAGCCCGCAATCATCCTGAGCGCCGTGGTCTTGCCGCAGCCCGAGGGCCCCAGCAGCGAGAAGAACTCGCCCTCCTTCAGCGTCAGGTTCAGATCCTTGACCGCGGTGAAGGTGCCAAAGCGCTTTTCCACCCCGGAGATTTCGATGATGTTCTGATCGGTCATCTGATGGTCCTCATTCAGGTGGATTTGGTGGAGCGGCGGCGGAAGTATTCGGCGGTCAGCAGCAAGAGCACCGAGGCCAGCAGCAACAGCGAGCCGAGCGCCAGGGTGTTCGGCAGTTTGGCCGGGAAGCGGATCTGGCTCCAGATATAGACCGGAAGCGTCGGCTGGTTGCCGGACAGGAAGAAGGCCAGCACGAACTCGTCAAAGGAGACTGTGAAGGTGACCAGCAGGCTGGCGACAATCCCCGGCGCCACGATCGGCAGGGTTACCCGGCGGAAGGTGCCGATGACGCTTTCGCCGAGATCAAAAGCGGCTTCCTCCAGCGACTGGTCAAAGTCGTCAAAGGCGGATTTCATGATCGAGACCGCAAAGGGCAGGGCGACAAAGACATGGCCCAGGATCACGGTGGTGAGCGACGGCCGCAGCCCCAGCGAGATGAACAAAACCAGCATCGACGACGCCACGATGATGCCGGGGATGACCAGCGGCAGCATCACCAGCCCTTCCGACAGCTCACGCCCCTTGAAGCGGTAGCGCACATAGGCGCGGGCGGCAAACAGGCCCAGCGAGGTGGCCACCAGCGCGGTCACGGCGCCGACGATCAGCGAGTTCATCATCGCCTGCAGCAGCGTGTCCTGTTCACCCAGCTGGGCGTACCACTTCAGCGTGAAGCCCTTCATCGGGAAGGCCACGATGGTGCCGTCGTTGAAGGAAAACAGCGGCAGCAGCAGCACCGGCAGATACAGGAAGATCAGGTAGCCGATTGCATAGGCCAGAAGCCAGGGGAAGCGGAAGGGCTTGCGCATCGGTTTGCTCAACGAGGAAGCCATAGGTTTGTTCAGCTGATCGCTTGCCGGAGTACTCATCGGATCCTCCTCCCCAATGCGGTTGCCAGGATGACAAACAGGATGGCGACAAAGCCGACGGAGGCCATGGCAACCAGTGACAGCGTGGCGCCCAGCGGCCAGTTGTTGGCCGGGCCGAACTGCACCTGGATGAGATTTGCGACCATCTTGCCCTGCGAGCCGCCGACCAGCGAGGGGGTCACGTAATCGCCGACTGTTGGGATGAAGATGATCAGGCTGGCGGCAATGATGCCGGGCACGGTGAGCGGAAGGGTGACGCGGATGAAGCGTTCCAGTTTCGAGCAGCCGAGGTCGGTGGCGGCTTCCAGAAGCGAGCGGTCGATCTTCTGCAGCGAGACATAGATCGGCAGGATTGCAAAGGGTGCCCAGGCATGCGCCAGGGTCAGCACCACTGCAAACTCGTTGTACAAGAGGAAGGTCAGCGGCTCCTCGATCAGCCCCAGCGAGATCAGCGCCGAGTTCATCACCCCATTGAAGCCCAGGATCAGTTTCCAGCTGAACACCCGCAGCAGATAGCTGGACCAGAACGGGATGGTGATCAGCAGCAGCCACAGAGTCTTCTTCTGGGTGCGGAAGGCGATGAAATAGGCAATCGGATAGGCCAGCATCACGGTGGCGGCGGTCACCGCCCCGGCGATGGCGATCGAGCGCAGCATCAGGTGGCGCACCAGCGGATCGGTGGCGGCTTCCAGGTAATTGGCCCAGGTCAGGGTCTTGTCGATCTCGACATAGGTCTGGGTCCAGAAGCTGTAGGCCACCAGAATCCCCAGCGGTGCGGCAACCAGCAGCCCCACATACAGCGACGCAGGGGCGCTTAATGCCAGACCTCTGCCTGTCTCGGTTTTGAGAAATCCAGCCATGTCTCTCCATTGCTAGCAAGCGGTTGCGGGCGGGGAACTTGAAAAATGGACAATCGTCCATATTAATCTGCGGCTCCGCATGGCCTCCTGTCAACAGGTATTTCCTAAAAAATGGACAACCGTCCATTTTGGCTGGAGAATATTCCTGATCTGTGCCTAGATTGGGGAAACGGCAGGGCTTGCTGCAGAGCTTTGAGGCGCGTAACTGCGCTGACCATCAACAGAAGCGAACGGAAAATCGGGGTCTTATGACCGGAAAAAGGGAACAGAACCGGGAACAGAACCGGCTTGCGCTGATCGAAGCGGTGCTGGATTCGGTGGCAGAAAAAGGGATCTCTGAAACGTCCGTCAGTGAGATCATCCAGCGGGCGGGACTGTCGCGGGGCATGATCCACCTGCATTTCGGCGGTAAGGATAACCTGGTTCAAGCTGCTGTGCAGCACTCCTCCGAGGATTACTATGGCGGGCTGGAAAACCTGCTGCAGACAGCGGGGGACAGCGGACAGGAGCGGATTGAAATGATCATCCGCGGCGACCTCAGCAAAGAGGTTTTAAACCGGCGCAGTGTCAGCATCTGGTACGCTTTCCGCGGCGAGGCCCGGAACCGTGCGGCAGTTGCCGAGTTTTCCGATACCCGTGACGACCGGCTGCGCAGCATGATCCTGCACGCCTTTACCAGCGTCGTGCGCGAGGACGGCTGTCCGGATGCAGCGGCAGTTGCCCGCGATGCCACCCATGGAACCCTGGCATTGCTGGAGGGAATGTGGACCGACTATCTGCTGCACCCGGACCGGTTTGACCGCGAAGAAGCGATGCGGATCATCTTCCGGTTCCTGGCGGCGATGTTTCCGGCTCATTTCTCGCTGGCGGGCGCCATTCTTCCGGAAGAGGCGGAAGGGGCCGCTGCACGGCCCCTCTAAGCTCAGATCCCCGATTTCACCTTGGTCCAGGCCCGGGTGCGCTGGCGCAGAGCCTTTGCACCCAGGCTTTTGTCCGGGAACAGGCGGGCAAGGGTGGCTTCATCGGGATAGATGCCCGGATCGGACAGGACTTCCGGCAGCACATGTGCATCGGCTGCGGCATTTGCATTGGCGAAAAAGACCGTGTTGGACACGTCCGCAATCACCTCGGGCTGCAGCATGTAGTCGATGAAGGCATAGGCCTCGTCTACATTGGGCGCATCTTCCGGAATCGCCATCAGGTCGATCCACATCAGCGTGCCTTCCTTGGGAATGGCGTAGAGGATTTCAACGCCGTTATCCGCGTCCATCGCCCTGGCCTGAGCAATGCCCGCGTCGCCGGAATACATCACCGCCAGGCAGACATTGCCTGCCGGCAGGTCGGTGGAGGGCTTCTGGTTGTTGAAATAGGTGATGTTCGGCGCTGCCGCGGCCAGCAGTTCCTGCGCCTTGGCGATTTCCCCCTTATCCTCGGAATAGGGGTCGGCGCCAAGGTAGTTCAGGGTGACCGAGAGCATCTCGACCGGTGAATCCAGCACCCCGATACCGCAGCCTTTGAGTTTGGCGGCATAGTCCGGGTTGAACAGCAAGTCCCAGCTGTCGACCGGGACATCGCCCAGCCGTTCAGACACCAGAGCGGGGTTGTAGGCGATGCCGATGGTGCCCCAGGTGTAGGGCACGCCCAGCTCACGCCCGCCCGGCACCGCGTCGAGCGAAGCCAGAATCTCAGGGCGCAGGTTGCCGTAGTTTTTGAGCCGCGAGACATCGATCGGGTGCAGAGCGCCTGCCTGCAGCTGGCGTTCTGCGTTCGAGGCGGCCGGGAAGACCACGTCATAGCCTGAACCGCCGGCCAGCATCTTGGTCTCCAGCACCTCGTTACTGTCGAAGTAGTCGAGCGTGACCTTGGTGCCGGTGGCCTCTTCAAAGCCGGAGACCGAGGTTTCGCCGAAGTAATCCGCCCAGTTGTAGATGGCGAGTTCTCCGGCAGAGGCTGGCGCCGCCAGCGCGGCACTCAGCATGGCTGCTGTAATGAGGCTGTTTTTGGACATATTTTCCTCCCTGTTGGATTTGCCTTAACGCTGGCCGGATTTGCCGGCGGCGTAGAGGCAGAGCAGATCGTTGGCGATGGTGGCGCCGGCGATGGCGGTGATTTCGGAGATGTCATAGGCCGGGGCGACCTCGACAACGTCCATGCCGACCACGTCGATGCCCGCCAGTCCGCGGATGATCTCCTGGGCCTGGTAGGGCGACAGGCCGCCGATCACCGGGGTGCCGGTGCCGGGAGCAGAGGCCGGCTCAAGCGCGTCGATGTCAAAGGTCACATAGGTCTTGTGATCGCCGACAATGGAGCGGACTTTTTCCGCTACTGCTTCGGGGCCGGATTTATGCACCTCGATGGCGTCGATGATGTTCATGCCCATCGGATCGGGGTTGTGGGTGCGGATGCCGACTTGAACAGAACGGGAGGGGTCCACCAGCCCCTCGCGGATCGCGTGCCACAGCATGGTTCCGTGGTCGATGCGGCCTTCCTCATCTGCCCAGGTGTCGGAATGGGCGTCGAACTGGATCAGGCTGAGGGGGCCGTGTTTCTCCACATGCGCTTTCAGCAAAGGGTAGGTGATGAAATGGTCGCCGCCGATGGACAACAGCGCGGTGTCAGCCGCCAGCACGCCGCGGGCGGCCTCCGCAATCTCTTCCGGCACCTTGTGCGGATAGCCGTAATCGAACTCGCAGTCGCCGTAGTCGACCACACTCAGCGCCTCGTAGGGGTCGGCTTCCCAGGGCCAGGGTTTGGACCAGGCGATATGGCTGGAGCCGGAGCGCACCGCGCGCGGGCCGAGACGGGTGCCGGAGCGGCTGGAGACCGAGAGGTCAAAGGGCACGCCCATGATCGCCACATCCGCCGCACTCAGGTCGCGGGAATAACGGCGGCGCATGAAGCTCAGCGCGCCGGCATAGCTTGCCTCGGCAATGACGCCGCGGTCGCTTTCGCGGGTGAAAGCCAGGTCGCCCTGAACTGGGTTTACGCTGGAAGTGGATGTCATCTGTGGCTCCATTCAGGTTGGAATGTGTTTGGAACTCAGTTTGAAATCCGCGCTTATGCCGGTAAACTTGGCCAAAGATATATATCTATAGGTATAGAATGAACGACGGCACTGCCTTCCCCGCGCTTGCCCAGGAATGGGTTGCTGCCACTGCAGCTCTGGCAGAAATGATCGGCACCGAACGCTTTCCCCAGGCGCTGCGGCAAATCCTGTCGTTGGGCTGCAGTTTCGATTCGATGATCGTTTCACGCTACGAAGGAGCGATGCCGCCGGAATCGCTCTACCAGGACCTGGACGAGCTGCAGGCTGCCATCACGGTAGAGTTCTATGCCAGCGGACCCTATCTGCTGGATCCCCTGTATCAGGCATGCCGCAACGGCTGCGCACCGGGAGCTTACCGGCTGATGGACCTGGCTCCAGAGGCCTTTTACAGGTCGGAATACTACCGGGCCTTCTACCGCAAGATCAGCATCAGTGACGAAATAGGCGTACTTGTGCCGGACGGGGCGGACAGCTGGTTCATTGTATCCTTGGCACGTTTTGCCCGGGCGCAGCGGTTTGAAGAAGCGGACACCAAAAGACTGAATGCGGTTTTTGCAGTGATCTCAGCTGCGATCCGGCGGCAATGGGGACAAGCCAAAGAGCCCGCCGGAGACTTTCAGCGAGAGGGATGGGAGGACCGGATGCAAACCTTTGGCACCGGTGTGCTCAGCCCCCGTGAACGGGAAATTGTGCAACTGATCCTGCAAGGTCATTCCACGCCTTCGGCTGCGGCCTATCTGGGCATTGCTGAAGGCACGGTAAAAGTCCATCGCCACCACGCCTACTCCAAACTTGGGATCTCGTCCCAGGCAGAGCTTTTCTCGATGGCCACCCGGCATCTGGCCGGGCCAGGTTAGCGAGGCGGCCTGCCCTTAGCACAGGCGTTCACCAGCCAGCGGCGCACCCGGGTTATGTCCGGCTCATCCCGGATCGCACTGCGGCAGGTTAGAAAATAGCCGTTATCCGTGCAAAAACTTGTGCCGGGCAGCTCTGCCAGTTCGCCGCTGTCAAGCGCACCGTCATCCAGTCCGCGCCAAATAATGCCAATGCCGCGGCCTTCAAGTGCCGCATGAACCACATGCGGATAGCTGTTGAAGAACAGGGTGGCTGGGTCGGGATCGTAAGCAATGCCGAAGCGTTCGAAGAATGAGCCGAACCAAAGTATGCCGTATTCTCCGCGATCCAGATGCAACAGCGGCAGCCGGGTCAAGTCTTCGGGTGAGGGGCTGCGCTCCGTGAACCCGTGTTTTTCCAGCAGCGCAGGCGCGGCGGCCAGGCAGATGTCTTCGGGGATCAGCAGATCCGAGTGCCAGGCGGGGTCCGGGTGCGGGCCGAGTCGTATGTCCAGATCCGGAATGCCATCCTCTGGCCGCACCCCCAGCGGCCCGACGGACAAGTTGATCTGCAGCTGCGGAAAGGAGCGCTGCAGGCGCGGGTAGTGCTGCAGCATCCAGAAATGGGCAAAGCCGTGGCCGCAGCGGATGCGGATCTCGCCTGTCCCTTGCAGGCGCCGCAGCTCCTGCGCCTTTTGCGAGATGGCACCGAGGCCCGCATCCACAGTGGCAAACAGTTGCTGGCCCGCGGCGGTCAGCTCCATGCGGCGGTTCCGGCGCAGGAACAGCAGGCAATTCAGGTGCTCCTCAAGGTTCTGCACATGGCGCGACAGACTGGATTGCGAGGTGCCAAGCGCCTGCGCCGCGGCGCTGACGGACCCCAGCGAGGCCACCGCGCGGAACGCGGCCAGCGCATTCATCACCGGCAAGAGGAAGGAATCGGTTTCTGGCGGCATTGGCAGGGGCCCGGTTTGGGTCGGTATCTGAAAACTACACAAATATTGATGCAGAAAAAGCATTGATTGGCGCATATCCTGGGCGAACATTCATGATTCGGAAAACGCTTCGAAAACATAATTAATTAATAACAATTGCTTGCGCGGTCAGGGCGAAAAGCGCACCTGCTCCTACGTTCGGTTTCCGGCATCCTTAAGCCAGGAAACAGACGGAGGGCGCCATGCCTGAACAGCGCAACATTGTCATTATCGGCGGCGGGGTCATCGGCCTCAGCCTTGCCTATCATCTGGCCAAGAAAGGGGCGGAGGATATTCTGCTGCTGGAACGCAACCAGATGACTTCGGGCACCACCTGGCACGCGGCCGGGATCGTGGGACCGCTGCGCAGCACCTTCAACATGACCAAGCTGGCCGCAAAGGCGCTGCAGACTTTTCCGGAGCTGGAGCGGGAGACCGGGCTGGCGACCGGCTACCAGCAGACCACCGGCTATTGGATCGCACGGCGCCCCGAACGGATGGACGAGCTGCACCGGATCCACGCAATGGCGGAGTTCACCGGCATGACGCCGGAGATGATCCCGGGCGAGGAGGTCGCGGCCCGGGTCCCTGGCATCAGTGCCGAAGGCATCCATGGCGCATTGACGCTGAAGGAGGACGGTCAGGTCAATCCGGTCGACCTGACCATGGCCTATGCCAAGGGCGCCCGCAGCCGCGGAGTCGAGATCCGCGAAGGCGTCAGCGTGGCGCGCCTGCTGCAGGAGGAAGGCCGGGTAACCGGAGTGGAACTGGCGGACGGGACGCAAATCCTGGCCAATCAGGTCGCCCTTTGCGCCGGCGCCTGGTCCAAGAGGCTGGCCGATGAGGCCGGCGTGGTGCTGCCGCAGCACGCGGTGAAACACATGTATGTGGTGACCGAGCCGATCAAAGGCTTCCCCAAGCCCTTCCCGGTGTTTCGCGACATGGAGACCCATGTCTATATGAAGGGCGACGCGGGCAAGCTGCTGGTGGGCTGGTTCGAGATGGACGCCAAGCCCTGGGACCCGCATGGGGCCGAGGGCGACCGGCCGTTCCTGGAGATGGAGGACGACTGGGAACAGGCGGAACCCTTCATCGAGGCCGCCTTGACGATGTATCCAGGGCTGGAGAGTGCCGGCATTCAGCACTTTCTGAACGGGCCCGAAAGCTTTACCGCCGACAGTCGCCCGCTGGTCGGCGAGACACCGGAGCTGCAGAATCTGTTTGTGGCGACGGGTTTGAACTCGGTCGGGATCATGTCCTCGGCCGGGGTGGGTGATGCGCTGGCCGATTGGATGATCGACGGCGAGGCGCCCAGCGACCTATGGGACATCGACATCCTGCGCTGCGACCCGCTGCAGGCGGGCGAGGCTTTCATGGAAGACAAGATGCGCGAGGCGGTGGGCAACAACTTTGCCATGCACTGGCCGTTCAAACAGCCCATTTCGGGCCGCAACCTGCGCCTGTCGCCCCTGCATGAGCGGTTGGACCAGGCCGGGGCGGCCTGGGGGGTGGGCGGCGCCTGGGAGCGCACCCGCTGGTTTGCGCAGGATGAGGCGGAGAAAGCGCTGCCCTATTCCGTGGGTCCGCAAAGCTGGCAGTATGTGGCGGACCGCGAGGCGCAAGAAATGGCGGCGGATGTGTCGCTGATTGATCTTTCGATGTTCACCAAGATTGATGTGACGGGGCCGGATGCGCTGGCTTTGCTGCAATGGGTCAGCACCGCCGATATGGATGTGGCCGAGGGCCGTGCGGTCTATACTGCTTGGCTGAACCGGCGCGGCGGTGTGGAGGCGGACCTGACCGTGACCCGCTTGGGCGCCGCCCGCTTCCGGGTGACCTCTGGCGCGGCGACCCGGCGCAAGGATCTGTACTGGCTGCGGAAACAAGCGCGGCTCAAAGGGTTTGACGTGACGCTTGCGGATGCGACCGAGGCAGAAGCGGTGATCGGAGTGATGGGGCCGCGCTCGCGCGCCTTGCTGCAGAAGCTGTCCACCGATGACTGGCAGGCGTTCCCTTTCTCCACGGCCCGCACGGTCACGGTGGCGGGCATCGAGGCCAGCGCCACCCGGATCAGCTTCGCGGGTGAACTGGGCTGGGAGATCTCGGTGCCTTCCGCGCAGGCGCCGGCGCTGTTTGATGCGCTGCGGGCCGAAGGCACGGGGCTGCTTGGGATCCACGCCTTTGACGGCTGCCGGATCGAGAAAGGGTTCAAGCACTGGGGCCACGACCTGGGGCCGGATATCTCGCCTCTGGAGGCGGGGATCGGTTTTGCCGTCAGTTGGAACAAAGGCGATTTCCTGGGCCGCACCGCATTGGCGAAGCAGAAAGAGGACGGACTCACCCGCCGCCAGATCCTCCTGGAAGTGGAGGGCGGCGCACTGCTCTTGCATGACGAACCGGTCTGGGAGAACGGCAAGCGGGTTGGGCTGACCTCTTCCGGCGCCATGGGGCCGCGCACCGGGAAAAACCTGTGTTTTGCCAATGTGGCAATTGCTCCGGGAGAGACCCTGTCCGAAACCCGTGCACGCAGTTTCGAAGTCGAAGTGGCCAACCGCAGCTACAAGGCGGTTCCGCTGGCACGGGCTCCCTATGATCCCGACGGTAGCAAGATGAAGGGCTGAACGGGCTGTTTAAACAGCAAAAGGCCCTCCGGGACCATGTCCCGGAGGGCGAACGGCAGTTCGAAGCGCCTGCGAGAGGAGAAAGCGGCTGGCCGTGCAGGCCGGCCGCCAGGAGAGGCCAGCGCTCCGGGACCCTGCCTCAGGCGGCTTTTGACGTACGGAAGGTGACCGGGGTGGCGCCGAAACGGCTACGGAACAGCTTGATAAAGGCGGACAGCGACTTAAACCCGCAGGCCAAAGCAATCTCGGTCACTGGCATGTTGGTGTCCTCCACAAGGCTGCGGCCAAGCTCCAGCCGCTGCATCCGGTAGAAACGCACCGGCGAAGTTCCAAGATGGCGCAGGAACATCCTCTCAATCTGACGCACTGACAAGCCTATGGCTGTAGCAATGTCGCTCACCGTCAGCGGTTCCTCCATGTTCTCCAGCATCAGGTCGATGGCTTTTTGAAGCTTCACTGGCGCACCGCGGTAGCGGTCGGCTGCGGAACAGGTCTGAGCCCGGTCAGCACTGCGGGCGGATTGCAGCAGCAGATAGTTGCGGATCCGCGCGGCGGCTTCGCCCGAAATCTTGTCCTCAACCCAGTTCAGGGCAAAATCCATCGCCCCCAACTCACCGGAACAACTGTACAGATTGCCATCGCGGACAAAGATCGAGTCCTCAAACTCAATATGCGGCAGAGCTTCGCGGCCGGCGGGAATGCGGGACCAGTGATCGGTGCCCCGGGTGATATGGCCCGATTTCGCAATAAGACGGATGGCACCGCCCATGACGCAGACCGGGGTGGCATTGGCACGGCATTGGCGTACCAGCTCAAGGACGGAGGCGGCGTCGCGGTCTGCGAGCCGAGCGCCTGAGCAAATGACATAGACGTCCGGCTTGGACAACGGGCCGCCGTGTTGCTGGCGGTCCGGCAAAGCCGTGTCCGGAGCCACCAGCACCTTGGATCGGGAACGCACCGGGGCGCCGTCCGGTGTCAGCAGCGAAACCTTGGCGCTATCCTGCGGCGAAGCCGCCTGCACCGCATCCAGCACATCGGTCAGCGAAGTCAGGCTGAGCAGAGAGAACCCCTCGGTCAACAGGATGGCCGCATTGAAACAGTGCCGCTGCGGCTTTGAGGGCCGAGCGCTTGGGAAAGCATGAAATTGGGTCATCCAGCAGCCTCCTGTTCTGGGCACCGCGGATCCGGGCAGCCCTGCGCGGGCTCCCGCGCAGGCGCATGCCGGCACCACGGGTCTAAGAGACTAATTTGCGCCGCATTGGTATAATGAAAATATCCATTATTCGTATTTTGATAAGCCCATTTTGGATTCGGTCAAAACCCCTCGCAAGAGTTGCACGATTGTGCGAAATGGCACCCGAACCTGCGGCCGTTCGGTCATTTATCCAATTTTTGTGTTGACAGAATCCGTATTTTGCCAAATTTTGACCGCAAAGTTGGGATTCACATAGGCGCCTTGTGGGAACGGTCACAAATTTGAATTTCAATTCAGCCGTGACCCTCCGGGCTCCTTCGGAACCGCAGGCGGGTCAACTCTCCGACCTGCCGCAGACCCGGCACAGACCAAAGGGATGACCCCAAACCAATGCTGAAGACACAGGACTACGCTGACCACGCTGTTCGGATTGCGGAAATCGCAGCAGAAGCTGCCCGCGGTTACTTCCGTGGACGCCTGGGGGTCGAGTTCAAGGCGGACGAAAGTCCGGTCACCCAAGCAGACAAGGGTGTCGAGACCAAAGTGCGCAACTATTTGGAGCACCACTTTCCGGGCCATGGGATTTTCGGCGAGGAGCACGGGTTTGAAGGCGTCGGCAAGGATGACGTCTGGATCGTCGACCCGATCGACGGCACCCGCTCCTTCCTGTCCGGGCATCCGCTTTTCGGTTTTCTGCTTGGTTATCTGAAAAGCGGAGTGCCGCAGGTCGGGGTGATCGGCATGCCAGCTCTGGGCGAAATATTTCTGGGGGTGCGCGGCAAGGGCGCAACGCTGAACGGCACGCCGGTGCAGGTTTCAGGCCAGACCCGGCTGGATCAGTCTATCCTCTTCGTCAACGAAGGCGACAAGATCCACCGCGACCTCCCGCAGCTGTTTGAGCGGCTGATGCGGTCGGGCCAGACCCGGCGGCTTGCGTATGACTGCTACCCCCACGCGCTGCTGGCGGCAGGCCATGTCGATGCGGTGATCGACTATGACTTGCAACCCTACGATTTCCTCCCGGTTTCCGCAGTGATCGAAGCGGCTGGCGGGGTGATTACCGACTGGGAAGGCCAGCCGCTTGGGCTGGAGTCCGGCGGACGGGTGATATCCGCCGCCTCACCCGCGCTGCATGCCGAAATGCTGGCGCTGATCAGGGGATAGCGGAATGGCGGTCCTGGCTTTTCTCATCAGATATGGCGTTTTGTTCCAGCGGTTGATGACCGTGCGGCGCAGCCATATTTCCTCCGCCGCCTGCGGCTTGCTGGCCTTTGCGTTGCATTCCCGCGTGACCGCGACCCGGATAGGCGCAGCCTTGATAAAGGTCGGCACGTTCCCCTCTGCTGGCCGCTTCTCATTGATTCCGGGGCCGAACATGGGCTCTTCCTTCTCTCCGGCAGGGCTGAACCGGGGAATGAGCTATGCGGCGCGGCGCCGGGCTTTCCGTCATCGGCGTCCGCAATCTGCCCCCCTCGTAGTCCTACCACCTGAAGAAAGCGACCAGCTAAGGGCGGACCAAAGAACTGGCAGACACCTGCACCGCCGCAGGCCCAGGCCGGGCGATGTTCCCGGAGGCCGGCCTGAACCCGGATGAAATGACCCTCAATGCCAGTATCGCCGCGACAGACCCATCGTGCGGCGGAAATTCAATCCAACTCAAGGAGCATTCCCTCGCAGAGCTCTTAAAGAAGGCGATCTGAGAAATCCAAAATCTCCGCGTACTGCCCGGCCCCTGTTTCCCAGGGCGCGAAACTCTTCGTCCGCGCGCGCAGTTCCGCTGCGCTGCAAGCCGCGGCTCTGCTGAGGCAAAATACCAAACCACAGTCCAAAGGGAGGACACTTAAATGACTGTAAAAACTTCGATTTCCCGCCGTACGGTGCTGAAAAGCGCGAGCGCTGCGGCCCTGGCGGCACCGCTTTATACCAAAAGCGCGCTGGCGTCCTCGGGCGAGATCAACATCATGATGTGGTCTGGCTATATGTCCGAAGATTTTGTCAGCGGTTTTGAGAACGAAACCGGCATCAAGATCAACTACACCTCGACCGGTTCCAACGAGGAAATGATCAACAAGATGAAGGCCACCAAAGGCCAGGGTTTTGACCTGATCACCCCGACCAACAACCGCTCTCTGCAGTGGGAGCCGCTGGACGTGCTGCAGCCCTTTGACCTTTCCCGTGTGAACACTGCTGCGGTAAACCCGGCAATGCTGAAGGTAGGCGAAACCGCATGGAACTTCGGTGGCAAGGGCTCGCATTGGCTGCCGCATATGTGGGGCACCGAGGGCATCGCCTACCGTGCCGACAAATGGCTGCCGGAAGGCGATGCCCCGTCCTATGGCGATGTCTGGTCCGAGGAAAACGCCGGCAAGACCATGGGCCGGGCGCATTCGATGATGCTAGGCGCGGGCCTCTACATGGAGCGGATCGGCGAGATGGAGGCCGGCTCTGTTTGGGCGGCTTACGAGGATGAAGCCACGATGCGCCAAGTCTGGGGCCAGATCACCGACTGGTGCATCGCCCGCAAGGACCGCATCAAGCTGATCTGGAACGATGCCGACACCCAGAAGAACGGCCTCTTGAACGACGGTGTTGTTGTCGGTCAGACCTGGGACGGCCCGCCGCTGGCGCTGAAGACTGCGGGCGAGCCGGTGCATTACCAGGCGCCGGTCGAGGGTGCGATGGCTTGGGTCGACGGCCTGGTGCTGCCGGCAGGCGCCAAGAACGTTGATCAGGCCTATGCCTTCATCGACTATGCCTACCGCAAGGAAATCGCCGGCAAGGAGATCAACTTCCACGGGTACAACTCGCCGGTTCTGGGCGCGGATGCCTATGCAGGGGACTCCTACAAAAAGAACTTTGCCGAAGCCTATCCGGGCAATGCGCTGGCCAACCTGAATGCTTGGCCGGCCGAAGCGCCCTGGTATGCGGATGTGCGCACCGAGTTCGTCAACAAGTTCAAGAGCGCCTGATCTGAGCGTTTGAACAAAACCGGCCCCCGGCGGATCTTCCGGGGGCCGGCCGCGCATCTGCGGCGCAATCACACAAGAACATGAAACAGGAAACAGGCCTTGCGGGGCCGGCGGCGTGCCGCCGGATTGGGGACCTGTGCCCTGGGG
>NZ_JWLD01000140.1 GCF_000813725.1 Leisingera sp. ANG-Vp
CCAACGGCGCGGCCGGCACTCTTCCGGCAGTGATCCGCTACTACCTCGACCACGTGCCGGGCGCCTCGGAAAGCCATGTCGAGGATTTCCTGCTGACCGCCGCCGCCGTTGCCGGCCTGGTCAAATACAACGCCTCTATCTCCGGCGCCGAGGCCGGCTGCCAGGCCGAGGTCGGCTCCGCCTCCGCCATGTCCGCCGCGGGTCTCTGCGCGGTAATGGGCGGCACGCCCGAGCAGGTGGAAAACGCCGCCGAGATCGCGCTGGAGCATCACCTGGGCATGACCTGCGATCCTGTCAAAGGCCTGGTGCAGGTCCCCTGCATCGAGCGCAACGGCCTGGCGGCGATCAAGGCGGTCTCGGCTGCCTCCCTCGCCCTGCGCGGCGACGGCCAGCACTTTGTGCCGCTGGACGCCTGCATCGAGACCATGCGCCAGACCGGCGCCGACATGCACGACAAATACAAGGAAACCTCGCTTGGAGGTCTTGCCGTGAACGTGCCGAACTGCTGACGCAAGGATGTTCCGTCTTTCCTGGGCCGTGTCACGCAGTGGCACGGCCCGCGCCTGACCT
>NZ_JWLD01000141.1 GCF_000813725.1 Leisingera sp. ANG-Vp
ACCAGAAAGAAGCAGCAGGCGGCCAGATCAGGCCAGCGCCCGCTCAAACCGCCAGACAGTGAGGGTGAAGCTGCCGTTTGGCACTTCCAGGTCCTCGTCCTGTTTGCCGGTGCAGGTCCAGCCGCATTTGCGGTAGAAATGCGCGGCGCGCTCATTGCCGATGGAGCAGGACAGGACAGCGCGCGGGTGGCCCGCTTGCCGGATGATCTCCCCGGCGTCCCGCATCAGCGCCTGCGCGGCGCCGCTGCCGCGCGCGGCCGGGTCCACATAGAGCTGGTAAAGCTCATTTCCCAGGATCACGGAAAACCCCAGGAGCCGCCCGCCGGAGCGGGCGATCCGGGTGGCGGGCAGATGCCTGGCCAGCCGGGTTTCAAAGCTGTCCAGCGTTCTGAGTTTTGTCAGGGCTTCCGGCACAATGGCGGCATGGGCCTCGTGCCAGCCGCTGTGCCAGAGCGCGGCGAGGGTGGGAATGTCCCCGGGGCGGGCGGTCTCAAATGCAATTCTCATGGGGGCACTATGGGGG
>NZ_JWLD01000142.1 GCF_000813725.1 Leisingera sp. ANG-Vp
CCCCTTCCCGGCGCAGAGCCAAACCCGCAGCAGACACCCGCCGCCGTGCCGGATGCCCCCCGCATCAAGGCGGCGCTGGCCTTTCAGGGCGGCAGCGGCGACATCGACCCGGTCTCGCTGGCCGCCTTCCAAAGCTTCATGCAGCCAGGCGATGCCGCAGCCGAAGGAGATCCGCTGCGCGACGGTGTCTCCGGCATCCTAGCCGCAGTGCCCTGCTCCCGCCTGCAGGTTGCCTTTGTCCCGGAAACCGCCACGCTTGAGGTGCGCGGCCACCTGCCCGAAGACGGCTTGCGCAGCCCGGTCCTGGCGGCGCTGCAAGCGCAGATGGGCGCTGATATCGTGGTCTCGGATGAAATGCGGCTGCTGCCGCGGCCGCAATGCGGCGCTCTGTCAGGGATTTCAAACGTCGGCCTGCCGCAAAGCACCGACCAGATCACCAACCCCCTGCTGGTCGGTGACGATGCCCATGCCCGCGTGCTCGATTATTCCGGCGGCGAGCGGCTGTTCTTCGACCTCACCGCGCCGGACTACCCGGCCTATGTCTATGTCGACTATTTCGACGCCGGCGGCGCGGTGCTGCACCTCTCTCCGAATGAACTGGTTCCCCTGACTGAGGCAGTTCCCAAAAGCGCCCTGCGCGTCGGCGCCAAAGAAGCCGGAGACCCCGGCCTGCAGATCACCGTCGCCCCGCCCTATGGCCAGGAAATCGCCGTCGCCTTTGCCGCTTCGCACCCGC
>NZ_JWLD01000143.1 GCF_000813725.1 Leisingera sp. ANG-Vp
GGCGACGGCAGCGTCGTACCGACAGTTGACAACCCGGACGCATCCTACCCGGTTTCCGGTTCGACGACGGATCCGGTTGAAATTACCGGCACCGGGGCGCCCGGCTCCGAAGTCACCGTGACTGTCGGCACCTCGACACAAACCACCACCGTTTCCGATGACGGCACCTGGGGCGTGACCTTCCCGGTCGATGACCTGCCGCCGGACGGCGATTATGACTCCACCGTGCATGTCGTTGACCCGGATGGAGAAGAGTTTGATCTGGACGGCCCTGAGGTCGTGATCGACACCACGCCGCCGGTAGCAGAGATCACAAGCGGCGCAGTTTCGACCGGCGACACCGTCAATGGTGAAGAACAAGCTGCCGGCCCGGTAATCTCCGGCACCGGCGAGCCGGGGGCCACCGTATCCCTGACGATCGCGGGCGCTACCCAGACTACCACCGTAGCAGAGGACGGCACCTGGTCGGTAACGTTCACCCCGGATCAGATCTCCGAAGGCGAGTACCAGACAGAGATCACCATCACCACCACCGATGACTTCGGCAACAG
>NZ_JWLD01000015.1 GCF_000813725.1 Leisingera sp. ANG-Vp
ATCACGGCGGGCAGGCGGCGTCATGGTGAAAAGCGCGGGCTCAGCGGCGGGGCAGGTCGGCGGCCGTATCGACGTCGCGCAGGGTATCGGTCAGCGCAATGCGGTGTCCGGGCAGGGTCTGCAGCGTGTCGGCCAGTGCATGTTCGCTGGACCAGCGGACGTTTTCGAACAGCGTGCGGGGCAGCCGGGCGGGATGCTTGGCCCCCACCAGCCAATAACCGCCGTCATTAGCAGGGCCGAAGACCGCGTCATGATCGCTAAGGGCTGAGAAAGCCCGGGCAATGTGGGGCCGGGTAATACCGGGGATATCGGCGCCGATCAGGCAGATCGGACCAGGCAGGGATTGCAGCATCCGTTTCATCCGTGCGCCCAGGTCGCCGTTGCCTTGCGGCAGACGGGGCAGATGAGAAGGCCAGGCTTTGGAAACCACTGCTCTGTCCGGCGCCACTGCCAGCACGACCTGCCAGCGGGGGTCCTGCAGGCGGCGGATCAGCCGGGCGGATTGATGGCGGAACCACCAGGTGGCGGGGATCACGCCGATGTCCTTGCCCAGCCGGGTTTTGACCCGGCCCGGTCGCGGCTCCTTGACCATGATCACCAGGGTGCGTTTCACGTGAAATCACGCACCATGTCGCGGTGGTCGATGCCGGCATCGTCATAGACCGGGCCAAAGGCGGTGAAGCCGAGCTTCTCGTAAAAGCCAATGGCGTGGAGCTGGGCGCCAAGCTTGGCCTTGGCAATGCCCGGCTGCTGCCTGGCGGTCTCCACCGCGGCTTCGATCAGCTTGGCGCCAAGGCCGGTGCCGCGGGCGGATTGCAGCACGCAAACCCGGCCGATCTTGGCAGTGCCGTCCTTGAAGACAATCCGTGCGGTGCCAACCGGGGCATAGTCCAGAACCGCCAGCAGGTGGGTGGCGGAGGCGTCCAGCGCATCCTGTTCCTCTTCCACCGGCACGCCTTGCTCCACCACAAACACCTGGTGGCGCAGGGCAAAGCAGGTCTCCAGGTCCTGGGTGACAGCGATACTCAGGCTCATGCGAAATAGTC
Organism: Leisingera sp. ANG-Vp; assembly: GCF_000813725.1. Classification (GTDB taxonomy): domain Bacteria; phylum Pseudomonadota; class Alphaproteobacteria; order Rhodobacterales; family Rhodobacteraceae; genus Leisingera. The sequence goes on from NZ_JWLD01000015.1 coordinate 1,047, forward strand.
CTGCAGAATGCGGGTGTAGATTGACTTCAGCTGGTGGATCTGGGCGACCTCCACCCGTTCGTCCACCTGGTGCATGGTCTTGCCGACCAGCCCGAACTCCACCACCGGGCAGTGGTTCTTCACAAACCGTGCATCCGAGGTGCCGCCGGTGGTGGACAGCTCGGGAGTGCGGCCTGTTTCCGCCGCAACCGCTGCCGCGACCAGTTCTGACAGGGCGCCGGGCGGGGTGATGAAGCTTTCACCGGAGATCTTCACCTCCATACCGATTTCAAGGCCGAACTCAGCCGCAATCTTGTCCGCTTCGCCCTGCAGCCACTTGGTCAGGCTGGCGCCGCTGTGCGAATCGTTGAAGCGGATGTTGACGGCCGAGGTGGCCTGCGCCGGGATTACATTGGTGGCCGGGTTGCCGGTGTCGATGGTGACCACCGCCAGGGTAGAGGCATCGAAGTGCGCGGTGCCCTGGTCCAGCTCGTGGCTGGCCAGCCGGTCCATCAGCCGCGCCATCGCGTTCAGCGGGTTGTTGGCGCGGTGCGGATAGGCGGAGTGGCCCTGCACGCCGGTCACTGTGAACCAGGCAGTGAGCGAGCCGCGGCGGCCGATCTTGATCATCTCGCCCATCTCGTTCGGGCAGGTGGGCTCGCCCACTAAGCAAACCGACATCTGCTCGCCCTCGCGCTGCATGTAGTCCAGCAGCGCGGTGGTGCCGTCCAGGGCGGGGCCCTCCTCGTCGCCGGTGATGGTGAGGATGATGGCGCCATCGGGCGGCGTTTCTTTGACGAAATCCACAGCGGCAGCGGCAAAGGCAGCCACGCCCGATTTCATATCCGTAGCACCGCGGCCGTACATGAAGCCGTCTTTCTCTTCGGCGCCAAAGGGCGGCATGGTCCAGGCAGCCTCATCGCCCAAGGGCACCACATCGGTGTGGCCGTTGAAGCCGAAAGTTTTCGCATGCCCCTTGGCGCCCCAGCGGGCAAACAGATTGGAAACCTCGCCGCGGTCGGTACGGGTGCAGTCGAACCCGGCCTCGCTCAGCAGTTTCTCCAGCAGCACCAGCGCGCCGCCTTCCTCAGGTGTCACCGAGGGGCAGCGGATCAGGTCGGCAGTCAGGCGGGCGGGATCGGTCTGCGGCATCGGTAGGCTCCTGGAATTCCGGTCCGCCATGGCTAGCGCGGAATGGCCCGGGGCGCAATTCACCGCTGCGGCAGGCCGCAGTCCGCAAATGTGGCGCAAAAGCAGCGGTTTTGCAGCGGAGAGCGGGCGCAGCTGACTCGCAGCCGTGGACCGTGTTAAGACATCGTTAATAAATGACCCGAGGCAGGGCATCCAAACGAGCATAACAGGCCGCAAAAGGCCAACCGGACCCCGGCAGCGCAACGCCGCTGCCCTTCTGTGATCCAGCAGCAGGCATTAAGCCTGCGCATCTCGTTTGTCCGGCCTCTGACAGGCAAGGGGTGGGCAGATCATGGCAACAGGCGCCGAACTCAATTATCAGACAAACGCCTCTGCGGTGCAGATGGCGCAGACTATTTTCGGCGACGGGGCCACCGTTGTCGGTGCCAGCTATTCTGGCTGGAGCCAGTCGTCGGCGATCTATTCAGGCGGCGATGCGCTCGCGCCTGGCGTTACCCCAAGCGACTCAGGCGTGATCCTGTCGACCGGGCGGGCCAGCCATTTCACCCGCTCCGGCGGTGATCCCAACCGCTCTACCCAGACCTCGACCAACACGCCGGGCGAAAGCAACAACCCGGATTTCAATGCCGCAGCTGGCAGCAATACCTTCGACGCTTCCTACCTGGATGTGAGTTTCATCCCCGATTCGGATGTGATGACGATGCAATTCGTTTTCTCCTCCGAGGAATTCCCGGAATTCCAGAATTCGGTCTATCAGGACGTGGTGGCAGTCTGGGTCAACGGCGAACAGGTGCTGCTTGAGGTCGGCAACGGCCAGGCCAACCCCAGCAACATCAGCTCCTCGATCAACGAGAACCTCTACGTCGACAACGCCGGCGATGATTTCAACACCGAGATGGACGGGTTCACCATCACCATGACCCTGACGATGAACGTCAATCCGGGCGAGGTGAACGATATCCGTATCGGCATCGCTGACGTCAGCGACAGCAGCTATGACAGTAACCTGCTGATTGCTGCCGACTCGGTGCAGACCGACCTGGTGGCGATGACCGACAATGTCTTTGTGGCACCGGACAGCAGCAAGACCATTGATGTGCTGGCCAATGATGTGAACAACTCCGGCGGCTCGCTGACTATCACCCATATCAACGGCACCGTGGTAAGCGCCGGCTCGGTGGTGACGCTGAACACCGGCCAGGAGGTGCAGCTGAATGCCGACGGCACCCTGACCCTGGTAGGCGACGGCGACGTCGAAGACTTCAACTTCACCTACGAGGTGACCAATGGCGTCAACTCCGATGTCGGTTTCGTCAACGCCAGCTCGATCCCCTGTTTTGTGGCTGGCACAAGGATCCGCACTCCTTACGGCGAGGTGCCGGTGGAGGAGCTGATGCCGGGTGATCTGGTAGAGACCCGCGACGATGGCGCCCAGCCGCTGTGCTGGAGCGGCGGCCGGTCGGTTGCGGCCGAGGGGGATTTTGCTCCGGTCCGCATTGCCGCAGGAACCTTTGGCGATCATGGCGAGCTGCTGGTCTCGCCGCAGCACCGTGTGCTGGTGCGTGGCGCCCATGCCGAGCTGTTTTTTGGCGAGGAAGAAGTTCTGGTGGCCGCCAAAGATCTGGTCAACGGCCGCAGCGTGGCCCGCTGCCCGGGCGGCGAGGTGACCTATGTGCATCTGATGTTCGACCGCCATCAGGTGGTCTATTCCGAAGGGCTGGCGACCGAAAGCTTCCTGCCCGGCCCGCAGATCCTTACCCTGTTCGAGCGGCCGGTGGCGGAGGAGATCTGCACCCTGTTCCCAGAACTCGATCCGGAGACGGGCGCCGGGTACAGTCCGTCGGCACGGCCGTCTCTGAAAGGGTATGAAGGCCAGCTGCTGGCGGCAGTCGAGGCGGCCTGACGGATGTCCTGGTTTGCGGTTTCCGGGGGCGGGCACAGCTGGTGCGATCCGCAGGCGCTGGTGGCAGCCGGGCTGCCGGACGGCGATTCCCTGCTGGTGCGCGGATCACTGATGCTGGAGTTCCACCTGCCGGAAACAGCCCGGCCGGAACCGCTGCTGCTTTACTCTCAGGAGGGCGACTGGCCGCTGCGGCTGGCTTTGCAGGCGGTGCCCGGCGGCGGATTGAGTTTTGTGCTGGAACAGAACGGCGCGGTGCTGCACCGGACCCTGAACCCGACCGCCGTGGGGCGCACCGGCGGGCTGCGGCTGATCTATGCCTGGGATGCGCCGGCCCGCCAGGGGCGGCTGACGCTGGAGCGGCTGGACGGCAGCCAGATGCAGATTGCCGCACTCTCGGCGCCGAAACCCTGGCGGCTGCGCGACCTGCAGGCGCTGGCCGGGCCGTTGGGATATTTGGCGCCGATCGTGGACTACCTGGCCTTGTCCAGCAGCCTTGAGCCCGCTGGCCCTGTCCCTGCGCTGCTGCCGTCCACGCCTGTTGCCACACCCGATGGCTACCGGCTGCTGAGCAGCCTGCAGCGGGGCGACCTGGTGCTGGCCAGCAGCGGCGAGGCGGTGCCGGTACTGCAGGTGGTGGAACGCCAGGTGCCGGCGCTGGGCGCTTTTGCGCCGGTGCGGCTCAGGGCGCCGTACTTTGGGCTGCAGCAGGATATCCACGTGGCGCCGTTCCAGCGTCTGGTGCTGTCCGGATCCGAGGTCGAATACCTGTTCGGCCAGCCTGCGGTTCTGGTGCCGGCCGGCAATCTGCTGGGAACCGGCACCGCCCTGCCTGGCGCGGCGGGGGCGCCGCTGATCTCCTACCGCCAGGCGGTGCTGCCGGACCACGAACCGCTGCTGGCCGCCGGGGCAATGACTGAAAGCCTGTTCCTGGGCCGCCTGCGCCGCGACCCCGAGCGGCTGGCGGCCAGCCTGCTGGCCCCTCTGGGAGCAAGCGCGCTGCCTGAGCACCGGCAGCCGAAATTCCCGGTGCTGCGCGCTTTTGATGCCGCAGTGCTGGCCGAACGGCGGACCGCCTGACACAGTTGCTGGAGCTTGTTCGGCATCCGCGCCAATGACGCTTGCGTGAAAAAGCCGAACCGCCTAAGGAATTTCAAACCGTCCCCGAGGCCTGCCGCTGAGCGTTTCCGTGCTGTACTTCCGCCTGACCATCGCCGCCCTGCTGATGCTTTGGGGCCAATTGCTTTCTGCGCAGGTGCTGACAGTCAATACCGTCACCCGCCCGCCGTTCTCGATGGTGGAGGAGGGGCGCGATACCGGTTTCTCGCTTGAGCTGCTGAAGATCCTGGCTGAGCGGTTGGACTGGGACTTCCAGATAAACCGGGTTTCAGGCTTCTCGGAAATGCTCGATGGCGTGCGCAGCGGCGAAGCGGATCTGGCGGCGGCCAATATCTCGATCACCGCGGCGCGCGAAGTGGTCATGGATTTCAGCCATCCGATCTTCGAAAGCGGGCTGCAGATCATGGTTCAGGCAGATGAGGTGCGCCAGCCGTCGCTGCTGAGTGCCTTGCTGTCTTGGGACCTGGCTGCCGCCATCGGCATTGCCTTCCTGCTGCTGTTCGGCGGCGGCATGCTGATGTGGGTGTTTGAACGCCGCGCCCAGCCCTATTTCGACCGCCCCCTGAACGAGGCCTGGTTTCCTTCCTTCTGGTGGGCGCTGAACCTGGTGGTGAATGGCGGGTTCGAGGAACGGGTTCCGCGCACGCCGGTCGGCCGCATGTTCGGCGTGGTGCTGGTGGTGTCGTCGCTGTTTATCGTCTCGGTCTTTGTCGCCAAGATCACTGCAGTGATGACAGTCGAGGCGATCAGCGGCTCGGTGAACTCGGTCAATGATCTGTACGGCAAATCCGTGGGCACCATCGAAGGCTCCACCGCCGCAGGCTTCCTGAACCGGCGCGAAATCGACTATGCCGCCTACACCGGGCTGGAAGACATGCTGCAGGGGTTTGAGCGCGGTGAGGTGTCAGCGGTGGTCTTTGATGCGCCGGTGCTGAACTTCTATGTCCGGCAGGGCGGCCACCAGTTTGGCCACACCATTGGCCAGCCGTTCCTGCGCGAGAACTACGGGCTGGTGTTTCCGGCGGGCTCTCCGCTGGTGGAAGATGTGAACCAGGCGCTTTTGGCGATGCAGGAGGACGGCAGCTATGATGCCCTCTACCGAAAATGGTTCGGCAGCCAGAACTGACGCCCCGGGTTAGTGAAAGACGGGTTCCTCACCGTCGAAGAACGGCGTCATCTGGGCGACGATCACGGCGTTCTCGTCCAGCGCCCGCTGCATCAGCCCGCGTTCCTCGTCACCGATCTCATGGCCTTCCGCTTCGCGCTCTTCCAGGGTGCCATAACCGGTCACATCCAGCGGCGCGGTATCGGCCTGCTTGAGGATCGCCACGGTTTCGCGCACGGCTTCGGCTTCGTCCACGCCGGAGGCATAGATCATCAGCGCAGCACCGGTGGCGCCGTCGGGCAGCCCGTCCCCGTCCTTGCGTCCGATCTGGACAAGCAGGGTATAGACTTGCTGGCGGGAGGGTTTCTTCTTTTCCATGCCGCCGCCATAGCGCCGGGGCAGGGGGATGGTCAATCCATTTGCTGCGGCCGGCTCTTGCAGGGGCCCGCGCTTCGCTATTATGTCTAGGCTTATTTCAGCCTGCGAGGTCTCCCCCATGCGCTTCTCCGCTCTCACCGCCGCGCCGGTGCCTTGGAAAAACGGCGGCGGCGTGACACGCGAGCTGGCTGTGCACAAAGCGAACGGCCGGATGGTCTGGCGCCTCAGCCTGGCGGATATCACCCGGGACGGCGCGTTTTCTGCCTTTCCCGGCCTTGCCCGTATCCACTGCATCGTGGAGGGGGCGGGGCACGTTCTGTCCAACGCAGAAACCCGCTTGGAGGCTGGTCTTCTGGAACCGCTTGCCTTTGACGGCGGCTTGGCTCTGGACTGCCGCCTGCGCAGCGGAGCCTGCAAGGCCTTCAACGTGATCTTTGACCCTGAGTTTGTGTTAGCGGAAGCCAGGGTTCTGAGGGATGGCGAGCTGCCCGAGGCCGCAGGCAGCCAGGTTTTCTTTGTCGTATCCGGGACTTTGGAACTCAACGAGGAAGGCTGTTTCGGTCCTGGTGAGGGGCATGCAACGGAAGGCGCCGCCAGCGGAGCAGTCTCCGGTGGCGGCGCGGTCATTCATCTGCGGTTCCAGCCTGTTTAGAGACTGTTGAGCAGGTCTTTGATTGCCGTTCTGTAACCTGCAACCACGCTGTCGCGGGCGATGTGGCGGCCCTGCTGCACCACGTGGCGCCCGGCGCTCCAGACATCGGTCACGGTGTCGTCGCCTGCCGCAAAGCACAGCCCGTCCAGCATCTGTTCCGGCTTCAGCGCGCACAGGGCCGATACGCTGCCGTCAATTGCCACCAGATCCGCCAGCGCACCTTCCTCGATCCGCCCCGCATCGCGTCCCAAAGCCTGTGCGCCGCCTTTTGCAGCGCCCATGTACAGAGTTTCGCCAACTGAGCCTTCACCCGGCACCAGCACATTGCGGGCCAGGTCGCGCAGGCGCTGGGAGTACTCCAGTGTGCGCAGCTCCTCAGGCAGGGAAATCCGCACGTTAGAGTCTGATCCAACCCCGAATGCGCCGTCATGCGCCAGGTATTCCACCCCGTTGAACGGACCGTCACCCAGGTTTGCCTCAGTGATCGGGCAGAGGCCGGCCACGGCGCCGGAGCGGGCCATGCCGATGGTCTCCGCGCTGGTCATATGGGTGGCGTGGATCAGGCACCATTTGCCGTCGACGGGCGTGTTGCCCAGCAGCCATTCCACCGGCCGGGCGCCCAGCCAGGCGCTGATATCGGCCACTTCCTTGGGCTGTTCGGAGATGTGGATATGCACCGGCAGCCCGTTCTGGATCTGCAGCACCTCCGCCAGATCCTCGGGGCAGGTGGCGCGCAGGGAATGCGGCGCAATGCCGACACAGGCGTCTTCGGCCAAGTCCCGCGCAGCTATCTCCCGGGCACGTGTGACGAGTTCAGAGAATTCGGAAACCGAGTTGCCAAACCGCTGCTGGCCCCCATTCAGGGCCTGCTTTCCTGCTCCGCCATAGGAGTAGAGCACCGGCAGATGGGTCAGGCCGATGCCGGTCTGTCTGGCCGCGGCAAACACACGCTCGCTCAGCTCAGTCATCGAGTCAAAATGCGCCCCGCCCGGCTGGTGGTGGACATAATGGAACTCGCCCACCGAGGCGTAACCGGCCTCCAGCATTTCCATGAACACCAGCGCGGCGATGGCCTCGTACTGCTCAGGCGTGATGCGGTCCATGAAGCGGTACATCAGCTCGCGCCAGGTCCAGAAGCTGTCCTTGCCGGCTGCTCGGTACTCGGTCATCCCGGCCATGGCGCGCTGGAAGCTGTGGGAGTGCAGGTTGCCGAGCGACGGCAGCAGCACGTCTGCTTGGGTGTCGCCGGCCTGCGGCTGGGCTGCGGTTTCCAGTGACGTGATCCGGCCGTCTTCGACCGTCAGCCGAATGTTTTCAGACCATCCCTGGGGCAGGCGGGCGTGCCGGGCGAATATTGTCTGCATCTGACCCTCTTATGTGTAGGTATAATATCAATAGCGGCAGGTTTATTGCGCGGCAAGGATTTTACAGAGGAGGGGCGCTGCCCCTCGGCCTGATGGCCTCACCCCGGGGTATTGGGGACCAGAAAGAAGCGGGAGGACTCCGGAAAAGAAAAACGCGCCCGGGGCGGGGCGCGTTCGGTGTTTTCAGAGATGCGGAGCGGATCAGTCGCGCAGCAGCTCGTTGATACCGGTCTTGGAGCGGGTTTTCTCATCGACGCGCTTCACGATCACGGCGCAGTAGAGGCTGATGTTGTTCTTGGAGGGCATCGAGCCCGCGACAACCACCGAGTAGGGCGGCACTTCGCCGTACATCACTTCGCCGGTCTCGCGGTCGACGATTTTTGTCGACTTGCCGATGAACACGCCCATGCCCAGAACCGAGCCTTCGCGCACGATGCAGCCTTCGACCACTTCGGACCGGGCGCCGATGAAGCAGTTGTCCTCGATGATGGTGGGGCCGGCCTGCATCGGCTCCAGAACGCCGCCGATGCCGACACCGCCCGAGAGGTGCACGTTCTTGCCGATCTGGGCGCAGGAGCCGACGGTGGCCCAGGTGTCAACCATGGTGCCTTCATCGACATAGGCGCCGAGGTTCACGAAGGAGGGCATCAGCACCGCGCCGGGCGCGATATAGGCGGACTTGCGGACGACGCAATTCGGCACCGCGCGGAAGCCTGCGGATTTCCACTGCTCTTCGCCCCAGCCGTTGAACTTGCTGTCGACCTTGTCCCACCAGCCGCCGGCCTGGGGGCCGCCTTCGTGGATTTCCATGTCCTTGATGCGGAAGCCCAGGAGCACCGCTTTCTTGGCCCATTGGTTCACGTGCCAGTCGCCGCTCTCCAGCTTTTCGGCGACGCGCAGGGACCCGGAGTCCAGCGCATTCAGGGTGTCTTCGATAGCTTCACGCTGTTCGCCGGTGGTGGCGGGAGTGATGGTGTCGCGCGCCTCCCAGGCGGCTTCGATTGCTGCTTCCAGCTGGGCGTTGGACATGGATGTTCCTCCGGCATCGGTTAGATTCGGGGTTACATAGCGGCAATCTGCCTGCAGGTCATGTCCGGATTACGTCCAAATTGCCGCCCCTGACGGCGTTTTGCCGGGTTGAGCCGTCTCAGCGCACCCGGCGCAGGTGGCGGCGCAGGATTTCGCAGGCTGCTGCCGGGTCGCGGCGGGCCATCGCCTGGACAAGTGCGGCGTGGTCGCTGTCCACCCGGCGGGTCCATTGGTGCTGCCAGTTGGCAAACAGATGCCGGGCAGCGGCGATGTGCAGATCGTCGATCGAGGCCAGCAGCCGGGGCATGCCGCACGGCGACAGGATCACCCGGTGGAAGGCGCGGTTGAGACGCTCCCAGTTTGCCATGTCCTCGGCGGCATCGCAGGCGAGCCGGGCTTCTTCTGCGGCCGCGATATCCGCATCTGTCAGGCGGGCAAAGGCGTGGGTCAGGGCCAGCACCTCCAGCGAAACCCGCATTTCGATCACTTCGCGGATCTCGGACGGGTCCAGGGCGCTGACCCGGGTGCCGCGGCGGGGTTCGGATTTGGCGAGCCCGTGGGCCTCGAGCCGCAGCAGGGCCTCGCGGACCGGCACATGGCTGGCTTCGAACTCGCGTGCGATATGGTCCTGGCGCAGCTTTTCACCGGCGGGCAGGCTGCCGGTGATGATGCGCTCGCTTAGCGCTTGGTAGATGGTATCGGCTATGGTTGCGGACATGGGGTTGGCGATAGCGGGGCCTCGCTAACCCTGCAAGGATTATCGAAGATTACCCGAGGGGGTCCGGAGCAATGTTGCCGCCGCAGATCAGAACCGCAACACGTTCGCCCGGCTCGGGGCGGTAAGCGCCGCACATCAGGGCTGCCAAGGCGGTGGCGCCTGCGGGCTCGGCCAGAATCCGCCGTTCGCGCCAGAGTGCGGCCTGGGCCTGGGTGATGGCGCTGTCCGGTACAGTGACGGACGCCGCGCCCTGCGCCGAGGCGAGTTCGAAGCAGATATTGCCGATCCGCTTGGCGCCAAGCGCATTGGCAGCAACGCCTGAGACCTCGACATCCACCGGTTCCTTGGCCTGCAGGGCGGCCTGCAAGGCGCGGGAGGTTTCAGGTTCCACCGCGACAATCTTTTTCATCCCCTGGAACCAGGCCAGCGCGCCGGCAATAAGCCCGCCGCCGCCGACGGCGATCAGCAGGGTGTCAGCTTCCAGTCCCTGCTCCTGCCATTCGGCAAAACAGGTGCCCTGGCCTGCCACAGTGGCCGGGGCGTCATAGGCGTGGACCTGCATGGCGCCGGTTTCCGCTTCATAGGCCTGGGCCTGTTCCAGCGCATTGGCGTAAGCGCCGGGCACCACCTGCAGATCGGCGCCGGTGCGCTTGATCAGGGAGATCTTGGCGGGGCCGGCCATTTCGGGCACGTAAATCCGCGCCTTGTGTCCCAGATGATGCGCAGCAAAGGCAGCAGCGGCGCCGTGATTGCCGCCCGAGGCGGCCACCAGCCCGGCGCTTGGCACCGGCTGGCTCAAGAGTGTGTTGAAGGCGCCGCGGGCCTTGAAGCTGCCGGTGTGCTGCATGTGCTCGAGCTTCAGCGCGACCGGGTAGTCCAGCCCGAAACCCTGCGTGTGCATCACGGGTGTGCGCTGCACATGAGGGCGGATGCGGTCTGCGGCTGCGGTGATTTCGTCCTGCCAGTTCATCTGTGGCCCTCCCTGTGTGACAAGCGCGAACCTTAGCCGCGGGACTGGCGGGTGCAAGACAAACAGTGCGTTCCTGCATTCTTGATTGGCGCTAACGGTTCAGGACGGCTACAAAGGGAGTCCTGTTGATTAATGCTGGGATTTTCCATGACCGAAGACCGCCACAGCCGTTTCCGTGATGCTCACTCTGACCGCGACCGGGCCGAGCATGTGCCCGTGACACCGCAAACCCAGGCGCCCGCCTACCGGCTGGCCTTTGCTGATGAGGAGTTCCTCTGCCGCGAGGAACTGCGGCCGGTCCGGCTGCAGTTGGAGCTGCTGAAGCCGGAGCTGATGCTGAACGAGCATGGGATCGAAAGCACGATTGTGATGTTCGGCGGCGCCCGCATCCCTGACCCGCAGCACAAGGATCAGGCACGGACCCAGACATTGGCGGATCTGTCGCATTTCTATGACGAGGCGCGGGAATTTGCCCGGCTGATGACTGAGAAGTCAAAGGAGAGCGGCGGGCGCAAGAATGTCATCGTGACCGGCGGCGGCCCGGGTGTGATGGAGGCGGGCAACCGCGGTGCTGAGGATGCAGGCGGCCATTCCATCGGCCTCTCGATTGTGCTGCCGCATGAGCAGGCGCCCAACGGTTATGTGACGCCGGATCTCAGCTTCAATTTCCACTATTTCGCGATCCGCAAGATGCATTTCCTGATGCGGGCGCGGGCGATCACCGTGTTTCCGGGCGGGTTCGGCACGCTGGATGAGCTGTTCGAAAGCCTGACCCTCATCCAAACCGGCCGCATGGAGCGGGTGCCCTTCCTGCTGTTCGGCAAGGATTTCTGGGAGAGAATCATCAATTGGGATGCGCTGGCTGATGCCGGCACCATCTCGGATCAGGACCTGGACCTGTTCCGTTTTGTCGACACCGCCAAGGAGGCAGTGGAGATTATCGACAACTGGCAGCCTGCGCCGCCGCGCGACAGCCTGCCGGGCCGGGAACGCTGACGAGGCGCGCCGGGATCAGGCAAACTCCGGCGGCAGCCGGCCGATTTCGGCGCCGGTGGTCAAACGGGTGAGAACCGGGGCGCCGGCCACGGTTTTCACGGCATATCCGTAGCCGCGCAGCCTGAATTTAAACTCTCGCGCACTCAAGGCCTTGCTGCGCTCGCTGCGGATCAGGTCCAGCACCGCGGGTTCGATTGGGGCGGGGGTGTAGTCCATCTGGGACATTTCGGGTTCCTTCTGAAATTCTGACTGTCCATGAATTGGAAACTGTCCATGAGGATTGGCGAAATTTCAGCCGCAATTGGGAAATAATAAGGCGCCTGCCGCGGCAGGCGCAGCGCGCTTGGCCATGGCGACCGGCAGAAATCCGCAGGAAAAGATCGCGGAATGTGCAAAAAGCTGCCACACTGGCAGGACCAATCTTTAGTTGGCCCTGCACCGTCCTGCGGCGGTCTTATCCAGGCCGCATTCGCCAGCAGGCCATTTCCCGGCAGGGCATAGTGGCGGAGCGTTCTTATGGCGGTGGTTACCGATTACACGGCACTTTTGTATTATACTTCCAACAGTTTTGGCCGCTGGAACAGCCTGAGCCGCCCGGGCACACCAGCTGTGGTAACCTATAGTTTCGTTGAAACCGATGAATTGGGCGACGCCGCCAGCGATCCCTACGGCGCCACCAGCTATTGGTCCTACAGCAATGCCCAGCGGACGGTTTTCCGGCAGGCCATTGAGGCGTATGAAGACGCCGCCGGGATTGTTTTTGTGGAAACCGGCGGCCGCGCCATGGTCAATGTGTTCGGCTACAGCGGCGGCACCGCGGCAGGCTGGGCAAACCTGCCCTGGGCCAGCAGCTTTGCCACCAGCCGGGGGGATGTGGCGATCCAGGGCAGCAGCATCTCTCCCGGCAGTTTCGGCTATGAAACCATTCTGCATGAGCTTGGCCACGCCGTTGGCCTGAAGCATCCGCACAGCGGTGATCCGGTGCTGGCAGAGCATCTGGATACCCAGGAAAACACGGTGATGACTTATAACTATGCTGGTTACAACGTCAGCGATCTGGGGCCATTGGACTTGCAGGCGCTGCAGCATATTTATGGCGGTGCCTCTGCAACCGCGGACTGGGATGTCCGGCTTGGGGCAGCCGGGCAGGTGGTGATTGACGCCAGCCACCGGTGGGAGACCCTCCTAGCGACCGGTCAGGACACCAACATCCACGCCCGCGGCGGCAATGACCGGGTGTTCGGGCGCGAGGGTGACGACAAGCTTCGCGGAGGCTGGGGCAACGACACTCTGAAAGGCGGTTATGGCTCGGATACGCTCTGGGGCCAATCCGGCGATGACGTGCTGATCGGAGCTGTGAACAAGGACAGCCGTTCCGGGTCCGGCAACGATGGCGATCTGCTACACGGCGGCAAGGGAAAGGACAAGATCTGGGGCAGCCGCGGTGAGGATACGCTCAAGGGCGGGTTCGGCAGCGACCGCCTCACCGGCGGCGACGGTTCGGATATCCTGAGCGGCGGCCAGCAGGGCGATGTCTTTGTCTTTGTGACCGCGGACTACTGGGAAGACGAGATCATCACTGACTTCGGAACCGGCAAAGACAAGATTGAGTTCTCCGGCACTCAGATTGACGAATTCAGCGACCTGACAATTTCCCAGCAGGGCGGAAGCACCTTCATCAGCTTCCAGGGGCAGCATGATGTCGAGCTGACCGGTTACACCGGTGCCCTAACCGCAGATCATTTCATTTTCACCTAGGCCGGCCAAGCGCGCCGGGGCCGGAGCCGGGTTACTTGAGCCCGGCTTCGGCCTCAATCTGCTTGCGGCTTTTGCGGGCGCGCTCGGTGGCAGACTTCAGCTGGCCGCAGGCCGCCATGATGTCATCGCCGCGGGTCTTGCGGATCGGCGAGGCGTAACCCGCCTGGTAGACGATATTGGCGAAGGCCCGGATCCGGTTGTTCGAGGACCGCTTGTAGGGGCTGCCCGGCCATTCGTTGAACGGGATCAGGTTGATCTTGGCCGGGATGTTGTAGCGCTTGATATGCTCGATCAGCCGGTGCGCGTCCTCGTCGGTGTCGTTCACCCCGTCCAGCATCACATATTCAAAAGTGATCCGCTCGGAGTTCGACGCCTTGGGGTAATCCGCCAGCGCCTGCAGCAGTTCGTCGATGTTCCAGCGCTTGTTGATCGGCACCAGCACGTCGCGGGTCTCGTTGGTGGTGGCGTGGAAGGAAATCGCCAAAAGGCAGCCGATTTCCTCGGCCGTGCGGGCAATCTCCGGCACCACGCCGGAAGTCGACAGGGTGATCCGGCGGCGGCTGAGCGAGATCCCTTCCGGGTCCATCGCAATCTTCATCGCGTCGCGCACATTGTCAAAGTTATAGAGCGGCTCGCCCATGCCCATCAGCACGATGTTCGAGAGCAGGCGGGTTTCGTCCTTGGGGGCGCCCGGCACCGGCCATTCCTCCAGGTCGTCGCGCGCCATCATCACCTGGCCGACAATCTCAGCGGGGGTCAGGTTGCGCACCAGCTTCTGGGTGCCGGTGTGGCAGAAGGAGCAGGTCAGGGTGCAGCCGACCTGGCTGGAGATGCAGAGCGTGCCGCGGTCATCCTCGGGGATATAGACCACCTCGACCTCATGGCCGCCATTGATCCGCACCAGGTACTTGCGGGTGCCATCGGTCGATACCTGCTTGCTTACGACCTCAGGAATGCGGATCTCAAATGTTTCGGCCAGCTGCGCGCGGTAGGCTTTGGCCAGGTTGGTCATATCCGCGAAATCGCGTTTGCCCCACTGGTAGATCCACTGCCAGATCTGGCCGACGCGCATCTTGGCCTGTTTCTCCGGCGTGCCGTGTTCGATCAGCACCTCGCGCATGCGCTCGCGGGTCAGACCGACAAGATTGATCTTGCCGCCCTCGGGCTCCTTGCGGGGCAGGGTCATTACGTCCTGGGTGATCGGCGCGCTGGCGGTCATGGCTAAAGACTCGGATGCTGGTGGGCGGATGCGGCTCTATATAGGATTTCGGCGAAAGATCAAAAGGAATCCTTGTGCGCAAAATGCGTGCGCAGATTTCAAGGGGCGGCCTGGATTGCGCTTACCTGGAAAACCGCACCAGTTCCTCGACCCGGGCGCGGCCCAGAGTGGTCCAGCAGGCCCGCGTGGCAATGCCTGCGTCTTCACGCACGTTATGGGCCTCGCCGGCGAAAGCGCAATGCGCAACCCGGAACGCCTCCCAGGCGGTCTGGCTTTGCATCAGCGCGGCCTCGATTGCTGTTCCGCCGTTAGTGTTGTCCCGTTCAGCAGCGGCAATCATGGCGGCTTCCAGCGCGTTGAACAGCGCCGCTTCCACGCCTTCTTCGTCATCGGCAACGCAGGATCCGATCTCTTCCTGGCTGCCTTCGCCGCATTCCAGCGCCGGATTGGCAAGCGCGGGCTTGGCCAGCAGCGCAACTGCCAGGCAAGCGGACGGGACAATAGCTGAGTTCAGCAGGGCAGGTTTCAGCATGTCGGGCACCTCCTGCCGTCTATGCTACGCGGCTTGCGGCTTTCAAACAAGAAAACCCCGGCGCAGGCCGGGGTTTGGTCTGTTTGCTGCCGGCAGTCTTACTTGCTGCAGCGCTTTTCCGCGTCTTCCACTGCAGCGGTAAAGCCCAGCAGCGAGAAGGTATCCTTGGTCTGGGTTCCGCGGGCCGAGCGCGCAGTCATCACTGCATTGGCGCCGCGCTTCATCGCGGTGATGATCTTGAGATCCTCGCCTTCCACCGGCCAGGCCCATTCGCCTTCAGTGAAAAGCTCAAACTGGGAGTCGCCGATGGCCATGTTGACGGTTGAGCCCGGTGCAAAGGGGTAGCCGCCGGTAAAGCTGATCGCCCCTTTGGCGTCATTCGATCCGCCAAAGGTAACAAACAGCTGGATCTCGCTGCGGCGCACCGCCACCACCCGGCCGTCGCGGGTGTTCACGGTTTCCTTCGGTGCGGACACGCCCCAGCATTCCGCCGGGTTGTCGCCTTCAAAGACGCTCCAATCCACATTCGCAGCGACCCGGTTGTTCGATGTCTCTTGCGCAAATGCAGTGGTTGCCAATGCTGCCAGACACAGGCCCGCAGCCACGCGGGCGAGTTTCAATGCCATTTGTCCCGACTCCAAGACTGTTCTCATACCTCAAAATCAAGCAAAGGGCCCGCAGCGTTCATCCGCTGTCTGGTCCCGATCCCCTCGCTTGCGCTACACAAGCACACTAACGTAACTAGCACCACGGGCGAAAGTGCGTTTTGGCAGGAATTCGCCCAGAAAAACTGCACGGAAACATGAGGGGAGACATCATGGCGAAACCTGTGCCCATGGCCGAAGTCTGGCGCGGCCCGATCCTGGAGAGCCTGCACCTGGGCCACGCCGTCATCTGCGACGACAGCGGCCAGGTGGTGCGCAGCTGGGGCGATCCGGATGCGGTGATCTATCCGCGCAGCTCCGCCAAGATGATCCAGGCGCTGCCGCTGATCACCTCCGGCGCCGCTGCGCGCTACGGGCTGACCTCCGAGCAGCTGGCACTGGCCTGCGCCTCCCACAACGGCGCCCATATCCATACGGACCGGGTGAACAGCTGGCTTGGCCAGCTGGGGCTCAGCGATGACGATTTCCGCTGCGGCCCGCAGCTGCCGGATGACATCCCGGCCCGCACCGAGCTGATCAAGACCGACAACAGCCCGTGCCAGGTGCACAACAACTGCTCGGGCAAGCACGCGGGCTTCCTGACCCTGAATCAGTATCTGGGCGGAAACGCGGAATATATCGACGTCAGCCACCCGGTGCAGCAGGCTTGCCTTGCGGCGTTTGAGGAAACCACCGGCCAGGACAGCCCCGGCTACGGCATCGATGGCTGCTCGGCCCCGAACTTTGCAACCACCGTCACTGGCCTGGCCCGGTCGATGGCCTGGTTCGCCAGTGCTTCAGACCGTTCCGACCGGCCGTCCGAGGCTGCACAGCAGCTGGTCGCAGCGATGACCGCCCATCCCGAACTGGTGGCCGGCGAAACCCGCTGCTGCACCAATCTGATGCGCGCCATGGGCGGTAAGGTGGCGGTCAAGACAGGGGCTGAGGCAGTGTTCATCGCGATTCTGCCCGAACAGAAGCTGGGCGTTGCGCTGAAGATCACCGACGGCACCACCCGTGCCAGCGAATGCGCGATTGCCGCGCTGCTGGTCAGCTTGGGCGTTCTGGAGGCAGACCATCCGGAGACCAAAAAGTACATGAACAAGGTGCTTTACAGCCGCCGCGGCCTGGAATGCGGTTCAATCCGTCCGGCAGCGGAACTGCTGTTTTGAAAAGTGATGCCCCGGTCCTGAGCCGGGGCATCTGCGTTACATATCCATCTCAATGATTTCGGCCACTTCAACCGAGCCGCTGCCGTCCACCACCATCGGGCAGCCCTTGGCCATTTCGCAGGCTGCGTTCTGGTCTGCGGCTTCGACCACCGTGTAGCCCGAGATCGGGTTTGCGCCGCCGTCATCCGTCACGCCGCCGCTGCTGACGGTCTTGGACAGTCCCACCGGCGCACCAGGGATCTTAAGGGCCTCTCCCATCGACCCCATCCAATTCTTCCAGGCTTCCATGACTTTGGCGCCTTCCTCCTCGCTTTCCGGGGTCTTGCCGCCGTGGTACGCAAAAATGAACTGTGGCATTGGTCTTCTCCCTTGGTTGCTGTGGATGATGGTTCAGGCGGCCTGGCCGAGCAGTGCCTCCAGCTTGCGCAGAGTGGAGGCCCAGCCTTTTTCGTGATTTGCGGCAACCTCATCATCTCCGAGGTCGCGGTGGTCGATCAGCAGCATGGCGCCGTCACCGGCGGCGGCGATGGTGAAGGTCACATGGCTCTCGGCGCCGCGGCTGCCGTCCTCGCCGTGCCAGGCCCAGGTGAAGCCGACAGATTTTGGCGCATTCACATGGGTGACCTGGCCGGACACATGAAAGCGCTGACCGTCGCTGTTCTGCATGACCGAGTGCCAGGGACCGGTGCGGCTGAAGTCCAGATCGTGTTCCGGGACTTGCACGCCTTCAGGCCCCCAC
This sequence comes from Leisingera sp. ANG-Vp, assembly GCF_000813725.1. Lineage (GTDB taxonomy): Bacteria > Pseudomonadota > Alphaproteobacteria > Rhodobacterales > Rhodobacteraceae > Leisingera. The sequence continues at coordinate 18,473 of NZ_JWLD01000015.1, forward strand.
CATTTCAGCAGCTTGTCCGGGGTGGTCACCCAATCAAACAGTTTCTCCGGGCTGACCGGGAAGGTCCGCTGCATCTGCAGGCCGCTCATCCATCGTCCTCCATCAAGGCTGCTTCCAGCCGGTCCAGGCTGCCCTCCCAGAAGGCCTTGCGGGAATGGGTCCAATCCGCAATCATCCGCAGCCCCTCCGGCCGGGCAGAATAGAGCCGCTTGGTGCCTTCCGCCCGCTGGCGGACCAGCCCGGCTTCGCGCAGCACTTTCAGATGGCGCGAAATCGCCGGCGCTGAAATGCCGGCCCCGGGGGCCAGATCGCCCGCAGGCAGTTCGCCTTGGGTGATCAGCTGATCAACGATCGACATGCGGGTTTCGTCTGACAGGGCGGCAAAGGATTTCAGAAGCGGTGTCATGCCAATATTATTAACGGATGCGTTAATTAATGGAAGGTCTAATTTTCCGGCCCGGTCCATCAGCCGGACTCTTGCGCAGTGCAAAAGAAGGCAGCGGATGTGCTCCCGCCCGTCGTCAGCCTGTTCTGCAAACAGGCCTCCTCCCGTTGGGCCAGGCTCAGCGCCATAGGCGCTGAGCCTGGCCCAAGGCCGCCAAGGTGTGGCTGCGCCAGCAGCCGCACCTGCGGGCGCGGGAGGGCTTCCTGGTTTGCCTGGGGAACGCTCAGCCCTGGAACCTGTCCTGGGAGTAGCCTTGGATATAGAGCAGTGCGGTCAGGTCGCCGTGGTTGATGCGGATATCGCATTCCGCTGCAACGGAAGGTTTGGCATGCAGGGCAACTCCGGAACCGGCGCGTTTCAGCATGCCCAGATCATTGGCGCCGTCACCCACGGCCATCACCTCCGTCTCGCGGAGTCCCAGCTGAGCGGTGATCTGTTCCAGTGCCTCCACCTTGGCCTCCCGCCCCAGGATCGGGCGTCCCGCCGCACCGGTCAGCTTGCCGTCTTCTACCAGCAGGGTATTGGCGCGGTTTTCGTCGAAGCCCAGATCTGCAGCAACTTTGGCGGTGAACGCCGTAAACCCGCCCGAGACCAGCGCCGCATAAGCGCCTTCCGCCTTCATCGTTGCCAGCAGCTGCCTGGCGCCGGGCATCAGGGTGATGCGCTCGGCCAGCACCTTGGCAATCACTGATTCCGGAAGCCCTTTCAGCAGCCCGACCCGTTCGGTCAGCGCGCCTTCGAAGTCCAATTCGCCGTTCATTGCCCGTGCGGTGATCTCCTTGACCCGGGCGCCGACACCCGCCTCCTCGGCCAGTTCGTCTATGCATTCCTGCTGGATCATGGTGGAGTCCATATCAGCCAGAAGCATCTTCTTTTTGCGCCCCTCAGCCGCCTGAATGACCAGATCGACGCCGATCTGCTGCAGGTCGTCCCAGACGCCCCAGCGGTTGTCCGGCATCTGTTCCAACGAAAACTCCGCTGCAACGCCCAGAGCCAGCCATTCGGCCTCGCCGCCGCCCCAGGCATTGCGCAGCGATTCGATCAGCGCGGGCTCCAACACCGGGCTGGCAGGGTTGCAGAGCAGGGTGGCAACAAACATCGGCGGGCTCCATTCCGTTTGGATTCCCTTTGTCATAGCGGCCCGTTTCCGGATCGGCCAGCCTGCCGGAAACCGTCAAAAACAGGGGCCATTATAAGGCAGGCCGCTTGCCCTCATTTTGAACCGGCTGTTTCCGATGGTGGAAAAACGTGTCGCAAAAAGCGTACTATTGGCCGTATTTTTCCAACTTTTCGGTTGCGTGCCGCGCTGCAGCACCCTAGCTCTGATGGCGGGACACCCCTCCCCAACGAGGGGCGCTTATCTGGAAGGGTAGCATTTATGGCTATTGAACAACCGGCATCGCGGCCGGCCAATCCGCGTTTTTCCTCGGGGCCTTGCGCCAAACCTCCTGTTTTTGATGTTGCTAAACTTGCCGGTGCGCCGCTGGGCCGCTCGCACCGCGCAGCTGTGGGCAAAGAGCGCCTGAAGGCGGCAATCGAAGGCACCCGCGAAATTCTGGGTATCCCGGCGGACTACAAAATCGGCATCGTTCCCGCCTCCGACACTGGTGCGGTGGAGATGGCGATGTGGAACCTTCTGGGTGCCCGCGGGGTTGAGATGCTGGCCTGGGAAAGCTTTGGCGCCGGCTGGGTCACTGACGTGGTGAAACAGCTGAAGCTGGACGCTACTGTGAAAACTGCCGACTACGGCCAGATCGTCGATCTCGGCACCGTTGATTTCTCTAATGACGTTGTCTTCACCTGGAACGGCACCACCTCCGGTGTGCGGGTGCCCAATGGCAACTGGATCCCGGCAGACCGTGAGGGGCTGACCATCTGCGATGCGACCTCCGCCGCCTTTGCGCAGCGTCTGCCCTGGGACAAGCTGGATGTGACTACTTTCTCCTGGCAGAAAGTGCTGGGCGGCGAGGCGGCCCACGGCATGCTGATCCTGTCGCCCCGTGCAGTCGAACGGCTGGAGAGCTACACCCCCGCCTGGCCGCTGCCCAAGATCTTCCGCCTGACCAAGGGCGGCAAGCTGATCGACGGCATTTTCCAGGGCGCCACAATCAACACGCCCTCGATGCTGGCGGTTGAGGACTACCTGCTGGCGCTGGACTGGGCCCGCTCCATTGGCGGTCTGGAAGGTCTGCGCGAGCGCGCCTATGCCAGCCTCGCCGCGGTGCAGAGCTTTGTGCAGGACAACCCCTGGATCGCCTTTCTGGCGGAACAGCCGGAAAACCGCTCCAACACCTCTGTCTGCCTCAAGTTCACCGACCCGCGCATCCAGGACGGCGCTGCCTTTGCCAAGGCCGTCGCCAAACGGCTGGAGGGCGAAGGTGTGGCCTATGACATCGGCGCCTACCGCGACGCGCCTCCGGGCCTGCGCATCTGGTGCGGCGGCACCGTGGAAGCCACTGACGTGGCGGCCTTGATGCCTTGGATCAAATGGGCCTTTGAGGCCGCGATCGCAGCCCAAACTGAGGCTGCCTGACAATCGTTCCGCCCGGCGGCACCGCCGGGCAGCGCCCGAGCCTTCCCACGGGAGGGCGCAGCCCTCTGCAAAACACATGGCCGTTACAGGCCCCCGCAAAAAGGACCAACCACATGGCTCCCAAAGTACTCGTCTCCGACAAGCTCTCGGAAACTGCCGTCCAGATCTTCCGCGACCGCGGCATCGACGTCGACTTCCTACCCGACGTGGGCAAGGACAAGGATAAGCTGGCCGAAATCATCGGCCAGTACGACGGCCTTGCCATCCGCTCCGCTACCAAGGTGACCGAAAAGATCCTGGAGAAGGCAGACAATCTCAAAGTCGTTGGCCGCGCCGGCATCGGCACCGACAACGTCGACAAGGAAGCTGCCTCCAAGCGCGGCGTCATTGTGATGAACACGCCGTTCGGAAACATGATCACCACCGCTGAACACGCCATCGCCATGATGTTCGCCACCGCCCGCCAGCTGCCCGAGGCCTCTGCCTCCACCCATGCCGGCAAATGGGAAAAGTCGAAATTCATGGGGGTTGAACTGACCGGCAAGACCCTCGGCGTGATCGGCGCCGGAAACATCGGCGGCATCGTCTGCGACCGTGCCCGCGGCCTCAAGATGAAGGTTGCGGCCTATGACCCCTATCTGAGCACCGAGAAGGCCGACAAAATGGGCGTCGAAAAGGTGGAGCTGGACGAACTGCTCGCGCGCGCCGATTTCATCACTCTGCATGTGCCGCTGACCGACCAGACCCGTAACATCCTGTCCAAGGAAAACCTGGAGAAGACCAAGAAGGGCGTGCGGATCATCAACTGCGCCCGCGGCGGCCTGGTGGACGAGGCCGCTCTGGCCGAACTCCTCACCTCCGGCCATGTGGCAGGCGCCGCCTTTGATGTGTTCTCGGTTGAACCGGCCAAGGAAAACGCCCTCTTCGGCCTGCCGAACGTGGTCTGCACCCCGCACCTGGGCGCCGCCACGACCGAGGCGCAGGAAAACGTTGCCCTGCAGGTGGCTGAGCAGATGTCCAACTACCTGCTGACCGGCGCTGTCGAAAACGCGCTGAACATGCCCAGCGTGACCGCCGAGGAAGCCAAGGTCATGGGCCCCTGGATCAAACTGGCCGACCATCTGGGCTCCTTCGTTGGCCAGATGACGGATGAGCCGATCAAGGCGATCAACATCCTTTATGACGGTGTGGCCGCAGGCATGAACCTGGACGCGCTGAACTGCGCGGTGATCGCCGGTATCATGAAGCGCTCCAACCCCGAGGTGAACATGGTTTCCGCCCCGGTGGTTGCCAAGGAGCGCGGTATTCAGATCTCCACCACCAACCAGGATAAGTCAGGCTCCTTTGACGGTTACATCAAGGTGACGGCCGTGACCTCGAAACGCGAGCGCTCGGTGGCAGGCACCGTGTTCTCCGACAGCAAGCCGCGGTTCATCCAGATCAAGGGCATCAATATCGAGGCCGATGTGGGCGCGCATATGCTCTACACCACAAACGAGGACGTGCCTGGCATCATCGGCACCCTGGGCCATACTCTGGGCGACAACGGCGTCAATATCGCCAACTTCACCCTTGGCCGGGCAGAGGCCGGCGGCGAAGCCATCGCGCTCCTTTATGTGGACGAAGCGGTTCCTGCCGAGGCCCGGGCCAAGCTGGCCGAGACCGGTCTGTTCAACCAGATCAAGCCGCTGGAGTTTGACGTCGCCTGAGCGACCGGAAGGTAACAGCCGACCGCCCCTGCACCCCGGTGCGGGGGCGGTCCCTCAGCTTCAGCGCGGGCACGAAAACCGCTTTTTTCGGTCGGCTGCGCAGCACAACACTCGCAAAAATCAGTATCGACAGCAGTGCCACTGCCGATCCTGCTTGTGCCAGCACCTCAGTTCGCTCCTGAATGGCCAGCGGGATACCCGGCACCAGCAGCACCAGGGCCAGCAGCGCGCAGCCCAGATGCCAGCGCGGCAATGCCCCTTCAGCCGCCTCGGGCAGCAGGTGGTAGTACAGCGCATAAATCGCGCAGCTGACCCAGCCCAGCAGGTTCAAATGCCCATGCGCCGGCGACAGAAGGTGATCCTGGCTCGCCGACATCTGGATGCCCCAAACCATGCCGCCAACCGCCGAGGCCACAGCGGCCAGCATGAACCATCGCGCAATTCCCTTCATCTCTTCCTCCCGGCTCCGTCTTAGGCAAAAGTCTCCCGGCTAATGGTGGCGCAGGCAGATCATTTGGCCAGTCCCCATTTCGGCAGCACCCGGGGGTTGAGCCCGCCAGCGCAATGCGCCATCACTGCCCCCAAGCCCGCACATAGGAGCCGCGCCATGTCCGCCCCCCTCTACGCCATCGGAGACATCCACGGCCAGCTTGCCATGCTGGAAGACGCGCTGCAGCGGATCAAGGCCGACGGCGGCGAGGGCGCCCGCATCGTCTTTCTCGGCGACTACACAGACCGCGGCCCTGAAAGCCGCGGCGTGATTGACCGGCTGATGCAGGGCCAGGCCGAGGGCCGCAACTGGATCTGCCTCAAGGGCAACCATGACCGGATGTTCTCGATGTTCCTGGAGGGCTACCCGCGCAACGATTCCCAGCTTCTGGTTGGCTATCACTGGCTGCATGAGCGGCTGGGCGGTATCGAAACTCTGCAGTCCTACGGGGTCGAAGTGGCCGAGGGCGACCGTATCTACCAGGTCCACAAACACGCCCGCGCTGCGGTGCCGCAGGCGCATCTGGACTTCCTGGACTGCCTGAAGCCGTACCACCAGGAGGGAGAGCTGCTGTTCGTGCACGCGGGCATCCGCCCCGGCCTGCCGCTTGAGGCGCAAAGCGAGGATGACCTGATCTGGATCCGCCAGGAATTCCTCAAGGACGAGTGCACCCACCCCTGGCTGGTGGTGCATGGCCATACACCAGAAAAACAGGCCGAGCATCGCGGGAACCGCATCAACCTCGACAGCGGCGCCGGTTACGGCCGCCCGCTGTCCGTGGCCGTCTTCGAAGGCCGTGACTGCTGGCTGCTGACAGATCAGGGCCGGGTGCCGCTTACCCCCTGATCCTTCCAGCTTCATTCTGGTCAAAAATACCCTGGGGGTGAGCGCCTTAGGCGCGAGGGGGCAAAGCCCCCTTCACTGGGGTCAGGACCAGTCCAGCACCACCTTGCCGCTCAAGCCCGATTTCATCGCCGCAAACCCTTCTGCGAAATCATCCACGCCAAAGCGGTGGGTGATCACCCGGCTCACATCCAGCCCGTTCTGCAGCATGGCAATCATCTTGTACCAGGTCTCGAACATCTCGCGCCCGTAGACGCCCTTGATGGTGATCGCCTTGAACACGATGCGGCTCCAGTCCACCGGAGACTGCCCCGGCGGAATGCCCAGAAGCGCAATCTTGCCGCCCATCACCAGCGCCTCAACCATCTGGTCCAGAGCGGCTTGCGAGCCCGACATTTCCAGCCCGACATCAAACCCTTGGGTCATGCCCAGTTCATCGATCACGTCCTGCAGCTCCTCCTGGGCCACATTCACCGGGTGTACCGTCGGCACCACATGCTCTGCCAGCTTCAGACGGTCCGGGTTGATATCGGTGATCACCACATGCCGCGCCCCGGCATGGCGTGCCACTGCGGCGGCCATGATGCCAATCGGCCCGGCGCCGGTGATCAGCACATCCTCCCCCAGCAGATCAAAGCTCAGTGCGGTATGCACCGCATTTCCCAGCGGGTCGAGGATCGCACCGATTTCATCCGGCACGTCATCCGGCAGCGGCACCACGTTGAAAGCCGGCAGTTTCAGATACTGGGCAAAGGCGCCCTGCTCATTCACCCCGATGCCGCGGGTGCCGGGGTCCAGGTGGAATTTGCCGGCCCGGGACTGACGCGAGTCATGCTCGATCAAATGCCCCTCGCCGGAACAGCGCTGACCCACTTCCAGACCGGTCACATCCTTGCCCAGCTCGACAATCTCACCCGCAAACTCATGGCCTGTGATCAGCGGCACCGGCACCGTATGCGCGGCCCATTCATCCCAGTTCCAGATGTGGATGTCTGTGCCGCAGATGCCGGTTTTCGTCACCTTGATCAGCACTTCGTCCGGGCCGATCTCCGGCACCGGCGCCTGCACCATCCACAGGCCCTCCTGCGGATGGCTTTTCTCCAGCGCCTTCATCGTGTTGGGCAGGCTCATCAGATCACCCCCAGCTCTTTGCCGACCTTGCCAAAGGCCGCCAGGGCCCGGTCCAGTTCGTCCCGGGTCAGGGCCGCATTCATCTGGGTGCGGATCCGCGCCTGGCCGCGCGGCACCACCGGGAAGAAGAAGCCGGAAACATAGACGCCTTCGTCAAACAGCCGTGCCGCCATGTCCTGCGCCAGCTGCGCCTCGCCCAGCATCACCGGGATGATCGGATGCTCACCCGGCAGCAGGTCAAAGCCCAAACCTTCCAGTCCCGCGCGCCAGTACTTGGCATTCTCGAACAGCTGCGCCCGCAGCCCGTCCCCTTCCTCCACCAGCCGGATCGCTTCCAGCCCGGCAGCAACAATCGATGGCGGCAGCGAATTGGAGAACAAATAGGGCCGCGCCCGCTGCCGCAGCAGGTCGATCACTGGCTGCGGCCCGGCGATATAACCGCCGATGGCCCCCCCAAGTGCTTTGCCCAAAGTTCCTGTCAGAATGTCCACATCCACCCCGAAATGCTCCGGCGTGCCCGCACCCGTCGCGCCCATGAAACCGGTCGCATGGCAGTCATCCACCATCACTACCGCGTCGTATTTGTCCGCCAGCGCCCGGATTTCCGGCAGCTTTGCCAAATAGCCGTCCATCGAGAACACCCCGTCGGTCGCGATCATGATATGGCGCGCGCCGTCTTCGCGGGCCTGCTTCAGCCAGGCTTCCAGATCATTCATATCGCTGTTCAGGTAACGGTAGCGCTTGGCCTTGCACAGGCGCACCCCGTCAATGATCGACGCATGGTTCAGCGAGTCCGAGATAATCGCATCTTCCGGCCCCAGCAGCGGCTCGAACAGCCCGCCATTGGCGTCGAAACAGGCAGCAAACAGGATCGCATCATCCTTGCCCAGGAATTTCGCAAGCCGGCTCTCCAGCTCCCGGTGAATGTCCTGTGTGCCGCAGATGAACCGCACCGAGGCCATGCCGAACCCTTTTGGCTCCATTGCATCCTTGGCCGCCTGGATCAGAGCAGGGTGGTCCGCCAGCCCCAGATAGTTGTTGGCGCAGAGGTTGATCACGTCCCGGTCCCCGACCGTGATTTCGCCCCCCTGCGGGGAGGTGATCATTCGCTCACGTTTATACAGCCCCTCGGCCTCGATCTGGGCCAGCGTGTTGGAGATGTCGGTCAGAAATGCGTTGGACATGAGCAAACTCCCTGGATGTCTCGAGTCGCGTGTCTAGCATAGCGGATGTGTTTCCGGAATACGGGAATTCGTTATCCCGGAAAAAAATCCGTGAAACTGGAACGTCTGGGTGAAATTCCGCCAAACCGACCTATCTGCCCCGGCAGCAGCAGGAAGGAGACAGCCATGGCGCGGATTACAGGCATCGGCGGGGTGTTCATCAAGGCGAGGGGCGACGCCAAGGCGCTGGCGGAATGGTACAGCGATCACCTGGGGCTGGAGCTCAATGACTTCGGCGGCGCCATCTTGAACTGGCAGGAGGATAGGCAGAGGATGGCGGCCTCACTGTCTGGAGCACCGCGGATGCGGACGGCGCCTGGTTCAGCCCCAGCGCTGCCGCCTTCATGATCAACTACCGGGTCGACGATATGGACGGCATGATCACGCAGCTGACCAAAGCGGGCATCCCGATCCTGCAAGGCCCCGAGGCCCACGAAAATGGGCGTTTCGCCTGGATCATGGACCCGGAGGGCAACAAGGTGGAGCTGTGGGAGCCCAGGCTCTGGGACGAAAAGAACAAGGTCTGATGGCCCGAAACGCAAAACGCGGCCCCCTTTCGGGAGCCGCGTTTCAAAACCGCTAAGCTGAAAAGCTTAGTCCAGCGACAGGTTCACTGCCGACTCGCGGCCGTCACGGCCGGGCTCGATGTCGAAAGTGACTTTCTGGTTGTCGGCGAGGCCGGTCAGGCCGGAACGCTCAACAGCGGAAATGTGCACGAACACATCTTTGCTGCCGCCGTCGGGCGCGATGAAGCCGTAGCCTTTGGTGGTGTTGAACCATTTTACGGTGCCGGTGGCCATATCCGTAGTCTCCTAAGTTTTTGCTGCCCGCGTCGGTGCGGCAGCCTGGCGTAGTTGGTCTGGATCGAGAGACTGAAAACGCCGGTTAGGGGAGACAGTGGATCGACAAGAATAACGTTAGCGCCTTCCATATGGGCTGTGGGGGTGAGTCTTTCAAGGGGATAGTGCTGAAAATGCTAGCAGGGGCGAATTTACGCCACTGAACTTAACCGGTATGCTGCCAGCTGTGAAACTTCATTAGATTTCATTTAGGTAGCTAAGTCGGATGGATTTTCCGGAATGAGCAGAATCTTTTCAGGTTTCGCACCGCCACGCATTCTCGCATTCGTACTCGGTGCAATTATTCTGGGAGTCTATCAAGGGTTTTGGAGACCGGTCCTGTTGGAGACACGGGACTATGGAGATGCAGTTCCGTTGTTGCTGGCGGCGGGGTGTTCGCTGATCCTCGGCTATACGCTTGCAATGCTCATTTGGTTGGTCCGGCAAACACGCGGGCAATTGTTTGAAACCTTTCGGCCATCGCGGGCCCGTTTGATCGCGGCCGTTTGCTTAGCTGCAGTAACACCAGTACTCGTTGTAAACTGGATGCCTATTGTGGCTGGCCTAGCTTTGGTGCCAAGTCGTGGCTTCAGCATAGATCATGTGTTTTGGTTCAGCCAATTTGTTCTGGCTGCGTACCCGGTAGCTGCAATGATCGTTCGCCATACATTTGAACGACGGCTGCTCCGGTTCGGGATGTTTGTATTGTGTTTTTGGTCAGTCTACGCCTGTCATCTGCTGTGGCGGGGAATTTTGAACTTCGTGATTTGAGGCCAAGCCAAAATCTCTCTCCAAAAATGCGGAGGAAGCCCGGGCCTCCTGAAGCTTTTGCCCCTCAAGCATTCTTCACTATCAGAAACACCCGCGCAGGCCCCTCGGGCGCGGTGATCGAATGCGCCACGTCAGCAGCATAGCGCGCGGTGTCGCCGGCCTGCAGATGGTCCTTGGCATTGCCGGAACTGACTGCAATCTCACCTTCCAGCACCGTCAGCTGCTCCATCGCGCCGCGGGTGTGGGGCTGGCTGGTCAGAGCGCCGCCCTTGTCGAAGCGGATGTCATAAACCTCGTGGCCGCCGGCCTCTTCCGGCGGTGACAGGATGCGGATGCGGCAGCCCTGGCCCATGTTCTCGATCTTAGGCACGTCCGCGGCGCGCAGCACCTCGATCCGGTCCTGCATGTCGCCTGCCTCCAAGAGGCCCGCAAAATCCACCTGCAGCGCGCGCGTGAGGTTCCACAGCGTTGCAATGGTAGGGGAGCTTTCGCCGCGCTCGATCTGGCTCACCATCGAGCGGCTGACGCCGGAGAGATTGGCCACCGCCTCCAGGCTGAGGCCCTGGGCGCGGCGGGCTTCCTTCAGGCGGGCGGGCAGCAGGGTCAGGATATCGTCTGTGTTTTCCGTCATGACGGATTCTCTGCGCTGATAGGGCGGGTTTGTCAAATGCTCTGGTTATTGGCGATGCTGCGCCGCGGCGGTGCACAGGGGGTGTACAAGGGGTGCACGGCAGGTGACGCCGCGTTGCGGTGACGGCACGTCCGGGCAGACAGGTCCATGCTGCGGGTGCATAGTGGCGGTAGACCTGAGGAGGAATGAGACAATGACCGACATCGTGATCCTGGACGGCGCCCGCACCGCTATCGGCACTTTCGGTGGCGCTCTGGCGGGCACCGCACCCATTGACCTGGCTGCAACCGTCTCCAAGGCGGCGCTGGAGCGCTCCGGTGTTGAGGGCGGCCAGATCGGCCATGTGGTGTTCGGCCACATCATCAACACCGAGCCCCGCGACATGTACCTGAGCCGGGTTGCAGCGATGCAGGCAGGGGTGCCGGATGCGGTGCCCGCGATGAACGTGAACCGGCTATGCGGTTCCGGCGTCCAGGCAATTGTCTCAGCCTATCAATCGCTTGCCATGGGGGATGCCGAGTTTGCGCTGGCGGGCGGCGCCGAGAACATGTCGCGCAGCCCCTACATCATCCAGCAAAGCCGCTGGGGCGCCAAAATGGGCGATGTGAAGTCGCTCGACATGATGCTGGGTGCGCTGAACTGCCCCTTCGGCACCGGCCACATGGGCGTCACGGCGGAGAATGTCGCCGATGAGCACGGCATCACCCGCGAGGAGATGGACGCCTTTGCCCTCACCAGCCAGACCCGCGCTGCTGCGGCCATCGAGGCGGGGTATTTCCAGTCTCAGATCACGCCGGTGGAGGTGAAGGTAAAGCGTGATCTGGTGCCTTTTGAGGAGGATGAGCACCCCAAGGGCACCTCGCTGGAGCAATTGGCCGGGCTGAGGGCGGTGTTCCAGAAGGACGGCCGGGTAACTGCCGGAAATGCCAGCGGAATCAACGATGGTGCGGCAGCGATGGTGCTGGCCACCGCCTCGGCTGCTGAGAAGGCGGGGCTGAAGCCGAAGGCACGGATCCTAGGTTATGCCCATGCAGGTGTGCGGCCTGAAGTGATGGGGATCGGCCCGGTCCCGGCGGTGCGCAATCTTCTGGAGAAGACCGGCCTGTCTGCCAGCGATTTCGACGTGGTGGAATCGAACGAAGCCTTTGCCGCACAGGCTTTGGCAGTGAACAAGGAACTGGGGCTGGATCCGGCAAGAGTGAACCCCAACGGCGGCGCCATTGCGCTGGGACATCCGGTGGGGGCGACGGGGGCGATCATCACTTTGAAAACACTGTATGAACTGGAACGCACTGGCGGCTCCAAAGGGCTGGTCACCATGTGCATCGGCGGCGGCCAGGGTATCGCGCTGGCAATCGAGCGGCTGTGACCGGCAGAAGAGGGGGCGCTGCCCCCTCGCGCCTCGCGGCGCTTACCCCCGGAGTATTTTGACCAGAAAGAAGCGGCGGGTTTTGCTGGTGGTCAGATCAGCAGCAGGACTATAGCCAGCAGGCCTGCACCGCCGGCCGCTCCGGCGAGAGCAGGTGCCAGCCAGCCGGCGGCGCCCCGGTTCGGCGAACCGTTCTGCTGTGCTTGGGCGATCAGGGCCTGCTCGACCAGGGCGGGCAAGCGGGGACCGAAGCGCGCCATCACCTTTGCAGTGTCCAGCAAATCGGAAACCACGGCGCGCGGGCCGATGGATTTCTTGATGTAGTCTTCGACCACCGGCCGGGCCGCTTCCCAGATGTTGATATGCGGGTCCAGCGAGCGGGCGACGCCCTCGACCACCACCATGGTGCGCTGCAGGAGGATCAGTTCGGTGCGGGTTTCCATGCCGAAACGCTCTGTGACTTCAAACAGATAGTTCAGAAGCCGCCCCATGGAGATCTGCGAGGCATCCATGCCGAAGATCGGCTCACCCACCGCGCGCAGGGCCCGTGCAAATTCATCGACGTCGCGGTTGGCGGGCACGTAGCCTGCCTCGAAATGCACCTCGGCCACGCGTTTGTAGTCGCGTTTGATGAAGCCATAGAGGATCTCGGCATAGACCCGGCGGGTGTATTCGTCGATGTGGCCCATGATGCCGAAGTCATAGGCGATGATATCGCCGTTGCTGGCCACCTTGAGGTTGCCCTGGTGCATGTCGGCGTGGAAGTAGCCGTCGCGCAGAGCGTGGCGCAGGAACAGGGACAGCACCCGGTCGGCCAGGATCTTGCGGTCATGCCCTGCAGCATCCAGCGCGTCGTTGTCTCCGAGAGGCACGCCATCGGCCCAGCCCATGGTCATCACCCGGCGGGCAGAATAGCCCCAGCGGATTTCCGGCAGTTGAAAGCCTTCGTCTTTGGCCGTGTTGGCCGCGAACTCCGAGGCGGCGGCGCTTTCCAGCCGCAGGTCCAGCTCGCCTTGCACGACACCGTCGAAATGCTCGATCACGTCCATCGGTTTCAGACGGCGCGCGCCAGGGGCAAAGAGATCTACAATGCGGGCCGCGAAATAGAAGGCGTCCACATCCTTGTTGAAGGCGCGTTCGATGCCGGGGCGGAGAACCTTGACGGCCACTTCCTCGCCGGTTTCGGCCAGGGTGGCGCGGTGCACCTGAGCGATGGAGGCGGCAGCCACCGGATCGCTGAAGTCCGAGAAAATCTCGGACGCGGGGCGGCCAAGTTCCTTTTCCACCTCGGCCAGTGCCTCGGCGCGGGAGAACGGCGGCAGCTTGTCCTGCAGCACACGCAGCTGGTTGGCCAGATCCTTGCCCACCACGTCGGGCCGGGTCGAAAGCACCTGGCCGAACTTGATGTAAGCAGGCCCCAGCGCGTTCAGCGCCCGGGTCTCCGGCGGCATCGAAGGGTCACCCTTGTAGCCCAGCCATTTGAACGGCCAGCCAAGGGTGCGGGCCAGGATGCGCAGTGGCTTGGGGGCCTCAAAGGCCTCCAGCACCGAATGCATGGCGCCGGTGCGCTCGAAAGTGGCGCCTGTGCGGATCAGGCGCAGGATATTATGGGGACCGCGCATGGATCAGATCTTCCAGCCGGAATGCAGGGCCGCGATGCCCATCGACAGGTTGCGGTATTTGGCGTTCCCGAACCCGGCCTTTTTGACCATGCCCAGGAAGGTCTCCTGATCGGGGAAGTTGCGGATCGATTCCACCAGATACTGGTAGCTGTCGTAATCGCCGGCGATGATCTGCCCCATGCGGGGGATCACGTTGAAGGAATAGAGGTCATAGAGCTTCTGCAGCCCGTCGTTTGGCAGCTGCGAGAACTCCAGCACCATCAGCCGCCCACCGGGACGCAGCACCCGGTAGGCCTCGTTCAGCGCCTCCTGCGGACGGGTCACATTCCGGATGCCGAAGGAGATCGTGTAGACGTCAAAGGTGTTGTCCTTGAACGGCAGCTTCATCGCGTCGCCGGTGACCCAGTCGAGGCTGTCGGCCATCTGCTCGGCCTCGGCGCGTTTGCGGCCCTCTTCCAGCATCGGGCGGGTGAGGTCCAGCACGGTAGAATGACCGTGGCCTGCACGTTTGAGGAAGCGGAAGGAAATGTCGCCGGTGCCGCCGGCCACATCCAACAGCCGCTGACCGGGGCGCGGTGCCAGCCAATCCATCATCGCGTCCTTCCAGACCCGGTGGATGCCGACGCTCATCACGTCGTTCATGATGTCGTATTTCGAGGCGACCGAGTTGAAGACCCCCTGCACGCGGCCTGCCTTCTCTTCCTCGCGGACGGTTTCGAACCCGAAATGGGTGGTGTTCTCGCTGGTGTTGCTCATCAGGCTTGCCGTTTGCTGAGTTTCGCCCTTGTTATAAGGCGCTGTGGGGCAGGCACAATGCGGCCCGTTGGTTCAGGAGGGGTGTAATGCCAGAATTGCCCGAGGTCGAGACGGTGAAACGCGGTTTGGCGCCTGCCATGGAAGGGGCGGTGATCACAAAGGCGGCAGTGAACCGCCCGGATCTGCGCTGGCCGTTCCCGGAGCGGATGGCGGAACGTCTGACCGGAGCGCGCGTGAATGGGTTGCGGCGGCGGTCTAAATATATCCTGGCGGACCTGGATACCGATGAAACGCTGCTTATTCACTTGGGCATGTCCGGGCGGATGACGGTGTCAGGCGATCCGCTGGGGCAGTTCGCTCATGAGCACCCGCAGGCGGAAAAGCACGACCATGTGGTGCTGGACATGGACAACGGAGCCCGCATCACTTTCAACGATCCGCGCCGGTTCGGGGCGATGGATCTGCTGGAGACCGCAACCGCCGAATCCCATAAGCTGCTGTCGGTGCTGGGGCCGGAGCCACTGGGCAATGACTTCCATGAGGACCATCTGGTTGCCGCTTTCAAAGGGCGCAACACGCCGGTGAAATCGGCATTACTGGATCAGGGAATCATTGCGGGCCTTGGTAACATTTACGTTTGCGAAGCGTTGTTCCGTGCGGGAATTTCGCCACGCCGCAAGGCCGGGCAGATTTCAGCGCAACGGGTTGCGGGGCTGGTTCCGATCATCCGAGAAGTGCTGCAGGATGCCATCAATGCAGGCGGGTCATCACTGAAAGATTTCCGGCAAGCATCTGGTGAGCTTGGATATTTTCAGCACTCCTTTGATGCTTACGGGCGTGAGGGCGAGCCGTGCCGGCGCGAGGGTTGCGCAGGGTCAATTGCCAGAATCACTCAGTCCGGACGCTCCACCTTCTACTGTGTAAAGTGCCAAAGATAGCTTGATCAGAGGGACCCTTTTGGTAAGGACTCAGGACTGAACGGAACAACCGAAAGAGAAATCATGGCCTACGAGACGATCACCGTCGATGTGCAGGACCACGTTTGCCTTATCAAGCTGAACCGCCCTGAGGCGATGAACGCGCTCAACCAGGAGCTCATTGGCGAGCTCTGCGATGCTCTTGAGGAAGCCGATGCCAGCGACAAGGTGCGCTGCATCGTACTGACCGGATCCGAGAAGGCCTTTGCCGCCGGTGCCGACATCAAGGAGATGTCGGAGATGAGCTTTACCGAGGTGTTTTCCACCAACCTGTTTGCCGATGCCAATGACCGCATCTCGGCAATCCGCAAGCCGGTGATTGCTGCAGTGGCCGGCTATGCGCTGGGCGGCGGCTGCGAACTGGCGATGCTCTGTGATTTCATTATCGCCGCTGAAACCGCCAAGTTCGGCCAGCCCGAGATCAACCTGGGTGTTGTGGCCGGCATTGGCGGAACCCAGCGCCTGACCCGTTTCGTAGGCAAGTCCAAATCGATGGACATGAACCTGACCGGCCGCTTCATGAACGCCGAGGAGGCCGAACGCGCAGGTCTGGTGTCGCGCGTGGTGCCGGCCAAGAAGCTGATCGAAGAAGCCACTGGCGCGGCCCAGAAGATCGCCGAAAAATCGCTGCTTACCGCAATGGCGGTGAAGGAAACGGTGAACCGTTCTTACGAACTGCCGCTGAACGAGGGGCTGCTGTTCGAACGCCGGGTGTTCCACTCGATGTTTGCCACCGAAGATCAGAAAGAGGGCATGGCTGCCTTCCTGGAAAAGCGCGAGGCGCAGTTCCGGGACAAGTAAAGCCCGGTCACGACATGGCAGAGCGGCAGGCCTGGAGGCTTGCCGTCTTGCTTTCAGGGGTGGCGCCCTTGCAATTCCCCGCGGAGTTGGATAAATGCCGCCGTCATACATGCGCGTGCAGCCCGCTCAGGCTAGAATCACACCGGTGAGTTGACCCGGGGCTGGCTGGCATTGCGTCCGATAGAAACAGAACCCGAGATAAGGTCAGACACCATGGCAAATTCGCCCCAGGCCAAAAAGCGCGCACGTCAGAACGAAAAGCGCTTTGCCGTCAACAAAGCCCGTCGTTCGCGCATCCGCACCTTCCTGCGTAAAGTTGAAGAAGCTATCGCTTCCGGCGACAAAGAAGCTGCAGCCGCAGCTCTGCGCGTCGCTCAGCCCGAGCTGATGCGCGGCGTCACCAAGGGTGTGTATCACAAAAACACCGCTTCCCGGAAAATTTCGCGCCTGTCCGCACGCGTGAAAGCACTGGGCTGAGATTCGCTCGCTAAAGCGGTCTCAAGAACTGTTGAAAAGATGTCAGGGCGCTGCAGATTGCAGCGCCTTGTTTTTTTGGAAAAGCCTTGGCGGGCTGCTGCAGGCGCGAGAGATTCTTTATCCACAAAGGCAGAGTCAACATCATAGTTTCGTTGCTGCCGCCCCCTCCGAATTGCTACCACTAAGTCAGCGATTCACTCGCTGGGGGGACAGGCTGCTTGCGGCAATCTTGACGGGCATCAAGGTTGTCAGGTTGTCCGGAACAGACGGCACACTAGTGTTTAGATCTGTCCGGGAGCCGCTGCTGTATTGGTTACCAAGCAGCAGCCTTGTCTCAATTGTGTGCGACACTGTTCGTGACGGCAAACCGCCGCATTCTGCGGCAGTTTTTGCTGTTTCTGACGGACATTTGCCTTCGGGCGATGCGGCCGGCCACGGTCCGCACACGGTATCCCTGTGCGTGAATACCCCCCGAGTGGTTGGGGGAAACGATAGAATTGGCCTGCAAATGGGCCGCTGCTTTTTTGGGGACGCGTGAGGCGCAGCATGACAGAAGAAAAATGGGGACAGCTCAGGAACCGGCTGTTGAAAACAGTAGGTCAGAACAATTTCACGACCTGGATTGAGCCTCTGGAGTTTGACGCTGTGGACGGCGGGGTTGCCGTCTTCAAGGTGCCGACGAATTTCATGGGGAATTACGTCAGCCAGAATTTTGCAGATCTGATTCTGCACGAACTGACCATGGCCGGCGAGCCGGTGCAGCGCCTGGCCTTCCGGGTCGCCGCAAACAGCCCGGCACGGCCGGTGGAGCAGGCTGCGGCCCCGGCATATGCTGGCGGGCAGGAGGACCTGGAGGTCCTGACAGCGCCTGCAGCGGTATCCGCGGCGGCAGCCGGCAAAGACACGCTGGAAGCGCTGCAAGCAGCGCCGCTGGATCCGCGTTTTACTTTTGACAGTTTTGTGGTCGGCAAGCCGAACGAGCTGGCCCACGCGGCTGCGCGCCGGGTTGGCGAGGGCGGTCCGGTCACCTTCAACCCTCTGGTGCTGTACGGCGGCGTCGGCCTGGGTAAGACCCACCTGATGCACGCCATTGCTTGGGAGCTGAAGGAAAAGAACCCGGCGCTGAACGTGCTGTATCTCTCGGCGGAACAGTTCATGTACCGCTTTGTGCAGGCTCTGCGCGAGCGCAAGATGATGGACTTCAAGCACCTGTTCCGCTCGGTTGACGTTCTGATGGTGGATGACGTTCAGTTCATCGCCGGCAAGGATTCAACCCAGGAAGAGTTCTTCCACACCTTCAATGCGCTGGTGGATCAGAACAAGCAGATCATCATCTCTGCCGACCGCGCCCCGGGTGAGATCAAGGATCTGGAGGACCGGGTGAAATCCCGCCTTCAGTGCGGCCTGGTGGTGGACCTGCACCCGACCGACTATGAACTGCGCCTGGGCATCCTGCAGACCAAGGTGCAGCAGCAGCGCGAGACCTATCCGGACCTGCGCATCGCTGATGGCGTGCTGGAGTTCCTGGCGCACCGGATTTCGACCAACGTGCGCGTGCTCGAAGGCGCGCTGACCCGGCTGTTCGCCTTTGCTTCTCTGGTGGGCCGTGAGATCGACATGGACCTGACCCAGGACTGCCTGGCCGACGTGCTGCGCGCCTCCGAGCGCAAGATCACTGTTGAGGAGATTCAGCGCAAGGTCTCTGAGTACTACAACATCCGCATGTCCGACATCATCGGCCCCAAGCGCCTGCGCTCCTACGCACGCCCGCGCCAGGTGGCGATGTATCTGTGCAAGCAGCTGACCAGCCGCTCTCTGCCGGAAATCGGCCGCCGGTTCGGCGGGCGCGACCACACCACCGTGATGCACGGCGTCAAACGCATCGAGGAGCTGAAGCTCACCGACGGCCAGATCGCTGAAGACGTGGAAATGCTGCGCCGCGCGCTGGAAGCCTGACGCGCATCCGCCCCCAAGTTTTACTGCGGCTCCGGTTTCCGGAGCCGTTTTTTTATTCAGTACCTGCACCCATAACGCGGCTGAATGCCCGGTATCACAGAAAACGAAGTTTCAAGCCCTGTAAAACCAGTCATAACAGCGCCCTGCACAGGAGCGCCGCATGACTCAGCAAACCCCTGAAAACACGGATACCCCCCGCGGGCTGGCTTTTGCCGTCACCGCCTATCTGCTGTGGGGCTTTCTGCCGCTTTACATGAAGGCGCTTTCGCATATTCCTGCGGCAGAGATTGTCACCCACCGGGTGATCTGGTCGGTGCCGGTGGCGGGTGCGCTGCTGATCATCCTGCGGCGGACCAAGGATCTGCAGGCGGCGCTGAAGAACCCACGGATGCTGGGTATGGCCTGTATCACTGCGGCGCTGATTTCCATCAACTGGGGGATCTATGTCTGGTCGATCGCCGCCGGGCGGGCGCTGGATGCCGCACTTGGTTATTACATCAACCCGCTGTTCAGCATTGCGCTTGGCGCGCTGCTGCTGCGCGAGCCGCTCAGCAAAGCACAGCTCGCTGCGGTTGCTTTGGCAGCCGCCGCGGTGGTGGTGCTGACGCTGGAAGCGGGGCGGGTGCCTTGGGTGGCGGTCAGCCTGACCCTGACCTGGGGCTTCTACGCGTTCTTCAAGAAATCCCTGCCGATCGGCCCCAACCAGGGGTTCCTGCTGGAGGTGCTGATTCTGCTACCCCCGGCGCTCGGTTACTTTGGGTATCTTACGGTCACCGGCAGCAGCAATATCGGTGCCTCTTTCTCCGATACCGCGCTGCTGCTGGGCTGCGGCGTTGTCACTGCAGTGCCACTGATCGTTTATGCCAACGGAGCCAAGCTGGTGCGGCTGTCGACGATGGGGATCCTGCAGTATATCGCACCGACGATGATCATGCTGGCGGCGGTGCTGCTGTTCGGCGAGGAATTCGGCCGCGCCCGGATGATCGCCTTCCCGATGATCTGGGCCGCATTGGTGATCTACACCGTGCCGATGCTGAGGCAGATGCGCAAACGGCCGGGTTGAGGAAGTGCCACAGAAACAAAACCGCCCGGCCGATAGGCCGGGCAGCGCCTGACCTTCCCCCTGGGAAGGCGCTATCGCGCCCACCCAAGGTCAGGCGCTGCCCTCAGAGATCTATTGATTCCAGGGGCGTAAGGCAGGCTAGTGTTGAATTTACAGCTAAGGCGGGCTTATTCGCCCGGCTGCGCGTCCTCTATCACACCCACAACCGGCCCCATCATGAAACCGGCATCGCTGCGCCCCAGCTGCGGCGCATGCAGGCGCGAGATATTGCCGTCGAAATACAGCGCATTGGGCAGCTTCAGGTGATCCCGGAACAGGCTGCCGAACTGGTGGAATGTCACCGCATTGCGCGAGATGGCAAAGACCACCCGGCTGCCATCCGCCGAGGTGCCGACGCCGTTGCGCACGTAGTAGCTGTCCGAATCGGGCAGGAACCGCGGATGCAATTCTCCGTCGATCACCAGCATCGGGCCCGATTGAGTGGCATGGGCACAGGACGGGGCCGATTTCTCAAAGGCCAGCGTTTCAAACACATCAGCCCGGCCCTCACGGATGCAGAAAACCCCATTGGGCAGCAGGCCGAAATTGCCGGGGCCTGCATTGGTCACCAGCCGCATCTCCTGATCGCCGTCCTCGACGTAGAGACCGACCGGTGAGCGGTCGCTGTGATACATCCCGGCATTGGTGGCAAAGGCCAGCGTTTTGCCGTCTTCTGCCAGGGCGCCGTCCAGAGTGGAGAAATGCCCGTAGACCTGCCCCTCGCCGTCGCGCAGGAACAGCCGCAGCTGCTCCTGGGAGGCATCGACTTCGCAGATCGAATAGCGGTTGCCGCCGTAGGCCACATCGCTGCAATCCACCGCGCCAGCGGCCGGGGCGGCCCAAAGCGCGGCCAGCAGCAAAGCGGCCCGGCGGATCACTCTTCCACGTCGCGGCGCACCGCGTCCTGGGACAGCATCCGGCGGGTGTCGTCCATCTGGTCAAAGGTCTCGTCCAGCCGGAAGCGCAGGTCCGGGGTGAACTTCAGCCCCAGCTTCTTGCCGACACTGCGGCGCAGCTCGCTCTTGTTGCGGGCCAGCAGTTTCAGCACGTCCTCCTGCCCCTTGCCGCCCAGCGGCAGCACAAAGGCGGTGGCGATTTTCAGATCGGGAGAGGTGCGCACCTCGCCCACGGTGATCGACATGCGGTTCAGGTCCGGGTCATGCACATCGCCGCGCGCCAGCACCTCGGAGAGAGTGCGGCGGATCAGTTCGCCGACGCGAAGCTGGCGCTGGGAAGGCCCGGGGCCGTCGTGGAATTTATTCTTAGCCATATTCTCGATCTATGCCGGATCGCAGCCTTTGCCAAGCGCTGCCCGGCACTGTAGGACAAATCCAGCTTGAACAAGGGAATTGGCCAATGACTCATAAACCAGGGATCGTGATCACCGGCGCATCGGGCCGTATGGGGCAGATGCTGATCAAGACGGTGCTGGAAAGCGATAAGGCCACGCTGGCAGGCGCGGTCGAGCGCGAGGGCCACGGCTGGGTCGGCCGCGACGTCGGTGAGGCGATGGGCGGGGTGCCGGTCGGCGTGACCGTGACCGCGGATGCTCTGGAGGCGTTCTCCAAGGCGCAGGCGGTGATCGACTTCACTGCGCCTGAGGCAACCCTGGCGTTTTCCAAGCTGGCGGCCCAGGCCCGTGCGGTGCATGTGATCGGCACCACCGGCATGACGGATGAACAGATTGCCCAGCTGGAGCCTGCGTCGCGCCACGCGGTGATCGTACGCGCGGGCAACATGAGCCTGGGTGTCAATCTGCTGACCCAGCTGACCAAGAAGGTCGCTGCGGCGCTGGATGAAGACTTCGACATCGAGGTGATCGAAGCGCATCACCACCACAAGGTGGACGCACCTTCCGGCACCGCGCTGATGCTGGGCGAGGCTGCCGCCGAGGGCCGCGGCGTCAAACTGGCAGATGTGCGCGATTCCGGCCGTGATGGCATCACCGGCGCCCGCAAGCGCGGCGACATCGGTTTCACCGCCATCCGCGGCGGCGACATCGTGGGGGAGCATGACGTGCTGTTTGCCGCTGCAGGCGAGCGCATTGTGCTGCGCCACCTGGCCACCGACCGGGCCATCTTTGCCCGCGGCGCGCTGAAAGCCGCGCTGTGGGGGCAGGACAAGGGGCCGGGCCAGTACGATATGGTGGATGTGCTGGGGCTCTAAGCGCAAACATGCGGCCTTGCCGGGCCGCTGTCTCCCCTTTCGGCGGCACAACTGCCTGACGGACTGTGGACAGGAGTACTTGTGCAAAAGAGAAGCCAAGGCTCTTCTTCTTTGAAGCAAGTACTCTGGGGGGGGCGGGGGCTGGCCCCCGCAGAAACGCTCAGAAATCGACGGCGATGCCCTTTTTCTCCCAATCGCCATAGCGTGCAGGATCGGGGCCGTCGCGGCCGCCCAGCTCTGTGGGGCGGGGTTCTTGCGCTTCGGCGGCCTTGCGGCGTTCCTCGGCTTCGGCCAGGGCGCGCAGGGCCGCGGGCGGCAGGTCTTTCTTCTCAGGGGTCTCTTCGCTCATCGCGGGTTCCTTTATGCTCCGCCCATGATATACGCCCCTGTCCGGCGCAAACAACCCGAGCGCCCTAGGAGTATCCAGATGTCCGATGCCAATCACGCCCGCCGCACCGCTGTCTACCTGCTGGATCAGGTCCTCGGAGAGGGGCGGCTGCTGGCGGAATGCTATGCCGCGGGTGCGCTTGAGAAGCTGGCGCCTGAGGAGCGGGCACGGGCGCAGCGGCTGGCGGTGGAAACCCTGCGCGGGCTGGAGCGGGCTGACCGGATCCTGAAGAAGCACCTGAAGAAGACGCCGCCGCTGATGGTGATGAACGCGCTGCGGCTGGGCACGGTGGAGCTGTGCGCAGGCGGTGCCGCGCATGGGGTGGTGAATGCGATGGTGGCGATTATTTCCAAGCACCGCCGCCACGGGCAGCTCAAAGGGCTGGTCAATGCGGTGCTGCGCAAGGTGGCAGAGGAAGGACCGGCGGAATGGGCCAAGCTGCGTATCCCGCGGCTGCCGAACTGGCTGCGCAAACCGCTGGTGCAGGCCTGGGGCGCGGAGGCGATGCTGGGTATTGAAGCTGCGCACTTTGCAGGTGCATCGCTGGATGTGACCGGCAAGCCGGGCGCTGATCTGTCCGCTTTGGGCGGAGAGGGGCTGCCGGCGGGCTCGGTGCGGATTGCCAGTGCGGGCCAGGTCTCGGCTCTGCCGGGCTATGACGCCGGGGATTGGTGGATTCAAGACGCTGCCGCTGCGATGCCGGCCCGTATTTTGAATGCGCAAGCAGGTGAGATCGTTCTCGAACTTTGCGCCGCGCCGGGCGGCAAGACCATGCAGATGGCCGCCGCAGGTGCGAAAGTGACGGCGGTGGATGCGTCGGAGCCGCGTATGGCTCGCCTCAAGGAGAATCTCGCCCGCACCGGGCTAGCGGCGGATCTGATCGTGGGGGATGCGCTGGAGCAGCGGGGCCAGTATGACGCCGTGCTGCTGGATGCGCCCTGTTCTGCCACCGGCACCATCCGCCGCCACCCGGACTTGCCGCAGGCCAAGGACGGCAGCGAGTTCGGCCAGCTGATCGAGCTGCAGGCGCAGCTGCTGGCGCATGCCTGGAGTCTGGTGAAGCCTGGCGGGCGGCTGATGTTCTGCACCTGCTCGCTCCTGCCCGACGAGGGCGAATGCCAGGTGGAAGAAGCGCTGGAGATGTTCGAGGACATGGCGGCTGACCGCGGCGCGCTGCAGATCGCGGGTGTGGAGCCGGAGTGGATCACCGAGGAAGGCGGGCTGCGGCTGCGTCCCGATTACTGGCCAGAGCGCGGCGGCATGGACGGCTTCTATATGGCCCTTCTGCGCAAATCCGCGTGACCCCGGGGCGCCTCCGGCATTCGCCGGTGACTTGCGCCGCACCCCGCGTTATGCTCGCGCCAAAACGCCCTGGTAACCCCCTGGCGCGAGGCAGAAGAGCATGTCCACTTACGACAGAATGGCAAGCCGCGGCACCCGGCTGCTGAACCGGTATTATGCTTGGCGGGCGCGCAGCCAGCCGGCTGCCACCGGCTTTGTCTCGCAGCCTGAGCCGCGCACCATCGGCAGCTTTGCCCGCGGGCGGCAGCTGGTGGCGGGAAACCTTCTGTTTGCGGGTTATCTGGTCGAATCGCCTGACACCGGCCTGTGGGAAGTCGCTGCCCCGGATGCCGCCTTTGACGCGGAGCGGCACGGGTTTGCCTGGCTCGACGATCTGGCTGCAGTGGGCGACTTCAAGGCCCGCGCTAAGGCGCAGCGCTGGGTTTGGGGCTGGATCGAACAGCACGGGCGCGGCGGCGGTCTGGCGTGGCTTCCGGACCTCACTGGCCGGCGGGTGATCCGCTGGATCAACCACGCGCTGTTCCTGCTAAGCGGTAAGGAAAAAGACGAAGCCGAGGCCTTTTATGGCGCGCTGGGGCGGCAGACCTGGTATCTGTCTCAGCGCTGGCAGGGGGCGGCGCCCGGCCTGCCGCGGTTCGAAGCCTTGTGCGGGCTGATTTATGCGGGCCTGTCTCTGCAAGGGCGCGAAGAACTGGCAGATCCGGCCGTCAGGGCGCTGGCTGCGGAATGCGAGTCTCAGATTGATGATCAGGGCGGCTTGCCGACCCGCAACCCTGAGGAACTGCTTGAGGTCTTCACCCTGCTGACCTGGGCGGCAGCAGCCTTGAACGAGGCCGGGCGGGCCGTACCGCATTCTCATTCCGCTGCTATTGAACGAATCGCGCCCACCCTGCGCACTCTGCGCCACTGTGATGGAAGCTTGGCGCGGTTCCACGGGGGAGGGCGCGGGCTGGAGGGACGGCTGGACCACGCTCTGGCTGCCAGCCATGTCGCAGAACGCCATGCCGATGGGCTGGCGATGGGGTTTGCCCGGCTTTCGGCGCGGCGTACATCGGTGATCGTTGACGCTTCCGTCCCGCCGAAAGGCAAGGCGTCGAACTACGGCCATGCCTCAACCATGGCATTCGAGCTGACCTCCGGGCGGCGTCCCTTAATCGTGAACTGCGGTTCGGGCGAAACTTTTGGCACCGAGTGGCGCCGGGCAGGAAGGGCTACTCCTTCACACACCACTCTTTGCATTGAGGGTCATTCCAGCGCCCGCCTCGCTGCGCCGCATAAGACCACAGGCCATGAGGAACTGATTGAAGCGCCAGACGACGTACCCTTGGAGGTCAGCGACCTGGCCAACGGTTTCCGGTTCCAGGGGGGGCACAATGGCTATGAGGCGCATTTCGGGCTGACGCATGCGCGTACGCTGGATCTGTCATTTGACGGAAGGGCATTGAGCGGCGAGGACATGCTGGTGGCGCTGGATGATGCGGCAAAGCGCCAATTCTCCAAGGTGCGGGACGCCAGTCCGGAGGGCGGTGTCGGCTTTGATATCCGCCTGCATCTGCACCCGGAGGTGGATACAGCCCTTGACTTGGGCGGCGCAGCAGTATCCATGGCGCTCAAGAGCGGGGAAATCTGGGTTTTCCGTCATGACGGCACTTGCAAACTGTCGCTGGAGCCGAGCGTTTACCTGGAAAAGACCCGCTTGAAGCCGCGTGCGGCAAAGCAGATCGTTTTATCCGGGCGGGCGATGGAGTATGCCACCCGCGTCCGGTGGACGCTCAGCAAGGCGCAGGAGACTGCGGTTGCCGTGCGAGACCTGAACCGGGACGAACCCGAGACGTTTGACTGAGCCTTTAAAAGGACCTGCCCTGCCATGACCGACCTTCACCCCGTACGCCGTGCGCTGCTTTCCGTATCCGACAAGACCGGCCTGATTGAGCTGGGCAAGGCGCTGGCTGCGCGCGGTGTTGAACTGCTGTCGACCGGCGGGTCCGCCAAGGCGCTGCGCGATTCCGGTCTGACGGTCAAGGACGTGTCCGAAGTGACCGGCTTCCCGGAAATGATGGACGGCCGCGTCAAGACCCTGCACCCGATGGTGCATGGCGGCCTGCTGGCGCTGCGCGACAATGACACCCATGTTGCCGCGATGAATGAACACGGCATCGGCGCCATCGACCTGCTGGTGGTGAATCTCTACCCGTTTGAAGCGGCGCTGGCCCGCGGTGCGGATTATGACGAGATGATCGAGAACATCGACATCGGCGGCCCCGCAATGATCCGCGCGGCCTCCAAGAACCACTTGTTTGTGAACGTCGTGACCGACGTGCAGGACTATGATGCGCTGCTGGCAGAGCTGGACGCAAACGACGGCCAGACCTCTTACGCTTTCCGCCAGCGCCTGTCGCAGACCGCCTATGCCCGCACAGCCGCCTATGACGCCGCCGTGTCGAACTGGATGGCCTCGGCAATCGAAGAGAAGACCCCGCGCCGCCGCGCCTTTGCCGGCGAGCTGAAGCAGACCCTGCGCTATGGCGAGAACAGCCACCAGGAAGCGGCGTTCTACACCGATGGCTCGAACCGCCCCGGCGTCGCCACCGCCGTGCAGCTGCAGGGCAAGGAACTGAGCTACAACAACATCAACGACACCGACGCGGCCTATGAGCTGGTGGCGGAGTTCGATCCGGCCGACAGCGCTGCCGTGGCGATCATCAAACACGCCAACCCCTGCGGTGTGGCCAAGGGCGCCACTCTGGCCGAGGCCTATCAGAAAGCTTTCGACTGCGACCGCACGTCCGCTTTCGGCGGCATCGTGGCGCTGAACCAGCCGCTGGACGCGGAGACTGCCAAGAAGATCACCGAGATCTTCACCGAGGTCGTGATCGCGCCGGGCGCATCTGATGAAGCGAAGGAAATCTTTGCCGCCAAGAAAAACCTGCGCCTGCTGCTGACCGACGGTCTGCCGGACCCGCGTAAAGCCATCACCGCCTATAAGCAAGTGGCAGGCGGTGTGCTGGTGCAGGACAAAGACGTTGGCTACGTCGGCATGGACGACCTCAAGGTGGTGACCGAAAAGGCCCCGTCTGATGCGCAGATGCAGGACCTGCTGTTTGCCTGGAAAGTTGCCAAGCACGTCAAGTCCAACGCCATTGTCTATGTGAAGGACAGCGCGACTGTGGGTGTCGGTGCAGGCCAGATGAGCCGTCTGGACAGTGCCAATGTGGCGGCTGCCAAGGCGGGCCGCATGGCCGCTGAGCTGGGGCTGGAAGAAAGCCTCGCCAAGGGTTGCGCTGTGGCGTCTGATGCGTTCTTCCCCTTTGCCGACGGCCTGCTGGAAGCGGCCGCAGCGGGCGGTGCCTGCGTCATTCAGCCGGGCGGCTCGATGCGCGATGACGAGGTGATCAAGGCGGCCAATGAAAAAGGCCTGGCCATGGTCTTTACCGGCATGCGCCACTTCCGCCACTAAGCAGAGCGATACAATGGCAGCACGCTGGATGATCTGGGGCGCGGCCCTGTCCTTGCTGGCCGATCAGGCCAGTAAATACTGGGTGATCCATGTGATGGGGCTGGATCAGCGCCACCGGATCGACGTGCTGCCGCCGTTCCTGAATTTCCGTTACGGCGAAAATACGGGCATCAACTTCGGCCTGTTCGGCGGCGGCGATGAGGCATCGCGCTGGATCCTGATCGCATTGTCGCTGATGATCTGCGCGGCGCTGGCGGTCTGGGTTCTGCGCGGCCAAGGCAAGTTCTGGGGCATGCAGCTGTCAGCCGGACTTGTAATTGGCGGCGCCCTGGGCAATGTCGCGGACCGGCTTCTGTATGGATATGTTCTGGACTTCCTCAACACATCCTGCTGCGGCATCCAGAACCCCTTTGTGTTCAATGTCGCCGATATCTTCATCTTTGCGGGCGCTGGAGGGCTGATCTTCTTTGACGGGCGGCGCAAAAAGCCTGCGTAGACCTTGGCCGGCAAATGGTTTAAAAGCGCCGGGAAACAGGCAGGAGTTTGGGGCAATGCGGATCCCGTTCGGAGTGATTGTTCTGGCTGGCGCGCTGGCAGTGGCCGGCTGCGCGCAAAAGGGGCTGCGTCTTATCGAGAAACCGGGCACCGGCCCGGATGAGTTCCTGGTCCTGCCGTCCAAACCGCTAAGCGCGCCGGAAGACTACAGCAGCCTGCCTGCGCCTACACCCGGCGGCAGCAACATCACTGACCCGACTCCGCAGGCCGAAGCCGTGGCTGCCCTGGGCGGCAATCCCTCGGCGCTGGTGCCGGGTGCGGGCGTGCCTTCCGGCGATGCTGCGCTGGTCACCGCCTCCAGCCGCTATGGTGTCGAGCAGGGGGTTCGCGAAACCGTGGCTGAAGAGGACGCAGCCTTCCGCCACCGCAACCGCCGGGTCGGCCGGATCAAGCTGTTTCCGGTTGACCGTTACGAGCAGCTTTACGAGAAGCAGACGCTTGACCCGCATGCGGCCAATGAGCAGTTCCGCCGGGCAGGCGTTGCCACACCCTCGGCGCCGCCCGAAGACAGTTTCTGATCCTCACTTTTCTGCCAGCCGATCTTGTAAGATGCCAGCAGCAGCGTAGGTTGTCAGCAGTCTTTCTGCTGGCCAAAAGCGGCGTTTTATGGCTGCAATAGGCGCCAGAGCAGTAACCGCACCCGCCTTGGCAAGGGCTGGGGTGCAGAAATTGGAGGATGCCAGATGATCCGGAGGATCACATTGGCCGCCGCAGCGCTGAGTGCTGCCCTGTCCGCCCCTTTGCGGGCCGAAGATGAGGCGGTAACCGCGTTCACCCTGGACAACGGCATGGACGTGGTGGTGATCGAAGACCACCGCGCGCCCGTGGTGCAGCAGATGGTCTGGTACAGAGCCGGGTCAGCTGACGAGCCGCCGGGCCAGTCCGGTGTTGCCCATTTCCTGGAGCATCTCCTGTTCAAGGGCACCGACAAACTGGCGCCGGGCGAGCTGTCGGCCACCGTGCGTGCCAATGGCGGCCAGGACAACGCTTTCACCAGCTACGACTACACGGCCTATTTCCAGCGTGTTGCCGCCGACAGGCTGGAGCTGATGATGCAGATGGAAAGCGACCGGATGACCAACCTCCGCCTCAGCGAAGCGGATATTGCAACCGAGCGCCAGGTTATTCTGGAAGAGCGCAACCAGCGCACCGACAATGACCCGGTGGCGCTGTTCCGCGAGCAGCTGCAGGCCGTGCAGTACCTGAACCATCGCTATGGCCAGCCGGTAATCGGCTGGCGCCATGAGATGGAAAGCCTCGACATGGCCGACGCGCTGTCCTTCTACCAAACCTATTACGCGCCCAATAACGCCATCCTGGTGGTCTCCGGCGATGTCGAGCCGGATGAGGTGAAGGCGCTGGCAGAAAAATACTATGGCGTGATCCCGGCGAACCCGGAGCTGCCGGAACGCTTCCGCAGCCAGGAACCGCCGCAAACCGCGGCGCGGCGCCTGACTTTTGAGGACCCCAGGGTTGCCCAGCCATATGTGCAGCGCTCCTACCTGGCACCCGAGCGTGACAGCGGCGCCCAGGAGAAAGCCGCAGCGCTTTATCTGCTGGCGGAGCTACTGGGCGGCGGCAACACATCTTATCTGGCCAACGCGCTGCAATTCGATCAGCAGGTTGCGGTCTACACCGGCGCCTATTACTCGGGCAGCGCGCTGGACGACACGTCCTTTACTTTCCTGGTCGTCCCGGCTGAAGGCGTCAGTATGGAAGATGCCGAGGCGGCGCTGGACACCACTATCGCCCGTTTCCTTGAAGAGGGTGTCGACGAAGCCCAGCTGGACCGTATCAAGCTGCAGCTTCGCGCTGCCGAGATCTACGACCGCGACAATGTGAACGGGATTGCCAACCGGTATGGCCAGGCGCTCAGCATCGGTTTGTCGGTCAAGGATGTGCAGGACTGGCCGAAGATCCTTCAATCGGTCACAGCGGATGAGATTATCGCTGCCGCCAATGAGGTGCTGCGCCCGCAGAGCTCGGTGACTGGCTGGATGATGCGCGATCAGGAGGTGACCCAATGAACCCGCTGAAGCTTTTTGCCGCGTCGTTGCTGGCTTGCTTTATGGCGCTGCCCGCCCTGGCCGGCATCAAGATCCAGGAAGTCACCTCTCCCGGCGGCATCACCGCTTGGCTGGTGGAGGATCATGCGATTCCCTTCTCGGCGCTGGAACTGCGTTTCCGCGGCGGAACATCACTGGATGCGCCGGGCAAGCGGGGCTCGGTTTATCTGATGACCGGGCTGCTGGAAGAGGGGTCTGGCGATATGGGCGCTCAGGAGTATACCCGGGCGCTGGAGTCTCTGGCTGCCAGTTTCTCCTATGATGCAGACAAGGATTCGGTGTCTATCTCTGCCCGCTTTCTGACCGAGAACCGTGCGGAGGCGGTGGCCCTGCTGCGTCAGACCCTGTTCGAGCCGCGCTTTGATCAGGACGCGCTGGACCGGGTGCGGGCGCAGGTTTTGGCCGGCTTGCGCTCGGACGCCAAGAACCCGAACAAGATCGCGGGCGAGGCTTTCTCCCGGATGGCATTTGGCGAGCATCCCTATGGCAGCGACGGCAAGGGCACGCTGGAGTCGGTCGCCGCTTTCAGCCGTCAGGACATTTTTGACGCCTATGAGGCCGTTTTTGCCCGTGACCGGCTCTACGTCAGTGCTGTCGGAGATATTACCGCCGAAGAGCTGGGCGTGCTTCTGGACGATCTGCTGGGCGCCTTGCCCGCAGAGGGCGCGCCGATCCCGGGCCCGGCGGACGTGGCAATCGAGGGCGGAGTCACGGTTGTCGACTTCGATACACCTCAATCGGTGGCGCTGTTCGGCCAAAAGGGCATCAAACGCGAAGATCCGGATTTCTTCACCGCCTATGTGATGAACCAGATCCTGGGCGGCGGCTCATTCGAGACACGGCTGATGACCGAGGTGCGGGAAAAGCGCGGGCTGACCTACGGGGTCTATTCCTACCTGGTGCCGCGCGATCTGGCGGCGGTCTACATGGGCTCGGTCGCCTCGGCCAATGGCAAGATGGCCGAGACCGTAGAAGTGATCCGGGGCGAATGGCGCCGCATGGCCGAGGAGGGTGTGACAGCGAAAGAGCTGAAGAACGCCCAGACCTATCTGACCGGAGCCTACCCGCTGCGCTTTGACGGCAATAGCCGCATTGCTTCGATCCTGGCGGGGATGCAGATGGATCATCTGCCAATCAGCTATGTGGAAACCCGAAATGACCGTATTGACGCGGTCACCCTGGAAGACATTAACCGTTTCGCGGCGGAGTTCATGGATCCCGAGGGGCTGCATTTCACCATTGCCGGCCGCCCGGAGGGGCTGGAAACCACGAACTGAGGCTGCTCCAAGCAATTGGCCAGTCAAGCCCATCGCCCGTTCCAAATGGATCGGGCGTTTTCTTTGATGCGGCTGGCCTCCGGCCGCCTTTTAGCTGACTCCTGCCGCTGCACCTCGCAGCTTTCCGCTTTTCCTTTCATTCGGGGGCAAACTGCTGTATGGGCGGGCCTATCTGAGACGATGTGCCCGGGCCCTGGCACGCGAAAGAAAGATAGATAGGGCCGGCGGCAATGGGGCCGCCACGCAAACGGGAGACCCGGAGGGCCGGGAGCGCTCCCAATCAGGATACGCTAGATGTTTAACGTTTCGAAAAAATCGATGCAGTGGGGCGAAGAGACGCTCACACTGGAAACCGGCAAGGTTGCCCGCCAGGCTGATGGCTCCGTGATTGCCACCCTGGGCGAAACCTCGGTCATGGCCAACGTGACCTTTGCCCGGCAGCAGAAGCCCGGCCAGGACTTCTTCCCGCTGACCGTGCACTACCAGGAAAAATACTATGCTGCGGGCAAGGTGCCCGGCGGCTTCTTCAAGCGCGAAGCGCGCCCGACCGAAAAAGAAACCCTGACCGCGCGTCTGATCGACCGTCCGATCCGCCCGCTGTTCGTCCCCGGCTTCAAAAACGAAGTTCTGGTGATGTGCACCGTGCTGTCCCACGACCTGGTCAACGACCCGGACATCGTTGCGATGATCGCGGCCTCCGCCGCTCTGACCATCTCCGGCGCACCGTTCATGGGCCCGATTGCCGGCGCCCGCGTTGGTTTTGTTGACGGCGAATACGTGCTGAACCCGACCGTCGACGACATGCAGGATCTGCGCCTCAACCCCGAGCAGCGCCTGGATCTGGTTGTGGCTGGCACCAAGAACGCCGTGATGATGGTGGAATCGGAAGCTTACGAGCTGACCGAAGCCGAGATGCTGGGTGCGGTGAACTTTGCGCATGAGCAGATCCAGCCGGTGATCGACCTGATCATCGCGCTGGCCGAAGAAGCCGCAAACGAGCCGTTCGACTTCACCCCGCCGGACTACTCCGAGCTGTTTGAAGCTGTGAAAGCCGCAGGCGACGCCGACATGCGCGCTGCCTTTGCCATCGCCGACAAGCAGGAGCGCACCGCCGCTGTTGCCGCTGCCCGCGAGACCATCAAAGCAGCTCTGAGCGAAGAGCAGCTGGAAGACGCCAACCTGGGTTCTGCACTGAAGAAGCTGGAAGCAGGCATCCTGCGCGGCGACGTTGTCAAAACCGGCAAGCGTATCGACGGCCGCCGCACCGACGAGATCCGCGACATCGTTTCGGAAACCTCGCTGCTGCCGCGGACCCACGGTTCGGCGCTGTTCACCCGCGGCGAGACTCAGGGCCTGGTTGTGACCACTCTGGGCACCGGCGACGATGAGCAGTTCATCGACGCGCTGCACGGCAACTTCAAATCCAACTTTCTGCTGCACTACAACTTCCCGCCGTACTCGGTTGGTGAAGTGGGCCGTGTCGGCTCCCCGGGCCGCCGCGAAATCGGCCACGGCAAGCTGGCTTGGCGCGCGCTGCAGGCGGTTCTGCCGGCCCCGACCGACTTCCCCTACACCGTGCGCGTGGTCTCCGAGATCACCGAATCCAACGGCTCCTCCTCGATGGCTTCCGTCTGCGGCGGCTCGCTGTCGATGATGGACGCAGGCGTGCCGCTGAAAGCACCGGTTGCCGGTGTTGCGATGGGCCTGATCCTGGAAGACGACGGCTCCTACGCGATCCTGTCCGACATCCTGGGCGACGAAGACCACCTGGGCGACATGGACTTCAAAGTGGCGGGTACCGAAAACGGCATCACTTCGCTGCAGATGGACATCAAGGTTGCCGGCATCACCCCGGAAATCATGGAAAAAGCCCTGGCACAGGCCAAGGACGGCAGGATCCACATTCTGGGCGAGATGGGCAAAGCGCTGTCCGAGACCAATGAATTCTCGGTCCACGCACCGCGCATCGAGACCATGCAGATCCCGACCGACAAAATCCGTGAAGTGATCGGCTCGGGCGGCAAGGTAATCCGCGAGATCGTTGAAGTGTCCGGCGCAAAAGTCGACATCAACGACGACGGCGTGATCAAGATCGCAAGCCCGAACGGCGAAGCCATCCAGAAGGCCTATGACATGATCTACTCGATCGTGGCTGAGCCGGAAGAAGGCGCCATCTACACCGGCAAGGTCGTGAAGATCGTCGACTTCGGCGCCTTCGTGAACTTCTTCGGCAAGCGCGACGGCCTGGTGCATGTCTCGCAAATCGAAAACCGCCGCCTGAACCATCCGTCGGACGTTCTGAAGGAAGGCCAGGAAGTGAAAGTGAAGCTGCTTGGCTTTGATGACCGCGGCAAGGTCCGCCTGTCGATGAAAGTTGTCGATCAGGAAACCGGCGAAGAGATCAAGCGGGAAGAAAAGGCCGAGTAATTCGGCCCGATCTTTGATATTCAACCCTGAAAGACCCCGGTGTATTGGCTGGGGTCTTTCGCGCTAACGGCGCAAGTGCCGGCCCCTTTACAGGCGGATCAGAATGACTGACCTTTCGATTTTCCTGATCAACCTCGACGCTTCCCCCGACAGGCTTGCCGCGGCGACCGACGCCATGGCTGCGCAAGGCACAAGCTTTACCCGGGTTTCCGGCTATGACGGGCGGAAAACCAATCCGCTTGATGTGCCTGAGTACGACGCTGCGGCTATGCGTGCCTATTTTGGGCGCGACATGAATGGTGGCGAAGTCGGCTGTTGTTTCAGCCACATCCGGGCGCTGCAAGCGTTTGTCGAGTCCGGCAAGCCTTATGGCCTGATTTTTGAAGACGACGTTAGCCCCGCCCCGCAGGCCATGGAGCTTACCCGTGCCCTGATAGAATGGCAGAACGAGCGCGGGACACCAGATTGGTACGTGGCCAATCTCGGGGCGGAGCGTTCCAAGATTTTGTCACCTGTCACAACACTCCGGGCAAACGGCTCGGAAGTTGTGCTGTATCGCGGCCATTACTTCCCGATGCTGGCCACCGCCTTGTTATGGACCCGCGAAGGCGCTTGCGCATTCCTCGAAATTGCGCTGCCGCTGAATTGCCCATACGACAATTTCCTGCGCAGGTGGCTCACTGCGAATGACATGGGGCTGACCACGCGCCCGCCGCTTTTCAGAACGACTGGCGCAGACAGCGATATCGACAAGTCCCACACCGCCAAGCGGCGCGGGACGGAAGGGCGCAGCAAAAACTACGGCTGGCTGAAAGCGAAACGGATGTGGGGCGATAAGTTCAGAGCGCTGGGGCATAAATCGCGCCGAAAATTTGGACTGAAAGGAAAGACAAACAGATGACAGTCCCCACCGTACACACGTTTTACCAATCGAATATTCCCAGCCGCATGGTGGAGGCGCAGGCGCAGGTCTTTGATCATCTCGGTATTCCGCTCAAGCAGTGGAAAGATGATAAGGCGCAGCACTGCGACTGGATCAATACCGTAATGCGCGACGACAGCCTGGGCGATCTTGCAGTTATTGCCGACATTGATGCTTTCCCTCTCAGCCGGGCTGGTTTTGACAGGCTGGTGGCGCAAGCGGAAACGGGCGCTGTGGCAGGGCTGGCCCAGGTCGCCAACCACAAGGATCCGACCCGGATCTACGCTGCGCCCATGTTCCTGGCGGTGAAGAGAGAGGTGTATTCCGCGCTTGGCTCACCGTCCATGTGCCGCACCAAGACCGGTGATGTGGCGCAAATCCTCACAGACAGAGCGGAAGAGGCGGGCGTAGAAGTGGCTTTGACCTATCCGAAGTTCGCCATTCTGCCCCGCTGGCCGCTGGCCGGTTACGGTGTGTATGGCATTGGGTCCTTTTATGGCGAAAATGATTTTTTTCACCTGTTCGAGGCCCGGCGCACCCAGACCCAGGAACTGTTCTACGCAGTTGCAGAGGGGGTTATCTCAGGGCAACACAATTGGCAGCGGTACCTCGAGATCATGGAGCAGGCCCCGCCGCCCCCCAAAAAGAAGTTTCTGGGCCTGTTCAGGTAGTTGGTCCGCTCCGGCGGCAAAACTGCCGGAGCGGGGCGGATCCGCATGGTTGCCGCATCAAAGAGCGCCGGTTACTCCGGCGCTTTCACTTTGCGCAGGTAGGGGAAGATGGTCTCGAACTCGCCGAACTTTGCCTTGGCGTCTTCGTTCGATACGGTAGGCGGGATGATCACGTCCTCGCCCGGCACCCAGTTGGCGGGGGTGGCAACACCCTTGGCGCTCATCTGCAGCCCGTCCAGCGCCCGCAGGATCTCTGCAAAATTGCGGCCCACGGTCATCGGATAGGTCATCGACAGTTTCAGCTGCTTGTCGGGGCCGATGATGAAGACGGAACGCACGGTGGCGCTGTCTGCAGGGGTGCGGCCGTCGGGCAGGTAAGCGTCGGCAGGCAGCATGTCATAGAGTTTGGAAACTTCCAGTCCGCCGTCGGCGATGATCGGGAAACCCGCGGCAGCATTGCCGTAGCTTTCGATGTCTTTCTTCCAGCCCTTGTGCTCTTCGACGCCATCAACGGAAACGCCGATCACCTTGGTGTTGCGCTTGGCCCATTCGTCATTCAGCTGAGCAACGGCCGAAAACTCGGTGGTGCAGACCGGGGTGAAATCCTTGGGGTGGGAAAACAGAATCGCCCAGCTGTCGCCGATCCAGTCGTGGAAGCTGATGCTGCCCTGATCGGTTTCAGCGGTGAAATCGGGAACCACGTCGTTAATGCGCAAACCCATGGCATTGTCCTCCTAAGTCAGGTTGTTGTGTCGGGTTGTTTTCTTCTTTTGGCGGATTTCGAGTCGCCTCGAATGCTACCTAGGTGTTCTGCTGCCACGTTACAGCCCCCGCGCCGGGATGCCACCCGGTTTCTGCAATTTCCTTGTCCGGCAATTGCTTGCGGGTACGGAAACAGGGGCGTTGACAGTGCCGCCCATAATTTGATCAAATTATGGAGCCAAAGCCTCTTGCCCCCTTTCCGGCCTGGTGACAGAGTGGCCGCCAAACCGGCGGGACGGCCGGGACAGAACATCTGAAATGGGAGTTCCCAGATGATCGAGAAACGCGACTTTTACATCAATGGCCAGTGGGTCGCCCCCTCTGCTGCCAACGACTTCGAGGTAATCAACCCATCGACGGAAGATCCCTGCGCAGTGATCTCGCTGGGTGCGGAAGCCGACACCAATGCTGCCGTTGCAGCCGCCAAGGCAGCACTGCCCGGCTGGATGGCCACGCCGGTGGAAGAGCGCATCGCACTGGTGGAAAAGCTCATTGAAATCTATGAGGCCCGCGCTGAAGACCTGGCCCAGGCGATGTCGCTTGAGATGGGGGCGCCGATCGATATGTCGCGCGTCTCGCAGGTTGGTGCCGGCAGCTGGCATCTGCGCAACTTCATCACCGCAGCCAAGGAGTTCCCCTTTGATGCGCCGCTGAACGACCGCAGCCCGAACGACCGCATCATCCATGAGGCGGTCGGTGTCTGCGCCCTGATCACGCCGTGGAACTGGCCGATGAACCAGGTGACGCTGAAAGTCGGCGCGGCGGCTGTTGCCGGCTGCACCATGGTGCTGAAGCCGTCCGAGCAGAGCCCGCTCAACGCGATGATCTTTGCTGAGCTGATGGACGAGGCCGGCTTCCCGGCTGGTGTTTTCAACCTGGTGAACGGTGACGGCCCGGGCGTCGGCTCGCAGCTGACCACCCACCCGGACGTGGACATGATCTCCTTCACCGGTTCCACCCGTGCAGGCATCGCGATCACTCAGGCGGCAGCACCGACCCTGAAGAAGGTCGACCTGGAGTTGGGCGGCAAGGGTGCCAATGTGATCTTTGAGGACGCCGATGAGAAGGCCGTGAAACGAGGCGTGCTGCACATGATGCAGAACACTGGCCAGAGTTGCAACGCGCCGAGCCGGATGCTGGTGCAGAACAGCATCTACGACCGCGTGGTTACGGAAGCCGCGGAAGTGGCGGCCAAGGTCGAGGTCGGCCCGGCAGATCAGGAAGGCCGTCATATCGGCCCGGTTGTCAATGAGCTGCAGTGGAACAAGATCCAGGATCTGATCCAGCAGGGCATCGACGAGGGCGCCAAGCTGGTGGCCGGCGGCACCGGCCGTCCGGATGGGCTGAACAAGGGATACTACGTGAAGCCTACGGTCTTTGCCGATGTGAACAACCAGATGACCATCGCCCGCGAGGAGATCTTTGGCCCGGTGCTGTCGATCATCCCGTTTGAAAGCGAAGAGGAAGCGATCGAGATTTCCAACGACACTCCCTATGGCCTCACCAATTATGTGCAGACCCAGGACGGTGCCCGCGCCAACCGCATGGCCCGCGCGCTGCGGTCCGGCATGGTGGAGATGAACGGGAAATCGCGTTCGGCAGGCTCTCCCTTCGGCGGCATGAAACAGTCCGGCAAGGGCCGCGAAGGCGGCAAATGGGGGATCGAGGATTTCCTGGAAGTGAAAGCTGTCGGCGGCTGGGCAGCCGAGTAAGTTTTCCGGCAGAGTAATTGAGGAAGCCGCCTCTTTGGGGCGGCTTTCTTTGTTGTGCCGCTGGATGCCAGCCCCGGTGGTGCTCCCGCGCCTGCAAGCCGCCCGGCTGCGCCGGAAATCTTGCCGGCTTGGGCGTGGCCCGTGCTGCGCACGGGCGCAGGGCCAATGGCGCGGGCTTGAACGGCCAGCGTTAGAAATAGGCTCTAATCAAGCAAATTGCGGCGATTCCTGTGCCCATGGTCAGCGGCAGGCTGCGGGTCGCCAGGGCTACGGCTAGGGATAGGGCGCCTGCCGCCCATTCCTGCGGACCGCCTTGCATCAGCAAGTAGGTGACCAGCGACAGGATCAGGCAGCCGGGCAAAGCACGCAGGCCGCGGGCCCAGGGGCCGTGTTCGGGCAGCCGGCGGCCTAGGAGGTAGCCGGAGAGGCGGACTGTAAAAGTCGCCGCCGCCAGGCCCAGGATCAGGGTCCAGGTCTCAGTCATTGCCCAGCACTCCGGCAAGGGCGGCCCCGGCGAGGCCGCCCAGGATCAGTGTCCAGGTGGGGTCCAGCGGGGTCAGCAGGCCGGTCAGCAATACTGTGGCCACGGCGCCGGCCCAGGGCAGCAGCGAGGCCCCTCCGCCCCACAGAGAGCGCAGAATGGCGATGAAAGCAGCGGTGAACGCAAAATCCATGCCAAGGGCGCGCGGCTCCGGCACAGCGGTTGCAAAGCCGGCGCCTGCCATGGTGGCCAGCACCCAAACAGCAACCAGCGCCAGCCCGCCGCCCACCAGGTACCAGTAGCCGGCGCGGCCGCCGCGGGCGCGGGTTGCGTGCATCAGCGCCCAATTCTCGTCCGAAGCAACATGGAGGCCAAGCAGCACCTGCCACCAGGGCCGCCCGGTGAACTCTTCGCGCAGCGACGCGGTGATCAGCAGCAGCCGAAGGTTCAACGCCAGCCCTGCGAGAACTGCTGCACCTGCTCCGGCCCCGGCGATCAGGCGCTCAACCGCAATGATCTGCGCAGAGCCTGCAAAGACGATGGAACCCATCACACCGGTCTGCAGCGCGCCCATTTGCGCCTGCGCGGCGAGGAGGCCGAAGGCCAGCCCATAGACTCCGACACCGGCTGCCAGTGGCAGAATATCCCGCAGCCCGGCTGTCAGCTGATTCCGGGACGGGGGCGGGGCAAGGTCTTGCATTGTCATGCGGGAACTCCTCTGGAGGCGGATTAGTGAATCCGCTATACCGAACGCAATGGCCAATCTACCGAACGATACGCTCGTTCATCAACCCGAACAATAGTACGGTAAAAAGAACATGTCAGCACCCCATCAGATGATTGCCGCCGCCATTCAGCGCGAGCGCAGCCGTGCAGGGAAGTCGCTCTCAGCGCTTGCGGCAGAGGCAGGCATTGCCAAGTCGACCCTGTCGCAGCTGGAAGCAGGCAACGGAAACCCCAGTGTAGAGACGCTTTGGGCGTTGGCCGCGGCCTTGGATGTACCTCTGAGCCTGCTGTTTGAAACCGAGGCGCCGGCAACCAAACTGGTGCGGGCCGGAGAAGGCGACGTTCTGGAATCAGAGCAGTCGGACTTCAGCGCGGTGCTGTTGTCCCGATGCCCGCCCAACGTGCGTCGGGATGTCTACCGGGTGGTGATGCAGCCAGGGGAGGTCCGCCGCGCTCAGCCGCATCCGCGCGGTACGGTCGAGCACATGCTGGTTTGCGCCGGGCAGATGCGCGTCGGGCCGGCGGGGCAAGAGGAGGTGCTGCTGGCCGGCGATTACTACAGTTACCCGGGCGATCATCCGCACAGCTATGAGGCGCTGCAGCCGGACACGCTGTTCCTGATGGTGATGGAGGCGCCGTAGTCAGACTCTAAAAAGAGGGTGTCATCCGGAATTTCAGAGATTCGCCGCTATCGGGATGCTTGATCCGCAATTCTTCGGAATGCAGCATCAGCCGCGGATGCTCGAGCGCGGCACCAGTGGCATAAAGCGGGTCGCCAAGGATCGGGTGGCCCAGCGACAGCATATGCACCCGCAGCTGATGCGAACGCCCGGTCTTGGGGGTCAGACGGACGCGGGTTGCACCTTCTTCGTATTTCATTACCCGCCAGTCGGTGATCGCGGTCTTGCCGGTCTCATGGCAGACCATCTGTTTCGGCCGGTTGGGCCAATCGACGATCAGCGGCAAATCAACGGTACCGCTCCGCGGCTCCAGCTTGCCTGCAACCCGCGCGACATAGGCCTTCTTTGCGGTGCGCTTCTCGAACTGCATCGACAGGTGCCGCTGGGCATGCTGGGTCAAGCCGAACACCATCACCCCGGACGTATCCCTGTCCAGCCGGTGCACCAGCAGCGCTTCTGGGAAGACCGCCTGGATGCGGGAAATCAGGCAATCGGCCAGATGCGCGCCGCGGCCAGGCACCGACAACAGTCCGGCAGGCTTGTTCACCGCCAGAAGTTCGGCATCGTGGTGCAGGATCTCCAGCGGGTCCTGCGGCGGGGTATATTCGCTTGAAACGGCCATGGGGGCCTGCCTAGCGTCCCGGGCGGGCAGGGGCAAGCACAGGACAGTTTCTCCTGCTTCCGGTGCTTTCCTGAAGGCCCTGTCATTTGCTAAATTGACACTGCCTGGGCGATCCGGTAACCGGCGCGCCTCATAAGACTTTGGGGTGAAGGCATGGCACGCAAACGCAAAGGGCGCGATATTTCCGGCTGGCTGGTGGTGGACAAGCCTGCGGGGCTGACATCGACCGCGGTCGTGAACAAGGTGCGCTGGGCGATGGATGCCAAGAAGGCGGGTCATGCGGGCACTTTGGATCCCGAGGCGACCGGTGTTCTGGCAGTGGCGCTGGGCGAGGCGACCAAGACGGTGCCTTACATTACCGACGCGCTGAAGGCCTATACCTTCACCGTGCGGCTGGGGCAGGCGACCAACACGGACGATGCCGAGGGCGAGGTGATCGCCGAAAGCGATGCGCGCCCCACCGATCAGCAAATCAAGGACGCGCTGCTGCCTTTCCTGGGTGAAATCATGCAGGTGCCGCCCAAGTTCTCAGCCGTAAAGATCGACGGCCAGCGCGCTTATAAGCTGGCGCG
The DNA here is from genome assembly GCF_000813725.1 of Leisingera sp. ANG-Vp. Taxonomy (GTDB): domain Bacteria; phylum Pseudomonadota; class Alphaproteobacteria; order Rhodobacterales; family Rhodobacteraceae; genus Leisingera. The sequence goes on from NZ_JWLD01000015.1 coordinate 58,934, forward strand.
CGAGGGCGAGGATGTGCAGATCGAGGCCCGCCCGCTGTGGGTCGAGGAACTGATCCTGCTGGACCGCCCGGATGAGGACCACGCGGTGCTGGAGATGACCTGCGGCAAGGGCGGTTATGTGCGCTCGATCGCCCGCGACCTGGGCGCGGCATTGGGCTGCCATGGCCATGTCAAGGAACTGCGGCGGATCTGGTCCGGCCCGTTTGACGCTGAAGAGGGTGTCTCGCTGGAGCTGGTCGAGGAACTGGCGAAATCCACGGAACTGGACAAGTATCTGCGCCCGCTGGAACAAGGTCTCGCGGATCTGCCCGAGCTGAAATGCACCCCGCAGGGAGCGGTGCGGCTGCGCAACGGCAACCCGGGCATGGTGATGGCCGCGGATGTGGAATACGGCGACGAAGCCTGGGCCTCGCTGGACGGCCAGGCGGTGGCCGTGGGGATCTATAAATCGGGCGAGCTGCACCCGAGCCGGGTGTTCGTGCAGCCGGAGTGACCCGGCTGCTCGCGCGGCCGCATTGGGGTTCAGACCTTAGCCGCGGTAGTTGTGAAAGACGCTCAGCTGGATGTGCAGATCGTTCTTGCTGACCTCATTGCCATCCAGATCAAACCAGGTTTCGCTGCCGTCTTCTGACGTGTGCAGGAAACCGGCCGTCAGGCCGGTCTGGCCTGCCAGGCGCAGCACCTCTTGCCCGTCCACCAGAACACTGGTGCCGCCGCCGGATTCGCTGAGGCTCACCCGGCCTTGCAGGTCGTAGCTGGGGCCATGCGGCACGCTGTCTTCGGGCAGCGTCTCGCCGCCGCCAAGAACCACTTCCACGCTTTCCGCGGCTGGTTCGAAGTCGGTAACGATGGCCCCGCCCAGCGAACTCTCCGGGTCTACATAGGCTGAGATTGTGTCGGTGCCCGCACCCCCGGTCACGATATCGCCGTTGGAGGCCAGGATCCGGTCGTCGCCGTCCCCGCCATCCAATGTGTCCTGGAACCGGTTCATGTACATGCCGGCCGAAGCGCTGTGATTGGTGTGGTAGCTGTTGTCGTTGCCGTGGAGATAGTCGCTGCCGGCCCCGCCCGAGAGGTGCTGCGCGCCGTCGCCGCCCACCAGCAGATCGTCGCCATCGCCGCCATTCAAAGTGTGGCCGCCAACAGCCCAGGCTGAGACATCAGCTGCCCCGCCGACCAGCACGCCGCCGTCGCCAGTGAAATAGGCGTGGAGTTCATCAACGCCCTCAGTTGCGATGACAGTGTCGCCGCTGCCCGCTTCGACCTGCACTGTTGCGGCACTGTCAAGCTGCACCAGGTCGGCGCCGTCATCGTCCGATGTGCGGACATAGGCATAGGAGTCCGGCGCCGACACGCTGATGGTGTCGTTGCCGTCACCGCCAAACAGGTTGTGATGCGATACTTGGGTTCGATAGGGGAACAGGTGGTCCTGAGCTTCGTAAAGACTGGAAACCCTGAAAATTTCAGGATCCTGCAGTGCAGTCTCTCCGTCACCGGTAACAGTGATCACATCATCCCCGGCCCCGCCCCTGATGATCGAGGCATCCGATGACACGGAGATTGTGTTGTCTCCGCCATCCGCGATGACCATGCCGTAGGGGGCTCCGTCTTGGGGTTCTTCCACCGTGATGTCGCTGCCGCCGGGCCAGGCAGCTTCAAACACCAGTCCTGTGAACTGGTTCTGCAGCTCTCCCTCAAACAGCACCGCACCTTCCGGCAGCTCTGTCACGCCGGGCAAGGCCAGAACCAGCTCTCCGCTTCTGGTGTAGATGCCCAGGCCGTCTTCCTCAGGCAGGGTCTGCACCTGCATTTCGACATCGAAGTTTTCCAGAATCAGTTGATCCTGGGACGGGTCAAAATCTGTGATCCGGATAGGTTCTTCATCGTCATCGGGAACAGACCGCCCGTTCACGGAAAACAGATCTGCGCCTTCGCCCCCGGTCCCGGTGTTTTTATGGTCCAGGAGCAGGTGGTCATCGCCGTCTCCGCCCAGAAGAACATCATTGTCATTCCAGTTGCCGGTCAGCGTGTCGTTGCCGGTGCCGCCGGTCAGGGTTTCGTCAAGGAAGCTCTCACCGGTCAGTTCCTGGGGGGCATCCCGTTCGACGGGCTCCTCCGGTTCAGTGGGCTCCTCTGGCGCCGTCGTTGCCGGATCGTCGCTGTCATCCAGCATTACGGCGGCTGAGCCGGCGGCGGCAATCGACAGCAGAAGAAGAAGTTCCATGGAAATCTCTCGAGTTAAAAGTGCAATGGCCGCGCTGTTTGACGGATGGTTCAAATTCCCCTTATGGGTGCATAAATCTTTAACAAACTCAAGGTTGCGCCGGAGCTGCCGCGGCATGCCTGTCTGCGGCGGAACGGGAGCAGGCCAGATATGCCAGGACCTGCCCCGTTACCAGGCTCAGGCCGGGACAGCGTCGTAGTTGGTGCCGAGGACCGACTGGTCCTGCTGTGCGGTCAGAAGGATGCTGGCAGTCGCCCCCTGTTCGGCGCTGATCACATTGCCTGAAGCATCCCGCCACCGGTCTTCATCGGTTGAATAGTCATCATGAAAGGCGATGCTGATTGCCGACTGGTCTCCGGGCAGCGTTGCGACCGCAATACCGTCCATGGCGATCATTGTGCTGTCCTGACCGGCATCATAGGTCACGCTCAGCCCGGCAATGGCATCCTCGAAGCTGAAACTGGGCAGCGACCCGAAACCTGCAACAATTGGGAAATCGATCATCAACTGGTCTTCCGCCGGATCGAAATCGGTGATCTCCGCTGCCGGGGTGCCCGCGTTATAGACATTGGCAAAGGCATGGAAGCTGTCGGCGCCCGCGCCGCCGGTGGCGGTGGTGCCCGGCCCGATCCACAAGTGGTCATCCCCGGCGCCGCCCTCCAGAAGATCGCCGTCATCGCCGACCTGGGTCAGATCGCCGGGGTAGTGGTTGTAGGAGTCCGGGTAATGCACTGAGCCGCTGCCGCTGAACAGCGAGTCATTGCCTTCGCCGCCTGTGAGCGTGTCGGCACCGTCCTCGCCAAAGATCACGTCGTGTCCTGCTGTGCCGGCCAGATTGTCATCGCCATCTGTGCCGCGCTGAGCATCAATGATCTGGGGCCCGGAATCCGAAGGTGCGTCAAAGGACACGGTATAGGGCCCGTCATCCAGATGCGCGCCAAAAAATTCAACGTCCAAGGTTTGCCCGTCTTCCAGGGAGAGGTTGTTCAGGGTCAGGACTGTGGTCATGCCCTGCGTCTCCACTAAGCGCAGTCCGGTGCCGTCTTCTGTCTGGTACAGCGCCACTTCCTGATGCGTCTCTTCCATACGTAGACGGTCAGCAGCGGGATCAAAGTCCTCAATGACTGTGCCTGCGCTGCCGCCGCCGATTAGGTCAAACCGGTCTGCGCCGTCACCGCCTGTGACAGAATTGCCGGCGCCAAAGCCAAGAAAGTCATTGCCGCCCCCGCCATCGAGAGTATCAGCATCGCCTTCATTCCCGAGGATGGTTTCGCCCTCGTCCGATCCGGTCAGCAGCTCATCTTCGCCCTCTTGCCCATAGACCGGACCTGGCGGTTCGGGGATGACGACTGTCACCAGCTCCTCGTCATCATCTCCTGAAAGGACGATTCCGGCTGCAGCAATGCCAATTCCGAGGAGCAGTAGCAGTTCCATTTCGAATACCCTGGATAGAATAAATGAGCGTTAAACACTTGGTAGGTGTATCAGCACCTTCAGGTTCCAGCAATATTCTCTGCTGTGGCCAGCAGCATTTGACAGGGCGAACAGCCCTGCTACAGACGGCCTATGATCACCCGGACCCACACCAAAGGCGATGCGCCCTCGACTGCCGTTTACTCGGATTGCGAATCCTACCGCTACAGCTTGACCCGGGTCTGGGAGCCTGGCGGGCGGCGGGTGATGTTCGTGATGCTGAACCCCTCGACCGCAACCGAGGTGCAGAACGACCCCACCATTGAGCGCTGCGAACGCCGCGCCCGGGCGCTGGGCTATGGCGGTTTCCGGGCCACCAATATCTTTGCCTGCCGGGTGACCGACCCGCGTGAGATGCGGCGGCTTGAGGCGCCGGAAGGGCCGGACAACATGGCGGCGGTGCTGGAGGGGATGGACTGGGCCGATACGGTGATCTGCGCTTGGGGCACCCATGGCGAGCACCGCGGCCAAGGCGCGCGGGTCGAGGCCGCGCTGCGGGCAACCGGCAAGCCACTCTATCAGTTGGGGCTCAGCAAGGCGGGCCATCCGAAACATCCCCTGTACATTGCTTACAGCCGCCAGCCGGAACCGTGGCAGGCGGAGTAGGCGGCTTTGGCGCCTGTTAACCGATGTTCCCCTTTTGTTTTGCATTTTCAACTATGACATGAGATCCTGACGGCGGGTACGAATGTTTGCTGAGGTGTGAGCGGGTTATGTTGTGGCTTGCAAGTGTGTTGGGTCTTGTTGCGGTTGGCGGTGCGGTTCTGGTTGAGAGCGAGACGCCGGAAAAAGAGGAGTCCGGGGCTCAAAACGGCACCGGGGAGCCGCAAGGCGACGGGCTTGACGGTGGCTATATCGAACCGGCCGGGGACACAGTGGCCGGCACGGAAGACGCAGACGTTATTGCAGGCAGCGGCGCGGCCGACAGTCTGAACGGCGGCGGCGGCAATGATCAGATCGGCGGCTATGGCGGCGATGACTGGCTGGAGGGCGGCCCGGGCGCTGATGTTCTTCATGGTGACGCGGGCGACGACAACCTCTCTGGCGGTGACGGCCTGGATGAGTTGCATGGCGAGGACGGGGCGGACTGGCTGGAAGGCGGCGTCGGCGATGACAGCCTTTTTGGCCATTTCGGCGATGACAGCCTTTACGGCGGCGCTGATGCCGATGTGCTGCACGGCGGCCAGGATCAGGACTGGCTGGAGGGCGGCGACGGCGGGGATTCACTGCACGGCAATGACGGCGATGACAGTCTCACCGGCGGAAGCGGTGAAGATGCTTTGTTTGGCGGTTATGGCGATGACGCAGTGTCCGGAGCCGGTGACAGCTCGGAACGGGACTACGTCAATGGCGGCGATGGCAACGACACGCTGATTGCCGGAGCAGGCGATGTCCTGACGGGCGGCAATGGCGAAGATCAGTTCATGGCAGGCTTCTGGACCGGAACGGCGGCAGCCGTGCAGTTGATGGACTACAACGCCGGGGAGGATCAGCTTGTGCTGGTTTGGGACTTCGAAGGTGGCCAGGAGCCGTCGGTCGAGGTGCAGGCCAATCCGGAGGCAGAAGATGAGCAGTTGATCCTGGTGGATGGAGAGCCTGCCCTGAGGCTCTCGGGAGCCGAAGAGTTGACCGCTTCGGACCTTGTCCTGATCGACACCGCTTCAGCCGCGCAGACCGGTCTGCTTCCCCAGTAAGCTAGGCTTGCTCACATATCCTTTGCCTTTAAAGCGGAAACATCATATACGCCCGCATCTGCCGTGATTCCACGGCGGATTTCTCCATGGGCCTGTGCTGGACGACATCCCGGCCTGCGCCATCCACTCTAACCTTATGAAGGAGACCCCGATGTCGATCACTGCGGAAGAAAAAGCGCGCCTGATGAAAGAATTCGCAACCAAAGACGGCGACACCGGTTCCCCGGAAGTCCAGGTTGCAATCCTGACCTCGCGCATCAACACCCTGACTGAGCACTTCAAAACCCACAAGAAGGACAACCACGGCCGCCGTGGCCTCCTGAAGATGGTTGCTCAGCGCCGCAAGCTGCTGGACTACACCAAAGGCAAGGATGAGGCCCGTTACCAGGACCTGATCAAGCGCCTGGGCATCCGCCGCTAATCCGCGCTTATCCCGGATTTCTGCGCCCGTTCCGAAAGGAGCGGGCGTTTTCCTTTGGCACGCTCCGTGCCGGCAGCCTCTCAGCCTGCCGCTGAGCTGCGTTCATCCAGGCAGCATTCGCTTTGCAGGTAAGCAATCACGTCCCACAGGCGGCCGTATTGCGGCACGCAGCGCAGGATGCGCCCCTCCCGCTGCTGTTTGATCAGCCCGGCCTCCACCAGGCTGGCAACATGGTGAGTCATCGAGGAATGCGGGATATCCAGATCCTCGCGCAGCACCCCGACCGGCAGCCCGTCAAAGCCTGACTTCACCAGCCGCTTGAAAATCCGCAGCCGGTGCGGATGGCCCAGCTCCTTGAGAACCTTGGCAATTTCGTCGACGTCCATGAGCGCTTCCGTTCTAATATTACGAATTTACCGGTAATATATTGACTCGTGCTCCGATGATCAATATTTCGACAAAACCAGTAATTTAGAATCAGAGGTTCGACCGATGTCACCTGAAGTCACCGCTGCCCTGCAGGAAGCAGGCGGCATGTTTCTCTTCCTCGCCGTGGAACTGACGGCGCTGTTCCTGCTGATCAGCTACGGCGTGGCGGTGCTGCAGGAGTACATCTCACCGGCCCGCATCCAGGCGGTCCTCAGCTCTCGCAACGGCCGTGGCTATGTGGTTGCCGCGCTGATGGGGGCGATCACGCCGTTTTGCTCCTGCTCGACGATTCCCTTCCTGAAAGGGCTGCTCAGGGCGCGGGCCGGGTTTGGCCCGATGATGGTGTTCCTGTTCTCCAGTCCGCTGCTGAACCCGGTGATCATCGGATTGTTCACCGTGACCTTCGGCCTGCAGGTGGCGGTGGTTTATTTCCTGATCGCGATGGTGGTCTCGGTGGCTGCGGGCGTGCTTCTGGAGGCGCTGGGGTTCGAGCGCCATGTGGAGCCTGCGGCCTATGAAGCACCAGTTCCCAGCGGCTGCGGCAGCTCTTGCAGCGCGGCGTCTCAGCCTGAGAACCGCTGGCTGCGGCTCTGGAAATCGGTCTGGAAGGACTTCAAGGGCGTGCTGCCCTACCTGCTGGGCGGCATTGCCATCGGCTCGTTCATTTACGGCTTCATGCCAACCGGGCTGATCACCGAATACGCGGGCAGCGACAACCTGTTTGCCATTCCGGTGGCTGCAGTGATCGGCATCCCGCTTTACATCCGGGCGGAGGCGGTGATCCCTCTGTCGGCGGCACTGGCGGCCAAGGGCATGTCGCTGGGCGCGGTGATGGCGCTGATCATCGGCAGTGCCGGGGCCAGCCTGACCGAGGTTATCCTGCTGCGCGCGATTTTCCGGATGCCGATGATCCTGGCCTTCCTGGCGGTGATCCTGACGATGGCGGTCGGAGCCGGGCTGATCTATGCGCTGACGCCGCTGGGGGCCTGATCCCGGCACAGGCAAAGAAAAACGGCTGGCCTCAGGGGAGGCCAGCCGTTGTGCGTTTTGAGCCGGGTTACTCGCCGTAGGGCACCCAGATGTTCTTGATCTCGGTGGCCTCCTGCAGGAAGCGCTTGCTGTGATCCTGCATCCAGTCGGTGGCGGTGGCGTTGTTGACCCAGGTCCGCTTCAGATTTCCGGCTGAGGCCGCTTCGATTTGGGCGGACAGATCGGTGGAGGAGAAGCTCCAGACCGCGTCCAGGTTCAGATGGGAGGCCATAGGCTTGGCCAGATCTGCATGGCTGCCGGTCAGGATGTTGACCACTCCTGCGGGCACGTCCGAGGTTTCCAGCACCTGGTAGAAATCCGTTGCCGCCAGCGGGAAGGGCTCGGAGGCCGCCAGCACCACCCGGTTGCCCATGGCAATCGCTGGCGCCATTGCGGAAACAAGGCCCAGCAGCGGTGCCTCATCGGCGCAAAGCACACCGATCACGCCCACGGCTTCCTTCATCGCCAGCGCCACACCTCGGATCGGGACGCCATGCGCCTGGCCGTCATATTTGTCAGCCCAGGCGGCGGCGGAGAACAACCGCTGGATCGAGGCCTCAACCTCGGCCGCGCCGCTCTTCTTGCCGGTCATTGCGTCGATGCGGGCAGCGAATTCATCCGCTCGCGCGGAGAGATTCTCACCGATGTAGTACAGGATCTGCGCCCGTAGGTGGCCGGTGGTCTTGGACCAGCCCTTGGCGCCTGCCGCAGCCTCTACCGCGTTGCGCACATCCTTGCGGTTGGCAAGGCCCACGTGGCCCAGGAGCGCACCGGATTTGCCGTAGATGGCCTGGCTGTAGCCGCTGTCCGGGCGGGATTGCTTGCCGCCGACATACATCTTGGCAGTGCGGTCCAGCGGGTCTGCCGGGGCGCCGTTGCCCTCGAGTGCTTCCACCTTGGTCAGCGGCTTGGACTTGGTTTTGGGGCGGGTATAGGCGGCGAGGCCTTCCCAGCCGCCTTCGCGGCCAAAGCCGCTTTCGCGCACGCCGCCGAAACCGGCTGCCGCGTCGAACATGTTGGTACCGTTGACCCAAACCACGCCCGCGACCAGTTTCGGTGCCATGTCGAGCGCCAGGTTGACGTTCTCGGTCCAGAGTGTCGCCGCCAGCCCGTAGCGGGTGTTGTTGGCCAGCTCCACCGCCTCAGACGGGGTGCGGAAGGTGCAGGAGACCAACACCGGGCCAAAGATCTCTTCCTGCATCAGCGGATCCGCCGGGGTGAGGTCTTCGATCAGGGTCGGCGGGTAGAAACAGCCGCCTGCGGGCATCTCGACCTGCGCTTGATGCATGGTGCCTGCCTGGTTGGCGGCCACCATTTCGCTGATGGTGTTCAGCTGCACCGGATCGACCACAGCGCCGACGTCGATGCATTTGTCGAGCGGGTTGCCGATGCGCAAGCCATCCATGCGGGCCTTGAGCTTGGTGTGGAAGCGGTCTGCAATGCCTTCCTGCACCAAGAGGCGCGAGCCCGCGCAGCAGACCTGGCCCTGGTTGAACCAGATCGCATCAACCAGCCCTTCGATAGCTGAATCAATGTCTGCATCGTCAAAGACGATGTAGGGGGACTTGCCGCCCAGTTCCAGCGTCAGCGCCTTGCCGCTGCCTGCGGTGGCTTCGCGGATCCTGCGGCCAACCGAGGTGGAGCCGGTGAAGGCGATCTTGTCGACATCCGCTGCGGTGATCATCTCGCCCACGGCGCCGTCGCCGGTGACGATGTTCACCACACCCTTGGGCAGGCCTGCCTGGCGGCAGATGTCCGCAAACAGCAGCGCCGTCAGCGATGTGTATTCCGCAGGCTTCAGGACCACGGTGTTGCCCATGGCAATGGCCGGCGCGATTTTCCAAGCCAGCATCAGCAGCGGGAAGTTCCAGGGGATGATCTGGCCGCAGACGCCCAGAGCCTCGGCATCCGGCAGCTCGCTCTCCATCAGCTGGGCCATGCCCGCGTGATAGTAGAAATGCCGCTGCGCCAAGGGGATATCAATATCGCGGCTCTCGCGGATGGGCTTGCCGTTGTCCAGGGTCTCCAGCACCGCAAACAGGCGGGAATGCTTCTGCAGCAGCCGGGCAATGGCATAGAGGTATTTGGCGCGGCCGGGCCCGCCAAGAACAGCCCAGGCGCCCTGCGCCTTCCGCGCGGCCTCTACCGCATTGTCGACGTCGGCTTGGGTAGCCTGGGTCAGGGTGGCCAGTACTTCGCCGGTGGCGGGGTTCTTGCTGTCGAAGCCGTCGCCCGGGGCAGTGAATTCGCCGTTGATGAAATGGCCGAAGCGGCTGCCCTGATCGACCAGCCAGGCCAGCGCGTCGGCGGCGCTTTCGGGGGCGGGGCCGTAGTCCATGGTGTCGAAAATCTCTTTGATGGTCATGTGTACAGCCCTCAGCCCATGGAATGGCGGTAGCCGGCGGAGTATGCCCCGGTGACATGGTGTTCCAGCTGGCGCTCGATGTCGTTCAGCAGCGAGGAGGCGCCAAAGCGGAAAAGGTCAGGCTGCAGCCAGCGGTTGCCCAGCTCGTCTTTGATCAGCGACAGGTACACCAGCGCGTCCTTGGCTTTGGAGATGCCGCCGGCGGGCTTGTAGCCGACACGGTATCCGGTGCGGTCATAATAGTCGCGAATGGCGCGGATCATCACCAGCGACACCGGCAGGGTGGCGTTGACGCTTTCCTTGCCGGTGGAGGTTTTGATGAAATCAGCGCCGGCCATCATGCAAACCAGCGAGGCGCGCGCGACATTGCGCAAAGAGCCCAGCTCGCCAGTCGCAAGGATCGCTTTCACATGGGCGTCGCTGCAGGCCTGACGGAAGGCTTTCATCTCGTCATAAAGCGCCTGCCAGTTGCCGGTCAGCACATGGCGGCGGGAGATCACGATGTCGATCTCCTCGGCCCCCGCTTTGACGCTTTCCTCGATTTCCGCCACCCGCAGGTGAAAGGGGGACAGGCCGGCCGGGAAGCCGGTGGAGACGGCAGCGACCGGAATACCTGTACCCTTCAGGGCCTCCACCGCGGTTTCGATCATGTCGTGATAGACGCAGATCGCACCTGTAGTGAGACCGTCCATGCCCAGCTCGCGCAGAAGGCCTGCGTTAACCGGCTGGCGGGCTTTGGCGCAAAGGCGCCGCACCCGGCCTTGGGTGTCGTCACCGGACAGGGTGGTGAGGTCAATCAGGCTGATCGCCTTCAAGAGCCAGGCGGCCTGGTGGTCCTTCTTGACGCTGCGGCGGCCCGGCAGGGTGGCGCAGCGGCGTTCGATGGCCGATGTGTTGGCCTGCACAGCAGCGACCCAGTCCAGGTCCAGCTCCATGCCGGGATTGCGCGGCTCGGCCAGCTGCGGCAGCTGCGCGCTTCGTTCAGCGGTTTGGCTATCCATTGGAATTCCTCGGAAGAGTTCCGTGCGAAAGTCGCACGGGTGCGGCATATTGGCAAGCGAGGGCCGGGGCCTGCAGGCAGGTTTTTTGACTAAATGGACAAAAAACTTAAGAGGCCCGGGCCAGAACCCGGGCGGATTATCGCTGGGACCAGGGTTTGACGGGGCATTTCCTGTTTTACGCCGCTGATGCGGGGCGGCTGCGCATTCCGGTGGCAGAATCGCCCATACATGCTAAATTTAGCGGTATGAGCAGTGCAGACCCCCATATCAGCGAAAAGCCACAAGCAGATGCGCGTCCCGTCATCCGGCAGCTGGATGACAGCGCCATCAACCGTATCGCGGCGGGCGAGGTGGTGGAACGCCCCGCCTCCGCCGTAAAAGAGCTGG